>LNDQ01000089.1 GCA_001464695.1 Betaproteobacteria bacterium Ga0077523 | reverse complement strand
TGGATCACGCCGGCGTTGTTGACGAGGATGTCGATCGGACCCAGTGCGACTTCCGTGGCGCGCACGACTTCCGCGACTTCTTTCGCATCGGCGACGCTGCCGGCGACCGCGAGCCCCAGGGTGCCGGTTGCGCGGATCGATGTGACGACCGCGTCGGCCTTGGCCGAATCGGCAGGCAAGTGATTCACGGCGACGCGCGCTCCCGCCGCGGCGAGTGCCAGCGCGGTCGCGCGCCCGATGCCCGTGGCACCGCCGGTCACGAGCGCGGTCTTGTTGGCGAGCTGCAGGGTCAGCGGCATGGGTGCACCGTCAATGCATCAACTCGCCGTTGCTCACGACCAGTGCCTGGCCGGTGATCGGGCGGGCGTCGTCGGAGGCGAGGAACAGGTAGGTGCCGGCGATCTCGGCTGGTGTCAGGAATTCGCGGACCGGCTGGTTGGCGAGGATGTCGCCCAGCTCTTCAGCTTCGCTGCGACCGGACGCTCGTGCCATCGCGGTGAGCGAACGCAGCGAGGAGTCGGTGCGGATCCATCCCGGACACACGGCGTTGACGCGAATGCCGCGTGGCGCCAGTTCCCACGCGAGCGCGCGAGTGAGCCCGATGACGGCGTGCTTGCTTGCGACATAGGCCGAGAAATCGGCGATGGCCGACAGGCCCCAGATGGATGACTGGTTGATGATGCTGGCGCCGCCGCGCATGCACGGCAGCAACGCGCGGGTGAGGCGCGCCATGGAAGTCACGTTGTTGTCGAGCAATCCCTGCCAGCGCTTCATGGCGTCCGGCGCCGGATCGTCGAGCGGCGTGGGATATTCGGCGCCCGCGTTGTTCACGAGGACGCGCAGTTCGGGGAACTGCTCGCGGATCGCCTCGCTCAGCACTGCCACCGATTGATCGTTGGCAAGATCGCAGGCGAAAGCACGCGCGGCAGGCAGTTCGTCCGTGGCGACCTTGAGGCGGGCAAGGTCCCGGTCCACCAGTGCCAGTTGTGCCCCCTGCGCCGCGAAGGCACGCGCGAGCCCCAGGCCGATACCGTTCGCCGCGCCCGTGACCATGACCGGGACGCCTTCTAGCCCGTAGCGGATCATGTCAGTACGGTGTGCGACCTCGCGATGGGCCAGCGGCCGGCGTAGCCGGGGCGCACAGGCCCTCTCGCAACAAGCCATGAGGTGGGTGGCGCAGGGCCGTCCCAAGCCGCTGACGCACCCCGGAGGGGCTGAGTCCGGACACGCGACAGTCCCTGCGGACTGTCGCGTGCCTGACGAAGCGGTTGGGCCTGCAGGCCCAACCGTGGACGCGAGACCGCAGGGAGCGTGGGGGCAGTTTCATCCTACACGGCCGTGAGGAACGACACGCCGACTGCGCCGAGAAACCTGTCGGCCTTGCCGGGACCGTCGCCGACCTGGCCGTAGTCGTCCGCGACGATGCGGCGGATGCGATCGCGGTGGTAGCCCTTCAGCAACTCCACCATCGGGATCACCTGGCGGTAGTCGACCGGGAACAACTGCGCATGCAGTTTCGGCAGCTCGTGCCACGGGACGATCGGCCGCTCGTGATGCGCATTGTGGTACGGGAAGTTGAGCATCAGCAGGTTGAGCATGGGGTGCGAGAGCGAAGCGAGGTTCGAGTAGGTGTTGGCCTGTTCGTACTCGCGGTCGCGCACCTTGTCGTTCGGAATGTCGCCGCCTTCCAGCACCGCGAATGCGTCGTAGGTGTGCTGGAACGCGTCAGCGAACCGCAGCACGTGCAGCATGATCATGTAGGCGATCGCGTAGAGCACGAGCGCCTTCGGGGCATGCCATCCGAGCAGCGCAAACAGCGCGCCGCGGACGACGATGGTGGCGATGAGGCGTGGCCGCTCGTTCGCACGATCCGCCTTGAGGAACGGCAGCAGCATCACGTAGCCGTGCATGATGAGTTCCACCGCGGGCACGTGGGCCCATTCGAGCGCGAGCACCAGCCGCTGCGCCCAGCGTGGCGAACGCGCCAGCAACGCCTTGTAGTCCAGCGTCACCACGTCCGCGCGGTCCAGGTGGTGCCGCATGTGCTTGCGGCGCAGCGCAGCGAACGGCGCGTAGCAGCTTCCGGTGATCCAGGTCATCACCGTGCCCCAGCGGTTGTTCGCCTCGGCCGTGCGGAAGATCGACTGATGGGCGAACTCGTGGATGTAGTACGCGGCGTAGACGAGAGCATGTCCGGTGAGGAGCACGCCCAGGAGGTTGAGCCACCAGGGCGGCACGGTGAGCAGCCACACACCCGTGGCGTAGCCGACCAGCGTGTAACTGAGCGCCAGCGTGTTGGGCCACACGCCGGCCGGGGAACGAAACAGCTTCTGCGCCATGCCCGTGCTCCTTCCGGCGCGGCTACTTCGCGCCCATGGACTTGAGGACCGAATCGTCGTAGGTGTCTTCCGTCTTCGGGATGGTCTTGATCTCACCCTTCGACTTCAGGATCTTCGAGATCACCGCGCCGCTGCCGTACAGGGACGTGGTCTTGGTGGACTTCTCGAACACTGCCGGGAACTCGTCGAAGGTCATGTTGTAGACGCCCGTCATCTGCTCCAGCACTTCCTTGTCGGAGATGCCCATCACCTTGCCGATCACCTTGGCGGCTTCGTTGGGGTTCTTCTTCATGTACTCGAGACCGTCGACGTAGCCCTGGATCAGCGCTTTCACGACGCCGGGGTTCTTCGCGATGTATTCCTTCTTGAAGACGAGCACGTCGGTGATGAGCCCGGGTGCGTCCTTCGACGAGAACACCACGTGGAATTTCTTGCCCTCGCCCATACCGACGATCTCGGAGACACTCGGCTCGTAGGTGACGCCGACCTTCACGCCGCCGGAGGCCATGGCGGCCGGAACGCCTTCCGGGCTCATGTTGACCGGCTTCACGTCCTTCTCGGACATGCCGTTGCTCTGCAGCGCGTACGACAGGAGAAAGTCGGAAGGGGACAGCGGGTTGTACGCCACCTTCTGTCCCTTGAACTGCTTGACCGAGGTGATCTCCTTGGTGGAGACGATCGCGTCACCGCCGTTCGAGTAGTCGATGGGGGCGACCACGCGCATGGTCGAACCCTTCGACACCGAGCTGATGACCTGGTCGTAGGTGACCATGCCGCCGTCGACCGATCCGCCGGTGACTGCCGGCGGAATCAGCGCCGGGTCGTTGAACAGTTGCGTCGCAACCTTGATACCCGATTTCTTGTAGAGATCGAGCTGGTCCGCCACGTAGAACGGGCCGTAGCCGATCCAGATCACCGTCCCGATCTTGACTGTCGCCGCGGCGTACGCGCCGAAAGAAAAGAGGGCGCACGCGGCGCCCAGAAAAGAGGAGGAGATGGTGAAACAGAGATGGCGGGCGCGTCGAGAAAGCATGTCGAATCTCCTGGAGGTTGAAACCATGGAGAGCAGTCTCGCTCTCCCGGGCTTTTGTCCCTCCGTGGAGCCTCGACTCGAGGCCGGACCGCTCTCGGACCAGGCATCTCCCCGACTGCGGAAACCGGAACCCTAGCTGTCCTCGACGAAAGTCCTGCATCGCGAGATACAAGACCGCTCACCGTCTGCCGTCCTCATCGCAATCGCGATGCCAGGCTGCCGAATGCGGTGCGTTCACGGCATCCCGGCTCTTGAAAACAGGGGGTTGCAGCAACCTGACGCCCGCCGGGTCATGCCGAGTCCGGACGCGAGCCGCTCCGCGGTGCGAAATGTCCGCACCGTGAGAGGGCGCCAGTTGGCGGCCACGCTCTCAATTGGTGCCGTCCGGGCGGTGTGGTCTCAAGCGCCCTTGGGCTTGCGGTACGAGTATGCCGCCGTGATGTTGGCCACCGTCCACTCGCCCGCGGTGGTCACGGGGTAGCGCGCGGGGCGGTCCGCACTCCGGCAGGTGGGCAGGCAGGTGACCACGGTGTCGTGGTTCGCACCGAAGAAGAACGGCAACGAGTAGCGTTTGGCGCCGGTGCGGTTGATGACTCGATGCACCGTCGACGTGAAGATGTCGTTGGTCCAGCGTTCCATGATGTCGCCGATGTTGATCACGAAGGCACCGGGTATCGGTGGGGCATCGATCCATTCTCCGGCCCGGTTCCGCACCTGCAGGCCTGGTGCGCTGGTGGCAAGGATCGTGAAGCATTCGTAGTCGGTGTGCGCGGAAACGCCGATGTGCCTCGGGTCGATCGGCTCGGGTTGCGGCGGATACTGCACCACGCGCAGCTGGCCCATGGGCTTGTCGATCTTGTCGTCGAAGTAGTCCTCGGGCAGATCGAGCGCGAGCGCGAAGCCGCGGAACAGTCGGCGGCCCACCGTCAGCACCGTCTCGTAGTAGGCGTAGACGATCTCGCGAAACTCGGGCGGCTCGTCGGGCCAGACGTTGGGACCGTACATGATGTTGCCGGCGACATGGTCGGGATCCGTGGCCGGCAATTCGAGGGAAACCTCGTAGGCTTCCTGGAGGTCGAAGGCCGCCTGGTCGTGCGGGTCGGCCGCGAGATCGCCCAGGGCGACGTAGCCGCGATGGCGCTGCAACCGGTTGGAGTCGTAACGCAGCTTGTATTCGCGTGGCAGGTCGAAGAACGCGCTGGCCACGCGGTACACCTCGTCGATCCGGGATTGCGGCACGCCGTGGCCGGTGACATAGAGGAAGCCGACGTTGCGGCAGGCCGCACCGATGGCGTCGGCCACCGTCTGCCGGTCCGCGAGATCCGCGGACCATAGCCCGGCGATGTCGACGATCGGAATCGCATCGAAGTCGATGGTCCGGGCCGACAGGTCGGCGCGGTCGAGGCCGGCGGTGCGCGCTTGCAGGGTCATGCTCGGTGCCCCTCTAGGAAACGACTTCGAAATGCGCTTCGGTGGGCTTGCAGTCGACGCCGTTGATGGGAATGATGTCCTGCGGGCAGGCCGAAAAAGCGATCACCAGATCCATCTCGGCCCGCAGTGTCACGTAAGAGCCCACGGTGGAGACGGGCGGTTCGAACGAGACCGAGCCGTTCGGGCCCACGGGAATGTTCATGAAGAGGTTCAGGGGTGAGGGCGTCTCGGGCGGCGTGAGGCCCAGCTGCTTCAAGCCCGCGGCGAGATTGTCCGTGCAGTTCTCGTGATAGGTCTTGCACCCGAGCAGTTCGTAGCGGTAGCGGTCGCAGGCTGCGATCAGTGTGTCGTGGATACCGCCCGAAGTGTCTTCGACGAAGGTGAGGATCGGCCGGCGCCGGTTCGTGTACAGCGTCGAGCCCGTGGTCGGAAACACCGTGAGCGCGTGCGCTCGCGTGTGCTCCATCGACATGAACTCGGTGAGGTCGGCGTGGTTGAAGGCCCACGTGTCGACCACCTGCTTGCCGTGCGTGTTGACGACGCGGACCGACTGGCCACGCTGGACGTAGGCGGCCTTGCCGGCGCGTGCGGGAATGGTGACGAGGCCTGCGGGATGGTCAGCCATGGTTCGTGTTCTCCTCGTGTGGCAGGTTGGTCGGTCGCGCTCTCGGGTGCGCAACACTAGCAAACTGCGATCCCGGTGCCCGCTGAGCCTGGGAGGGTTCCGGCGCCGATCCGACTCCAGGCTTCAAGTTCTCCGCAGCCCGGCCGAAGAACCGGTCGGTACCGCGACGCCCATCGTGGGCCGCCGCCGGCCCCGCCCTGTGGCAAGATGCGGGCGGCACCACCCGAGGATTCACCATGCCCAACACCAAGACCAATGCCGACAACGAAGTGGCCATGCTGCGCGCGCAGCTCGAGGGCCTCATGGCCGAACGCGAGAATCTCCTGCGCACCGTCGGCGCCGCATCTGTCTTCATCGCCAATCTCGACGCCGAGTCGCTGCCGGAAGCGGCGTGGGATGCCGGCGACATTCTCGCCGAGTGCCTGAATGATCTCCCCGAAGATACGCTGCATGACGCCCTGGAGATGGTGCGGCCGCTGGTGGTGAAGGACCTGGAGAACGCGAAGGACTAGGGGAAAGCGGGGCCTCGAAGCCCCCTTTGGTCGGGGTCAGGTCTTGTGAAAGGGGTCAGGTCTTGCATTCAATCATTCCTCACGTATAGGGCGATGTCCCGCCCACTGCGCATCGAACTGTCTGGCGGCCTCTACCACGTGACCTCCCGCGGTGACCGGCGCGAAGACATCTACCTGAACGACGAGGACCGGCTCGCCTGGCTAGACGTTCTCGGAGCCGTCTGCAAGCGCTTCAACTGGGCCTGCCACGCCTGGTGCCAGATGACCAACCACTACCATCTGGTCATCGAAACCCCCGAGGCCAATCTTTCGCAAGGCATGCGCCAGTTGAACGGGGTCTACACCCAGTACGTCAACCGCACCCATGACCGGGTGGGCCACGTCTTCCAGGGTCGTTACAAGGCCATCCTGGTGGAGAAGGATGCCTACCTGCTGGAATTGTCCCGCTACGTCGTCCTGAACCCGGTGCGGGCGGGTATGGTCAAGCGCCCGGAGCAATGGGCTTGGAGTTCCTACCGGGCGACGGTCGGACGCGCCGACCGACCGCACTGGCTGCACACCGATTGGATCCTCGGACACTTCGCTACCCGGCGCAGCCGGGCGGTGGACATGTACATCGACTTCGTGCGGGTCGGCATGGGTCTACCGAGTATCTGGGACAGCCTGCGCAACCAGATCTATCTGGGTAGCGAAGAGTTCGTTAAACGGCTGCAGCGCAAGGCGCCCAAGGAGGCCGATCTGGGCGAGATACCTCGCCTGCAGCGCCGGCCCGTCGCCAAGCCGCTTTCGACGTTCGCGAAAGCAGCGGACGATGATCGGGATCGAGCGATCGCCATGGCCTACGCTTCAGGCGACTACACCATGAAGCAGATCGCCGAGCACTTCGGGGTGCACTATTCGACGGTGAGCCGGGCGGTCAAGACAGACGAACACGGATGAAGACGTGGAAATGATGTCATGCAAGACCTGACCCCTTTCAACGCTGGTGGTGAAGGATCTGGAGAACGCGAAGGACTGAACGGCCTAGGGATTCACGAGCTCTTCCCTTCGAACGCCAAGATCTCATTGGCCTTGATGATCGCGTCCGAGATCTCCTCCGTCGTCACCCGCTTCGCCATCGCCTGTTCGCGGATCAGCCGATACGCTTCCTCCTCGCCGATGGAGCGGGTCAGCATCAGGATCGACTTGGCCTTGCCGAGCTTGCGCAGGCCTTGCAGGCGCTGCTCGAGCTTGGCGACGTAGCGGTCGCGTTCGCGCAGCCGCTCGGATTGCGACAGGGCGACCACCGTCGCGGACAGCAGGCCGAAGGATTTCACCGGCGAGGCGACGATGCCCTGGGCGTTGAGGCGCAGCACGGCCTCGATGATGATCGGGTTTTCGTAGTTCACCACGGCGATCACCGGCGGTATCGGTTCGCGCTTGAGCCAAGGCAGCTCCACCGCCAGCGCATCGGGGCGCACCGCGAAGAAGACGAGGCCGGTGTCGTCCGGCAGCTTGTCGAGCGGCGGCCAGAACGCTCGCACCTGGCAGCCGATGCGGTGCAGTTGGCCGATGAGTTCGTGGCCGTCGGAGTCGTCCGGATGGAACACCACCACCTGGAGCTGGCGCAAGTCCCGCAGCAGCGCGGGCGTCGCACGGACCGTTTTGGGCGGCGCGGCCGGCATGGCTTCGAAGGACCTCAGGCGGTCTGCAGCTTGACGCGCACGCTCCAGTCCTCCAGCGTGTGCGATACCAGATAGGGGTCGGGGCGTACCCAGGAGCGCGCTTCCTCCAGGATTTCGAACTGGCCTTTGCCGTCGCCGCGGCCGATGCGAGGCCTCAGGTAGGTATGATGGTTGTGCTCGTCGACGCGCACCCGGCCTTGCGGCGCTTCGAACTCGGAACCGGGCAGCACGCGCAGCAGCGCTTCGACATCGCCGGGGTCCACCCGGCGCATCGCGTTGGCGAGCAGGTGGGTCTGGAAGTACGCGGCCTCCCAGCACTGGTTCACTACCTTGTCGTCGCCGAAGCGCCGATGAAACGCTTCGACGCACCGGCGGTTGGTGTCATTGTCGATCGACTGGAAGTACGGCGCCGAAGTGATGTGTCCGGCGGCGAACTGCGCACCCATCTGCTGCACCTCGGCCTCGCTGGTGGTGAGGCTCGCGATCGGCATGCGCAGCGGATCGAGCCCGGCTTCGGCGTAGGCCTGGTAGAGCATGGCCGTGCCTTCGCCGACCACGGTCGAGAAAATGAAGTCGGGCTGCAGCGACTTGATGCGCTTCACCACCGCACGGAAATCCTCGCGCTGGGCATCCAGCGGCAGATAGACCTCGCCGACCTTCTCGCCACCTCCCTCGAGGATGAGGTCGCTCATGATCCGGTTCGACTCGTACGGGTAGAGGTAATCCGACCCGATCATGAACACGCGGGAACCGAAGGTGCGCATCATGAATTCCGCGAGCTGCACACTGTTCTGGTTTGGCGCGGCCCCCGTGTACATGACGTGGCGCGAGTATTCGAAGCCCTCGTACAGCGTCGGGTACAGGAGCAGCGCGTTCCAGCGCTCGAGCACCGGCAACACGGCCTTGCGCGTACTCGACATGTAGCAGCCCAGGATCACGCGCACGCCGTCTTCGACGACCAGGCGCTCGGCGAGCTGCCGGTAGGCCGAGGGGCGCGACTGCGGGTCGTAGTGCACCAGTTTCAGCTCGCGGCCATGAATGCCGCTGCTCGCGTTGATCTCGTGCACGGCGAGCAGGGTGCCGAGGCGCTGCGAGGTTTCGATGACCGAGGTGACCCCGGTTTCGGAGAACAGCATGCCCACGCGGAGGGGGGCGGAGGAGTTGTCGGTCATGGAATCCGTGATGCGAGGGAGCCCACCGGCGCTCATCGGGTCGGCGTGGTCGGGTCGCAACGCGGAGGAACGCGTTCGCGACGCGCGCGGGGGCGAGTCATGAAAGGACCGTCATCGTAAGGCATTCGTCGCGACGGCGCGGTGATCGCGAGCACGATGCACCGCAGGAGCGCACCGACCGCGGATTCGTGCACCGGTCCGGAGCGGCGGCGCGCGACGTCTTCGACGCATGCGCGTGGCCTCGAAGGAGGCGGCCGCGCTTTTTCCCGTCGTTTCAGAATGTTCGCGGAAATGACGCAGCGCAACGAACAACGCGTGCGCAGGTGGCCCTGCAATTGCATTGACTTTGTGCCGCTATCGGCGTTACTAATTACTTCCGGATTGCAGGCGCGGCAACAAAGGTGTTGGCGCGCTGCCCAGGCAAAGAAGCCCACTGGATGGAACGCAGGTTCCAGCCGGTGGGTTTTTTTTTGATCCGGCGGGAGAGGGGGGACACGGGAGGTGCCTCGCGTGTTCCGGGTTCCAGGTGCACATCAAATAACGCGGCCCCGATCGGTCCGCGACACAAGGAGAGACCGTGAGCAACTTCAACAGGCGTAAGTTCATCAAGACTTCCTCGGCGATTGCGGCGGCGAGCGCCCTGCCGTTTCCGATGCTCAATATCCGGACCGCGGGCGCCCAGGCGAACACGGTCAAGGTCGGCATCCTGCACTCCCTGACCGGCACCATCGCCATCGCTGAGAAGTCGGTGGTCGATGCGGAGCAGCTCGCGATCGAGGAGATCAACAAGGCCGGCGGTGCCATGGGCCAGAAGATCGAGGCGGTGGTGGAGGATGGTGCCAGCGACTGGCCCACCTTCGCCGAGAAGGCGCGCAAGCTGATCGAGAAGGACAAGGTGGCCGCCGTGTTCGGCTGCTACACCTCGGCCTCCCGCAAGGCGGTGCTGCCGGTGTTCGAGAAGTCCAAGGGCCTGCTCTACTACCCCACGTACTACGAGGGCCTCGAGCAGTCGCCCAACATCATGTACACGGCGCAGGAAGCCTCGCAGTCGGTCATTGCCGCGATGGACTGGCTGATGAAGAACAAGGGCAAGACCTTCTACATGATCGGCTCGGACTACATCTGGCCGCGCACGACCATCAAGATCGCCAAGGCGGTGCTGGCCAAGGGCGGCGGCAAGCTCGTGGGCGAGGATTACTACCCGCTCGGCCACATCGAGTTCTCCTCGGCCATCAACAAGATCAAGGGCGCCAAGCCCGACGTCATCCTGAACTGCGTGGTGGGCGGCAGCAACGTGGCCTTCTTCAAGCAGCTCGCGGCGGCGGGCATCACCGGGAAGAACCAGACGGTACTGTCGCTCGCCGTCTCGGAAGAAGAAGTGTCCGGCATCGGTGCCGACAACACGGCCGATACGCTGACCTGCATGGGTTATTTCCAGAGCCTGAAGAACCCCGCGAACGACAAGTTCGTGAAGGCCTTCAAGGCGAAGTACGGTGCCAACCGCGTCGTGGGCGACACCCTCGAGTGCGGCTACATCGGCGTGTATCTCTGGAAGATGGCGGCCGAGAAGGCCAAGAGCTTCGAGGTCGAGAAGGTCGTGGCGGCCTCGAGCAACCTCGAGATCGACGCGCCCGAGGGCAAGGTGAAGTTCCACGCGAGCAACCATCATCTGTGGAAGCACGCGCGCATCGGTGCCTTCCAGCCTGACGGCCAGGTCAACATGATCTACGAGTCGCCGCTGATCGAGCCGAATCCGTTCCCGAAGCTGTAACGGGGTTGTAGTCGAGTGCGGGCCGGCGCGCGTGCGCCGGTCCTCTCGGTATTCCGTTCGACGACGCGCGTGGAATTCGAAGCATGAACCTTGACATGATGGCGATGCAGGCCTTCACGGGCCTGAGCGTGTTCACGATCCTGACGCTGATGGCGCTCGGGCTCGCGATCGTGTTCGGCCTGATGGGCGTGATCAACATGGCCCACGGCGAGCTCATGGCCATGGGCGCCTACACCACCTACTTCACGTCGCTGTTCTTCGCGAGCTACCTGCCGAGCCTGTTCGGCATCTATTTTCTCGTCGGCATTGTGCTGGCGTTCTTCGTGACCTTCATCTTCGGCTGGGCGCTCGAGCGAGGGTTGATACGCTTCCTGTACAAACGACCGCTCGACACGATGCTCGCGACCTGGGGCCTGTCGCTCATCCTCCAGCAGCTCTTTCGCCAGTTCATCAACGCGAAGGAGGTGGAGGTCACCACCGTGTCGTGGCTGAAGGGCGCCTGGCAGGTGACCGAGAACGTATCGCTGCCCTTGTCCCGCATCTTCATCATCGTGCTTGCGGTGGTGACTGCCGCAGCCGTCTATGCGTTCCTCTACCGCACGCGCTGGGGCCTGCGCATTCGGGCCGTGACGCAGAATCGCGCCATGGCCGGTGCGGCCGGGATCAACACCGAGAAAGTCGATGCGTTCACCTTTGCCCTCGGCTGCGGGCTGGCCGGCATCGCCGGCAGTTCGTTCACGATGCTCGCTTCCACCGGGCCGACCACGGGCCAGGCGTACATCGTCGACACCTTCATCGTCGTCGTCTTCGGCGGTGTCGAGAGCCTGCTCGGCACCATCGCGTCGGCCTTCATGATCGGCCAGATGCAGGCGTGGTTCGAGTACTCGATGAGCGGCTCCATGGCGCGCGCCGGCATCCTGTTGCTGGTGATCGTGGTGCTGTACTTCCGGCCCAACGGGCTCTTCGCCACCAAGGTGCGCCGCGCTTGAACACGACGTCGATGGCCACCCCCGCTCCCCAGACCACCGCGTCCGCGCCCCGAGGCAGCAATCTCTGGGGCGTGGGCAGCTTCCTCCTGCTCGCAGCCCTCCTGCTCGTGGTGTTCCCGCTCGCCATGGATGTCTTCCGGCTCGGGCTCGCGGCGAAGTACCTCTCGCTGGCGTTCTGCGCGGTGGGCATCGTCCTGGTGTGGGGTTACGGCGGCATCCTGAGTCTCGGGCAGGGCGTTTTCTTCGGCCTCGGCAGCTACTTCATGGCGATGTTCCTCAAGCTCGAGTCGGCCGGCAACGCCGAGTCGTCCTCGGGAACGGCACTGTCCGCGTTCTTCGGCACGGCCGGATTGCCCGATTTCATGGCCTGGAACAGCGTCGAAGTGCTCCCGTGGTGGTGGGAGCCGTTCCATCACGTGAGCTTCACGATCCTCGCGATCCTGATCGGTCCGCCGCTGGTCGCCTTCGTGCTGGGCTACGCCAACTTCCGCAAGCGCGTCGGCGGTGTCTACTTCTCGATCGTCACGCTGGCGCTGGCGGCGATCATGGCCATCGTGATCATCGGGCAGCAGGGTTACACCGGGGGCGTCAACGGCATCACCGACTTCAAGACCTTCCTCGGCATGGACCTCGACACGGACCGCGCGAAGGTGGTCATGTACTTCATCACCGCGAGCCTGCTGCTCCTGTGCGTGCTGGTCGGTGCGTTCATCCTGCGCAGCCGCCTGGGTCGCGTCCTGGTGGCCATTCGCGATCGCGAGGACCGCGTGCGCTTCTCCGGCTACGACCCCGCGCTGTTCAAGGCCTTCATCTTCGCCGTGGCCGCGCTGTTCTCTGCACTGGGTGGCGCGCTGTTCACGATGCAAGTCGGGCTGGCATCGCCATCGCTGGTGGGCATCGTGCCTTCCGTGGAGATGGTCATTTATGCAGCGGTGGGCGGGCGACTGTCGCTCATCGGTGCGGTCTACGGCGCGTTGCTCGTAGGCTGGGCCAAGACCTTCTTCTCGGAGAACTTCGTCGAATTCTGGCCGTACTTCATCGGCGTGCTGTTCATGGTCGTGGTGATGTTCCTGCCCACGGGGCTCGCCGGGCTGGTCGACAGGCTGCGAGGACGGTTCCTCCGTCGGGAGGGGCACTGAACATGGCCGCACTCATCCTCCAGGTGGACGGCCTCACCGTCTCCTTCGACGGCTTCAAAGCCGTGGACAACCTCAATTTCTATGTGGAACAGGACGAATTGCGCTGCGTGATCGGCCCCAACATCTGCGGCAAGACCAAGCCCACTTCGGGCACGATCAAGTTCAAGAACCACCGGTTGAACGAGATGATCGAGTACCAGATCACCCGGGCCGGCGTCGGTCGCAAATTCCAGAACCCGTCGGTGTACGAGGACCTCACGGTCTCGGAGAACCTGGACATTTCATGGCCGAAGCAGCGCAACGTTCTCGGCTCGCTGTTCTTCCGGCGCGACCAGGCGATGGCCGACAAGATCGACACGGTGGCGAGCCAGATCTTCCTGCGCGACCAGCTCGACACCAAGGCGGGGCTCCTGTCTCACGGCCAGAAGCAATGGCTCGAGATCGGGATGTTGCTCATGCAGGATCCGGAACTGCTCCTGCTCGACGAACCGGTCGCCGGCATGAGTGCGCGCGAGCGCGAGCAGACGGCGGAATTGCTCAACGGCATCTCGAAGGGGCGCTCGACCGTGGTGATCGAGCACGACATGGCTTTCGTGCGCATGATCGCGCACAAGGTCACCGTGCTGCATCAGGGCAAGCTCCTGGCCGAAGGCAGCATGGACCAGGTGCAGTCCGATCCGCGCGTGGTCGAAACGTACCTCGGCCATTAGTCCGTCATGTCGATGCTTTCCGTCTCCGGTCTCAACGTCTACTACGGCGACAGCCATGTGGTGCGCGGCGTCTCCTTCGATCTGTCCGCCGGTGAAACCATTGCCATCATGGGTCGCAACGGCATGGGCAAGACCACGCTGCTGAAGTCCCTGATCGGCTTGCTGCCTGCCCGCAGCGGCAAGGTCGTGCTCGACGGTCACGAACTCAATGGCGCGCGCACTTTCCAGCGCGTGGCGCTGGGCATGGGCTTCGTGCCGCAGGGGCGGATGATCTTTCCCTACCTGACGGTGGAGGAGAACGTGCTGACCGGCATGGAGAACGTGCCGGACAAGACCGTCCCGAAATGGATCTACGAGACCTTCCCGGTGCTCGAGGAGATGCGCATGCGCCGGGGCGGCAACCTCTCGGGCGGGCAGCAGCAACAGCTCGCCATCGCACGGGCGCTGGTGTCGAACCCGAAGGTGCTGGTGCTCGACGAACCCACGGAAGGTATCCAGCCTTCCATCATCAAGGACATCGCACGCACGCTGAACCGCCTCAAGGAAGAGCGCGGCTTTGCGCTGCTGGTATCGGAGCAGGTGTTGTCGTTCGCGATGGAAGTGGCCGATCGCTTCCTGATCATCGAGAAGGGGGAGTTCGTCTACGAGGAAAAAAAAGGCGCGGTGGATACCGCGAAGATCCACGCCTATTTGACTGTATGACCGGCGTGAGTTCGGACAGGGGCGTCCGCGCACGCATAGCAAGACGGTGGGTCCCGTGATCCGCCGATCCGATAAACGCTAGCCAGGAAGGAGTATCGAGCCATGATGCACGGAGACATATCCAGCAGTAACGACTGCGTTGGCGTCGCAGTCGTGAATTACAAGATGCCGCGGCTGCACACGAAGGCCGAGGTCCTGGACAACGCGCGCAAGATCGCCGACATGATCGTCGGCATGAAGGTGGGCCTGCCCGGCATGGACCTCGTGATCTTTCCCGAGTACAGCACCCACGGGATCATGTACGACTCGAAGGAGATGTACGACACCGCCTCGACGTGCCCGGGCGAGGAGACCGCGATCTTTGCCGACGCCTGCCGCAAGGCGAAGGTGTGGGGCGTGTTCTCGCTGACCGGCGAGCGCCACGAGGAGCATCCGAACAAGGCGCCCTACAACACGCTGATCCTGATGAACGACAAGGGCGAGATCGTGCAGAAGTACCGCAAGATCATGCCCTGGGTGCCGATCGAAGGCTGGTATCCCGGCAACTGCACGTACGTCTCGGACGGCCCGAAGGGCCTCAAGGTGTCGCTCATCATCTGCGACGACGGCAACTATCCCGAGATCTGGCGCGATTGCGCCATGAAGGGTGCGGAGCTGATAGTGCGCTGCCAGGGCTACATGTACCCGGCCAAGGACCAGCAGGTCATCATGGCGAAGGCGATGGCGTGGGCCAACAACTCCTACGTCGCAGTGGCCAACGCTGCGGGCTTCGACGGCGTGTACTCGTACTTCGGTCATTCGGCGATCATCGGGTTCGACGGCCGTACGCTCGGCGAGTGCGGCGAGGAGGACTACGGCATCCAGTACGCGGCGCTCTCCAAGGGGCTGATCCGCGATGCGCGCAAGAACATGCAGTCGGAGAACCACCTGTTCAAGCTGCTGCACCGCGGGTACACGGGTCTCATCAATTCGCGCGAGGGTGACAAGGGCGTGGCGGCGTGCCCGTACGACTTCTACAAGAAGTGGATCACCGATCCGGACGCCACTCGCGAGATGGTCGAGGCCATGACGCGGACCACGGTCGGCACCGACGAGGCCCCGATCCCGGGGATTCCGAACGCGAAGGATCCGGTCCACAAGTAGCGTCCGGCGTTCCCTCATCCCCGGCCCTTCTCCCTTTGGAAGAAGGGGGGTGTTCCTCCCTCTCCCTCCGGGAGAGGGACCGAGGGTGAGGGATGCTGGTCGCCACGGTCCCTGACTTTGCCAGGAACACGCTGAGCCCCATGCTCCGCCTCACCGAGATCGTCGGCACCGCATCCGAACCGCACATCGCGGAGCGGCTGCATGCCCTTTCGCATCGCGGCGCGGTCGAGTACGTGACGTTGCGCCGCGAGGATACCGCGCGGCGTCGCCTGCACGTCTTCACTGATCGAGGTACCGAGGGGGCCATCATCCTCGATCGCAGCGAGCAGCTCGCCAATGGAGCGGTGCTGCTGCTCGAGGCCGAGCGTGCAGTGGTGGTCCGGCTCGAAGAGGCACCGTGGCTCGCGCTCGAACCGCGCGACGCCGCCGCAGCGCTCGAGCTTGGCTACTTCTGCGGCAACATGCACTGGAAGGTCCGGTTCGTCGGGGAATACCTGCACATCTCGTTGCAGGGCCCGCGTGCGGACTATCTCGAGCGCCTGTCGCATCTGATCGCCGATGGGCGTGTCAGCGTGGTCGGCAATGAATGAAATCGCCACGGTCCTGGCTGCCCTGCAGCTCGGCGACAGCTTCTTTCCAAGCGGCGGGACGTCGTTCTCCTGGGGCCTCGAGACCTTGCGGGCCGACGGACTCGTGCGCACGGCCGCCGACGTCGAAGCGCTGGTGGCGGGGCAGATCGAACATCGCTGGGTCAGTTTCGATCGACCGGCAGTAACCGCGGCCCACGCAGCCGCGGGAGACCTGGACGCCGTTTGCGCCGTCGATCGCGAGGTGGATGCGGCGACCTTGGCGCGCGAGGCACGCGAAGGCGCGCGACGCATCGGAACCTCGGTGCTCAAGGTGCACGAGGGCATGGGCACACCGGGTGCGGCCGAGTACCGGGCGCGCATACGAGCAGGCGATGCTTTCGGCCAGATGGCCGTGGTGCAGGGCTTCGTGGCGTGCGCGAGCGGCCTTGACGTGGATACGGCCTGCGCCATGTCGGCACACCAATTGGTATTGGGCCTGGTGAGTGCAGCTCTGCGGCTCGGCCTGATCGGCCATGTGGATGCGCAGCGCATCTTCCTCGGCCAGCGCGATCGCGTGGGTGCGTTGATGCAGCAGCCATGCCCGAATATCTCCGAACTGCACGCGTACACACCGGCTGCCGAGATCGCGATGATGCGGCACGAGAGCGGCAGCGGGCGGATGTTCGCGAGTTGATGCAGGTCGTGAAGAACAGCAGCCCCCATCCCCGCCTTCCCCCGACGGTGTCGGGGGAAGGAGCGTACGGCGCCCGGCTTTGCCGGGGGAAGAGACGTACACCCCTTCCCCCACCTCCGGTGGGGGAAGGTCGGGATGGGGGCAAGCGTACGCGGGATTGCGTGCATCCCTCTCATTCGATGTTGCCGGTTTTGACAGGATGAAGACGACCCCATGCTCCTGACCCCCACCGAACTCGAACGCCTCACCATCTACACCGCCGCCGAACTCGCCCGCAAACGCCGGGCGAAGGGCTTGAAGCTCAATCACCCCGAGGCCACCGCCATCATCGCGGACGAGATCCTCGAAGGTGCGCGCGAAGGGCGTGGCGTCGCGGAGCTGATCGGTTATGGCTCGACGCTGCTCACCACCGACGACGTGATGCCGGGGGTGGCCGACATGATGCCGATCCTGCAAGTGGAAGCGACGTTCCCGGACGGGACCAAGCTGGTGACGGTGCACGACCCGATCCGCTCCGGGAAGAAGGCACCGGAGAAGGCGGTGACGCCGGGGGAGATCTTTCCGGCGGACGGCGACATCGAGATCAACGCCGGGCGGCGCAAGGCCACGTTGCGAGCCATCAACACCGGCGACCGACCGATCCAGATCGGGAGCCACTACCACTTCTTCGAAGCGAACCGTGCGCTCGAGTTCGATCGCGCGGCGGCGTTCGGGATGCATCTCGACATTCCCGCGGGAACCGCGGTGCGGTTCGAGCCGGGCGAAGCGAAGGAAGTGACGCTGACCACGTTCGGCGGGACGGGCGAGATCCACGGTCTCAACTCCCTCACCAACGGTTCCACGACGAGTGAGCTCAACAAGGAAGCGGCCTTGCGGCTTGCGCGCGAGCGCGGATTCAAGGGAGCTTGAGGGTAGGCGGGAAGCAAATCTTGAAACACGAAGGACACGAAGGACACGAAGGGCCACGAAGGCAAATGCGCCGACGGGCTTTCAAGGATCACTGTGCGACGTGCGTCTTGCCCCCTTTTGAAGTCCTTCGCGTGCCTTCGTGTCCTTCGCGTCCTTCGTGGTGAGAGAGTTTTCCTAGGGAGCAACGCCAGTGGCAAAGATGTCGAGAAAGGAATACGCCCAGCTCTACGGGCCCACCACCGGCGACGGCGTGCGTCTCGGTGACACCTCGCTGATCGCCGTCATCGAGCACGACTACGCGGTGCCGGGAGACGAATGCCTGCACGGCGGCGGCAAGACGCTGCGCGACGGCCTCGGCCTCACGCCCGGCTACGACAGCGCCGCCGGCGCGCTCGACATGCTGATCTCCAACGTGGTGATCATCGATCCGGTGCTCGGCATCGTGAAGGCCGACATCGGCATCAAGGACGGCCGCATCGTCGGCGTGGGCAAGGGCGGCAACCCGGCGGTCATGGACGGCGTGCATCCGGAGCTGATCTGCGGCGCGGCGACCACAGTGCGCGACGGCGAAGGATTGATCGCGACACCCGGCGGCATCGATGTGCACGTGCACTTCGATTCGGCGCAACTGGTGGAGCACGCCATTGCCTCGGGTCTCACCACCATGATCGGGGGGTCGCTTGGCCCCATCACTGTGGGCATCGACTGCGGCGGTGCCTGGAACGTGGGCAAGATGCTGCAGGCCGCGGAACAGTGGCCCATGAACTTCGGCTTTCTCGGGCGCGGCAATTCTTCGAAGCCGCGCTCGCTGCTCGACCAGATCTCCGGTGGTTGCCTCGGCCTCAAGATCCACGAGGACTGGGGTGCCATGCCGGCGGTCATCGACACCTGCCTGTCGGTGGCCGACGATCTGGATTTCCAGGTGCAGTTGCACACCGATACGCTGAACGAGTCCGGGTTCCTCGAAGACACGCTCGCCGCGATCAAGGGCCGCACGATCCACATGTATCACACCGAAGGTGCCGGGGGCGGCCACGCCCCCGACATCATCGCGGTGGCCGGCCGCATGAACTGTCTGCCGTCGTCCACCAACCCGACCAATCCCTACACCGTGAACACGTTCGACGAACACCTCGACATGATCATGGTGTGCCATCACCTGAATCCGGCAGTGCCGGAAGATGTCGCGTTCGCCGAGAGCCGCATCCGCGCGCAGACCATCGCGGCCGAGGACGTGCTGCACGACATGGGTGCGATCTCCATGCTGGGTTCCGACAGCCAGGGCATGGGTCGCATCAATGAAGTGATCTGCCGCACGTGGCAGCTCGCTTCGAAGATGAAGGACCAGTTCGGCCGCTTGCCGCAGGAAAAGACGAAGATCGGCGACAACGAGCGGATCAAGCGCTACGTGGCCAAGTACACCATCAATGCGGCGCGCACCTTCGGCATCGACCAGCACATCGGCTCGCTCGAGAAGGGCAAGCTCGCCGACATCGTGCTGTGGCGGCCCGCGTTCTTCGGCATCAAGCCGGAGCTGACGGTGAAAGGCGGCTTCATCGTCTGGGCGGCGATGGGTGACTCGGCGGCGTCCCTGATGACCTGCGAGCCGCTGCTGATGCGGCCGCAATGGGGTGCGTTCGGCGAAGCGAAGCAACCCTTGTCGGCGTGCTTCGTGAATCCTGCGGCAGTCGACGCCGGCATCGGTGCGTCGCTGGGATTGCGCAAGCAACTGCTGCCCTCGCGCGGGACGCGCAAGCTCAACAAATCGCACATGCTGCACAATACCGCCTGCCCCAACATCACCGTGAACCCGCAGACCTTCGACGTGATGGTGGATGGCAAGGTGCTGACGTGCGATCCGGCGAAGGTGGTGCCTCTGGCGCAGAGGTACATGCTGCGGTGAGGCGGTAGAGCGCAAATCTTGAAACACGAAGGACGCGAAGGACACGAAGGAACACGAAGAAGGGCGAAGGATTCGAAGCGTGTTTTAACGCGTGTTCGTCGGGTTGTTCCTTCGTGCTCCTTCGTGTCCTTCGCGTCCTTCGTGGTGAAAGAGTCTTTCAGAGCCAGAACATGAACAGCATCGTCCCCGGCACCCTCGCACCAGAATCCAAGACCGGCACCACCAGCGCCGCCCGCGTCGGCGTCGGTGGTCCCGTCGGCAGCGGCAAGACCGCGCTGCTCGAGCAATTGATTCCGCGCTTCATCGCCCGCGGCACCAACCTGGCCGTCATCACCAACGACATCGCCACGAAGGAAGACGCCGAGCGCGTCCGCCGCAGCGGTCTCATCGCCCCTGAACGCGTTGCTGCCGTGGAGACCGGTGCGTGCCCGCATTCGGCCATCCGCGAGGATCCGACTCTCAACATGCAGGCCGCCGAGGATCTGGACGCGCAGTTCCCGGGGCTCGAGCTCATTCTCATCGAATCCGGCGGCGACAACCTCGCCTCGTCGTTCTCGCTCGACCTGGTCGACTACTGGATGTTCGTGATCGACGTGGCCGGCGGTGACGACATTCCGCGCAAGCGCGGCTTCGGCGTGCTCACCTGCGATCTGCTGGTGATCAACAAGATCGACCTGGCACCCTACGTGAAGACCGATCTCGAGCGCATGGTGCGCGAGGCGAACGAAGTCCGCGGCGGACGTCCTGTGCTGCTGACCAACTGCGCCACCGGCGAAGGTGTCGACGCGATCGTCGGTCACCTTGCACGCGAGGTGCTCTTCGACCGGTGATGATCCTGCTTCCATGAAGCCCGACGACCTCGTCGACGCGACACCGGCGCAGTTCGAACTGGGTTTCGAGCGGTCACCGGCCGGAGCGACCATCCTGCGGCGGCAGCTCGTGGCCTATCCGTTCCACGTGGGTCGTGTGCTGCACGTGCCGGGCGATCCTGCCGGGTTCGCCACGGTGTACGTGCAGTCGTGTTCGGGCGGACTGTTCCAGGGCGAGCGCTTGCGCCTCGCCGTGACGGCGGAGGCAGGTGCCCAGGTGCATCTCACGACGGCTGCCTCCACCATCGTGCACGCGATGCCCGACGGCGCCGCCGAGCAGAGCCTTACGATCGAGGCACGCGACGGTGCGCTCGTCGAGTACCTTCCGGATCCGCTGATCCTGTTCCCGACGGCGGAACTCCGAACGACTCTGACCATCAGGGCCGCAGTGGATGCCACCGTGCTCGCCGCCGAGAGCTTCCTGCTGCATGATCCGAAGGGCGGTGACGGGGCGTTCGACCTCCTGGGTTCAGAAACCCGGATCGAGGGTGTCGACGGCCGCTTGCTGGCACTCGACCGGTTCCGCATCGACGGCCGCAGTGTCCTGGCGGCCCGGCCGGGAGTGAACGGCACCTTCGGCCTGCAGGGTACGCTGATGCTCGTGCATCGATCGAATCCGGCCGGGGCACTCGAGGCTTTGCAGTCGGCGCTGCCGGAGTCGCCCGGCGTGTTCGCGGGTGCCTCGTTGCTGCCGGGCGATTGCGGCGCGTGGTTGCGGGTGCTTGCGAGTGACGCGATTGCGCTGCGCGCGGTGATGCGCGCGGGCTGGATCGCGGCGCGACGGCTCGTGACGGGATCGGCGCCCGGCCCTCGCAGAAAATAGACAACGACAACCGAACAGTCACGGATCCGCCATGACCGACTTGCACATGCCCGCCGGGCTCATCGAGCAGTACCGCATCCATTCGGAACCCTACTACCGTGCGACTGGCGAGGAGATCGCGTTGTACGAAGCGGCCTACGCGGTGCGGTTGCCGATGATGCTGAAAGGACCGACCGGTTGCGGCAAGACCCGCTTCATCGAGTACATGGCGTGGAAGCTGGGCAAGCCCCTGGTGACACTCGCGTGCAACGAAGACATGACCGCGTCCGACCTGGTGGGCCGGTATCTGCTCGATGCCGAAGGCACGCGGTGGCAGGACGGACCGCTCACACTGGCGGTGCGCTTCGGGGCAATCTGCTACCTGGACGAAGTGGTCGAGGCGCGCCAGGACACCGCGGTGGTGATCCACCCGCTGACCGATGCGCGCCGCAGCCTGCCGCTCGAGAAGAAAAACGAGCTGGTGCAGGCGCACCCCGATTTCCAGTTGGTGATCTCGTACAACCCCGGTTACCAGAGCATCCTGAAGGATCTGAAACAGTCGACCAAGCAACGCTTCGGGGCCCTCGACTTCCACTACCCCGAGCGGCCCATCGAGATCGAGATCGTGGCGCACGAAGCCGGGATTGACGCGGAGCTCGCCGGGAAGCTCGTCTCGATCGGCGAGAAGACGCGGCACCTGAAAGGCCACGGCCTCGAGGAAGGCGTGTCGACCCGCATGCTGATCCACGCGGGACATCTCATCTCGCGGGGGATCGATCCGGTGGCGGCGTGCCGGGTGACTCTGGTGCGGCCGATTACCGATGACCCCGACATGCGCGATGCTCTGGACGCGGTGGTCACGACGTTTTTCTAGAAGCGCCGCTGCCCCCATCCCAACCTTCCCCCAGCAAAGCTGGGGGAAGGAGTCGTACGTCCCCTCCCCCAGCTGTGCCGGGGGAGGGCGGAGGGAGGGGGCAGCGAAGCGCCGGCTGTGCCGGGGGAGGGGACGGGTGGGGGCAAAGAGGTACCGCTATATCTCCGCCGGCACCCAGTGATACGGCCCCCCGGCCGACGACAGCAGTTCGTCGTCGAGTTCTTTAACGGCGTCCGCTTCGACGTCGTCGTTCTCGTCGAACAGCAGAAACTCCTCGATGATTCGTGAGGTCCGCGACTGCATCGTTTCGATCTGCATTTGCATTCTCCTCGTGGCAGTTATGGGGTGCTAGGCGCGGTGTGCGCGTGGGGCGATCGGCAAGGCGGTGCGGTTGCGCTGCAACCACCGCTCGAAATTCATCAGGCCAGGATGCCAGGCCCGGCTGCGCTCGACGGATCGCAACCCGCAAAAGGCTTCGTTGAAGTCGCGCTTGAACTGGAACATGTTGGCGAGTTCGTCGGCGCCGGGGAAGCCGAGTTTCGCGTACTGCTCGGGCGGCATGGCGAAGTGGCGGACCGGCTCGCCGACGGTACGCGCGAGCACATCGGCCATCTCCGCGCCGGTCAGGTGCTCGCCGGCAATGCCGACGTGCGCTCCGATGAGCCCTTCGCCCTCGGCCAGGATGCCGAACGCGCAGACGCCGATGTCCTCGCCGGCGATACCAGGCAGCTTGCGATCA
Organism: Betaproteobacteria bacterium Ga0077523; assembly: GCA_001464695.1. Taxonomy (GTDB): domain Bacteria; phylum Pseudomonadota; class Gammaproteobacteria; order Burkholderiales. The sequence continues at coordinate 98,632 of LNDQ01000089.1, read as the reverse complement.
TCCATGGGCAGCGTGAACACGAGATTGCCGGCTGCGTCGCGTTGCGGCGCCATGCCGAAGTGGATCAGGTTGTCCCAGTAGAACGACGTGTACAGAAACGTCGTGGGGACGCCGAGCCTCGTGAAGTGCGCGTTGGCCTCGCCCTTTGCATCGAGGTGCGGCACCTTGTACCGGCCTCTCAGCGTCGGCATGCGCGGATCGTCGATGGGCACGAACTGGCGCGTGTCCTCGAGAGTCGACCAGATGACGTGGCGGACTCCGGCGCGCTGCGCCGCTGCTGCGATATTGGCGGCCTGGGCGAGTTCGGTCTCGGGCGAGTGGTGCTCCCAGAAATTGGTCAGAGCGAAGACGCCGTGGGCGCCGGCGAAGGCATCCGCCAGCGACTCGACATCGTCCAGATTGGCACCCCGGAGTTCCACGTCTGCCTTGGCGAGGGCCAGTGCCGGTGGCAAGTACGGACGGCGAGTGAGCGCGCGCGGCTGGAAGCGGCGCAGCGGATCGGCGAGCATCGCACGCACGAGGCCGCCGCCCTGGGCGCCGGTGGCGCCGATCACGGCGATGACGGGTCGGGACATTCCTGGACTCCTCCGGAGGTTGCGCCGGGTGCCACAGCGGCGCCCGTTTCGATGACTGCCAGTCTAGGAAGGTGCCGTGGGTGCCGCTGCTAACTCTTCGCTAAGCACTTCCTAAGATTTTCCTAACGGCGGCTCGCCGCCGGGTGGTGCCGCGTTGACAGGCCTGCGCCTGCTTCCCCATATTCGGGAATGCCGACGCGTTCATGCGAATCCTGTGGGGGTGGGGAATGCCATATCGGATGGTGAGGCTCGCGGGAATCGCGCTGATGGCGTTCGCGGCCGCGCGCCTGGCGCTCGCCCAGGTGCCGGGCAGCGAGCGTTGCGGCGATCAGGCCCTGGTCGGCAAGCTCGAACAGGCGCGGCGAGCGCCAGGTTCTCCACCGGTCCTGTTCGACGGCCGCGCGCCGCTCGCGAAGGCTCCGTCGCGGCAGATCGCGATTCCCGGTCCGGCCACGCCGGCCGCACCGGCGTGCGTCGTGCTGTCGGTCACATTCACGGAACAGGGCGGAGCGCTCTTCGTCGGGCAGAGCGGCTACATCACGGCAGCCGGTCAGGGGATGCAGGTGCGTGGGCGCGGTGCGGTGCTGTACGAAGCCGGCACTCTGGTGCTGCGGGAGATGGTGCAGCAGGAGCTCCTGCCGACGCGGCCGCGGCCGGGCGTGCGCTACCTCGTGGCGATTCCGATTGCCTTCGAGCATCCGCTCTATCGGTTCAATCCGCCGGACGTCGCCGCCAACACCGGCGTCACGCCGGGCAAGTCCGCCACGCCGACGCTACTCGATCACGGCTATCGAGATGCACGGTTCCTCCAGGAAGCCGATGGTACGCAGGTGCATCTCATCGCCGAGCGCAGCGACCACTACTGGTTCGCTCTGGTGCGTCCCATCGGCGCGAACGAGCCGGTGCTCGATTTCGTCGCCGACCCGGCCGCGCCGGGCGCGATGGTTCCGGGCGAGCGCACCACGCAGCGTTTCCACCGGCTGATCGCGCCGCATGTCCGCGACACCGGTGCGTTGCGCGTCGCGATCGAAGTGCGGCACTACGCCACGGGGACGAAGATCGCCCATCAGCCGAACAGTCCGTACGCGTACAACGATGTGCGCCGGCATCCGCTGGTGGAGTATCCGGTGGATGTGCCGGTCGCCGTGGAGTACTGGACCGGGGAGCGTCGCAGTCCGGCCGGACCGTTCACCTGGTCGACCCGCACGGCCCACTCCGATTTCAATACGATTGCCGCAATCCAGGCCACTCAGGAGAAAGCCGCTGCGCAAGCACAGGCCCGCGCGAACGCGCTGGCGGCTCGCAATGCCGAAGAGGCCAGGGAGGTTCGTGCCGCCCGCGCGAGAATGGCGGAGCGCGAGCGGATCAAGCCCGGACGGTACGCGGCGACGGGCCTCACCTTTCAGCCGGCGGGTTACTGGTCGGCGTTCGCGATGGGCCCCGCCCTGCGCAAGGTCCACGATGGCTACTACCCCGACGCGCGCCGCGATTGGGTGTTCGGACGCATCTACTTCCACGCGGTTGCCACGTATGGCGACAAATGCCGCGACTTTCTGCCGCCCGGGTCGGCGAAGCGGACCACCACCTGGTATCGCAACGACGATGTTCTCGGCCGGGTGGAGGGCAAGGTCGAGGAGGTCTACGTGCATCGCGATTTCGTCCCTGTCTTCGAGGCATGGCACGAAGGGCGTTCCGAGGCCCCGTCGCTCTACCCGAACGAAGTGGCACCGGCTGCCGTGCTGAGCAACCCGGGCGCGGCGATGGCAGCCGGTTTCGAGGTGCAGCGGGTCAAGAACGCGTTGCGCGACGACATGCAGAAGCTCTTTGCAGGTGCGGCACCGTGCCGGACCGGAGGTGTCGTCCAGTTCATGGAGAACCTTCGGCGTCTGGGCGACGACAGGCCCACCCTCCAGGCCGAGCGCGTTCCCGACACGCTGAACGATCCGGGCGATGCTCCGACCACCATCGGCGAAGCGTGCGACAAGTACGACCGCGCCAACGGCCGTCGCCGCAACTCGGTCTGGTGCCGGTGCATCGATCGGGTGCTCGCGCCGCGCTATCCGCCCGCGAGCCTGGCTGAGGTCCTGGAGAACTACACGGCGCTCATGGAGCGGGTCAACGTGCCGTCGGGCGACTTTGCCTCGGGCACCGTGCCTCCCGACTTCATTGCGACCGACGCATGCCGGAAGTGATGCGGTCTGCAGGAGGCGGCGCCTGCCTATCAGCAATGTGCGGCTCGGCGTTTCATTCGACGTGCCGCGGCACCTTCAGGGCGCGTCCCGTATCATTCATGCGTCGCGGCGATTGCCGTGCAGTGAGCCGCGGCCCTCGTCCTTTCTCTGTCGGCCCTGACCGTTGAGCGCCCTCGCCGCCATTTCTACCCCAGCATCGTCCGCAGAAGGCGGCGTCGCCTTCGCCGACGTGCGCAAGCGGCTGGTGCTGTACCTGCGTGCGCTCTGGGATCGTGGGACCGAACTGCGGGCTTTTCCCGCCAACCTCGAAGCGGCCCGGCCGTACCTCACGCCGATCGGCATTCACCTGCCGGAAGGATATCGGGCCGCCAGCGGTCAGCGGGGTGTCGAACTCTATCGCGCGGCGACGGCGCATGCGGTGGCGCACCTCGTGTTCTCCCCAGGCAAGCCGATGGCGCGCGGCAGCCTGCGACCGGTTCAGGTGGTGCTGACCGGATTGCTGGAGGATGCGCGGGTCGAGTTGCTCGCCTGTCGTGAACTGCCCGGGTTGCGCCGTCTGTGGCTGATGTTCCACGAAGCTCGCGCCGATGCCGGTGCTGCCACTTTCGCAGGGCTGGCCGTGCGCCTCGCCCGCGCGCTGCTCGACCCCGCCTACGAGGACGACAATCCCTGGGTCGCCAAAGGACGCTCGCTGTTCTTCGACCCGGCCAACGATCTCGAAGACGCGGCGATGCCACGCCGGCTCGGCTCGCTGCTCGGCAACGATATCGGCCAGATGCGCTTGCAGTTCAACGCCAAGACCTGGGTGATCGAGCCCCTGTACCGCGACGACAACAGCCACCTCTGGGAGCCCGATGGCTCCGAGAACGCCATGATGCTCGAGGAGGAAGTGATGCTCGTGCAGCCGGACCTGGTGGAGTCCGAAGGCGGCGATACCCTCGAGGACCCGGACGGCGGCGAGTCGGAGCGGGGCGTCAAGCCGGTGGGCGCGGACGAGCCGGACGAGGAGAGCCCGGAGCTGGTGGAATTCCTGCGCACGGCGAAGTATCCGGAATGGGACTATCTCATCGGCGCGGCGCGGCCGCAGTGGTGCACCGTGCAGGAGCAGCGCCCCGAGCCCGGGGAGGCGCGCTTGATCGACGAGATCCTCGCGCGCAACGACGATCTGCTCTATCGCCTCGACCGGTTGATCCGCGGCAACGAACTGCGCAAGCCGGTGCGGTTGCGCAAGCAAATGGACGGCGATCGTTTCGATCTGGATGCCGTGATCAACGCGATGCTGGACGTCCGCACCCATCGCACGCCCGATCCGCGCTTCCACATCCGCGTGGACCGGCGGGAGCGCGATCTGTCGGTGCTGGTGCTGCTCGACCTGTCGGAGTCCACCAACGACATCGTGCCCGCGTGCAACGCGCCGGTGCTGCACCTAGCGCGCGAGGCCACGGTGCTGCTCGCGCATGCGATGGAAACCATCGGGGATCAGTTCGCCATCCACGGGTTCTGCTCGAATGGCCGACACGAAGTCCGCTATCAGCGCTTCAAGGATTTCGGCTGGCCCTTCGACGACCACGTCAAGGCGCGCCTCGCCGGGATGAGCGGCAGCCTGTCGACGCGCATGGGCGGGGCCATCCGCCATGCGACCGGGTGGCTGAAGGCACGGCACAGTGACCGCAAGCTGATCCTGCTCATCACCGACGGCGAGCCGCACGACATCGACGTGCACGATGCACGTTATCTGGTCTTCGATGCGAAGAAGGCGGTGGACGAAGCGAGCCGCGCCGGCGTGTTCACCTATTGCATGACGGTGGATCCCAAGGCTGACGACTACGTGAGCCGTATCTTCGGTCAGCGCAACTACATGGTGGTGGATCACATCGATCGGCTGCCCGAGAAACTGCCGGGGTTGTATCTGCGGCTGACGCGCTAGCGCGCTCGTGCCGGGGGCTGGTGGGCCCGCCGGCAAGCAGTCCCGCGTCGTGAAACGGAGCCGCGACCACGATCGGTCCGATCCGTAACTCATCGGTAAGGCGTGGAACCCTAGACTGCCTCGGCCGTGGTGGAGGCGGGTCATCCATTGGCGCGCCGGCACGCGGCAGCTCGCTTACGCGAGCCTCCGTTGGAGATTTCCCCGGACCACCCTCGACCTCAAGGAAGCTCTTCCATGAAAACCAAGAAGAACGCGTTTGCAGTGCCGCTGCTCGCGGCGCCGTTGCTGATGTTCGCCGCCGGACAGGCTGCGGCGATCGACCCCATCGACATGGGGCTTGCTGCCGTTGTCGCCGGCGATACACCCGGGGGGGCTGCGCCCTGGGTAAATGCGAAGTTCATCGACCTCGGGTTCCTCGGCGCTCCCGGGGTGGTAGCCGGCTTTGCTGCGTTCCGGAACACCGTGGAACTGCAGATCACCACCACCGGCGAGCGCGAGCCCGCGACCGGGTCACCGTTCACGGCGCAACAACTGGCGGACTTCGGCTTGAGCGCCTACCCGGATCTTGGCGCTGTGCAGGGCAGCGGCAATCTCGCCGCAGGCCAGTATGTCAACCAGATCTATCTCAACTTCAACCCGGCGCTGGATCTCGCCAAGCTGCAGCTCGGCTGGAGCGGCGCGCCGGGGTTCGGATTCCCGGTCCCCGGGGCGGCGCCGGTGTCCTTCGAGACCAGCGAGAATGGATTCAGCGTCGGCGACGCCGGCAAGTTCGACATTCTCATCAGTTTCGCGGCGGGCGCGTTGGGGCCGTCGGGCGAGTTTGGTTCGAAGTTGGTGTTCCACTACGAAGGACCGGTCGGCAGCGACACGAACATCGACCCGAGCGACTTCAACTTCGCATCGGTCGATGCCGCCTCCGGCCAGGGATACACGGCGCTGGGGACGGTCTGGGGCACGACGCCGGGTGGCATCACCGCCATCGCCGCGGTGCCGGAACCCGGCACCTACGCGATGCTCGGTCTCGGCATCCTGCTCCTCGGGTTCGCCGTGCGCCGACAGCAGCGCTGAGCACATCGGTCGGCGCGGACCAGCGGCCTCCTGCGGGAGGCCGCTGGGATTTCCGGAGATCAGTCCGGCGTTACCCGAGTCAACCAGCCCCGATCCTTTCCATCCTCGCCGCGCACCGCGGCGAGATACGCGGATTGCAGTGCGCGCGTCACGGGTCCCGGATTGCCGTTGCCGATGCGCCGGCGATCCAGTTCCACCACCGGCGTGATCTCCGCCGCGGTGCCGGTGAAGAACACTTCATCCGCGATCCACGCTTCGTCCCGCGTGATGCGTTTTCGTTGGATCTCGAACCCCGCCTCCGCAGCGAGCGTGTGCACGGTGCGACGCGTGATGCCGTCGAGCGCGGAGGCGGTGTCGGGCTCGTACAGCCGCCCGTCGCGCACGACGAACACGTTCTCGCCGCTGCCTTCGGAAACGAAGCCGTCGGTGTCGAGCAGCAGCGCTTCGTCGTAGCCGTCGGCGCGCGCCTCGCGACACGCGAGGATCGAGTTGGCGTAGGTCGACACCGATTTCGAGCGGCACATCTGCACGTTCACGTGATGGCGCTGGAACGACGAGGTCTTGACGCGGATGCCGTGCTCGACCGCCTGCGGTCCGAGGTAGCTGCCCCATGTCCACGCAGCGATCGCGACGTGAGCCTGCGCGCCCACCGGATCGATGCCGAGTTTCTCCGGCCCCAGGAAGACCAGTGGCCGCACGTATCCGTCGGTGAGGCCGTTGCGCCGCAAGGCCTCGACCTGGGCTGATTCGAGGCTGGCACCATCGAAGGGAACCTCGATCTGCAGGATGTGAGCGGATTCGATCAATCGCCGCGTGTGATCGTGCAGGCGGAACACGTGAGTGCCGTTCGATCCCGAGTACGCACGCACACCTTCGAACACCCCGAGCCCGTAGTGCAGCGTGTGGGTCATGACGTGGGTCGCGGCTTCACGCCAGGGCAACCAGGCACCGTCGAGCCAGATCCAGCCGTCGCGTTCGGAGGTGATCATGTCGCCTCCGGAATCGCGCGAGGTGTGGGGCGTGTCGAGATGGCGTGCCTTGCCGGCAACCGCTCGACCTCGAGCGTCGCGTCGCTCAGCGCTTCGATGACGACCACGCCATGGGTTCGCACCCGATGGCTGATGCCACGCTCGAGAAAGTAGTCGATGGGATCTCCGGCTTCGGTGAGCCAGAGGTGGCCGTCGTCGCACCGGACCTCGATGCCGTCGGCCCCGCGCAGTTGCGCGGTCGCGCCTTTGATCAGTCTCATGAACGGAACCCTCCGTGACGATGCTCCGAGCGTCCAACGGTAGGGGGATCCGGGCTACCATTACAGATATAGCTGAATGAATTGATATGCAGTACAGATGGAATGAGGGCAATCTGTACTGGTCTTCGGGCAGGGCTTCTGTACCGACTGCGGCGCGGCTCTCGAGAGCAGGATGTAGCCCATGAACACCCCGGATCCCGAGTTCGTATACCTGCAGCTCGCCCAGCGCCTGGCGGATGCCATCGGGACCGGCGCATTTGCGCCCGGGGAACGCCTGCCGTCCGTCAGGATGCTGGCGCAGCGCGAACGCGTGAGCATTGCGACGGCACTCGCGACCTATCGGCACCTGGAGAACCGGCGCCTGGTGGAAGCGCGGCCGAAATCCGGCTACTTCGTGCGCGCGCGGCCGCCGCGCCTGGCCGAGCCCGAAGCGCCTGCAGCGAAGCGCGCGCCGGCGTTCGTCGGCGTGAATCGATTGGTGATGGAGATCCTCGACGCTTCGCAGGATCCGAATGTGGTCGCTCTCGGTGCGGCCTGTCCGAGCAGCTCGCTGTTTCCGAACTCGAAGCTGCAGCGCATGCTCGGCGCGCGTGCGCGCCGGCGCCCCGAGGCCCTCGGCGAATACGGCATGGCTACCGGCGCCGAATCCCTGCGGCACCAGATCGCGCAGCGCGCGTTCGGTTACGGCTGCCGCATCGAGCCCGAGGAAGTGATCGTCACCAACGGTTGCATGGAGGCGCTCAACATCGCGCTGCATGCGGTCGCTGCACCGGGCAGCGTGGTCGCGCTCGAATCACCCACCTACTTCGGCGTGCTCCAGATCGTCGAGAGCCTCGGAATGAAAGCGCTCGAGATTCCGACCAGTCCGCGTACCGGCCTGTCGCTCGATGCGCTCGACCTGGCGACGCGCAAGCCCGGGGCCGTCAGTGCGTTGCTGGTGATGCCCAATTTCAGCAATCCGCTCGGCTGCCTGATGCCCGATGCGAACAAGAAGCGCATGGTGGAATTGATGGCCGAGCGCGGCATTCCCGTGATCGAAGACGACATCTACGGCGATCTGCACTTCGGCGACCGGCGCCCGAAGCCTGCGAAAGCGTGGGACCGCACCGGTAACGTCCTGCTTGCGTCGTCGTTCACCAAGACCGTGGCGCCAGGATTGCGTGTCGGCTGGATCGCACCGGGACGCTGGTTCGCACAGGTGTCGATGCTGAAGTTCATCAGCACCATCTCCACCGCGGAACTGGGGCAGGAAGTGATCGCCGAGTTCATGGCCAACGGCGGTTACGATCATCACCTGCGGCGCTTGCGGCGCGCGTTCCGTGAGCAGGTGGGTCGCATGACCGATGCGATCGAGCGCCACTTTCCGGCGGAGACACGCGTGACCAGGCCCGCCGGGGGCTTCGTGCTGTGGGTGGAACTACCGGCGTCGGTGGATGCGCTGGCCCTGTTCCAGGCTGCGTCAGCGAAAGGCGTGAGCCTCGGCCCGGGCATGATCTTCAGTCCGACCGGGCGCTACACCCATCATCTGCGCCTGAATTGCGGACTGCCGTGGTCGGATCGCCTCGAGACGGCGATGCGCGACGTCGGTCAGGCGGCGCGGCGGTTGGCGAGTCGGCCGGGAGGGGATGTAGTGCGCCGCCCCCAGCAAAGCTGGGGGACGAGATGTACACCCCTTCCCCCGACTGCGTCGGGGGAAGGCGGGGGATGGGGGCAGCAAAGCGCCCACCTGTGGTGGGGTGTACACCCCTTCCCCCGGCTATGCCGGGGGAAGGTTGGGATGGGGGCGGCGGCCAGCGACTCAGGCCAGCGCTGTTTGCTCCAGCCGCGGCATCGGCACCGACACGCTGTTGCGCGACATCCCCGCGATCATCAACTCGTGGAGGTAGATCGCGCGCTCGCGCACCGGCCGCCAATTGACGTTCGGATCGGTGCCGAGCGCGATATGCAGCGAGATCACGCCGTGGATTCCGGCCCACAGGGTCTGCGCGATGAACTCGGCGTCGGTCAGGTCCTCGCGGAAGACGCCGGCATCGATGCACTCCTGGACGACGGACAGGAACAATCCATAGGAGTCGGTATCGGGATCGGCGTGTTTTTCCGCCAGGAGTGAATCGTCCGGCGCCAGCAGGGGCGTCATGAACATCAGCCGGAAGTGGTTCGGCTGCTCGAGGCCCATGTTGATGAAGGCGCGGCCGAAACTCCTGAGCCGTTCGAGCGGGGTCAGTTCCGCCATGCTGGGCCGGAAGGTGGCCATCATCGCGGCGATGTCGCCCTCGCACAGGGCGCGAACCATCTCGTCCTTGTCCGAGAAGTACTTGTAGATCGTCGCCGGACAGTACTCGATGCAGTCGGCCACCTTGCGCAGCGTCACTGCGTCATAACCCTCTGTCGCAAATAGATTCCTTGCGGCATCGAGGATCCTGGTGCGCATTTCCTCGCGCTCACGTGCGCGTCGTTCGGTCACACCCATGGTCGTAGTGAATCCAGAAAATATAGTGAAAGTGTTGACAATATAAACACTGTTTACTATTCTGTCACCGTTCGCTGAGCAATCGTGATTCAAAAGCTACTCGTACGTTACAGAAGTTGTGGCGGGTTGCCAAGATGCTGAGCGAAGGGACTTTTTTTATGCAGGACTGTGTTGTGAGCACTTGCTCGCAAGCAATCCGCCAAACCAAAGGAGTGTCGCCATGAAGTCGATCCGTATCCAAGCAGCTGCCGTCGCCGCCATCGCCGCTCTCGGTTTTGCCGGGGCCGTTTCCGCCGACGAAGGCACCGTCGTCAAGTCGCGTATCTACCTCGAAGCCCAGGACTGGACTGGTGGTGGCGCCCCCGATTCCGCCTTCAGCAAGGGCAACGTCCTGAAGTCGCGCCAGTTCGATACGGTCGCCAACGACACGATCGGCGGCCCGGCACCGGTGCAAGCCACCAAGGTCGTGCGCACGCTTTCGTGGGACAACGCGCCGGCGTGGACTGCCCGTGAAGGCGGCCCCACCGTGGCTCCGGTCTCGCAAGTCATCGGTTCGAAGCGCGCTTCCAACTGACGCCCGCCAGGCGGCGGCGCGGGGTGAGCCCACGCCGCCGCCAGCCGCAGCGCCAGCATTCCCGAAGGAGACCCTGATATGAACACTCTCGCCGTTTCTCCCAACCGCCTGCTCCATACCGGCCTCCTGCTCGGTGCTGCACTCGTGGCCTTGACCGCTCTGGCGCCCCAGGCGCAAGCGGCCCAGTCCTTCGATCGTCCCGCGAGTTACGACGTCCGTGACGCCCGCTCCAGCGGACCGGTCGGCGCGGTCGCCGTCACCCGTGCTGCGAAGACTGTTGCTGCCCGTGACGCCCGCTGCGACATCCGCGACGTCTGCTCCGAGTCGCCGCCCATCGCGGTCAAGTCTTCGGGCGAGCGCGCCGACGCGAGCAATCGCAATCCCGCTTGCGACACGCGCGATGTCTGCACCAGCACCGGCGCGCCGCTGGCGCAGTCCGATGCGGGCGTGCACTACTCGCACAGTGCGGTGAGCGGTACCGTCACCCGCTAACGCGTTGTTGCAGTACCGGCGGCCCGGCCGCCGACGCTTCTGTTGTCTCCTCCTCCCCTCTGCGCCCCGCGCGCCGAACTCCTCGTGAGTTCGCGGCGGGGCTTCTTTTTTGCCGCAACCGCCTAAACTCGCGCTTCGACCACGTGGAGCCCGAGATGAGTGAAGCCGCCCCTGCCGTTCAACGCGCCGAGCCGTGCGTACTGGTCATCTTCGGTGCCTCCGGCGACCTCGCGCAGCGCAAGCTGATCCCGGCGCTGTACAACCTGCACCGCAACGGCTTTCTGCCCGATCGCTTCGCCGTGATCGGCGTGTCGGGATCGACGCTGACGGACGGTGAGTTCCTGTTGCGCGTGGAGGATTCCGTGCGGCGCCACTGCTCCGATTGCTCGGATCTCGGATTCGTCGGCGCCAGCGGGCATCGCTTCCACTATGTCGCCGGCCGAATCGAGGCGCCCGAGACCTACGCGCGGCTCAGGGAGCGTCTCGACACGGTGCACGCCGAGCATGGCACACGCGGGAACACGGTCGTGTACCTTGCCACGCCGCCCGACCATTTCGCGACCATCGCCGAGGGGTTGCACGGCGCGGGCATCGCGACGCGTGGTGCGAACGGTTCCGGCTGGACCCGGCTCATCGTGGAGAAGCCCTTCGGCCGCGACCTCGAGTCGGCGCGCGAGCTCAATCGCCGTCTGCGTGCATGCTTCGACGAATCGCAGATCTATCGCATCGATCACTACCTCGGCAAGGAGACGGTGCAGAACCTGCTCGCGTTCCGCTTCCTGAACGGCATCTTCGAGCCCATCTGGAATCGCAACTTCGTCGACCACGTGCAGATCACCGTGGCCGAGCAACTGGGTGTCGAGAATCGCGGACGCTACTACGACACGTCGGGCGCGTTGCGCGACATCGTGCAGAACCACGTGTTCCAGGTGCTGTGCCTGATCGCGATGGAGCCGCCGTCCTCGCTCGCGAACGAAGAGGTGCGCAACGAGAAGTTGAAGGTACTGCGCGCCATGCGCCGTCCGCAGGGCGAAGCGCTGCTGCGCAACGCGATCCGCGGCCAGTACGGTCCCGGTGTCGTCGACGGCGAAACGGTGGCCGGCTACCGCGAAGAGGCCCACGTGGCACCGGAGTCCGCCACCGATACCTTTGCCGCCCTGCAGCTTCACATCGACAACTGGCGCTGGGCCGGCGTGCCGTTTTATGTGCGCACCGGCAAGCGCCTTAAGACGCGCAGCACGCACATCGTCATCCAGTTCCGCCAGGCACCGCTGCCGCTGGTGCCGATGGAAACGATGCAGCACGCCAATCGGCTCACCATCCAGGTGGCCCCCGAGGAGCGCATCCAGCTGCGCTTCCAGGCGAAGCAGCCCGGCCCCGGCATGGGCCTCGCGCAGGTGGAGATGGCGTTCAGCTACCGCGACCTGGGCGGTGACGGTCTCGCCACCGGGTATGAAACGCTGCTGCACGATTGCATGATCGGCGAGCGCATGCTGTTCCTGCGCGCGGACATGGTCGAGGAAGCATGGGACGTGCTGACGCCTGTGCTCGACCTCTGGCAGGCATTGCCGCCACGGGATTTTCCCAACTACGCGGCCGGTACGTGGGGGCCAGCCAGCGCCGACGACATGCTCGCCCGCGACGGGCGGCATTGGGTCGAGCCCGCGCCTTAACCTGGCCGGGATGAGGCCGATATTCGTTGAGATCCGGTCATCCCTCCCATGCGCATCCCGAAACAGATGTTCGGCCCGCTCGGCCTTGCAGCCGGCTTGCTGGCGCTCGCGCTCACGCTGCTGCCGCCTTGGATCGAGGACTACCGGCGCCCGCCGCCCAAGCCCGTCGCTCGCGCCGTGCTCGACACGATCGGTTCGCTCAAGGACCGGGTGGTCGGTGCCTTCTCGAGCGAAGCGCCGCCTGCGCCAGCGCCTCCCGCGCTCGAAGTTGTCCAGACGCGCAGCGCCTTCGTGGCGCTGCTCGCGGGTTTCGCCGCCCTCGTGTTCGGCATCATCGCGTTCGTGCGTCGCGAAGACGCGCGCCTGACCGCGGTCTCGATCGCGCTGGGCGCCGGCGCCATTGCAGCGCAACACACCCTCACCGCCGCCCTGATCGTCGGCTTCGCGATTCTCACGACCTGGGTCCTGGCGCGTCACGCCTGATGATCGCCATCGAAGCCCGTGCGCCGGGTCGAGGGAATCCAGGAGTCGACCCATTGACAGCAGCGGCACCAGGGTTACGCTGACAACCCCATGCGATCCCGAGGACAGACACCATGGCCGGCATTTTCCTGAGCTACCGGCGTGACGACAGCGGCGGCCACGCCGGCCGTCTTGCCGACGACCTGAAGCATGCGTTCGCCGGGGACCAGGTGTGGCGCGACATCGAGGCCATCGAAGCCGGAGCGGACTTCGTCGACGCCATCGGCAAGGCGATCGGCTCGTGTTCGGTGCTGCTCGCACTGATCGGGCCGCGTTGGCTCGAAGCGAAGAACTCGGCCGGCGAGCGCCGCCTCGACGATCCGAACGATTTCGTGCGGCTCGAGATCGCCACGGCGCTCGAGCGTGGCGTGCGCGTGATTCCGGTGCTGGTGGGCGGGGCGACCATGCCGTCCGAGCCCGCATTGCCCGAGGTCCTGCGGCCGCTCGCGCGGCGTCAGGCGCATGAGTTGACCGACAAGCGTTGGGACTACGATGCGGGTCAACTCTTCGATGCCGTCGGAAAACTGCCGGGGCTGTCGCGTCGCAAGTCCGCAGCGTCGGACACCATGACCACGCCACCGCCGGCGAAGTCGCAGGGCATGCCCGGCTGGGCCAAGGGCTTGATCGGTGTCATGGCCGCGCTCGCAGTGCTCGCGATCATCGGCAACATGATGGAGAGCTCCGATCCCGATCCCGCTGTCGACCAGTTCGTCGAACGTGCGGTGCAGCAGATGAATCAGAGCGCGCCCGCTCCGGCACCGATGCCCGCCGCGACGCAGCCTTCCGCACCGGTGCAGGCGCCGATCCAACCGGCGGCTGCGCCCCTCGCATCGCCGCCGGCGCTCGCGCACGTGGCCGGTTACGGCAACCAGTTGCAGGTCTCCGCCGTGGATGCCGCCCACCAGTTCCAGCTCGTGGGCCAGGGCTTGGTCGAGGCCCGCCAGGTGGGCATGGCGTTGGTGCACCAGGGCAGCGGCATCACCATGGAGGTCCACGCGACGCTGTCTGCCGATGGCCGGAGCATGCACGGGACGGCGTACGTGCCCGCCTCCGGGGTGACCGACAACCTGGTGCTGCACCGGCAGTGAAGTGACGTCCCCCCCGATGGGCCTGCGGCCTTTCCCCCCAAGGGGCCCAGCGCTCTTGTGGGCTAGGGCGGAACGGCGCGTTGTGACGCTGGAGCGAACCGGCTAGAGTTCGCCCGGATTCGCTTTCCAAGAGAACGAGACGGAGGAGATGCGCGCGTGAACCCGATCGCGGTGACCGCGCTGGCGTGCACACTCGTGGCGCCGGCGATCGCGTCCGCGCAGGATGCCTGGCCGGTGCGACCGGTGCGCATGATCGCGCCGTTCACGCCAGCCGGTGCCACCGACATCCTCTCGCGCCTGACCGCCGAAGCGTTATCGAAGCGCCTCGGTCAGAATGTCATCGTGGAGAACCGTCCGGGCGCCGGTGCGAACCTCGGTGGCGAACTCGCGATGCGCGCGGCCCCCGATGGCTACACCATCCTGATGGCACCTTCGACCGTGTATGCGGCGGGCGTCACGCTGTACGCGAAGCCCAAGTTCGATCTTGCGCGCGATTTCATCCCGGTCGCCACACTCGCGTACGTACCGCACGTGCTGGTGGTCGCCGCGGAGGTGCATGCCAAGACGGTGCAAGAGCTGATCGCGCTCGCGAAAGCGCAACCCGACGGACTCATCATGGCTTCGCAGGGGGTCGGCACCATTTCGCAACTGGAAGGTGAACTGTTCCAGCACATGGCCGGCATCTCGATGACGCACGTACCCTACAAGGGCAGCCAGCCGGCCCACGTGGACCTGATGGGCGGGCGCGTGCAGGTCATGTTCGACAGTGTCGCGGCTGCGCTGCCGCACATCCGCACCGGCAAGTTGCGCGCACTCGGAGTCACCACTCCGACGCGCGTGGCGCAACTGCCCGACGTGCCCACCATCGCCGAGGCCGGCCTGTCGGGCTACGTCGCCGAATCGTGGCTCGGCATCTTCACGCCTGCCGGCGTGCCGAAACCGATCGTGACGCGGCTCCAGCGCGAGCTGGCAGCGCTCGGAGCCGATCCTGCGTTCGCGCAGAAACTCTCCGAAAGCGGGTTCGAGGTGCGTGTGCAGGGCACGGAGGCGTATGCGCAGCTGATCCAGCGCGAGACCGTGCATTGGGCCGCTGTGGTCAAGCGCGCCCGCATCACTCTCGAGTAGAGGCACGAACGGTGGGACCGCTCGCGGGCATCCGCGTACTCGACCTGACGCGCATCCTGGCCGGCCCGTTCGCGGGCCAGATCCTCGCCGATCTGGGCGCCGAAGTGGTGAAGGTCGAGCGGCCGGGCACCGGCGATGACACGCGCGCATGGGGCCCGCCGTACCTCAAGGATAGCGACGGCAACGAGACGCGCGAGAGCACGTATTTCCTGAGTACCAATCGCGGCAAGCGCTCGATCACCGTGAACCTCGCGAATGCGCAAGGGCAGGCGCTGGTGCGCGACCTCGCCGCGCGGGCCGATGTCCTGCTCGAGAACTACAAGGTCGGCGATCTCGCGCGCTTCGGCCTCGACTTCGCGTCGTTGTCCGCGGTCCATCCGCGCCTCATCTATTGCTCCATCACCGGTTATGGGCAGGACGGGCCCTATGCGCAGCGTCCCGGCTACGATCCGATCGCGCAGGCGCTAGGTGGGATGATGAGTGTCACCGGCGAGCGCGACGACCTGCCTGGCGGCGGTCCGCAGCGCGCCGGTGTGGCGGTGATCGATGTGATGACCGGGATGTATGCCGCGCTCGCGGTGACGGCCGCGCTCCAGCACCGGCATGCTTCGGCGAAGGGCCAGCACATCGACATGGCGCTGCTCGATGTCCAGGTGGCGAGCATGATCAACATCGCGCAGACCTACTTGAGCGCGGGTGTGGTTCCGGGGCGTATCGGCAGCAGCCATCCGAGCGTGGTGCCGTCGCAGATCTTCCGTGCGGCCGATGGGCACGTCATGCTGACGGTAGGCAACGACGCACAGTTCGAGCGCTTCTGCGAAGCGGCCGGCTGCCGCGAGCTGTTGGGCGATCCGCGCTTCGCAACCAACGAGGCGCGCGTGCGGCATCGCGAGTTCACCATTCCGGTAGTGGCCGCGATCGTCGGAACGCGACCTGCGACCTTCTGGGTCGACGCCATGACCGCGGTCGGGGTGCCGTGCGCGCGCATCAATGACATGGCCCAGGTGTTCGACGATCCGCAGGTGCGTGCCCGCAAGCTTCGGGTGGAATTGCCGGATCCGGTTGCCGGCATGCTGAGCATGGTGGCGAGCCCGCTGCGGTTCTCCGACAGCAACGTCGAATACCAGCTGCCGCCGCCGCGGTTGGGTGAGCATACCGAGGCCGTGCTGCAGGATTGGCTAGGTCTGGATGCCTCGGATGTCGCGCGATTGCGGGCGGCGGGGGCCGTGTGATCATGCATGCAACCGCTTCACCTGGGCGCGCAGCCGGCGCGGCGCAGATCGACGCGTGTTCCCTCCCCCGGCTTTGCCGGGGGAGGGTCAGGGTGGGGGCAGCGATGGTCGCGATAGAGTCGCTTGCCCCCATCCCAACCTTCCCCCACCTCCGGTGGGGGAAGGAGCAACGGCGCTTCTGCGGACTCAGCATGTCAATCACTTCTTTCTCGAAGACTCACCAGGACCTCGACCCATGATCGGTAACCCCGTAGCCCTCACCATCCGCCGCAAGTTCGAACGCCCCGCGCCCGCCGTGCTCGACGCCTTCCGCGATGCCCCCACGGGCTTCGTCACCGATGCCTTCAACGGCCGCGGCAGCATGCATCACTCCATCAAGCCGCTCGATCCGCGCATGCGCTTCTGCGGCACGGCGGTCACGGCCTACTGCGGCCCGATGGACAATCTCGCGGCCATGGCGGTCCTCGATTTCCTGCAGGCCGGCGACGTCATCGTCATCGCCTCGGGCGGCAACGACACGGCGGCGGTCATCGGGGATCTGTGGGCGATCTGGGCCAGGCGCATCGGTGTCGCGGCGATCATCTGCGACGGTCTGGTACGCGACGTCCCGGGCCTGCTCGCCGCCGACATTCCCGTGTTCACACGCGGCTGGTGTCCCAACGCGGGTTATCGCAATGGTCCTGGCGAAGTGAACCTCGGCATCACCTGCGGCGGTGTACACGTTGCCCCGGGCGACATCGTTGTCGGCGATCGCGACGGTGTGGTGGTGGTCCCGCGCACCGAATCGCAGGCCGTCGCGGAACGGCTGGCGCTGGTCAAGCAGAAGGAAGCCGATGCCGAGGCCAAGGTGAAGCGCGGCGAGAAGCTCGCGTTCTGGGACGAAGCATCGCTCGCCGGCCGGGGTGGCGTGCGCTATCTCGACTGAAGACCGACACGCGGGAAGGACACACCACGCCATGAGCATCGTCATCAATCACGCCAGGCGGCAACTGGAAGCCGGCAAGCTCGCGATCGGTCTCGGGCTGCGCCAGGCTCGCACCGTGGACATCGCCCAGCTTGCCCGGACCGCAGGCTTCGACTGGCTGTTCATCGATTGCGAGCACAGTTCGCTCGACGTGGACACCGCCGCGCAGATCTCCGCCGCTGCCCTCGCTGTCGGCATCACGCCCGTGGTGCGCGTACCGGGCTACGAGCACTACCACGCGTCGCGCATGCTGGACAACGGCGCCCAAGGCATCGTCGTGCCGCATGTCGACACGGCCGAGCACGCCCTGCGCATCGCGCAGTATTGCCGCTTCCCGCCGCAGGGCCATCGTTCCATGGGCGGGGGCTTGCAGCAGGTCGGGTTCGCTGCGATGCCCGTGGGGGAGATGGCGGAGGCGGTGAACCGCGAGACGCTGGTGGTGGTGATGCTCGAATCGCCGCTTGCCATCGAGAACTGCGAAGCCATCGCGGCGGTGCCGGGCATCGACGTGCTGCTGATTGGCACTACCGACTTGTCCTTCGAGATGGGCATACCAGGCCAGATCGAGCATGCTCGCATCGAGGACGCCTACCGGCGCGTGATCGCAGCGTGCCGGCGCCATGGCAAGCATCCAGGCATGGGTGGCGTGTATACCGCGGGACCCATGCAGCGCTACATCGACATGGGGGCGCGGTTGATCATCTCGGGGTCCGACTTTTCCTTGCTGCTGCAGGCTGCAACGGCGCGGGCAAACCTGGTGCGAGGGTTTCTGCCGGGCTAGGGCACGTTCTCGGCGTCGACGGGCCCTGAAGCGTCAACAGGCCCTAGAATACCGGCTGGACCGAGATACTCCCTTGAGGACGCTCCCCGCACTTTCCGCATGGCCCTGTTCTCGCTGATTCTCGCGCTGCTGCTCGAGCAGGTGCGTCCGGTGAATCCGTACGGTGCCGCGTTCCAGGCCTTCGGGCGCTGGACCGAGGCGGTCGCGGCGAACTTCAATGCGGGCGAACGCCGACACGGAGCGCTCGGTTGGCTGTGCGCCGTGCTGCCGTGGATCGTCGCAGTGAACCTGGTGTTCTGGATCCTGCACGGCATCAGCCCCATTTTCGCCTGGGCCTGGAACGTGGTCGTGGTGTATTTCACGATGGGTTTCCGGCAGTTCAGCCACGGGTTCACCGTGGTGCTCGAAGCATTGCGTGCGGGGCAACTCGACCGTGCGCGCGCGGCTCTCGGGCAGTGGCGCGAAGAATCGGTCGACGAGTACACGCAGGCGGAGGTGGCCAAAGTGTCGATCGAGCAGGGGCTGCTGGGCTCGCATCGCCACGTCTTCGGCGTGATCGCCTGGTTCGTGTTCCTCCCCGCCGTGTTCGGCACCGTGCTGCCGGGCACGCTGGCGATCCTGCTCTCCGGCCCCGGGGGCGCGGTGCTCTACCGGCTGAGCGCGTTGCTCGGCGAACGTTGGGGCGCGCGCGATGACGAAGAGTTCATGCAGTTCGGCAGTTTCGCGCGCGAGGCCTTTCACGTGCTCGATTGGGTGCCGGCGCGACTGACCGCCGTGTCCTTTGCCATCGTCGGCGACTTCGAGGACGCGGTGTATTGCTGGCGTTCGCAGGCGGCGGCATGGCTCGATCCCCTGCAAGGCATCGTGCTCGCGAGCGGTGCCGGCGCCATCGGTGTGCGCCTCGGCGAAACGCTGCACGCCGACGGCAGCGTGGTCTTCCGACCGGAGATCGGCCTCGGCGACGAGGCGGATGTCGAGCACATGCAGCGCGCGGTCGGTCTCATCTGGCGCGCCCTCATCATGTGGATGATGGTGATCGGCCTCGTCACGATCGCGTCGTGGATCGGGTCGTGACCCCATCCGACCGGCGCAGTTCTTCGGCGATGCGGCGATAGGACGCGAGCCGGCGTTCGCTGACGGAGCCTTCCCTGGCGGCCGCTTCGACGGCGCAGCCCGGTTCGGTTAGGTGACGGCAGTTCGCGAACCGGCAGTGTCCGATCGCGGGGCGGAATTCGACGAACAGGTGATCCAGCGCGTCGGCGGCGATGTGGTGCAGGCCGAATTCCTGCATTCCCGGCGAATCGATGATGTGGCTGACGGGCCCGAGGTGATACAGGCGTGCATGCGTTGTCGTATGGCGCCCTGAGTCGAGTGCGATGGACAGCTCCGCGGTGGGTGCGTCCGTCCCCGGCAGCAGGCGGTTGATGATCGTCGACTTGCCCATTCCCGACTGCCCGACGAGTACCGATGTGTGCCCCTCGAGCTGCGCGCGCAGCGGCGTGACGTCCACCTTGGCGGTCAGCGGCACCACCGGATAGCCGAGGGACGCGTAGACCTGCAGGCGCTCCATAGCGGCGCTCGACGCTTCCAGGTCGAACTTGTTGAGCACGATCACGGCGCGTACACCCGCGTGCTCGGCCGCGACCAGACAGCGATTCAGCAGATCCTCGTAGTAGCTCGGTGCGGCGGCGAGCACGATCACGATCTGCGTCACGTTCGCGGCGATCAGTTTCTGCCGATAGGCATCCGAGCGGTAGAACAACGCCGAACGCGGATCGGCCGCAACGATGACACCCTGGCCTTCCGCCGTCTTCTGGACCTGAATCCGATCGCCGCAGGCGATCTCACTGCGCTTGCCGCGCGGAAAACAGGTGAGCGTTGGCCCGCCGTCCAGTTCCACCAGATAACTGCGGCCGAAGGCCGCGACTACCGTGCCGTTCTCGAGCGCGGTCTTCAAGTCATGGTACGCATTGCCGGCGCCACTCGAGGTTACGCGGCGTCGGTCAGGGACTTGAGCGAGCGGCGTGCACGAACGCTCGCGGCGAGTCCGTCCAGCAGCACCGTGCTGTCGTCCCAGCCGATGCATGCGTCGGTGATGCTCTGGCCGTAGACCAGAGGACGGCCCGGTTCCAGATCCTGGCGGCCGCCGATCAGATGGCTCTCGACCATCATCCCGACGATGCGTTCTTCGCCGCCGGCGATCTGGGCGCCGACGTTCTCGCAGACGCCGAGCTGGTTCTGCGCATTCTTCTGGCTGTTCGCATGGCTGGCATCGATCATCAACCGTTGTGCCAGGCCCGCTTTCGCGAGCTCTGCGGCGGCCGCCGCGACACTGGCGGTGTCGTAGTTCGGCGCCTTGCCGCCGCGCAGGATCACGTGACAGTCCTCGTTGCCTGCGGTCGACACGATGGCCGAGTGCCCGCCCTTCGTGACCGACAGGAAATGATGGGGCTGCTGGGCGGCCTTGATCGCGTCCACGGCGATCTTCACGTTGCCGTCGGTGCCGTTCTTGAAGCCCACGGGGCAGGAGAGTCCCGAGGCCAGTTCGCGGTGCACCTGGCTC
Organism: Betaproteobacteria bacterium Ga0077523; assembly: GCA_001464695.1. Taxonomy (GTDB): domain Bacteria; phylum Pseudomonadota; class Gammaproteobacteria; order Burkholderiales. The sequence continues at coordinate 78,137 of LNDQ01000089.1, read as the reverse complement.
TCGGTGGTGCGGGCACCGATGGCGCCCCACGACACGAAATCGGCGATGTACTGCGGCGTGATCATGTCCAGGTATTCGCAACCGGCTGGCAGGCCCAGCTCGTTGACGTCGAGCAGCAGTTCGCGAGCGATGCGCAGGCCCCGGTTGATGTCGTAGCTGCCGTCCAGAGCCGGATCGTTGATGAGCCCCTTCCAGCCGACAGTCGTGCGCGGCTTCTCGAAGTACACGCGCATGACGATCTCGAGGTGGGCGGCGTGTCGGCGGCGTTCGGCGAGCAGGCGTGTGGCGTATTCGCGCGCGGCCTTCGGATCGTGGATCGAGCAGGGCCCGATCACGACGATCAGCCGGTCGTCCATGCCGTGCAGGATGCGGTGCAGCGCCTGGCGCGCCTGTTCAACGGTGTCGGCGGCGCGCTCGGAGCACGGCAGTTCGCGCAGCAGATGCGACGGGGGAGCGAGCTCCTTGATCTCGCGGATGCGCAGATCGTCGGTGCGGTGGGTCATGGTCGGGACGAAGAGACGGACGACCCACGAGTGTAGCTCGATTCCCCCGGGGCGCCGGTCGCCCTAGGTGGCGGCCGATGCGGACTCAGCCCTCGCCGGGCCGCCCCAAGAGGGCTGGCCCCCGCGGCGGCTTCCTCGGCGTGCTTGCGCAGCATTCCGACCAGCCCGGTGAAGGCCCGGTCGAACAGCGGCACGTTCGCCATCACCGTCATGCGTCCGGAGCGCAGTGCGCTCGTGATGTCGAACATCGAGAATTCACCGATCTTCTGACCCTTGCGGTTGGTGAAGACGTAGGTGCCGCGATACGGGCTCACGTACGACAGGCGCGCCTGCACGGTGGCGCCGCCTTCCTCGTGCAGTTCGATCCAGTCGCCTTCCTTGAACTGCAGGACCAGTTCGGACCATTCGTCGCCCTGCGGCAGCGGCTCGGCTTCGATGTCGGTCCCGGCCGGTGCGCCGTCCACGGCGGTCGCGGGCTTGAATCCGGGCAGATCGCCGAAGGAGACTTCCTCCAACTCGATGCTGCCCTCGCCGAACGGATTGCGCACGACCACGGCAGGCAACGTGTCGGGTGCGACCACGGGACGCATCTCCTCCTGGAGCTGAATCTTCGCGGGCGCGCTCACGTCGGCTTCCGTGAGTTCGATGGAACCCGTCGCCGCCGGCATCGGCACTTCCTCGATCTCGAGCCCGGCTGCAGGTGGTGCTTCGACGGGGGCGAACACATCGATCCTGGCGTCGGCCGCGGCGCGCTGGGCGGCGGCGTGTTCGGCTGCAAGGGGGCTTTCCACGTCGGCAGTCGCGGCATCGCCGCCGCCGATGGCTTTCGCGTGGCAGCGCATCAGGACCGAGTTGAAGCGCTCGCGTGCGTGCTGCTGTGTGCCGATGATGTCCATGCCGGTGGTGAGCCGCTTCAGCAGCCCGGGCAGCACCGACACGAGGCGCTGGCGTTCCTCGGTGGATTGCTTCGGCGTCATCGACCAGACCAGGATGTCCATGGTCTCCACCAGGCTCTGCCAGGCCCGGCTCTCGCGCCCGCCCTTCGCGTACGCGAGGATCAGCAGCTTCATCCACTCGGTGGCGAGGAAGCGCAGCACGGCCCGCGGCAGCGCCTGATTCTTCACGCGCGCCTTCACTTCGTTCTGTGCGAAGAGGCGCGCGACGTCGAGGCGCTCCTTGTCCTGGATGCGGCGAGCTTCCTTCTTGGCAGCCTGTTCGGCGGTCTTGTCCGCGTCCTGGATCAGTGCCTGGAGTTCGCTGGTGGTGCGGTCGAAGATGCCGACGTCGTCCTCGAACTCCTCGACCACGCGCTGCAGGATCGACTCGATGCGCTGATACAGGGCGCTGCCGGCATCGAAGCCGTCGCCGAGGCCGACCGAAAGTTCGCCCAGCGTGTCGAGCATGTGGCGGGCGGGATGGTTCTTCTTCGAGAAGAAGTTCTTGTCCATCACCGCGACCTTCAGCATCGGGATCTGCAGGCGCCCGATCAACGCCTTCATCGCAGCCGGGACGCGCGGGTCGCCGAAGATCTGGTCGAACAGCATGGCCACGATGTCGAGCGTGACCGTGTCCATCTGGCCGAGCTGGTTTGCGAAGCTCGTGCCTTTCAACGCATGCAGGACATTGCGGGCAGGTGCCGCGCCCGCTTCGAGCGCGGCTGCCGCGGCGAAACCGCCGCCGAGCGAAACGCTGGAGAGATCGGGCGTGGCGAACGCAGCCGGCACATCCGCCGGCATTGCGCTGAAGTCACCGTGCTGCAGTCGTGTGAGCGATCCGATCAAGGCACCGCCGGTGAACACGCCACCCGCGCCCCCGCCGGTTGCGGCACCACCGGCCGCACCACCGCCTCCGGCGACACCACCGCCGGCAAAGCCGCCGCCCGCCAGTCCGTCGAGCTGCGGGAATCCCGTGTCCGGTGCTGCGGGCGCACCACCGCCAGTCCCGCCGCCGACGCCCAGACCCTGTGCACCGCCGCCGAGGCCGCCGGTTCCAAGTCCGCCTCGATGCGGGACTGCGAAGCCGGCGCCACCGGCACCCGCCATGCCGCTGCCGGCGAAGCCGGCGGGACTCCCTGCGCCCGGCATGCCACTGCCCATGCCCGGTCCACCCACGCGCCCGGCGGCGCCCGGCGCCCCCGCCGGACCCTTCGCCCCGCGCGCTACGGTGCCCAGCATCAGTTGCTGGAGCATCGCGAACGGATCCTGTCCGTCCGCGATGCCGCCACCGGCTGAGCCGGCGCCCATGCCGGGCATGGCGACGCCGCCCGGCAACGTCATGGTCATGGTCGCGCCGCCCGCCGCCGGCGACCCTGCGACGATCGGCAACGTCACGCTGCCGAGCACCTGCGATGCATCCGCCGCTTTCGCTCCGTTCGAAGGTCCGGCTCCGGACACAGGCTTCTTGCTGCGGCCGTAGCGGATCGTGGGCAGGACGCCATGCTCCTTCAGGAACCCGTTCAGTTCCGCATAGAGCTTCGGCACCGGGAAACGCACGCCCTGGTCGAAGTAGCGGATCAGGAGCTTCTTCAACCGTGCGCCCGATTCGACCACGCTCATGGCGGACCGGAACGCATCGCAGATCGCCATCGGCGAGAGCGGGTTGTCGTGGCTTTGCATGTTCGGCCGGTCGAGCACGACGGCCATGCGCTGGTCGAGTGCGGCGAGCTCTTCGTCGGCGCCGTTGCGGATGCGGCCGGCGATGTCGGTGAAGCGCACGCTCTCGTCGAGATCGCCGTCGGCAACCAGGGACAATTCGGACCACGAGGTCTGCACGTTCGAGAAGTCCGCGGGCTCTTCCTCCTCACCGCGGGACTTGCGGTCGAACCCTTCTTCGAGGCGCTCGCGGAAGCGTTGTTCGAGGCGCGGGCGCAACGTCGGCCACTCTTCCTTCGCCTTGAGGTAGAAGTCGCGCGAATCGCGATCGAGCGACTGTTCGGCCAGCTCGTACAGTTCGTCCACGAACGTGTCGAGCGCCTTCGAGACCGACTCCGTCAGCGTCTTGATGGTCCGCGCGCGGCATTCGCGCAGCAGGCTGCCCGGCTTGGTCAGGTCGATCGGTTGCCCGGTCTTTCCGGGCGGGAAGGCAATCACGTTGGCGGCGGCGGCATTCATGGCGTCTCACTCCCTCGATGCGGATCGGGGCCATCGGGGTCGCCGCGCGCTCAGCCTGGTGACGGTCTGATCGGTCGGCGGGGACGGGTGCGGCCGGAGGGTCTCGACACGGTCACCTCCAATCGGCGACCGGGGCTCGGCCCGGGTTGCACCTGGCAGTCCCGCTATCCTGGCGGTGCCGGAGCACCGCTTTAGACCGGAGACTTTGCGTCCCCACCTTTCGATGGGTTTGCCGTTTTCAGCTGCACGCGGGCGTTGGCCCGCTGGCAGACCGTTCCCGATGGCGCCCGTTGGGAGCGACCCCCGGTTCCGGTCCTGCTCGTTATATCTGCCGTTTGCTGGAAAACTTGAGGGGAAATTCCGGAGCACGTCTCCCGAGGGCTCCGCCCCGAACTGGTGCGCCGAGACCGCGTGCTGCGCAAGGCTGATGCGCGAATGACCGGTGGGACGGCACGAAACCCGAATCCCGCCGCGTCGCACCCCCTTACTCTCTGAAATAATGGGAGTTAATTCACCACGCCGGATCCGGTACGGTTGCTGCGCTAGGCCCTGCCGGTTGGTCCCGCGCTCGGCCCGGCTACCGCTTATCCATGATCAGGTTCTCCCACCACAAGCTCGCGACGGCTGCCGCCGTCTTCATCGTCCTCCTGGTCGGGGTGGCGATCGCGGCCCCCTGGGTGGCCCCCTATCCCCCGGAGGAAACCTTCTTCGACGGTCTCACGCTGGAGGGGGCCCCGCTGGCGCCGAACGCGAGGTTCTGGCTCGGCACCGACCTGCTCGGTCGCGATCTGCTGTCCCGGGTGATCTTCGGCGCTCAGACCTCGCTCATCATCGGCGTGGTCGCCAACGGCGTCGCACTGACCATCGGCACGCTGGTGGGTGTCACCGCCGGGTTCGTGCGCGGCTGGCTGGGCGGTGCCTTGATGCGGTTCACCGATCTCATGATGTGTTTTCCGGCGCTGCTGCTGGCGATCGTGCTGGCGGCGATCTTCACCCCGAGCCTGTGGATCGTCGCGCTGGTGATCGCGATGGTGAACTGGGTCCAGATCGCACGCGTGATCTACACTGAGACCGTGTCGCTGGCGGAGCGCGGCTTCGTCGAGGCGGTCCGCAGTCTCGGCGCGGGTGCTCCTCGGATCCTGTTCCGCCACATCCTGCCCCACCTCATGCCCACCGTGATCGTGTGGGGTACGCTCGGCATCGCCACCACCGTGCTGCTGGAAGCCACCCTTTCGTATCTCGGCATCGGCGTGCAGCCGCCCACGCCCTCCTGGGGCAACATCATCTTCGAGAACCAGAGCTACTTCACGACTGCACCGTGGCTCGTGTTCATTCCCGGCGTCGCGATCGTGTTGATGGCGGTGGCGTTCAACGTGCTGGGCGACGCGCTGCGCACGGCGCTCGATCCGACTTTGCGGGATCGGCGGGCGTCGGGGGAAGGGGTGTACTTCCCTCTCCCTCTGGGAGAGGGATTGAGGGTGAGGGTCGTTCGATATCCCGACGGGGATGGCGGAGCCATCCCCTCCCCCGGCTTCGCCGGGGGAGGGCTAGGGTGGGGGCAGGCATGACCCGCTACCTCCTCGGCCGCATCGCCCAGGCGATCCTGCTGCTCATCGGGGTGAGCTTCATCACCTTCCTGCTGCTCTACATCCTACCGGCCGATCCGGCGCGCCAGATCGCGGGGCGCAGCGCCACGCCCGAAACCGTGGAAACCATCCGCAAGCAGCTCGGGCTCGACCTGCCGTTCCACGAGCAGTACGGGCGCTATCTCGTGAACCTGGCGCAGGGTGACCTTGGGCGCTCGTACGCACAGAAAACCGAAGTCGCCGAGATCGTCGCTGCGCGCCTGCCGGCCACCATGCTCCTGGTGGTGGCAGCCATCGTCTGCGAACTCATCCTGGGCCTCGCGATCGGTGTGTTCGCGGCTGTGCGCCAGGGTTCGCGGACCGACTCGGGGATGATGATCCTGTCGTTCGTCGGGGTGTCGACGCCGCAGTTCGTGGCCGGCATTCTCATGCTCTATGTGTTCGCCGACCGGCTCGAGTGGTTCCCGGTCGGCGGCTACGGCGAGTTCCGGCACCTGGTGCTGCCCGCGCTCACGCTGGGCATCCTCGGGGCCGGCTGGTATTCGCGCATGATGCGCTCCTCGATGATCGAGGTCCTGACCCAGGATTACGTTCGCACGGCGCGCGCCAAGGGGGCATCCGAGCTGCGCGTAGTATTGGTGCACGCAATGCGCAACGCGCTGTTGCCGATCATCGCGATGATCGGCATCGACATCGGACTGTTCATGAGCGGTGCCGTCGTGGTCGAATCCGTATTCGGCTGGCCCGGCATCGGCCAACTCGCCTGGCAGGCGATCCAGCAGGTGGATATCCCGATCATCATGGGCGTCACGCTGGTGGCTGCCGTGGCGATCGTGCTCGGCAACCTGCTCGCCGACCTCGTGGCACCGCTCGTCGACCCTAGAATCCGCATCCGGTAGTCATCACTCGCGTTCCAGCCAATAGGAGACCAACCATGAAACGTCGTGCATCCACCATCGCTCTGCTCGCCGCATTGGCGCTGCCCATCGCGGTGCCGGCTGTCGCGGAAGAGGGCAAGCAGGGCGGCTCGATCATCGTCACGTACAAGGACGACATCGTCACGCTCGATCCGGCGATCGGCTACGACTGGGTGAACTGGTCGATCATCAAGAGCCTGTTCGCGCGCCTGATGGATTACAAGCCGGGCACGGCGGAGCTGACGCCGAGCCTCGCCGAGAGCTACGACATCTCGAAGGACGGCCTTACCTATACCTTCAAGCTGCACAAGGGCGTCAAGTTCCACAACGGCCGCGAAGTGGTAGCCCAGGACGTGAAGTACTCCATTGAACGCACCACGAATCCGAAGACCGAAAGTCCGGGTGCCGGCTTCTACGATTCCATCGCCGGCATGGAAGCGTTCAAGAAGGGCAAGGCGAAAGACGTGAAGGGCATCGTCGTCGTCGACCCGACCACCATCAAGTTCACATTGACGCGACCCGATGCGACCTTCCTGCACGTGCTGGCACTCAACTTCTCTTCCGTCGTGCCCAAGGAAGCGGTGGACAAGGCCGGCAAGGACTTCGGCAAGAAGGTGGTCGGCAGCGGTGCCTTCATGCAGGCGGACTGGAAGCTCGGGCAGGAACTGGTGCTGAAGCGCAACCCCGACTATTTCATTCCGGGCGTGCCGAAACTCGACCAGATCACGTTCCAGGTGGGCCTCGAACCGATGACCGCGATCCTGAAGCTCGAGAAGGGTGAAGCCGATTTCGCCGGCGACGGCATCCCGCCCGCCAAGTTCCTGCAGATCCGCAACGACCCGAAGTACAAGGACCTCATCGTCGAAGGCGGCCAGTTGCAGACCGGCTACGTGACCCTCAACGTGCAGATGAAGCCGCTCGACAAGCTCGAGGTGCGCCAGGCCATCAACATGGCGATCGACAAGGGTCGCATCGTGAAGATCATCAACAACCGCGCGGTGCCGGCGAACCAGCCGCTGCCGCCGACCATGCCCGGTTACGACAAGGAGTTCAAGGGCTACGCGTTCGATCCGGAGAAGGCGAAGGAACTGCTGAAGCAGGCCGGTCTGGAAAAGGGCTTCGAGACTACGCTGTACGTCTACAACGTCGATCCGAATCCGCGCATCGCGCAGGCGATCCAGGAAGACCTGTCGAAGGTGGGCATCAAGGTCAAGCTGAAGAACCTCGCGCAAGCGAACGTCATTGCCGCCGGCGGCAAGCCGAAGACGGCGCCGATGGTGTGGTCGGGCGGCATGGCGTGGATCGCGGACTTTCCCGATCCTTCCAATTTCTACGGACCGATCCTCGGCTGTGCCGGCGCAACCAACGGCGGCTGGAACTGGTCGTGGTACTGCAACAAGGAACTGGACGAGCGTGCGACCAAGGCCGATTCCATGTCCGATCCGTCGAAGGCCGGCGAGCGTGCCCAGCTCTGGAAGACGATCTTCACGGACATCATGAAGGATGCGCCCTGGGTGCCCATCTTCAACGAGCAGCGTTTCACCATCCGCTCGAAGCGCGTGGGCGGTGCGGACGCACTGTTCGTCGACCCGGTGCGGATTCCGATCAACTACGACCACGTCTACATCAAGGGCTGAAGCACAGCATCATCATGGGCCACACCATCCACAGTCATCAGCACCACCTCGGCTGGAACAATGCGTTCGCACCGGTGCTGCGCGTCGCGCCGGGCGAGTCCGTGGAGTTCGAGGTCTTCGAGGCCTCGGGCGGTCAGCTTTCGCCGAAGTCGACTGTCGAGGACGTGGGGCGCATGGACTTCGGCAAGGTGAACCCGGTCACCGGTCCCGTCTTCGTGGACGGGGCCGAGCCGGGCGATGTACTGAAAGTGACGTTGCTGTCGTTCAAGCCTTCCGGGTGGGGCTGGACCGCGAACATCCCCGGCTTCGGTCTGCTGGCCGACGAGTTCAAGGCGCCGGCGCTCAACGTGTGGAGCTACGATCCTGCGACTCTCGCGCCGGCTTTCTTCGGGCGCTGGGGCAAGGTGCCGTTGAAGCCGTTCACCGGCACCATCGGTGTCGCTCCGGCCGAGCCGGGCTTGCACAGCATCGTTCCGCCGCGGCGGGTCGGCGGCAACATGGACGTGCGTGATATCGCTGCGGGCACGGAGTTGTATCTGCCGGTGGAAGTGGCTGGTGCCCTGTTCTCGGTCGGCGATACCCACGCCGCGCAGGGCGATGGCGAGGTCTGCGGCACCGCGATCGAGAGTCCGATGAGCGTAGCGCTCAAGTTCGATCTGGTGAAGTCGACGCCGCTCGCTTTTCCGCGCTTCACCACGCCCGGGCCGGTGACACGCCATCTCGACGCGAAAGGCTACGAGGTCACCACCGGCATCGGACCCGACCTGATGGAAGGCGCGCGAGCCGCCGTGCGCGCGATGGTGGAACTGCTGTCCAGGCGCCATGGCATGCCGCCGGTGGAGGCTTACATGCTGTGCAGTGTCTGTGGCGACCTGCGGGTGAGCGAGATCGTGGACATGCCCAACTGGACCGTCTCGTTTTACTTTCCGCGCGTCGTCTTCGACTAGCCGCGCGTGGCGCTCTTCCTGGTCGAAGACCTGGCCGTGAGCTTCGGCCGGGGCGCATCCCGCGTGCGCGTGGTCGACGGCGTCTCATTCGCCGTCGATCGCGGTGAGACCCTGGGCATCGTCGGCGAATCCGGCTGTGGGAAGACCGTGACCGTGATGTCGTCCATCCGCCTGCAGCCGGCACCGCCCAGTCACATCGACAGCGGCCGCATGCGCCTGGGTGAGGTGGATCTCATGTCGCTTTCGCGAACGGCGCTGGGCGAAATCTGGGGCAATCGCATCGGTGTGGTGTTCCAGGATCCGATGACGAGCCTTAACCCGACCTACACGGTGGGCTTCCAGTTGCGCGAAGCATTGCGTCTGCACCGCAACGTGTCCGCCGCCGACGCCCGCGCGGGTGTGCTGCGCATGCTCGACCGCGTCGGCATCAACGCGCCCGAGCGCCGCCTTGCCCAGTATCCGCACGAATTGTCCGGCGGGCTGCGCCAGCGCGTCCTGATCGCGATGGCGCTCATCTGCAACCCGGAACTGCTCATCGCCGACGAGCCCACCACGGCGCTCGACGTGACCTTGCAGGCACAGATCCTCGATCTGCTGCGCAGCCTGCGCGACGAACTGGGCATGGGCATCGTGCTCATCACGCACGACCTCGGGGTGGTCGCCGAATTCTGCGATCGCGTGGCCGTGATGTATGCCGGGCGCATCGTCGAAAGCGCGGTGGTGCGGACCCTGTTCGAATCGCCGCGGCATCCCTATACGCATGGCCTGCTCACGTCGATCCCGCGCCTCGCGACCGTGAAAGGTGCTCGCCTCCCCGTCATCGATGGCATGGTGCCGGCGCCGGGCGAGCGGCCTGCGGGCTGCGCGTTCGCGCAGCGGTGCCCACGGGTCGAGGCGCGTTGCCGCGACGAGCAACCGCCGCTAGCGGGTTCGCCGGCGCATCGGTTCGCATGCTTCAACCCGGTGTGATCGTGAACCGCTGCCCCCATCCCGACCTTCCCCCATCTTCGACGGGGGAAGGAGTGCAGATGCCGAGCAGCATCGCAGTACGCTCCTTCCCTCGCGCAAAGCGCGGGGGAAGGCGGGGGCTGGGGGCAATCTTCCGCGCGCGGCGAGGGGGAAGGCCGGGATGGGGGCAGAGGTGCCGCGCATGACCGTTCATCTCCTCGACGTCCAGGGCCTGTCGAAGACCTTCCCGCTGAAAGGCGGGCGCTTCATCCGCGCCGTCGACGGCGTCAGCTTCACGCAGGCGCAGGGCGAGACCATCGGCATCGTCGGCGAATCCGGTTGCGGCAAGTCGACTCTCGGCCGCCTGATCCTCCGCCTCATCGAACCGACCGCGGGCGACGTGCGGTTCCGGGGCAAGGACATCACCCTGCTCCCCGCCGATGCGATGCGCGCGATGCGCCGGCACATGCAGATGATCTTCCAGGATCCTTACGCTTCGCTGGATCCGCGCATGCGTGTGGGCGACCTGATCGAAGAGCCGTTGGTGATCCATGCGATCGGCACCAAGGCCGAGCGTGCGCAGGAAGTTGCACGCCTGCTCGACACGGTCGGCCTGCCGACCGAAGCCGCGCGGCGCTATCCGCACGAGTTCTCCGGGGGCCAGCGGCAGCGCATCTCGATCGCCCGCGCACTCGCACTGCACCCGGAACTGATCGTTGCCGACGAACCGGTGTCGGCGCTCGACGTGTCGATCCAGTCGCAGGTGCTGAATCTGCTGATGGATCTCAAGCGTGAGCGCGGTCTTTCATACCTGTTCATCTCGCACAACCTGGCAGTGGTCAAGTACGTGAGCGACACCCTTGCCGTCATGTATCTCGGCCGTATCGTCGAGCTGGGTTCGACCGAGAGCGTCTACGCCGATCCGAAGCACCCGTACACACAGGCATTGCTTGCAGCGATTCCCGAGCCCGATCCGGACCGGGCGCGCGACCGGGTGCCGCTGCAGGGGGAACTGCCGAGTCCGGAGCATCCTCCGACGGGATGCCCGTTCCATCCGCGCTGCCCCCAGGCCATGGACCGTTGCCGGCGCGAGGTGCCACTGCCGCTGGAGCGCGGAACGAAGGGGCAATCCCACAGGGTGGCCTGCCACCTGTACGATTGAGAAATGGTCTCCCCCACGCTCTCATCGGTCGGCGCCCCCAATGGGCGCGCGTCAGTGCCTTGGGGCGGACCGGCGGCACTGACACCGTGACCACGTTCGTCATCCGCCAGGCCACGTCCGACGATGTCGCTCTGGTCCACGAGTTCATCTCGGAACTCGCCGAGTACGAGCATCTCACCCATCTCGTGGTCTCGACGCCGGCGTCGTTGCGCGACGCGCTGTTCGGCGATCATCCCGGAGCGGAGGTACTGCTCGCGTTCGCGGATGAAGTGCCGGTGGGCTTTGCCGTGTACTTCCACAACTTCTCCACGTTCCTCGGGGTGAAGGGGTTGTGGCTCGAAGACATCTACGTGAGGCCCGCGCATCGCCGCAACGGCTACGGCGAGAAGATCCTGAGGCACGTCGCGCACATCGCGCATGAACGCGGTTGTGGACGGTTCGAGTGGAGCGCTCTCGACTGGAACACGCCGGCCTGGGATTTCTACAAGTCGCTCGGTGCCGTACCGCTGGAGGACTGGACCATCTTCCGCGTCACCGGTGAGGCGCTGCGGCAGCTAGGAGCGAGATCGTGATCATCGGTGATCGGGGTCGTTCGCTGCCCCCACCCTGATCCTCCCCCACGCTGCGCGTGGGGGAAGGTTGGGATGGGGGCATGCTTCAGGCGGCCGCGAGTTGCTTGAGGCGCGCGATGCGTGCGGCCGCCGGCGGATGGGAATCGTAGAACGCGGAGTGCAGCGGGTCCGGCGTCAGCGTCGATGCGTTGTCCTTGTAGAGCTTCACCAGCGCATGGACCAGTTCCGTCGCCGGCGTGAACCTGGCGGCGTACTCGTCCGCTTCGAACTCGTGCTTGCGTGAGTACATGGCCATCAATGGTCGCAGCAGGAACGTGAACACCGGGACGACCATGAAGAACAGCACCAGCGCGACGGCATCGGTGGCCGGCGGCGACACGCCAAGGCCCTGGTAGAACCAGGCTGCGTCACGCAATTCGCCGAGAATCCACAGGAACGCGAGGCTCACCGCGAACGTCCAGGCCATGCGGCGGAACACGTGGTTCATGCGGAAGTGGCCGAGTTCGTGCGCGAGCACCGCTTCGATCTCGGTCGGATCGAGGCGCGACAGCAGTGTGTCGAAGAACACGATGCGTTTCGCCTTGCCGAAGCCGGTGAAGTACGCGTTGCCATGGCTCGAGCGGCGCGACCCGTCCATCACGAACAGTCCCTGGGACTTGAAGCCGCACTTCACCAGCAGCGCCTCGATGCGGGACTTGAGTTCACCGTCCGCCATCGGCGAGAACTTGTTGAACAGCGGGGCGATATAGGTGGGGTAGAACGCCAGCACGAACAGGTTGAACGCCATCCACACGAGCCAGACCCAGAACCACCAGTACTCGCCCATGCCGCCCATCATCCACAGCACCGCGAGGACCAGCGGCAGACCGAGCGCCGCCGCGATGACGGTCTGCTTCAGCAGATCGGTCACGAACATCCTCGGCGTCATCTTGTTGAAGCCGAAGCGCGTCTCGATGCCGAACACCTTGTAGACGTTGAGCGGTAGTTCCACCGCGGCCGACACGACCATCACCGCGCCGATGAACGCGACACCGCCCGCGAGCCCGTCACCGAACCATCCCGCCGACCACGCGTGCAGGGCGGCGAAACCGCCGCCCAGGGTGAAGATGAGCAGCAGCGCAGCTTCGACACCGACGCCGAACGCGTTGAGCCCGGTTTTCGCGCTCGAGTAGTCGGCCGCCTTCTGATGGGCTGGCAGGTCGATCTCGGTGGCGAAGGATTCGGGAACCCGGTCGCGATGGGCCTGGATGTGACGCACGTGACGCCAGGCGAGCCAGAGGCGGGTACCGGTGGCAGCGGCGAGCGCTGCGAGGAATATCAGTGTGAAAGCGTTCATGCGAGCTTCAGATGGCTGAGATCGTGCCGTTGTGACACACTAAGTCTTTAAAATTCCGACACTTGATGATTATGGCACAGGACGCCAACAACTTGATCTGGCTCGACATGGAAATGAGCGGGCTCGATCCGGACAGTGACCGCATTCTCGAAGTGGCGATCGTGGTGACCAATTCCAACCTGGACATCGTCGCCGAGGGCCCGGTTCGCGTAGTCCATCAGAGCGATGCGGTACTCGACGGCATGGACTCATGGAACAAGGGCACCCACGGGAAGTCGGGTCTGATCGACCGCGTGAAGGCCTCCCGGTTCGCGGAAGGCGATGTCGAGGCCGAACTGACGGCCTGGCTTGCGCAGTACGTCCCTTCGAGCGCTTCGCCCATGTGCGGCAATTCCATTTGCCAGGACCGGCGCTTCCTCGCCCGCTACATGCCGAAGCTCGAAGCATATTTCCACTACCGCAATCTCGACGTCAGCACGCTGAAGGAACTGGTGAAGCGCTGGAAGCCCGCTATCGCCGGTGGGTTCGCGAAACACGGCAAGCACGAGGCGCTGGCAGACATCCTCGAATCCGTCGAGGAACTCAAGTACTACCGGGAGCACTTCCTCAAGCTGTGAGCGCGGATGGGTCGCGCCGGCATGTCAGGACGGCGCTGGCACTCCAAGGCTCTCAACTCGGAGGACGCGGAGGACGCGGGGGAAACCCAACTCGCCGTCCCCTGTTCTTGGCTTTCCTCCGCGTCCTCCGCGCCCTCCGCGTTGAGAGCTTCTATTCCGTGGACGGCGACCCTCGGGAGTGCGGGGGGCGCTTCATCTTATCGTGACGATGCCGTGCCCTGCCCGTGCGCGCGATAGGCCGCGAGTTCGCCGCCGAGGATGGCGATCAGCGCATGCAACTGTTCCACGCCTTGCCGGGCACCGGCCAGGTCGCCATTGGCAGCGGCGTGCTCGACGACATGCGCCGCCTCGCGGGCGAGGCGGGCGCCGACCGTGTCCGCGGTTCCTTTCAGCGTGTGCGCATGGCGGCGGGCAGCAACCGCATCGCTCGTCGCCAATGCGCTGCGCAGCGCCTCCATCTGCTTCGGCAACTCGACCCGCGCCACGTCGATGACTTCCGCGAGCAGTTCCCGATCGCCGGCCATGGCGTTCAGGGCGGTCTCGGGTATGAACACGTGCGGCAATTTCGCCGGGCCGTGGACAGGTGCCGCGACGCCGACCTGCGCTGCGACGCGTTCGAGTACCGCGTGCACCGTTGCGAAATCGAAGGGCTTCGTGAGGTAGTCGTCCATGCCGGCCTCGAGGCACCTGTCGCGATCGGCGGCTAGCGCACCGGCGGTCAGCGCGATCACCGGCAGGTGCCGTGCGCCACTGGCGCGCTCCAGTGCGCGCAGGCGGCTCGTAGCCTCGATACCCCCCATCACGGGCATCTGCACGTCCATCAGCACCACGTCCGGAGGCTGCGACGCGATGGTGGTGAGAGCCTCCTCACCGTTGCTCGCCAGTGCAACGCGATGCCCGAGGTTCTCGAGCAGGTGCACGGCGACCTTGCGGTTCACCAGGTTGTCCTCGACCAGCAGGACGTTCAGGCGCCGCCCGGACCCACGGTTCCATCGCGGCGCAGCGTCGGCTGCTGCGGTTGCCGGCTCTGCCGCTAGAGCCGTCTCGATGGCAGCTCGCAACTCCACGGGACCGGCTGGCTTCATGACGAAGGCATCGGGCCCATCCGTACCGCAAGCGGCGCCGGGCGCATTCAGGCCCACGCACCGGACTGCCCCTTCGGCATGACGGGAGGTCGCCCGGATGCGCCCGGCAGCGGGCACGTCGTCGCAATCCGCGATCCACAGCACGCGGCGGTGTTCGCCGGGAAGCGGTTCCGGCACGTTCGACGGGTCGTCCGTCTCACGTACCCGGGCACCCCAATACGACAGCGTGCGCCGCAGGGCCGACCGCGCTGCCGCACTGCCGCCGGTCAGTACGGTGTCGCAATCGGCCAGGTGCTCGGGCGATGCGATGGGCGCGGATCCGCATTGCGCGACCTCGAAGGGCACTACGGCCAAGAACGTGCTGCCCGTTCCGGGCGAGCTCGTCACGGCAATCTCGCCGCCCATCATCTGCGTGAGACGCGACGAGATCGAAAGTCCGAGACCCGTGCCGCCGTACTGCCGCGTGATCGTCGCATCGGCCTGGGCAAAGGCTTCGAAGATGAGGCTCTGCTTTTCCTGCGGGATACCGATGCCGCTGTCCGAGATCTCGAAACGCACCGTGGGCCGCGCTGCATCCGTGGTCACGGGGTCGGCGCGCACCGTCACGCCGCCTTCGTGGGTGAACTTCACCGCGTTGCCCACCAGGTTGAGGAGTACCTGCTTGAGGCGCGTCGGATCGCCGGACACGAACTCCGGCAGTGCCGGGTGTATGTCGATGTCGAGGTCGATGCCTTTCTCCAGCGCCCGGACCGCCACGACCCGCGCCGCATCACGCACGGCGTCGCTCAAGCGGAAATCGATCCGCTCCAGCAACAGCTTGCCGGCCTCGACCTTCGAGAAGTCCAGGATGTCGTCGATGATGCCGAGCAGCGCCTCGGCGGAGGAGCGGACCGTGGCGAGGTATTCGCGCTGGGCCGGATCGAGGTCCGTGGCGAGTGCCAGTTGCGCCATGCCGATGATGCCGTTCATCGGGGTGCGGATCTCGTGGCTCATGTTCGCGAGGAATTCGCTCTTCGCGTGATTGGCTGCTTCGGCGGCATCGCGGGCCAGGAGCAGGCTCGTGATATCGCGATTCGTGCCGACGATGAGTGCCTTGCCGGACGGATCGCGGTAGACCGACTTGCGGATCTCGAGGAACCGGCGGATGCCGTCGGGACCGACGAAATCGCGCTGCATGATCACTTCGTTGTCGCCGTTCAGCAGATCGTCGTCGGATTTCCAGGCTGCTTCCGCGCGATCGACCGGCATGTAGTCGTGGTCGGTCCTGCCGATCATGTCGGCCGGCGTCACGCCGAACAGTGCCGCGAATGCGCGGTTCACGTGGACCCAGCGATGCTGTGCGTTCTTCACGAAAACCGGGTCGGCGATGCCGTCGAGGATGCCGTGCAGGAACACTTCGGAAGCGTGCAACCGCTGTTCCGCGTCCTTGCGCTCCTGGATGTCGGCCAGCAGGCCGGTCAGCCGTTCCGCGTACCCGTCTGCCCGGGACGCGACCACGCGACCGGTCGCGTGCACCCAGCGCCAGGCGCCGTCGCGTCGGCGGACTCGGTACTCGACGCTGAGCCGGGGAACCTCGCCCTTCAGGGTGGACCGGGCCGCTGCGCGCACGCGTGCGAGGTCATCCGGATGGATCTGGGCCCAGTAGGACGCCAGCGACATGTGCGTCTCGAACGGCGCCGCGCCGAGTATCTCCGCGAACCGTGCGGAGGCGAACACGCTGTCGCGCCCGACATCGACCTCCCACAGCGCGAGCCCGGAGGCATCGAGTGCCAGGTCGAGCCGCAAGCCGGCTTCGCGCAGCGAGGCTTCCGCCAGCTTGCGCGGTGTGATGTCGGTGCGGATGGACACGTAGCGATCGGTACCGCCCTGGCGGTTGCGCAGCGGCAGGATGGTCGCATCGACCCAGTAGCGGTGGCCGTCCTTGGCGCGATTGCAGATTTCGCCCTTCCAGGTCTCGCCGCGGCCGATGGTCGACCACAGGTCCTCGAAGAATTCGCGCGGATGGGTGCCGGAATTGAGGATGCGCATGTGGGCGCCGACCAGTTCCGCCTCCGGATAGCCCGTGAGGTCGCAGAAGCGGCGATTGGCGTAGATGATCCTGGCGCCGCGATCGGTGATCACGACACTCGCATGCTCATCGAGGGTCCGCTGGAGCGTGGTGAGCTCGTCGATCCGGTTCTGCAATGGCGCCTGCACCCGCCGCCGGGTGACGATCGCTGTGCCGACTACGGCGAGCAGGACCAGGCCGACGGCGATCGCGATCCACACCGGGCCCGGGGTTACGGATGACCCGCCAGGGAACTCGGCAGCCGCTCGCGCGCAGTCCGCCGACAGGCTCGCCAGAGGGATGGCGGCGGTCAGCGACTGGGAAAGCGACGGGGTCTTGAGGATGGCGGGCCTGCGCGGCATGGCGGTTCCATGGCCGGTAGCGCCAGCGGGTCAGGAAACCGGCGGACCCGCGGCGTCCGATCCCTTATTTACGGCGAGGCCGCGGCGCGCTTGAAACCAGCGGCGGTCAGTGGCCGGGACGACTCCGGATCAGGGCCGCCAGCCCCCGCGTCGAAGCGTCGAGCGCGTCAGCGGGCGCTCGCCCCTCCAGCACCTCGAACACCCGTCCGGCGAGTTGCTTGCCCAGCTCCACGCCCCACTGGTCGAAGGAGTCGATGTTCCAGATCGCACCCTGGACGAACACTTTGTGTTCGTAGAGCGCGATCAGCGCTCCCAGGCTGTGCGGGGTGAGACGGTCGAGCAGGATCGTGCTGCTCGGTCGATCGCCGGGGAAGGCCTTGTACGGAGCCAGTGCCTGCGCTGCGGCGTCGGTCATGCCCTGCGATCGCAGTTCCACGAGAGCTTCGGCGGTGGTCTTGCCGAACGCCAGGGCCTGCGTCTGCGCGAGGCAATTGGCGAGCAGCAGCTGGTGGTGGACGCCCAGGCGGTGCGGGCCCTCCGCCGCCACGATGAAATCGGCTGGCACCACGTGCGTTCCCTGGTGCAGCAACTGGAAGAACGCGTGCTGGCCGTTGGTCCCCGGTTCGCCCCAGAGCACCGGCCCGGTGGCGTAGTCCACTTCGCGTCCTGCACGATCGATGCGCTTGCCGTTGCTTTCCATGTCGAGCTGCTGGAGGAACGCCGGTAGCCGATGCAGATATTGATCGTAGGGCAGCACCGCGTGGCTGCCGCGGTCGTGGAAGTTGATGTGCCAGATCCCGAGCAACGCGAGGATCACCGGCATGTTTGCATCCAGCGGTGCCGTACGAAAGTGCTCGTCCATCGCGTGGCCGCCGGCCAGCAGTTCCTCGAATCGATCCATGCCGAGTGCAATGGCGATGGCAAGGCCGATGGCGGACCAGAGCGAGTACCGGCCACCGACCCAATCCCAGAACTCGAACACGCGCTCGGGGGCGATGCCGAATGCCGAAGTCGCCTTGACGTTGGTGCTCACCGCGGCGAAGTGCTGCGCCACGGCGCGCTCGTCGCGCAGGCTCGCGACGAGCCAGGCACGAGCCGAAGCTGCGTTGGTCATCGTCTCCTGCGTGGTGAAGGTCTTCGACGCGACGATGAACAGCGTGCGGTGGGCATCGAGCCCGCGGAGGGTCTCGACGAGGTGGGTGTCGTCGACGTTCGAGACGAAGTGCGCACGCAGGTGTTGCGGGTCCGCATGGTGGCGCAACGCTTCGCAAACCATCAGCGGGCCGAGGTCGGAACCGCCGATGCCGATGTTCACCACGTCGGTGATCCGTTCGCCAGTGTGCCCGGTGGCCACGCCGGAGCGCACCGCTTCGCTGAATGTCCGCATGCGCGACAGCACGCTGCGCACGGCCGGCATGACGTCGCGGCCGTCGACGGGCATGGCGCGATCGGATCGATTGCGCAAGGCGACATGCAGCACCGGCCGGTCTTCGGTGTGGTTGATGCGCTCGCCGTCGAACATCGCGTCGCGCCAGCGCTCGACGCCACGATCGCGGGCCAGCGCCACCAGCAGGGCCATGGTTTCGCGCGTGATCGGGTGCTTCGAATAGTCGAGGAACAGCGCACCCGATCGCAGCGAGAACGTCTCGAATCGCTTCGGATCCGCGCCGAACAGCGCTCGCAACGTCACACCGGATTGCGCGGCACGATGGGCCGACAGCGCGCGCCAGGCGGTGGATTCAATGAGGTCGGACATGCTCGCTCATGGGCCGTGAGAAAGCGGGCATTCTACGAGCGTGCGGCAGACGCGCCCGTGGCCCGAAAAACAAAAAGCCCCCGACAGGCGGGGGCTTCCGGTACAGCGGACTCCAAGTGACTCAGGCGGCCTTCTTCTTGCTGGTGGGCGTCGTGGTGTTGGCCGCGCGCACGCCGGCATTGGCGACAGCCTGGACCGTGGTTTCCGTGACTTCGGCGAACTGGCGCCCGGCCTTCGAGAACACGTCGTAGGCCTGATTGGCGGCAGCCACGGCCGACTTCGCCGCAGCGACCGCGACGTCGGAGCCGGCGGGACCGGTCTTTGCGGCTTCGTCGAGGTACGACACGACCTGCTTGTTGAACTCCGTCACGTGTTCGTCCACGAACCTGGTGAACTCGCTCTGGCTTTCGGATGCGAGGGCGTAGAGCTGGCGGGCATAGGCCGCGGCCTTCTCGGTGGCGGGTTGCAGGGTCGCGGTGCCGAACTGCAGGAACTCCTGCGGTTCCTTGATGCTGGTAACCGTGCGGACGCTCTTCACCGTGTCTTCGAACGCGGACTTGGCGGCCTTCAGCTGGAACTCGACGAAGCGCTCGGCGCTCGTGCTGGCGATGCCGGCGAAGGCGACGAAGGAGTCGACGTTCGCCTTGTTCAGTGCGGAGAACTGCTCAGGGAATTTGTACATGGGGCCATCACTCCTGACTTGCGTGTGGGTGGATGCCGATTGCGGTCGTTCTGCTGCAATGCAGCAGAGGGCGGATTTTAGGGCGATCCCACTCTGTGTCAAGGGTTTTGTTGGCGACTGGCACCGGCCTTGGGTTGTGTAGCGCACAACGCGTGCGGATCCGCCGCTGCGAGCCTGCGGGTCCCGCTTCAGGCCGCCCGCCGCGTGCCGTAGATGCAGTGTCGGGTTCTTCGCGCGTCGCACTGACTCGTTTGAAAATAGTACAAGATGTTGAAAATATGCTGAAAGTTGTCGAGACCGAAGACCCGCAGACAGTCCGGATCCGGGCTCTCGAAGCCCAGCTCCGGGAAGCTCGAGCGTTCAGCGACGCGCTCTATCGTGGTGTGTCCTCGGCCATCTTCGTGGTCGACGTCGATTCCCAGGGCGAGTTTCGCTATGCCGAACTGAGCCGCTCGCACGAGGATGCGACCGGACTGCATGACGGTGCCGTGCGCGGCAAACGTCCGGTGGACCTGGTGCCGCACGTGCTGACCGCGGCCCACGCGGCGAGCGTGACCGCGAACTATCAGCGGTGCGTCGATGCGCGCGCGCCGATCGAGTACGAGGAATACATCGAATTCGGCGGCCGTCCCGGCTGGTGGATCACCCGCCTGACACCTCTCGCCGATGCCGGCGGCGGCATCGGTCGCATCGTCGGCAACTCCTGGGACATCACCGCGCGCAAGCAGCTCGAAGCCGATGGCGAAGCGCGCCAGCGCCGCTTTCGCGCGGTGTTCGAACTGTCGGTGGAGGCGAAATTCCTGGCGGACGACCACGGCGGCTATCTCGACGTGAACGGCGCGGCCGGGCGGCTGCTCGACTACACGAGCGAAGAGCTGGCGACCTTGTCCGTGTTCGACATGGTCCCTGACAGCCAGCGCGAGGACGCGCAGGCGATGTGGCGCGAATTCCTGCAGCGCGGGCACCTCTCGGGCGAGATCTGGTTGCGCCGCAAGGACGGCAGCATGGTGCCGGTCGAGTTCGAGGCCGTCGCCAACGTCGTGGAGGGTGTCCACCTCGTGGTGTGCCGAGATCTCACCGCACGCAAGGCCGCGGAGGCGGACGCCGATCGGGCGCGCATCGCGCTGGAACAGGCCCATGCCCGCCTCGACGGCATGATCGAGGCGTTGCCGCAGCCCATGTGCGCGTTCGATCGCGAAGGCCGCATCATCGCGTGCAACGCGGCCTACATCCGCGAGTTCCGGCGCCTGTACGGCATGGCGGTGGGGCCGGGCGATTCCGTCATCGAACGCATTCGCCACGTGCCGCAGGATCTGGAACGCAGCCAGAGCCTGCTCGTGCGCGTCTTCAACGGCGAGTCGATCTCGCTTGCCACGGAGTACGGCGATCCCGCGCTCGGGCGCCACCTGTATCGCGTCTCGCTCTCCCCGATCCACGGCCCCGACGGTACGGTCGACGGCGCGTCGTTCATGGCCGAGGACGTCACGGAGCGTACCCGTGCCGAGTCGGCATTGCGCGACAGTGAAGCTCGGCTGCGCGACATGGCGGCCAATATTCCGGGTGTCCTGTACCAGTGGGTCGAGCGCACCAACGGCGAACGCGGCTTCCGTTGGGTCAGTCCGCGCCTGAAGGACGTGTTCGGCATCGATCCGGCCGACGCGCACCGGATCGCCGAATACATCCACCCCGACGATCGGGAGCGCTGGATCCGGT
Organism: Betaproteobacteria bacterium Ga0077523; assembly: GCA_001464695.1. Classification (GTDB taxonomy): domain Bacteria; phylum Pseudomonadota; class Gammaproteobacteria; order Burkholderiales. Next base: position 57,157 of record LNDQ01000089.1, on the reverse strand, counting down.
CGATCGATGAAGCCAATCGCACCGGTGCGATCTGGAACTTCGAAGGGCGGATGATGTTTCCCGACGGTTCGATCCGTTGGTGGGAGGGCATCTCCCGCCAGAGCAAGGTGACCGACGAGGAGATCGTCTACAACGGCGTGGTGCTGGACATCACCGACCGCAAGCTTGCCGAGGACGAACTGCGGCTGGCGGCGAAGGTGTTCGAGGCGAGCCGTGTGGGCATCATGATCATGGACCCGGAGCGGTGCGTGTTGTCGGTCAACCGCGCGTTCACGGCGATCACGGGCTTCCGGCCGGAGGAAGTGCTCGGCCGGATGCCGCGCCAGCTCGAGTCGGACCGTCACGATCAGCACTACTACCGGGCCATGTGGCGCCGGCCGCGCGCGGGCGGTGCATGGGAAGGCGAAGTCTGGCTGCGGCGCCGCGACGGCTTCCCGTTCCCCGCGCGCGTGCAGGTCATGGCCGTGGTGAGCGACGGTGGCGAGATCACGCACTACATCGGCATCTTCGAGGACATCTCCGAGCGCAAGGCGCAGGAGGAGCGCATCCGTCACATGGCGCAGCACGACTTCCTCACCGGACTCCCCAACCGGGCGCTGCTCGAGGACCGTCTGCATCAGGCCATGCCGCTCGCACTGCGCAACGGCACCCGCCTTGCCGTGCTGTTCCTCGACCTCGACCGCTTCAAGCTCATCAACGATTCGCTCGGGCACGACGTCGGCGATCGCCTGCTGCAGCAGGTGTCGCGCCGCCTCGCCGGTTGCGTGCGCGCGGCCGACACCGTGAGCCGGCAGGGCGGCGACGAGTTCGTCCTGCTGTTGCAGGATCTCGACGCACCGGAGCAGGCCGCGGCCGTGGCACGCAAGATCCTCGAGGTGATCAGCGAACCCTTCGTGGTCGACGGCACGCAGCTGTCGGTGACCCCGTCCATCGGCATCAGTGTCTTCCCCGACGACGCGCCCGACAGCGCGCCGTTGCTGCGCAACGCGGATGCCGCCATGTATCACGCGAAGGGCGTGGGTCGGAACAACTACCAGTTCTTCACGCGCGACATGAATGCGCGCGTGATCGAGCGTGTGGAGATCGAAGCGCGGTTGCGGCGCGCCATCGCCGGCGAGGAGTTCTCACTCCACTTCCAGCCGCGCATCGACCTCGCGGACAACGCCGTGATCGGCGTCGAGGCGCTGCTGCGCTGGAACGATCCCGATTTCGGCATGGTGGCGCCGTCCACGTTCATCCCCATCGCCGAAGAATCGGGGCTGATCCTGCAGATCGGCGAGTGGGTACTCAACGCCGCGTGCCGTCAGGCACGCCGTTGGCAGGAACTGGGGTTGCCGCCCTTCCCGGTGTCCGTGAACCTGTCTGCAGTGCAGTTCCGCCAACGCGGACTCGAACACGTGGTCGCCGATGCGCTGAAGGCGACCGGCCTCGAACCCACCTTCCTGGAACTCGAAGTCACCGAGACGTCGATCATGCACGACATCGCCGAGGTGCGCGGCACGCTCGACCGGCTGAAGGCCTTCGGCGTCACGCTGTCGGTGGATGACTTCGGCACCGGCTATTCGTCGCTCGGGTACTTGAAGCGCCTGCCACTGGATCGCCTGAAGATCGACCGCTCCTTCGTGAAGGATGTGACCGAAGACGCGGACGACGCCGCCATCACGGCGGCCATCGTCGCGATGGCTCGCACCCTCGGCTTGAAGACCATCGCCGAGGGTGTGGAGACCGAGGCACAGCTCGCGTTCCTGAAGAAACTCGGGTGCGAGGAGGGGCAGGGCTACTACTTCTCGCGGCCGCTGCCGCCGGAGGCGCTGGCCGACTTCGTCCGGAAGCGTACTGCGCGGTAGGTGGTGGGAAAGGCAACCGCTACCGGAACTGCTCTCACCACGAAGGACACAAAGGACACGAAGGGAGGCACGAAGGTAGACACACAGGAACGACGGTGCGAGGACCATGATCGCTCCCGAATCCGCCTCTCCTTCGTGTTGCCTTCGTGTCCTTTGTGTCCTTCGTGGTGAAGGATGTAGCCCTTGCTGTCAGTGCACGACGCGCTCGAAGATCGCCGCGATCCCCTGACCGCCGCCGATGCACATGGTGACCAGCGCGTAACGCCCGCCGATGCGCTCGAGCTCGTAGAGCGCCTTGATGGTGATGATGCAACCGGTGGCGCCGATCGGATGGCCCAGCGCCACGGCGCCGCCGTTCGGATTCACCTTGGCCGGATCGAACTTGAGATCGGCCGCCACGGCGCATGCCTGTGCGGCGAACGCTTCGTTCGACTCGATCACGTCCATGTCCGCCACCGTGAGGCCGGCCTTCTTCATCGCGTTGGTCACCGCGGGTACCGGACCGATGCCCATGATGGCGGGGTCGACCCCGGCGTGGCCGTAGGCCACGAGGCGCGCCAGCGGCTTCAGCCCCTTCTTGTCCGCAGTGCCGCGGTCCATCAGCACCACGGCGGCAGCGGCGTCGTTCAGGCCGGACGCATTGCCGGCGGTGACGCTGCCGTCCTTCTGGAACACGGTCTTCAGCTTCTGCATGTCCTCGATCGTCACGTCGGGACGCACGTGCTCGTCGGTATCGAAGGCAACGGGTCCCTTCTTGCTCTTCAATTCGATCGGCAGGATCTGCGATTTGAAGCGACCTTCGGCCAGGGCACGGCCGGCGCGGCGATGGCTTTCCAGCGCGAACTGGTCCTGCGCATCGCGCGAGATGTTCCACTTCGCGGCGATGCGCTCGGCGGTGACGCCCATGTGCTGCTTGTCGAACGGATCGGACAGCGCGCCCACCATCCAGTCGATCAGCGCCCCGTCGCCCATGCGCTGACCCCAGCGGGCAGAAGGCATCACGTAACCCGAGCGGCTCATGCTCTCGGCGCCGCCGGCGAGCGCGACGTCGGCATCGCCCAGCTTCACCGACTGCGCCGCGCTGATGATCGCCTGCAGGCCGCTGCCGCAGAGGCGATTCAGCGTGAGCGCCGGTGCTTCCTTCGGAATGCCACCGTTCATGGCGCACACCCGGGCGAGATACATGTCCTTGGGTTCGGTCTGGATCACGTTGCCGAACACCACGTGACCGATCTCCTCGGGCGCGACACCCGCCCGCTTGATCGCCTCACGCGTGACCTGCGCTCCCAGCTCCGTCGGCGCGACATCCTTCAACGCGCCGCCAAAATCCCCGATCGCGGTGCGGACACCGCTGACGATCACCACTTCGCGTCCATTGCTCACGATGCTGTCTCCTCAGTCGACACCCGGTTGAACCGAGGTGTGTTTCGTAGCAGTTGTCATCACGAAGGGTGCCGGGCCGCCCCAAGCCCTTCGTGCCGATCAGATCAAGATGAAGCGCAGGTGCGATAGGAGACCGCGAAGCCGGTCTCCTATCGCGTACGCTTCATCTTTCGATAGCCAGCGCTACTCCCATGCCCCCACCGATGCAGAGGCTGGCGAGGCCGCGCTTCGCGTCGCGCTTCACCATCTCGTGCAGCAGCGTCACCAGAATGCGGCAACCCGAAGCCCCGATCGGATGACCGATCGCGATGGCACCGCCGTTCACGTTGACCTTCGCCGTGTCCCATCCCATGTCGCGATTCACCGCTATCGCCTGGGCGGCGAAGGCCTCGTTGATCTCCATGAGATCGATGTCCTGCGGCGTCCAGCCGGCCTTCGCCAGGCACAGCTTGCTGGCGGGCACCGGCCCCATGCCCATGATTTTCGGATCGACCCCCGCGGAAGCGTAGGCCTTGATCCTGGCGATCGGCTTCAAACCCAGCTCGGCCGCTTTTCTGGCCGACATCATCAGCACTGCGGCTGCACCGTCGTTGAGGCCGGATGCGTTACCCGCGGTCACGCTGCCTTCCTTGTCGAAGGCGGGCTTCAGGCCGGCGAGCGTCTCGACAGTGGTCCCGTGCTTCGGATATTCGTCGGTGTCGAAGATCGTCGGCGGGCCCTTGCGGCTCGGAATCTCGATGCCGACGATCTCGTCCTTGAACTTGCCGGCTTTCTGCGCGGCTTCGGCTTTCTGTTGCGATGCCGCCGCGAATGCATCCTGATCGGCGCGCGACACACCCCATTTCCTGGCGATGTTCTCGGCGGTCGTGCCCATGTGGTACTGGTTGTACACGTCCCACAGGCCGTCGACGATCATCGAATCCACCAGCTTGGTGTCGCCCATGCGGGCGCCGTCGCGCGAGTTGGCCAGCACGTGCGGTGCGGCGCTCATGTTCTCCTGGCCGCCGGCCACCACGATCTCGGCGTCGCCGGCCTTGATCGCCTGGGCCGCGAGGTGGGTCGCCTTGAGGCCGGAGCCGCACACCTTGTTGATGGTCATGGCGGGCACCATGTCGGGCAGCCCCGAAAAGATCGATGCCTGCCGTGCCGGGTTCTGTCCCGAACCGGCCGCGAGCACCTGACCCAGCAGCACCTCGCTCACCATCTCCGGCTTGACGCCGGTGCGCGCCAGCAATGCCTTGATCACCGCTGCGCCCAACTGTGGCGCGGGCAGCTTCGCGAGCGTGCCCCCGAATTTACCGACGGCGGTGCGCACGGCACCGACGATCACGACCTCGTCCATGACTGAAGCTCTCCTCGTGTGAGTGGTCCCGCCAGGGCGGGCGGCTGCACCAAGGTTTGGACGGCTGTTTTTGTTGCGGCGCAGGAAAAACACTATACGCGCTAGGGCGAACCGCTGTCGAGACCGTGTTGCGGCACAGCAAGTGGGGGTGCTGGGGACCCCCAAGACGCTCACCGCGGAGGACGCGGGGGACGCGGAGGAAAGGCAAATCAACATCCAAGGGTTCGGTTTACCCCGCGTCCCCCGCGTCCTCCGCGGTGAGAGCTTGCGTTCGGGATGTAGCGACCAACGGGAATCACAAGGGCCGTTTCACCCTGCCGCAGGACATCAATCCTCCGGCAGCAGCCGGTCGATTTCCCGCCGCGCCTTCTTGGTGGGTCGGCCCTTGTGCAGTGGGTTGACCGGCCGCGCAGCCTTGACCTGCGCCACCATGGCTTCGCGGGCCAACCGGCTTTCCTCGCTTTCCGAGTAGAGCTTCTGGGCCTCCGGCGCCGGGCCACGCCGGTCCGAGAGCCCCAGCACGGTCACGTTCCAGGCATAGGGTCCGCTGCGGATCCCGAGCGCGTCGCCGACCTTGACCACCTTGGCGGGCTTGACCCGCTCGCCGTTGATCTGCACCTTGCCGCCTTCCACCGCATCGGCCGCCATCGAGCGCGTCTTGAAGAAGCGCGCAGCCCACAGCCACTTGTCGATACGCAACCGCTCGGGCGGCTCGCTCAATGCCGGGTCGCTCCCGCCTGCGTCTGCAGCTGCGCCGCGAACACCTGCTCCGCATCCACCGGATCGAGCGTGTAGTGCTTGCGGCAGAACTCGCAGGTGACCTCCACCTTGCCGCGCTCTTCGATGATGGAGTGCACCTCGTCGCGCCCGAGCATGCGCAGCATGGCCGTGACGCGCTCGCGCGAGCAAGAGCAGCGGAATGCGAGGGGTGTCGATTCGAACACACGCACGTCCTCTTCGTGGAACAGGCGGCGGATCACTTCGCGCGCGGGCAGCTTGAGCAGTTCATCGGCGCTGAGCGTGGCCCCGAGATGGGTCGCGCGGTTCCACATGTCGGCATCCGCATCTTCCTGTTCGGGCAGCTTCTGCAACAGCATGCCGGCGGCCTGCCGCTCGTCGCACGCTAGCCACAACCGCGTCTGCAGTTGTTCGGACGTCCGCATGTAGTGTTCCAGCACCGCGGCCACGCTTTCGCCGTTCATGTCGACGATGCCCTGGTAGGACTGGGTGCCGTCGGTGGGCACGAGCGTGATCACGAAGCGGCCGCCGCCGAGCAGTTCCGCGAAGGGAGCCTCGGGCAGTTCGCCGTCCCAACTCGCGGTGGCGCGCAAGGTGCCCTCGCTGGTGACTTCCACCACCACCAGCTTCACCGGCCCCTGGCCCTGCATCTGCATGATGAGCGCACCGTCGAACTTGAGTGTCGCGGAGAGCAACGCACCCGCGGCCATCAGTTCGCCCAGCAGCGTGCGCAGCGGCGCCGGGTACTCGTGCCGTTCGAGCACCGCGCGCCAGGTTGCGTCGAGATGCACGAGCTGTCCGCGCACCGGCGTGTTCTCGAACAAGAAGCGTTGCAGCGAATCGGTCACGGCGTGTTCGTCTCGTGCGCTTCGCGCAGCACGCGCCGCTGCACCTTGCCGGTGGTGGTCATCGGCAGCATTGCAACGAACTCGAAAACCTTCGGGCACTGGTAGGCCGCCAGGCGGCCGCGCACGTGAGCGCGGATGTCTGCCTCGAGGGCGTCAGAGGCCTGCTGTCCCGCCGTCAGCACGAGCACGGCCTTGACGATGCTGCCGCGTTCCTCGTCGGGCACGCCGATGACCGCAGCGTTCGCCACGGCTGGATGCCGCAGCAGGCAGTTCTCGATCTCGGAGGGGCCGATGCGGTAGCCGGCGCTCTTGATGACGTCGTCGGTGCGCCCGCGATACCAGAGATAGCCGTCCTCGTCGCGCACCGCGAGATCGCCCGTGCGTCCCCAGGCACCCTCGAACTTGTCGACGGTGGCCTGCGGGTTGTTCCAGTACTCGAGGAAGACCACGGGGTCGCCGTCGCGATGCACGCAGATCTCGCCGAGCGTGCCGTCGGGAACCGGTTGTCCCGCATCGTCGAGCAGTTCGATGCGGTGGCCGGGATAGGGTCGACCCATGGCCCCGGGTTTGGGTTCGAAGACACGGGCGCAGCCGCCCACGACGTAGTTCAGCTCGGTCTGACCAAAGATTTCGTTGATCGTCACGTTCAGTTCGCGGCGCGCCCAGTCGAGCACGGCCTCGCCAACCGCTTCGCCGCCGCTCATGAGGCTGCGCAGCCGCACGTCGTGGTGGGCGCGCACGGAGCCCACTTCCTTCAGGATCATCTTGAGCGCAGTGGGAAACAGGAAGGCGTTGCGCACGCCGTATTTCGCCATCAGCCAGCACGCCCGATCCGGGTCGAAGCGTCCGCGATAGGCGAGGATCGGCATGCCATAGTGCATCGTCGGCAACAGCGCATCGAAGAGCCCGCCGGTCCACGCCCAGTCGGCTGGCGACCAGAACATGTCACCCGTTTCCGGGAAGAAGTCGTGCGAGCAGCAGAAGCCGGACAGATTGCCGATCAGCGTGCGATGGGCGATGAGCGCACCCTTGGGCGAGCCGGTGGTGCCGCTCGTGTAGATGATCATGGCCGGATCGTCGGCAGCGGTGTCGACACAGGCGAACTCGCGGCTCGCCGCGGCGATCAGGTCGTCCCAGGCGAGTACGCCGGTTTCGCGGGCGCCGGCGACGCCGATCACGTGCCGCAACTCCGGTGCGCGGTCCTTCACGGCCCACAGCTTGGGGAGCGTGTCCGGATCGACGATCGCCGCCTTGGCACCCGCATCCACCAGCCGATACTCGAGCGCATCGGGTCCGAACAGATGCGACAGCGGCAGCGCGATGGCGCCCATCTGGTAGCAGGCCACGTGCGCGATCGCCGTCTCGGGCCGCTGCGGCAGCAGGATCGCCACGCGGTCGCCGCGTCTTACACCCAGCGCCGCCAGGGCGTTGGACAACGCGTTGGCGCGCACCTGCAGATCCCAGTAGGTGAACGCCGCGGTAGCACCCGACTCATCCTCGAAATACAGCGCGAAGCGGCCGCGATCCCGCGCGTGGCGCCCGCAGACCTCGAAGCCGATGTTGTAGCGCGCCGGCACCTGCCAGCGGAAGCGCGCGATGAGATCGTCGTAGGTGCGCGCGTCCCGCGGCAGTACCATGGCTTCGGACGGAATGCTCACTCGGCCGCCTTGCGATAGAGACGATAGCGCTCGCGCCCGTCGCCGGCGCGGTGGCCTTCCCACACCAGTTCCCACGGACTGGTCATCTCGCCGCGCTCGCGCGTGCCTTCGGTGAACAGCAGGCCGCACGATTGCGGCGAATGGCCGGACTCGACGCGGCGGGTGACGATGTCGCCGAAATAGTGCAGCAGTGCCCGTTGCGATTCGCCCAGGGAGACGCTGACGATGCAGCCGTGGTCCTTCGGCAACGCTGCGACGAGCGACCCGATCATCTCGCGGTAGGACTTGGCGTTGTCCACGTAGCCGATCGTCAGCGTCATCAACACGCCCCAGAAGGCCGTGGCGCCGGCGGCCCAGGCGAGCAGCGGTCGCTCGGGCGAGCGGCGGACGTTGAACATGAACACCAGCCAGGCAGCGGTGAGAATACCCGCCACGATCATCATCGGGATATTGATGACCGGCACATAACCCGGTTCCATGCGCGCCATGAACCAGATGGCAACGATGAAGAACAGGAAGAACGCGATCGAGAACCAGAAGAATGCGTACTGGCCGCCGCGCGGCACGCTGGACAGGCGTGGAATCGCGAGCAGGGCGAGCGGTGCCAGCATCGGCAATGCCAGGATCTCGCGCCGTTCGTGGGAGCCGCTCAGGACGATCAACGTCGCGAGGAAGATCACCAGCGGTATCGCGATGGCCGGGTCGGTCAGGTCTTTCCTGCCGTGCCACACCGACCATGCGGCGAACGGCAGCATCGGCCACGCGAACCACGGCAGCACGCCGAGGTAGTAGAAGAACGTGGCGCGATCCGAGCGCACCTGGCCGCTGCCGAAATAGCGGCCGAGATCCGCCGCCAGCCAATCGCCGAACAACTGCGGCGCGCTGAAGTAGAGCGTGGCGGGCCATATCGCCAGCCAGGGCAGTGCGGCCAGCACCACCATCGCGGCTGCACCCGCCATCGACTTCGTGCGATAGCGCGATGCCAGCAGCGGCAGCACGGCGCAACTCAGCGTCAGCGCGATGGCACCGGCGGTGCCCTTGGCGAGAAACGCGAGACCGATGCCGGTGCCGACGATCAGGCCGCCGGCCTGCGGGCGGCGCAGCGCCAGTGCGAGGCCATAGCATGCGGCGGAGAAAGCCGTGAGCAGTGCGTTGTCGGGGACGAGCAGGTGTGCCGGAAACACCAGGCCGATCGAACTGAGCAACAGGACCGGCGCGAGCCAGTCACGGGCTTCGCCGTACAGTTCCCGGGCAGCCTTCGCCAGCAACCAGAACGTGAGCGCGCCGTAGATCACGTTCACCAGTCGCACGCCGTCGTGCGGCGGCAGGAGCGGCGAGAGTGCCGTGCCCGCGACCGCGGCGGTCAGATAGTAGAACGGCGGATGGCGCAGGAACGGCTCGCCGGCGAGCGCGGGGATGGTCCAGTCGCCGGAGACGATCATGTGGTGCACGACGCCGAAAATGAAGGCCTCGTCCGGCTTCCACGGATCGCGGCCGATCAGCCCCGGGACGATCCAGAGCGCGCACAGCACCGCTGCCACGACGCCGGGACGCTGCGTGATGTACGCCGTGAGCGGTTCGTAGCGAAGTCGGTGGGCGCCCAGAATCATGTGCGTGACTATTTTACGGGCAGTGGCGGGCCGTCGACCCATGAAAAAAGGCAGCCTTGGCTGCCTTCTTTCCGTAACCCCGAGGGCAGGCGGCTTACTTGGCCGCGGCCTTGGGCTTGCGCGAGTAGCGCTGGTTGAACTTCTCGATGCGGCCCGCCGTGTCCACCACCTTGTGCTTGCCGGTGTAGAACGGGTGGGAGGCGGACGAGATTTCGACCTTGATGACCGGGTATTCCTTGCCGTCTTCCCACTTCATGGTCTCGCGGCCCTTGGTGTCGAGGGTCGAGCGGGTCACGAACGCGAAATTCGCGCTGCTGTCCAGGAAGATGACTTCCTTGTACTCCGGGTGAATGCCTTCTTTCATGACCTTACCTTTGCGCCTTGAGCCGTGGACGATGCCGACCGTCCGGGCAGGTGGTTGTCGCGATGGACCGCCCTGTGGACGGAAACCGACCCCGAAAGGGCGCAAATTATCCACAAACCTTCCCCCACCGAAGGTGGGGGAAGGGGTGTACATCCCCTCCCCCGGCTTTGCCGGGGGAGGGTTAGGGTGGGGGCAATTCGGACCCCGCCGCCTACCCCCTGCGCATCTGATCGAAGAAATCCCCGTTGTTCTTCGTCGCCCGCAGCTTGTCCACCAGGAATTCCGTGGCCTCCAGCTCGTCCATGGGGTAGAGCAGCTTGCGCAGCACCCACACCTTTTGCAGCACGTCCTGCTTGAGCAGCAGTTCCTCGCGGCGCGTGCCCGAGCGGTTCACGTTGATCGCCGGGTAGATCCGCTTCTCGGCCATGCGCCGGTCGAGGTGGATCTCCATGTTGCCGGTGCCCTTGAACTCCTCGTAGATCACGTCGTCCATGCGCGACCCGGTGTCGATCAGCGCGCTCGCGATGATGGTGAGGCTGCCGCCTTCCTCGATGTTGCGCGCGGCGCCGAAGAAGCGCTTCGGCCGCTGCAGCGCGTTGGCGTCGACACCGCCGGTCAGCACCTTGCCCGAGGCGGGCACGACGGTGTTGTAGGCCCGTGCCAGCCGCGTGATGGAATCGAGCAGGATCACCACGTCCTTCTTGTGCTCGACCAGGCGCTTCGCCTTCTCCAGCACCATCTCTGCCACCTGCACGTGGCGCGTCGCCGGTTCGTCGAACGTGGATGACACCACCTCGCCGCGTACCGACCGCTGCATCTCGGTCACTTCCTCCGGGCGTTCGTCGATCAGCAGCACGATCAGGATGACATCCGGGTAGTTCGCCATCAGCGAATGCGCGATGTGCTGCAGCATTACCGTCTTGCCGCTTTTCGGGCTCGCCACCAGCAGGCCGCGCTGGCCTTTGCCGATGGGCGCGATGATGTCCACGATGCGCCCGGTCAGGTTCTCCTCGGACTTGATGTCGCGCTCGAGCCCGAACTGCTCGGTGGGAAACAGCGGCGTCAGGTTCTCGAAGAGGATCTTGTTCTTCGCGTTCTCCGGCGGCTCGCCGTTGACCTGGTCCACCTTCACCAGCGCGAAATAGCGCTCGCCTTCCTTCGGCGTGCGGATCTCGCCTTCGATGGTGTCGCCGGTGTGCAGGTTGAAGCGGCGGATCTGCGACGGGCTCACGTAGATGTCATCCGGTCCCGCCAGGTAGGAGGTATCGGGCGAGCGCAGGAACCCGAAGCCGTCGGGCAGCACTTCCAGGGTCCCGTCGCCGAAGATGCTCTCGCCGCGCTTCGCCGAGTTCTTGAGCAGCGCGAAGATGAGATCCTGCTTGCGCATCCGGTTCGCGTTCTCGATCTCGTTCGTCGTGGCCATGTCGACGAGCTCGGTGACGTGCAGATGCTTCAGATCGGAAAGATGCATGGCGATCGAGGGAACTGCCTGGGGGGAGGGCTTGTTGCGGGCGGGAACCTGCCGCGTGGGCCGTCCCGTGCAGGGACGGCGTCAGGCGGGAACTGCTGGGAGAAGTCGCCGCGGGAGGGGTTGCGGCGACCTTTGGAGGAGTGCGAACGACGCTAGCGCAGGTCAGAGTACGCTGTCAATGAAGGCCTTGAGCTGCGATTTCGGCACGGCGCCCACCTTCTGGGCCTCCATGCTGCCGGCCTTGAAGATCTGCAGGGTCGGAATGCCCTTGATGCCGTACTTGCGTGGCGTCGCGGCATTCTCGTCGATGTTGAGCTTGGTCACCTTGAGCTTGCCGGCGTATTCCGTGGCGAGCTCGTCGAGGCTCGGTGCGATCATCTTGCACGGGCCGCACCATTCGGCCCAGAAGTCCACGAGCACGGGAACGTCGGACTGCAGTACTTCGGATTCGAAAGTGTCGTCGGTGATGTGGTGGATGTGTTCGTTCATCGTCGGTGGTCGGGAGATTGGATCCCCTGGCGGGATCGGGGGCTCTGATTCGGGGCCCTTCACGGGCGGAATCGAGCGGACGGGAGAGGATCATCCTAGCCTACTGGGGCGCGGCTGGAAAGCTCGCCCCCGCTGGTACAATCGGGGTTCCAAGCCCATCAGAACCGCGCCCGGGGGAAGCTGTCGTCGCGCGGACTTTTTTTGCAGGAATGCCAAGAGAATCATGACTTACGTCGTCACCGAGAGCTGCATCAAGTGCAAGTACACCGACTGCGTGGACGTCTGTCCGGTGGACTGTTTCCGCGAAGGCCCCAATTTCCTGGTCATCGACCCGGACGAGTGCATCGACTGCACGCTGTGCGTGGCCGAATGCCCGGTGGAGGCGATCTTCGCGGAAGACGACGTGCCACCCGACCAGCGCGACTTCATCGAGTTGAACGCCGAACTCGCCAAGACCTGGCAGCCGATCATCGAGAAGAAGGACGGCCCGCCCGACGCCGATGACTGGAAGGACAAGAAGGGCAAGATGCAGTATCTGGAGCGGTGACCGCCGCGCGCCAGACCGGATACGCGGGCCGCTTCGAGCGGCCCGTTTCGTTTCACGAGTGAGGCGGCGCGTGCGATGACGCCTGCCGTGCTTCAGGCACTCATGGCAGGCGCGACCGTCGTCACGCCCAACCGCCGGCTCGCCCGGGCGCTCAAGCGCGAATTCGACTCGGCCCAGGTGGCAGCCGGGCTGCGCGTCTGGACCGCCGCGGACGTGCTGCCGTGGGGTGCCTGGCTCGACCGGACCTTCGCCGACCTCGCCCGCCACGAGGCACCCGTCCGGGTGCTCTCGGCCGCGCAGGAAATGGCGCTCTGGCAACAGGCGATCGCCGATTCGCCCGTCGCCCACGCCCTGCTCGACACCGCCGCCACGGCCCGGGTCGCCCGCGAAGCCTGGTCGCAGCAACAGGCCTTCCGGCTCGATCTCGCCGGCTGGCGCTCGGGTCTGCACGAAGACGGCAAGGCCTACGCGGGTTGGGCTTCCCGCTTCGAGGCGCGCTGCGCCGCCGGCGGCTGGTTGAGTGCGAGCGCACTGCCCGATGCGATCGCTGCACGGCTCGTCGAAGGGCGGTGCGCGGAGAGTCTCGTGGTGTTCGGGTTCGACGAGTTGACTCCGCAGCAGCGAGCGCTGCTCGACGCCTTGCGCGCGGTTGGCGTCCGGGTCGAGGAAGCCCAGCCGCATGCACCCAGCGGCGCATCGAGCCGCCGCATCTACGCGAGCGCCGCCGACGAACTTCTCGCCGTGGCTCGCAGCGTGCGCGATCTGTTGCGTGCCGACCCGGCGCTCACGATCGGCGTGGTGGTGCCGGATCTGTCGCAGCGCCGTGCCGAAGTCGCGCGCGTGTTCGATGACGTGCTCGAACCGGAACGCGTGCTCGCGGTGAGCCGCCACCGCCCGCGTGCCTGGAATCTTTCGCTGGGACTGCCGCTGTCCGCGTGTCCGCTGGCCCACGGGGCATTGTCGATCCTGCGCCTGGCCCGCGGGCCCTTGCCGCTCAACGACGCCGGTTCCCTGTTGCGCAGTCCTTTCCTCGTCGGCGCGGAACAGGAGTTCACCCGCCGCGCGTTGCTGGATGCCCGGCTGCGCGAGCGCGGGCAACTCCGGGTCGACATGACCGGCCTGCAGCGCGAAGCCTTTGCGCGCGATCGCGAGCAACCGCACGCATGCCGCCTGCTCGCTGCCCGGCTCGAGGCCTGGATTCCCGTCGCACGCGCGGCGCGCAATCTGCGCCAGTTGCCTTCCGCATGGAGCAGCACGTTCCTCGCCCTGCTGTCCGCACTCGGGTGGCCGGGCGAGCGGGCGCTCGACAGCGAAGAATTCCAGACCTGGGAGAAGTGGCGCGAACTCGTGGCCGGGCTGTCGATCCTGGATTCCGTCGTCGGTGCGTTGCGCTTCGACGATGCGTATGCGTGGCTTGCGCGCCTCGCGACCGAAACGTTGTTCCAGGCGGAATCGGAGGCGGTGCAGGTGCAGGTGCTGGGCGTGCTCGAAGCCGCAGGCCTCGGTTTCGATCACCTGTTCGTGACCGGCTTGCACGACGAGGCCTGGCCATCGGTACCCCGACCGAATCCGCTCCTGCCGGTCGCACTGCAGCGCGCGCATCGCATGCCGCACGCGAGCGCCGAGTGGGAACTCGGTTTCGCGCAACGCATCGGGCGCCTCTGGCGCGTGAGCGCCCGGCACGTGGTATTCAGTCATGCCGCACGGGACGCCGACCGCGTCCTGCGTCCGAGCCCGTTGATCGCCGACATTCCTGAGGTCGCCGTGGATGCCGCGGTGGCGCCGACCTACGCCGGGGCGATCCTCGGCGCGGCCAGAATCGAGTCTCTGGTCGACACAGCGGCGCCAGCGCTGGCCCCCGGCCACGAAGTCCGCGGCGGGGCGAGCGTGTTCGAGAATCAGGCCGCGTGTCCGTTCAAGGCGTTCGCCCGGCATCGGCTCGGCGCTCGCGGCCTCGAGGAAGCGCGGCCCGGACTCGACGCGCGCGAACGCGGCACGCTCCTGCACCGGGCACTCGCTGCACTCTGGGGCGAGCTGGGTTCCCATGCCCGGTTGCTGACGACGAACGCGGGCGATCTCGATGCAGCCGTGACCCGTGCCGTGAACACCGCGCTCGAGGCATTGCGACGCGACCGACCCGATGTCCTGACCGACGCCTTCGCCGCGATCGAACGCGAGCGCCTGCGTGCGCGGATCTCGAGCGTGCTCGCCCTCGAGCGTGAGCGCGCGCCGTTTCGTGTGATCGAACGCGAGGCCCCTCGCGCGCTCGACGTGGGCGGCTTGCGGGCGAACGCGCGGGTCGACCGTGTCGATGCTCTCGACGACGGTAGCCGCGTGATCCTCGACTACAAGACCGGCAAGGCCACGGTTGCCGCCTGGGTCGGCGAGCGGCCGGATGCGCCGCAAGTGCCGCTGTATGCGATCACCGATCCCGGCGACGTGGCGGCCGTGGCACTGGTGCCGGTTCGGGCGCACGAGGTGCGCTTCCGCGGCCTCGCACGCGCAGAGTCGTTGCTTCCCGGCGTGAAGACGCTGGAGCAGGAGCGGTACTTCAGCGAGATTGGCGACTGGCCGGCATTGCTGTCCGATTGGCGCACGGTGCTGCATGCGCTGGCGGGCGAGTTCCTCGCAGGGCAGGCCGCCGTGATGCCGAAGCGGTATCCGCAGACCTGCCAGTTCTGCGACCTCGGCCCGCTGTGCCGCGTGAAGGAACTGCTCGATCGCGGCCCCGTCTCGGTCGATGACGACGAGGAGGACGAGGCCGACGATGACTGAGGTGGTGCACATCGCCGATGCAGCCGAACGCGAACAGGCGCTCGACGTCGCGCGTTCGTTCATCGTCCAGGCGCCGGCGGGTTCGGGCAAGACCGAGCTGTTGATTCAACGAACGCTCGCATTGCTGGTCGAGGTCGATGCACCCGAGGAGATCGTGGCCATCACCTTCACGCGCAAGGCTGCGGGCGAAATGCGCGATCGCGTGCTCGACGCGCTGGCGCTGGCGGGCGAAGACACGCCCCCCGTGCGCGATCATCAACGGCGCACCTGGGAACTCGCGCGTGCCGTGCGGCGCCGCGACGAACGTCTCGGGTGGGGCATCATGGCCAGTCCGGGGCGGCTGCGCATCCAGACCATCGATGCGCTGTGCGCGAGCCTCACGCGCCAGATGCCCCTGCTGTCCGGCTTCGGCGCACAACCCGAATCGCTCGAGGATGCAGCGAGCCTGTATCGCGAAGCGGCGCTCCGCCTGCTGGCGGACCTCGACGGCGGCGGGCCGACGGCCGCGGCGATTGCACGCGTGCTGCAGCATCTCGACAACGACATGGCCAGCGCCGAGATGCTGCTTGCCGACATGCTGGAGCGCCGTGACCAGTGGCTGCGGCACGTGGTGGACAAGTCTTCCGGAAGACTCGAGCGCTCCACCCTCGAAGCAGGGTTGCGCGCCATCATCGTCGATGCGCTCGCGAACCTGAGAACGCTGACGCCCCACGAGATCGAAGCCGAACTGATCGCGCTCGCGCGCTACGCGGCGGCGAATCTCGCGCAGACCGACGCGGCATCGCCGATCGTCGCGCTGCTCGATCTCGATGCGTTGCCGGATGCCTCGGTCGACGCGTTGCCGCTCTGGCGCGGCGTCGCCGAAATGTTGCTGACCAGGAACGGAACCGCACGCAAGAGCTTCGATGTGCGCGTGGGTTTTCCGACGTCGAAGAACGCGGCGGAAAAAGCGCGCTGCGACCGGTTCAAGGATCGCGTGAAGGCGTTGCTGGGGTACGTCGAAGCGCACCCGTCGTTTCTGGAAGAGCTGCATCACACCCGTCTGCTGCCGCCGCCGACGTACAGCGAGGCGCAATGGGCAGTGATCGGCGCGCTGGTGGCACTGTTGCCGCTCGCCGTGGCGCAACTCGAGATCCTGTTCCGCGAGCGCGGCCAGGTGGACTTCACCGCCGTGTCCCAGGCCGCCGTGCGCGCGCTCGGCGACAGCGACGCACCCACCGACCTGGCGCTCGCGCTCGACTACCGCATCCGCCATCTCCTGGTCGACGAGTTCCAGGACACTTCACAGTCCCAGTACCAGTTGCTCGAGCGGCTGACCGCCGGCTGGCAGCCCGACGACGGCCGCACGCTGTTCGTCGTGGGCGATCCCATGCAATCGATCTATCGCTTCCGCGAAGCCGAAGTGGCGCTGTACCTGCGCGCGCGCCGCGAAGGGATCGAGACCGTGGCACTGGCGCCGCTCACCTTGCGCGTCAACTTCCGCTCGCAGGCCGGCATCGTGAGCTGGGTCAACGCGAGTTTCCGCCGTCTGTTGCCGGCGGCCGAGGATCTCGCCAGCGGCGCGGTGCCGTTCGCGGAATCCGAAGCCGTGAAGGCCGCTGCGCACGAACCCGCGGTCATGGTGCATCCTTCGCTTGCGCGCGATCGGGCCGGGGAGGCCGAGCGCGTGGCCGAACTGGTGCGTGCGGCACGCATCGACGATCCGGCGCAGCGCATCGCGATCCTGGTTCGCAGCCGCAGCCATCTCGCCCACATCGTGCCAGCGTTGAAGGACGTCGGCCTGCGCTTCCAGGCCATCGAGATCGAGGCGCTGGGGCATCGACCCGTCGTGCAGGATCTTCACGCGCTCACGCGCGCGCTGCTGCATCCGGCTGACCGCATCGCCTGGCTTGCCGTGCTGCGCGCGCCGTGGTGCGGCCTCACGCTGGCGGACCTCGACTCTCTGGCGGGATTCGATGCGGCCGCCTGCCTATGGGACCTCGTTCAGACGACGACTCTCGTGGCGCGCCTGGCGGAGGATGGGCGCCGGAGGCTCACCCGCCTGCACGATTGCCTGCAGCCCTTCGTCGCGCAACGGCGCCGCGAGCCGTTGCGCCGATGGGTGGAAGGCGCGTGGCTCGCACTCGGTGGGCCAGCCGCGGCGGCGGATGCCGCCGATCTCGAGGACGCGCAGGTGTTCCTCGACGTGCTCGACGACTTGGAGGAGGGTGGTGACCTGCCCGATTTCTCAGCACTTGCCGAGCGCATGGGCAAGCTCTTCGCACGTCCCGATCCCGGTGCGAGCGACGTGCTGCAGGTCATGACCATCCACAAGGCGAAGGGACTGGAGTTCGATACGGTGATCCTGCCGGGGCTCGGTTACAAGCCGCGGGGCAATGCCGCTCGCCTGCTCGCGTGGCTCGAGCGACCGCGTGCGCACGGCGATCCGGACTTGCTGCTGGCGCCGATCCGCGAACGTTCGGAAAAGAAGGATCCGATCTACGAGTACCTGGAGCGCCTCGACCGGACCAAGGCGATGCACGAGGATTGCCGGCTGCTCTATGTCGCGACGACGCGCGCGAAGTCGCGTTTGCATCTCGTCGGCCACGCCGACGCCCTTGATGGCGTCCCGCGGCCGAAGAAGGGTTCTTTGCTCGACCGCATATGGCCCGTGGTCGAGATCGATTTCCTGCGTGCGATCGAGTCGCAGACCGCTTCGGCTTCATTCGAAGATCCCCCCCGGCAACGGACCGACGGTGCGATCCGGCGGTTCGCCGCGGATTGGGTGCCACCCGTTCCGGTCGCTGGCATTGCGCCGGCCGCAGCGTGGTTGGAGGGTTCGGGAGAACCGGGAGAGGTGGAGTTCTCCTGGGCCTCCGAAACCGCCAGGCACGTGGGGACGATCGTGCATCGACACCTGCAGCGCATCGCGGAGGATGGACTCGCGGGATGGAATGCTGAGCGCGTGCATGCGCTGCGCGACGTCTTCTCGCGCGACCTGCGGGCGTTCGGCGTTCCGGAGGCGGAACTGGTCCCGGCGATCGAGCGAGTGGTCGGCGGCCTCGAGGGCGCCTTGTCCGACGACCGCGCGCGCTGGATCCTGTCGGCCCACGGCGAAGCGCACTCGGAACTCCGTCTCACCGGAGTCGCCGGTGACGTGCTGGTCGACATTGCGATCGATCGCACGTTCGTCGATGCCGACGGCGTGCGCTGGATCATCGACTACAAGACCGGCATGCACGAAGGTGCGGACCGCGAAGGCTTCCTCGACAACGAACGCGAGCGCTACCGTGCCCAGTTGGAAAGGTATGCTGCGCTCATGACGCAGTTGGATGCTCGTCCGATCCGGCTGGCGTTGTATTTCCCGCTGATGCGCGGCTGGCGGGAGTGGGAGCCCGGTGCAGGCCGGGCTCCCTGATCGCCGCGCTTGGCCAGGAGGTCGCCATGCTCGTGCGTTTCCTTGCAGCGATGATCGTGATGTTCGCAGCGGCGCCCGCGTGGGCCCAGTTCACCCTGGGCGGCGGCATCGACTACATGAACTGGACCGAGGACACGTCGCCCGAAGTGCGCGAGACCGGCATGCTGGCGGTCCTCACGGGCGGCTGGACTCTGGACCGCGATCGGGGTGCGTTGTTCGCATGGCGTGGCTCGCTGTATGGCGGCGACGTCGACTATGACGGCTCCACACTGTTTCCGCCGATCCGCTCGATCCAGAGCACGACGTCTTACCGCGGCACCATGCAGGAGGCTCAGTTCCGGTATCGCGTGCCGGCGCGCGGGAATGCGTGGGTCGACCTCGTCGTGTCGGGCGGTGTCGACATCTGGGAGCGCGAGCTGAGTTCCATCCAGAAAGAGAACTACTTCATCGGTTTCGCACGCCTCGGCGTCGAGTTCGATCGCAGTGAAAGCGGCGTCGTCGCAGCGGCCGGGTTGAAGCTGCCGTTCTATACCTATGAGGAAGCCTACCTCGACGGCATGACCCCCAACCCGATCATCCTGCACCCGGGCAAGGAACCCTCGGTCTACGCCATGCTGGGTTATCGCATCGACCGGCACTGGCGGATCATGGGCACGCTCGATTCGCTGAGCCTGTCCGAGTCGTCGGCGACCGGGGCCTTCGTGCCGGGCTTCGGCTTCGGCCAGTTCTTCCAGCCGGCGAGCACCCTGTACCGGGTGGGCGTGCGCGTGGAATACACATTCCGCTGAACTGCAGTCCGTAGTTCGCGTCGGACGAAACACGCCTGCCCCTGGCTGGAATAGAGGGGTGTTTGCTACTCACGACGCTGACGTTCGCCGACGACACATCGCGCGGCCACATGCAGTCACGGGAGCGTCATAATCCCTGCCTAGTATCCAGGTCTCACGAAGAGGGGAAGGACCTTGCACCGCATCGATCGAGCAGGCACCCATCGCATCGTGCGGATCGAAAGCCGCCGCGCGATGCGGGTCTGCACCGCATGGCACCGCGGCTTCACGTTGCTCGAACTGCTGGTGGTCATGGTGATCATCGGGTTGCTCGCGGCGTACGTGGGGCCCAAGTACTTCTCCCAGATCGGCAAGTCGGAGATCAAGATCACCAAGGCACAGATCGACGCGCTGGAGAAGGCGCTGGACGCCTACCGGTTGGACGTGGGTCGCTATCCAAGCACCGAGCAGGGGCTCGCTGCGTTGGAGGCGAAGCCGAGCAACGAGGCGAAATGGGGGGGGCCCTATCTCAAGAAGGCCGTGCCACTGGACCCATGGGGCAAGCCCTACCAGTACCGCGCCCCTGGCGAGAAGGGCGAGTTCGATCTCTTCTCCTTCGGCAAGGATGGTCAAGCCGGCGGGGAAGGCGAGAACGCTGATATCACCAACTGGAATTGATGCCGAATGCCCCCGTTTGACGCAGCCGCCTCCTTCCCCCTGCGTGCGCTCCCGCACCAGGCGAGGCTGCGCCTCGCAACCGTGTCGCGCGCGCAAGGCTCCAACGCTGATATCACCAACTGGAATTGATGCCGAATGCCCCCGTTTGACGCAGCCGCCTCCTTCCCCCTGCGCGCGCTCCCGCACCAGGCGAGGCTGCGCCTCGCAACCGTGTCGCGCGCGCAAGGCTCCAACGCCGACATCACCAACTGGAATTGATGTCGAACCGCCATGCGCTACCGCGTCAAAGCCATGAAAGCCGGCGAGGGGGTGGTCTCCCTCGCATTTGACGCGCGCGATGTCGGTGACGCGCAGGCGCAGGCGAAGGAGCGCGGGTACGCGGTGCTGGCAGTGCAGGGCGGCGCGGGATTCGCCCTGCCGTCCCTCAAGGGACGCCACAGGTTTCCGCTGCTGTTGTTCACGCAGGAGTTGCTGGCCCTGCTGCAATCGGGCATCAGCCTGGTGGAGGCGATCGAGACGCTCGCCGAGAAGGAATCGCGGCCGGACACCCGAGCCACCTTGCGTGCCTTGCTTGCTGCCCTGTACGAAGGCAAGCCCTTGTCGGCCGCGCTCCAATCGGTGCCCGGGGCGTTTCCGGATCTCTACATGGCATCGGTGCGCGCGAGCGAACGCACCGGCGATCTGCCCGAGGCGCTCACCCGCTTCGTGGCGTACCAGACGCAACTCGACGTGGTGCGCAAGAAGGTGGTGAGCGCCTCCATCTATCCGGCCATCCTGATCATCGTCGGCGGCCTGGTCACGTTGTTCCTGCTGGGCTACGTCGTGCCGCGCTTCAGTCACGTGTACGAAGACATGGGTGGGGACATGCCCATCGTGTCGCGGTTGCTCATGCAATGGGGGCGGATGGTCGAGGCACACGGAATGCTGGTGGGTGTGCTGTTCCTGGGAGGGGTATTCCTGACCGGCTGGTGGCTCACACGCACCTCCACGCGCGCACGCCTCTTTCGCGCGCTGCGTGCCATTCCCGCGATGGGGGAGCGCATCCGGGTGTACCAGTTGACGCGCTTCTACCGCACGCTCGGTATGCTGCTGTCAGGCGGTATCCCGATCGTGCCGGCACTGGGCATGGTGGCGGGCCTGCTCGACACCGAATTGCGCACGCGTCTGGACGGCGCGCAGCGCATGATCCGCGAAGGCAAACCCATGTCGCAGGCGATGGAAGCGAACGCCCTAACGACCCCGGTGGCGTTGCGCATGCTGCGGGTCGGCGAACGCACCGGGCGGATGGGCGAGATGATGGAGCGCATCGCGATCTTCCACGACGAGGAGATGGCGCGCTGGGTCGAGTGGTTCACCAAGACCTTCGAGCCGCTGTTGATGGCGCTGATCGGGGTCATCATCGGCGGCATCGTCGTGTTGATGTACCTGCCCATCTTCGAACTGGCGGGGAGCATCCAGTGAAGCTGCGCGAGTTCGACGAACCGCAGGTGTTCCTGGCCGACGAGGTCGCCGCTGCCCGCGCCGCGGCCGCCGCCAGCGGCAAACGCGCCGTGCTGTGCCTGGAAGAGCAAAGCGGCCTCGAGGCCGAGGCCTTCACCCTGGCGCTCGCCGCCACCTTCGGCCTGGTTCCCATGAGCATGTCGGACATGCATGCGGCCGAACCTGCGTTCGACCGCCTGCCCTACACCGAAGCGCTGGCTCGCGAGTGCGTGCTGTTTCGTCTGCCCGGCGGGGCACTGGTGCTCGCCTTCGCCGATCCGTTCGACGTGCGCGTGCGCCCGTGGGCCGAAGAGCGCGTCGGGGCGGCCATCGGCTTCCGGCTCGCCCACCCCGCCGATCTCACCGCGTGGCTCGCCCGTCACGGCGAGAGCCTGAAGGCCATGGAAAGCCTGGTGCTGCAGACGCGCACCGACACCGATGGCCGCGGCGCGGTGGAGGACCTGTCGCTGAAGACCATCAGCGAGGACACCAGTCCGGTGGTGCGGCTGGTGCATTCCACCGTCTACGACGCCCTCAAGAGCGGCGCGAGCGACATCCACCTGGAGACTTCCGCCGGCGGACTGATCATCAAGTACCGCATCGACGGCGTGCTGATCAACGTGAGCCAGGTCAACGGCGCCGAGACTGCCGAGCAGGTGGTCTCGCGCATCAAGGTGATGTCCGAGTTGGACATCGCCGAGCGCCGCGTGCCCCAGGACGGCCGCTTCAAGGTCTCGATCCAGGGGCGCGAAATCGACTTCCGCGTCTCGATCATGCCGTCCATCTTCGGCGAAGACGCGGTGCTGCGGATCCTCGACAAGCAAAGCCTCGCCGACGCGGTGAAGGGCCTGTCGCTGGACAGCCTGGGCTTCGGCGAATCGGCCAAGATCTGGATCCGGCGTCTCGCCTCCGAACCCTACGGCATGCTGCTGGTGACGGGCCCCACCGGCAGTGGCAAGACCACCACGTTGTACGCCGCCATCAGCGAGATCAACCACGGCCACGACAAGCTGATCACCATCGAAGACCCGGTGGAATACCAGCTCCCCGGCGTGCTGCAGATTCCCGTCAACGAGAAGAAGGGTTTGACCTTCGCCCGGGGCCTGCGCTCCATCCTGCGCCACGACCCCGACAAGATCATGGTGGGCGAGATCCGCGATGCCGAGACCGCCCAGATCGCCATCCAGGCAGCGCTGACCGGCCACCTGGTCTTCACCACCGTGCACGCCAACAACGTCTTCGATGTCATCGGCCGCTTCACCCACATGGGGGTGGACCCGTACTCCTTCGTCTCGGCGCTGAACGGCATCGTCGCCCAACGCCTGGTGCGGGTGAACTGCACCCATTGCACCGAGGACGACGCACCGAACGACGCACTGCTTGCCGACTCGGGTCTGAGCCCCGAGGAAGTGACCGGCTACCGTTTCCGCGCGGGCAAGGGCTGCGGCCATTGCCGTGGCAGCGGCTATCGCGGCCGCAAGGCCATCTCCGAAATGCTCGTGCTGAACGATGAGTTGCGCGAGCTCATCACCCAGCGCGAACCGATTCGCCGCATCAAGGCGGCGGCCCGCGAATCGGGCACGCGCTTCCTGCGCGAATCGGCACTCGACCTGGTGCGCGCCGGTGAAACCACGTTGACGGAGGTGAACCGTGTCACCCTCGTGGCGTGAGCGCATCCAGATCGACCTGTCACCGGACAGCGTCGTGCTGACGCGCTTCAGCCGCGGCTTGAAGCCGCGCATCCTGCAACAGGGCTCGTATGCACTGGAAGCCCCGGCTTCCGCCTGGGAAGCCACTGTCGACCTGCTGGATCGGGCGTTGAGCGAGGTGCGGTGGCGCAACGCCCCGGCGCAGCTGCGCTTGTCGAGCCACTTCCTACGGGTGCACCTGCTGCCATGGAGCGCAGCCCTGGCCACCGACCAGGAGCGGCTCGCCTACGCCCGGATGGAACTGGAAGCCATCCACGGCGAACGCGTCGCCGGCTGGACTCTGATTCTCGACGATGTGCAGGTGGGGGCGCCTGCACCGGTTTGTGCCATCGACACCGCGCTGCTGGATGCACTGCGCGCGGCCTGCCGGCGCGCCGCGCTGGTCGTGCGCTCGATACGGCCGAACTTTGCGGTGGCACTGGAGACGCAGCCGGGGCGGATTCGCGCACCGCGCTATGGCTTCGCGTTCGTCGAAGCGGGTCGCGTGACACTCGCCCTGTACGAAGGCCGCACCTGCCGGTGGCTCGCCAATCCGCGCGTCGGCCCCGCGCTGTCCGAAACCCTGGCCGCCGAGTTGCGCCAGGCCGAGGCGCTGGGTAGCGTGGGTGGTGGCGGTCGATTGCAGGTGGCGTTCGCGCTGGCGCGCGAGGGATTGCCGGCGCGCATCGGCAACTGGGACATCGCGGTGGCCGAGGCCGGTGAACCCGGTGGACGCGACTTCCCCGTCGGCATCTTGCGAGCGTCGGGGCGGTAGGATGCACCGGACTCTGCACCTCGACTTCGAGCGGCCGGCCGGTGCGGCGCGACCCTGGGGCACCATCCTGCTCGCCGTGGGGGCATTGCTCACCGTGTGGGCTGTGCTCGAGTACGGCGATGCGAGCGACGAGGTGGTGCGCTGGGAGGGCAAGTTCGCCGATACCAAGCGACTGGCACGACGCTCGCTGCCGAGTTTCGCCGTCGAAGATGCGCCGTCGGCCGAGCTCGCGCAGGAATTGAGAGCGGCCAATCTCGTCCTCGACCAGCTCGCGGCCCCCTGGGACAACCTGTTCGCCGAAGTCGAGGCCGCGGTGATCCCCGATGTCGCCTTGCTCGGCGTGCAGCCCGATCCACGCGGGCGCGTCCTCATCCTCGAAGGCGAGGCGCGCGACCTGAAGGCATTGCTCACGTTCCTGGCACGGCTGGAGGCCGCACCCGGGCTCGTCGATGCGCACTTGACCCGGCACGAGATTCGCGCCGCCGATCCGAACCGCCCGCTCACTTTCACCATTCGCGCCCGATGGAATCCTTAGCGCCAGCCTCGCTGCGGTGGATCGCGCGGCGCGAAGTTTCGCGCCTGCAGTGGCGCGGACTGGTCGGTGCGGCGCTCATCGTGTTCGCCATCGGTTTCGCGTTGTCCACGCTGCTGCCGGCGCAGCGGCGCGCGGCCGAACTGAAGGACGAGATCGGTGAGCTGCGCACGCGTTTGCGCTCGGTCGGTGACAGTGCGGCGGTGGCACCGCCGCGGGCAACCCAGATCGAGAACTTCTACGCCTTTTTCCCGCACGTGGACACCTTGCCCGACTGGATCGGGCGCATCCACACGGCAGCGGCGCGTCACGGACTGACACTCGAGTCGGGTGATTACCTGCTCGAGCGGCGCAAGGACGCGCGCCTCGTGCAGTATCAAGTGACCCTGCCGGTGCGCGGCAGCTATGGCGACATCCGCGGCTTCGTGGCCGAGGTGCTGGAGAAGGTGCCGGCAGCAGCGCTGGACGACGTGGTCCTGAAGCGTGAGAGCATCGGCACGCCAGCGCTGGAGGCGCGCATCCGCTGGGTGGTCTACATGAGCGGCGAGGGCGCGCGATGAAGATCGATGCGCGTGTGCGCAAAGTTGTGGTCTTCGGTGGCCTGGCCCTCACGCTGGTGGCGGTGTACGCGGTGGACGAAACGCCGCAGCAGCGGGTCGACACGGCTCGCCACCAGGGAGCTGCTGCCGCGGAGGACAAGCGCAGCACGCCGCGCCCGGCCGCGACACCCGCGCCGACCCTGGCGCTGGACCTGTCGCGCTTGAAGCGCGGCGGCAACGCCCCGCAGGCCGTCGACGCCTTTGGAGCGAAGGACTGGAATCCACCGCCACGCAAGTTGACACCGAAGGAAGCGGCCGCCCAGCGCGCCGTGGC
Organism: Betaproteobacteria bacterium Ga0077523; assembly: GCA_001464695.1. Lineage (GTDB taxonomy): Bacteria > Pseudomonadota > Gammaproteobacteria > Burkholderiales. Next base: position 31,896 of record LNDQ01000089.1, on the reverse strand, counting down.
GGAGCCGCCGCCACCACCGCCGCAGGCGCCGCCGTTGCCCTTCACCTACGTCGGCATGCTCGGCAGCGAGGACGAGACCATCGTGTTTCTGGCTCAGCAGGACACCAACCATGCAGTGAAGAAGGGCGACGTGATCAACGGCACCTACCGGGTGGACGAGCTCGAGCCCGGACGGGTCGTGCTCACCTACCTGCCCCTCGAGCAACGCCAGACCCTTACCGCCAAGGTCGAATGATGCGCAACCTCGCTACAGTGCTGTTGCTTCTCGCCGCCGCGGGCTGCGCCCACGACCGCTCCTACGAAGAAGCCAAGGAGATGCTCTCCGAAGGCAAGCCGCTGGAAGGGTTGGCAAAGCTCGAACAGGCGGTGAGGGACCATCCGCGCAACACCACCTACCGTGCGGCGCTGCTGCGCGAGCGCGAGCGCGTGGCCAGTGCCTTCGTGCTGCAAGGAGATGCCTCGCTGAAGACGGGCAACCTCGACCTGGCCGCGGCCCAGTTCCAGGAAGCCAAGCGCATCGACCCTGAAGGCTACCGCGCCAACGCCGGTCTGCAGGAAGTGGAGCGCGCGCGGCGCCACGCGGAGCGGTTGAAGGACGCCGAAGCACTGCTGGAGAAGAAGGACTACGCCGCGGCGGAGAGCGTCGTGCGGGCGGTGCTCACGGAGAATCCCTACCACAGCAAGGCCCGCGAACTGCTGCGCAAGGTGGTCGAGACCACCGTGGCGGCCGAACCCCCGCCCAGCTTGAGGACCCCTTACAAGAAGCCGATCACGCTGGAGTTTCGCGACGCCCAGATCCGCACCGTCTTCGAGATGCTCTCCAAGACTTCCGGTATCAACTTCGTCTTCGACCGCGACGTGAAGCCCGATGCGAAGCTCACCATCTACGTGCGCAACACCACTTTGGACGACGTGCTGAAGCTGATCCTCACCACCAACCAGCTCGACCGCAAGGTGCTGAACGACAACTCGGTGCTGATCTACCCCAACACCCCGGCCAAGCAGAAGGACTATCGCGACCTGGTGGTGCGCAGCTTCTATCTGGCCAACGCCGACGTGAAACAGGCCTCCGCCATGGTCAAGGCCATGATGAAGACTCAGGACGTCTTCATCGACGAGAAGCTGAACCTGATGGTGGTGAAGGACACTCCTGAAGTGGTGCGTCTGGCCGATCAACTGGTGCGCACCCTCGACCTGGCCGAACCCGAAGTCATGCTCGAAGTGGAGATCATGGAAGTGGCGCGCACGCGGCTGCAGGAAATCGGCGTGCGCTATCCGGGCAGTGTCAACCTGCAGGCCCAGACCGTCACCGGCACAGCCACTTCCACGACGCCGATCGACGCACCCATGATCTTCACGATTGCCAATCCGGCGCTGGTGTTCAATCTGCGGGCGAGCGTGGGGACCACCAACATCCTTGCCAATCCGCGCATCCGGGTCAAGAACAAGGAGAAGGCGCGCATCCACATCGGCGACAAGGTGCCGGTGTTCACCTCCACGGCCACGGCCAACGTGGGCGTATCCACCTCGGTGAGCTATCTCGACGTGGGTCTCAAGCTCGATGTCGAATCCCAGGTCTACCTGCAGGACGAAGTGGCCATCAAGATCGGTCTGGAAGTGAGCAACATCATCGAGACCATCACCGTGGCCACCGGCACCGGCAGCACGGTGGCCTACCGCCTCGGCACGCGCAACGCCAACACGGTGCTGCAGCTGAAGGATGGCGAGACCCAGATCCTGGCCGGGTTGATCAGCGACGAGGACCGCCGCAGCGCCCAGCGCATCCCCGGACTGGGTGACATCCCCATGCTCTCGCGCATCTTCGGTTCTTCGCTCGACAACCGGGCCAAGACCGAGGTGGTGCTGATGATCACGCCACGCATCGTGCGCAACATCCTGCGCCCCGAAGGCGTGCAGGCGGAACTGCCGGTGGGCACGGACAACAATCCGGGAATGCCTCCGCTGCGCATCGGGAAGACGGCGCCCGGAGCACTCGCACTGGCAGCGCCGCGCACCACGGGCGGTGGTCCCGTGCAGGACACCGTGCGCGACGTACCGGCAGCAGCGGCGACGCCGCTGGTGCTCGGCGTGACCGCGCCGGAGCGTGCGCAAGGCGAGTTCGCGGTCGAGCTCAGCATCCCGCCGGTCGTGCCGACCCGCGCGGCGCGAGTCGACCTGACTTTCGATCCCAAGCAGTTGCAGGCAGTAGACCCGGTGGCGGCGTTGCCCGGCAAGGCATCGGTCAATTTCACAGGGGAGGCATCGAGCCGGTCGATCCGGTTCAAGGTGCTCCCGGGGGCGACGGGTGCCGCCGCCATCACGGTGACGGACGTCGAAGTGGTCGACCGCGACGGGTTCGCCATCGACGTGACGGCACCGCCGCCCGTCAGCGTCAAGCTCGGCAACTGATCGGGCTCGCCACGATGCGATCACCGCGCGGCTTCACGCTGATCGAGATGATGATCACGGTGGTCATCGTCTCGATCCTGGCGCTCGGCCTGGTGCCGCTCGGCGAACTTGCGGTGCAGCGCTCGAAGGAATCCGACCTGCGCACGGCGCTGCGCCAGATTCGCACCGCGCTCGACGCCTACAAGAAGGCGGCGGACGAAGGCAAGATCGAGCGCAAGGCCGACGCTTCGGGCTACCCGCCGTCGCTCGAAGCGCTCGTGGAAGGTGTGGCCGACCAGAAATCGCCCGGCAAGAAGCAGATCTACTTCCTGCGCCGGATTCCGCGCGATCCGTTCCACGGCGACGCGAGCACGCCCGCGGCGCGCACCTGGGGACTGCGGTCCTACGAAAGCCCGCCGGACAACCCGCGCTCGGGCAAGGACGTGTTCGACGTGTACTCGCTGGCGGAAGGCAAGGGGCTGAGCGGTGTTCCCTACCGCGAGTGGTGAAGCTGATGCGTGCGGTCGATCCGGCCCGTCGGCACCGCCGAGGCTTCACCCTCATCGAGCTGCTCGTCGTGATGACGGTCATCGCGCTGCTGCTGACCCTGGCGATGCCGCGCTACTTCCAGAGCGTGGAGCGCTCCAGGGAAGCGGTGCTGCGCGAGAACCTCAACGTGGTGCGCGACGCCATCGACAAATTCCACGCCGACCGCGGGCGCTATCCCGATTCGCTGCCCGATCTGGTGACCAAGCGCTACCTGCGCTCGGTGCCGGTGGACCCCATCGCGGAGTCCGACGCGGCGTGGATCATCGTGCCGCCACCGCAGGGCGTGGGCGACGGTGCCGTGTACGACGTGCGTAGCGGCGCACACGGCAACACGCTCGACGGCAAGGCGTATTCCGAACTTTGACGGCAAGGGACCCCTCGTGACTCGAACCTCCACCGGCACCCGCTCGATCGGCCTGGTCGTCTCGCTGCGGGCGGCGTGCATGATTCTTCTGACGCCGTTCGCGCCCGGCGCGATCGCCCAGGACAACCCCACCGGCAGTCGCGAGGCCGGCCGTGTTCCCGATGGGGGCATCGTCTTCTCGGGTGCGAGCCGTCCTGCTGTGGCGCGAAGCGTGCGCACCTTGCTGGCCGATCCTGGCGTCCGGACGACGGACCCGGCCACGGACGAGCGCCAGTGGCAACTGGTCGAAGCCGCCCGGACCGGCGACGCGGGCGGGGTATCGCGGTCGCTCGCGGCGGGCGCGTTGCCGAACCTGCGCCTGCCCGATGGGCGCCTGGCGGTGGTGGCTGCCGTGGAGGGCGGCAACTTCGAGGCGCTGCGCGAACTCGTGGACCGCGGCGCCGACGTGAATGTCAAGGATGGCCAGGGCAACACGCCCCTGGCCACCGCGGCACTGCGGGGCCAGACCCGCATGGTGCGTTACCTGTTGAAGCAGGGCGCGCGCCCCGACGGGAAGGCCGACAACGGGGCAACGCCGCTGCTCAACGCGGCGCTCCTCGGCCGGACCGAGACCGTCCGCCTCCTGCTGGCGGCCGGCGCCAACCCGGAGATCCGCAACCGCGACGGCTGGCCGGCGCTGGTGCTCGCCGCGCGCGGCGGACATGTGGACAGCCTGCGAGCGTTGCTCGACGGCGGTGCCGACCCCAACGCGCTGGGCAAGGACGGCTTGAGTGCGCTCTACTGGGCCATCTACAAGCGCAGCCGGCCCGCCGCCGAGGCGCTGGTGCAGGCGGGCGCCGACCTCGGGGCGTTGTCACTCGAAGTGCTGGACTGACGGGCAGCCGCCATGCATGCAGAGCCGGTTGTCGCAAAAGCTCAACGGCGCTGTAACAGAACCTCCGAATACTCACGGGCTCAGGGAATGCTGCCTCAGCCATCGGGAGGCAGTGCCAACAAGCGGCAGGCATCGAAGCACTCCGCATCCGTCAACTCGGCGCCAACGACCCGCCCCAGCATGGAAGACGTCGTCACCCTTTCCGCGCGCGAGCTCGAACGATTCATGCACGTCGTGCATTCGTCGATGGAGGTCCGGCGGCGCAACCAGTTCTTCCTCTGGTCCCAGGGGAACCTGCAAAGCCTGGTGCCGCACGAAGTCCTGATCTGCGCGCACGGCGACTACCTGCGGCGCAATCTGGTGATCGAGCACTTCTCCAGCTATCCGCTGCCCGATTCCGACGTCGACGGTATCGTCGACGTGGACGGCGGCCTGATGATCCAGGCCATCCGGGTGTGGGCGGAACGCGGCGAGAAGGCACTGCTGGTCTGCGGCAGCGACCGGGAGTCGAGCGTCTTTCGCCGGTTCGAGGCGGCGCTGTACCGACACGCGTTTCCGAACCTGGCGACACACGGCATGCCTGCTCTCAACGGGTCGCCGGGCACCTACTTCACTTTCGTGAACCTGCCGCAACCGCTCAGCGTGCGTCAGGGGTATCTCATCGAGATGCTCACCCCCTACATCCATTGCGCGTTCGTGCGCATGCTCGGCAACGAGCGGCAGGAGCAGTACGAGATCGCGCCGACCGACCGGCTCATCACTGCACGCGAGATCGAGATCCTGCAATGGGTGCGCGACGGCAAGAGCAACCAGGAGATCGGGCGCATCCTGAGCATCAGTCCGCTCACGGTGAAGAACCACGTGCAGAAGATCCTGAAGAAGCTCAACGTGCAGAACCGTGCGCAGGCAGTGGCGCGCGGGTTGTCGCTGCAGATCATCAAGAACAGCGTGGCGTAGGGCCGCAGGTCGGGGTCATGGTCACTGGAGCCGAGATGCGAAGAGTCCGGCTGATGACTGATCTCGAAGCTGTTGTTGCCAGACCACGGCAGGCTGAAACCGGATTCACCTACTTGGGGCTGTTGATGTTCCTTGCGATAGCCGGCATCGGTCTCGCCTCGGTAGGTGTGGTTTGGCACACGGCCGCGCAGCGCGAGAAAGAGGCGGAACTGGTGTTCGTCGGGGCGCAGTTCCAGCGCGCCATTCGCGGCTACTTCGAGCGGTCGCCGGAGGCCGGAAAGACATACCCCAGGACGTTGCAGGACCTGCTTGAGGACCGACGTTCGGGAACGGTGGTACGGCACCTGCGCAAGATTTTCATCGATCCGATGACGGGAAACGCGGGGTGGGGTCTGGTGAAGCAGGCTGACGGGCGAATCATCGGCATTTACAGCCTGTCGTCGACCCCGGTATTTCGCACCGCTGACCTTCCGGAAGGTGTTCAGGTGAAAGGCGACACCCATGGCGACTGGCACTTCATGGCCAATACGGGCACGCAGGCGCCACCGCCCGGGACGAGCGGCGTGCCCCCCGGCGCGACTGCGCCCGGGGCTGGAGCGGGCGCGAATTCGGGCATGCCGGGCGGTGGATCGCAAGTGATCGATGTCCGTCCCGAGGAACCTCCGCCCAACAAGTGCGCGGACCAGCGGCGCGAGGACATGCTGAAGTGCTTCGACCTCAAGGACGCGGCCCGGCAGAAGTGCGAGAGCGATTCCGCCCGGAGCTATGCAACCTGCGTGAGAGACGCGGCCCGAAAGGGCTGATCCGGCGTCGTCCACCGGCACGACCGTCGCTGATTGCCGTCGGTCGGATGGCGTCTCTGCGCAGCGCATGGTCACTCTCGCCCATTTCGCAGGACATCCGCCACCGCGGTCGTGTAATGCGACACCCCTAGAGTGGGTGTGCGTGGTCGCAGCCTTGGGAACGGGAAATTTCCGGAATCTCGGTGCCATTCCGATGAGCCATTCGGTCTACGGATGTTGGTATCGGCGCAAAGGGGATGTCACGGAGCTTCAGTACGCTCCGGAAGTATGTACAGCCGGGATCGGAGGCGGCCGCGTAGGTCGGTCTCGTGTCCGGGAAAGCCCGATGGAGTTTCCTCTTGGCTTGACCACGAACAGCATCTCAATCGCATAGGAGCCCTCCGCAATGACAAGGAAAATCACACTCGGACTGACTGCCGCCTGCGTAGCGGCGGCGTTGTCGGTCCCCGCTCACGCCGGAATTCAGGCCGGTGCGAACGGAAACCTCATCTTCGCCGTCTGGGACACCAAGGGAACGGCCGACACTGCTGATGACACCTCTTATCTTCGCGACCTCGGCAAGACCCTGAACGACTTCGCCACTGCTGCGACCGTGTCCGTGATTCAGACTGGCCAAACCGCCGGCGTGCCGAGCGTGGTCGGGCCCAGCGTTCTGCTCGAATTCACGCCGGATTCCCTGTTCCAGACTTGGTTCGGGTCCGTTTCGAACCAGTCCAACGTCTTCTGGAATGTGGCGTCCGCCGACTCTGCGGGCGACAAGCGTGTTCTGACGACGGCGACGGACGGTGAGGTACCGGCCATCACCAACTTCAATTTCACCGCCGTCACCACGGCATTCGACTTTTTCGCGGGTCAGTCCAATAGTCTTGGTACCCATGGCACAACGACCGATGGGTCGAACACGGCAACGGCTGCCGAGGGTCCTGCTCTGGCTAGCAGTCTTTCCTGGGGTAACAACTTCGGGTCTGCAGCCGGCTGGAACAACGCGGGTGCGGTAGATCAGTCGCTCGACTTCTTCCTGTTGGATCAGAACGGCACCGCGAACCCCAACAACGTGCTCGTCACGAAGTTTGCGTTCGATCGCGACATGACGTGGACCTTGCGCAACGACGGAACGCTGGTCTACACGGCCGCGCCGATTCCCGAGCCCGGTACCTACGCCTTGATGGCTCTGGGGCTGTTGACGGTGGCGGGCATAGCCCGGCGTTCGACGAAGAAGTAGTCGCCCACCGCAGCGATTTACGTCCCACTGAATGATCAGGACCGTGCCGGTCCGGATTGACTCTGGTCGGCGCGAACCCAACGAACGCATTTTGGAGAGATCGATGATTCGAAACACAACTTATCTGGCAGTCGGCTTCGCGCTGGCGGCCATGACCGGTCAAGCCGCTGCGCAGTCGTGCGGCGATACCGGCTACAACGCGTACACCTGCCCGACCAGCGCCGGTTACGATCAGTTCTATATCACGGGCGCCACGGCTCCCAACAACTTCATCGAGTCGACGCTCACGAGCTGGTTCGAGCCCGGCTTCACCAAGATCATCGACAATGTCGACGGCGCTCAGTACTACGCCCTGGTAGGCAAGCTCAAGTCGGTCGCGCCCGTGCCTGCGGCGCACTTCGGCAAATCCGTCCGACTGATCAAGCGATCGACTGGCGGCTCGGTGTATGGCGTGAATCCCGTGGCGCGCGATGAGTTTCTGGCCGTCCTGGATGCGAAGAACACCCTGGGTACCTGCACCGGCACAGGAACGGCGCGCGTGTGCCCTGTTCTCGGAGTCGATGGTGCGTCGGGTCTCAAACCCACAATGGGTGTTTCGGATGTCAATCCGGAACTGTTCAAGTCTCCCTACAACGTGGAGTTTGATCTTCAGACGCAACAACCGGTGCAGCAGTTGAGTAGCGCCGAGACCGCAACGCTAACCATCAAGGCCGCCAACGTCCTGTCCATGGGCATCGTGGCCACAAGCTCCGTGCCGGCGACAACCGCGTTTACGCGCGCCGTCTATGGGGATCTGCTGCGGCAGGGCGGCTACGCCGACTGGTCGCAGGTCGATCCGGCCATTGCTCCGGCCGCAGGTACGCAACTCGTTGTATGCCGGCGAGTTCCTGGCTCCGGGACGCAGACCTCCTACAACTGGTTCTTCCACGGGTTTCCCTGCACCGCCGGTTCGGTAGTCGGTAACGACTTCAACTCGCCCAAGCGCATGTCGGACAGCTTCGGCTATGACCCGGACGGCGATGGCGTACGCGGCCTCCCCGGAGAGACTGGTGCCAGCGCTGCCACCGCGTTCACACTGGATCCGACCGCGGGTCTGACGGTGGTCGAGAACTCGACTTCGGGCAACGTGCGCGACTGCCTCGAAAAGGCTCAGAACGGCGGCGTGCACACGTTCCGCGACGAAGAAGGCAAGTTCGTCAAGGTCGACTTCGGCGCGGGCGGTTACGGTGCCATCGGAGTTCTTTCCCTGGACAGCCTGAACAACCGCAACAAGAGCCCGGCAGCCCCGAACGCGTGCGATGCCGTCAATGGCAAGACCGTGTGCGGCTGGTCGTTCCGGACGCTGGATGGTACCGGCACCTATACCGACAGCGACAGCGGCACCGGTGTCGTGCCGGTGCTCTCGGGTGGTGCCACCGGCATTGCGCCGAGCAAGGCCAACCTCAACTCCGGCGCCTATCAGTTCGCGGTGGAACTGACCTTCCAGTACCGCACCAGCAAGCTCGCCGGTCTCACGAAGACCTTCGCCGACGACATCATCGCCGCAGTGTCCGCGCCGGCCTTCAACACGAGCGACTGGGTCTCGGCGCTGCCTCCGCAGGCGCTGGGTGCGAACACGACCAAGGGTACTCGCGGCGGCAACATGTGCAAACCGCTCGAGTTCTTCTACTGATCGCGATACAGCAGTTCAGTAATTCCGGGTGACTCGAACCTGGTTCAGAGCCCCGCCTGCAAGGGCGGGGCTTTTCGCATCTCGGAGTCCAGCGCGTTCCAGCGCCTCGACCGTCATCCCGAAGCATCGGACCTACATGCATATTGATCGGAGACCGCGAGTTCTCCAATGGATCGCTGCCGTTGCCATCGCGTTCGCGCTGTGCTTTTCGACCGGTGTTCGAGCACAGCAGAACATCGACGAGGACGACGAGGAAGCGCCGAAGCCCAGTTTCGACATCCTCGAGTATCGTGTCGAGGGCAATACCGTCCTGCCGGCGATCGACATCGAACGCGCGGTCTATCCGTATCTCGGGCCGGGGCGCAACATCGACGATGTTCAGTCAGCGGCCCAGGCGCTCGAGAAGACCTACCAGACATCGGGCTACCTGACGGTGCTCGTCGGGATTCCGGAGCAGAAGGTAGCCGACGGGGTCGTCGTGCTGCAGGTGACCGAGGGAACGCTCGATCGTCTGCGTGTCCAGGGCGCCCGGTACTACTCGGCGGGACACATCCGTGCACTCGTGCCGAGCCTGAAAGAGGGCGAGGTGCCCTATTTTCCGGACGTACAGAAGGATCTCGCCGTGCTCAACCGACCGGCGGATCGCAAGGTTGCGCCCGTCCTGAAGCCGTCGATGGTGCCCGGCCAGGTCGACATCGACCTCAAGGTCGACGACAAATCGCCTTTGCACGGTTCCATCGAACTCAACAATCGGTACACCGCCAACACCGAACCTTTGCGGCTCAGTGCCGCGGTCCGCTATGACAACCTCTGGCAGCGTCAGCACAGCGCATCGGTCCAGGTGCTGACTTCGCCGCAGGACACATCCCAGGTTCGCGTCATCAGCGGCAACTACGTCTTCAATCCGGGCGGGAAGGACAACATTCTCGCGCTCTACGCGGTCCGCTCGGACACCGACGTCGCCACACCCTCGGCGTCGATCGTGGGCCGCGGCACGATCACCGGCGCGCGTTACATCGTCCCGCTCCCGGCGCGCGGCGAGGTCGCGCATTCGGTCACCCTCGGAGCGGACTACAAGGATTTCAAGGAGTCGGAACGCCGCTTCGCCGTCAACAATCTGCTGCCCCCGATCTCCTACGTGCCCCTCAGTGGCGGCTACACCGCGCAAAAGCGCGGCAAGAAAGGCGTGTCGACGTTCAATCTGGGAACGACGTTCGGGATGCGGGACTTCTTCGGCAATACCGACGATGAATTCGCCGCCCGCCGATTCGGTGCCCACGCGAACTTCTTCATCGTGAGAGGCGACGCACAGCGCGACCAGATCCTGGGGCGGGGATACACCTTGTTCCTTCGCATTGCCGGCCAGACTGCGAGCGGGCCGCTGGTGAACACCGAGCAGTACTTTGCCGGCGGTGTCGATACCGTGCGCGGCTACCTGGAAGCCGAGACGCTCGGCGACGATGCTCTCGCAGTACGCGTCGAACTCAAGTCGCCATCGCTCGCCAAGCGCGTCGGCAATGGCGTCGATGAACTGAACGCAATCGCGTTCTTCGACGCCGCCGAAGTGCGGGTGCAACAGCCACTCGTGCCGATTCCTGGACGTACCAGGCTTTCGAGCGCGGGTCTCGGTCTGCGCGCGCGAGGCCCCGGCAATCTCGCTGCCAGTCTCGATCTGGCGTGGCCCTTCGAGTCGACGCCGCGTACCAATGCGGGCGACATGCGGGTTCATTTCCGCGTCGCCTACGATTTCTGAGCAACTGAACCCATGAACGCTCGCTGCTTCCATCTCGTGTTCAGCCGTTTGCGCGGCATGCTCGTACCCGTATGCGAAGGTGCGCACGGCCACAGCCGAGGCGCCCGGCGTCGACGTGGCGCCGCGGGCGTCGCGATCGCGGCCGCGATGCTGGCATTCGGACCGGCGCATTCGCAAGAGATCCCGACGAATACGCTGCCCGTCCCGGTCATTCCTATCGCACCCGATGTCAACATCGCCGCTAGCGGCGCCGCGACCGCTGCCATCGCCAACAGCACTCTCACGGTCAACCAGTCGACGGCCCGGGCGATCATCGACTGGAACAGCTTCAGTATCGGATCGGGCGGGACGGTGAATTTCAATCACCAGCTCGGCGCTTCGTCTGCGACCCTGAATCGGGTGATCGGCAACGAACTCTCCATCATCGAAGGCGCACTCAACGCCCAGGGACAGGTCTACATCATCAACGCCAACGGCATCCTGTTCGGCCGGGATGCCGCCATCAACGTCGGCGGGTTGGTGGCCTCGGCGCTCAACATCTCGAATCAGACCTTCCTCAATGGTCTGACGTCCTTGGTTGCACAGGACGAGTTAACTCGCCCTGAGGCTGCGTTCAGCTGGGAGGGCTCGGCCGAGAAGTTTCGCAGCACGATGGTCCGTGTCGATGACGGTGCCCTCATCCGCACCAGCAACGGTGGCCGCGTGATCCTGCTCGCGCCACGCGTGGAGAACCAGGGACGCATCGAGTCTCCGGAAGGCCAGACGATCCTTGCCGCCGGCGCGAAGGTGTATCTCACCGCACCGCTGGACACCGCGTTGCGCGGCTTCCTCGTGGAGGTCGATCCGTTCACCGGCACGGATGCGACCGGGCAGGCCGTGAACATCGGCGGTACCGTCGTCAACCAGATGGGCACGCGCCGCGAGGAGCGTCTCGATGGCGGGCAGGTCATCGAGCGCGTCTATCAGATCGTCGCGCGGCGTGGCAACGTGACGTTGGCCGGCCTGGATGTTCGCCAGGAGGGCAGGATCCTCGCGACCAGTTCGGTCGACCAGAACGGATCGATCGTCATTCAGGCGCGCGACACCTGGACACGCAACGAGCGCCGCGACGTGAGCGGCAGCGAACCGGTCTTCATACCGAAAGCGAACCGGACCGGGACGGTCGTTTTCGCGCCCGGCAGCGAGACGAGCGTGCTGCCGGAAACGGCGGCTGCGAGGGCACGCCCCGGAGACCTGGGCGTGCGCACGGAAATCGACATCCTTCCGGCGGCGGACAGCCAGCGCACGCTCACGGACGACCAGCGTTTCAATCGATCGAGGATCGACGTCGCGGGACGTTCCATCCACGTGGAGGGCGGCGCGCGGCTCATCGCTCCGAGCGGTGAAGTGAGCTTCCTCGCCCAGGCGGAATCCGCACGGCTCGACCCGGCGTTCCTGTTGCTCGGACCCACCGACAGTCAGGGTGTGCGCCTGCATCTCGATCCCGGTGCCATCGTCGACGTTTCGGGTGAGCGCAATGTCTCGATCTCCACCTCGCGCAACGTGGTCGAGGTGGATCTCCGCGGATCCGAGCTCAAGGACTCACCGGTGCAGCGGGATGGTGTGCTGCGCGGCAAGAAGGTCTACGTCGACCTGCGCAAGACCGCGGACATCACGGACGTCGCACCCTTCCGAGCGCAGGTCCAGCGCACCATCGCGGAGAAGAGCACGATCGGGGGCAGCATCCTGCTCAAGTCGGAAGGCGATGTCGTCGTGGGCAACGACACGCGGCTTGACGTGTCGGGCGGTTCGATACGCTACACGGACGGCACGGTCGGAACGACGTACCTGGTCGGCGCCGACGGCAAGTTGTACGACTTCATGTCGGCCCCCAAGGACATCGTCTACAGCGAAGTCGTCAATATCGCGAACCGTCTCGAGCGCGGCTACACCGAAGGCGTCGACGCCGGCTCCATTCAGCTGTGGGGCAGCAAGGTCGTGGCGACCGGCGACATGATCGGATCGACCGTCACCGGTGAGTTCCAGCGGATGAGCGGAGATCTGCCTCAGGGTGGCCTGCTGCGGATCGGCGATCTCGAGGATGACGCCGGCGCCATCTATTCGAACCTCGCATTGACGGCACAGCGCAGTGCGCTGACCGCCGGCTTCGGTCTCGCGTCGCCCCTGCCCGATACGCTGTCGATCTGGGCGGGCATGTTCGGCCGCGGTGGGTTCACCCGGCTCGAGAGCCATTCTCTCGGGAATGTCGCACTGCCCAGTGGCGTCAGTCTGGACGTCGGTCCGGGCGGATCCGTCTACATCAAGTCCGCTACGGCCGACATAGGCGGTTCGATCCGTGCGGCGGCCGGCGACATCACGCTCGCGATTGCCGGCGACGCGCACATCGCGGGTAGCGCGGTGCTCTCGACTGCGGGCACATGGACCAACGACAGGTTGGGTCTGGCCACCTCCGCGACAGGCGGATCGGTCGCGACGCAGGGCGGCACGGTACGCATCGAAGGCGGCAATCTCACGCTCGATGCCGGATCCGTCGTCGATGTCTCGGCGGGTGCATGGTTGCGCGCCGATGGCAGCGTGCGCTACGGCACGCCCGGGGCCATCACCCTTGTTACCGGGGAAGCCCGCGACAATGCCGGTCAACAGACGCCGAATCAGCTCGTCACGCATGGCACGTTGCTCGGATATGCCGTCGGGACACAAAGCAACCCCGGCACGGGTGGCACGCTGTCGATCCGGACTTCGCGAATCACCGTCGGGCCGGTCCGCGAGTCTCAGCCCGGCGAATGGCTGGTGCAGGGCAGTTGGTTCGACCTCGGCGGTTTCGCGAGCTTCGATCTCACCGGGATCGATTCCGTGGCTTTCGAGCCCGGCGCGAATATCGCCCCGGTCGTTCGCAGTCGGATTCTCGCCCCGGGATCTGTGGCGATGGCGACCGGGTCCTCGATGTCGACAGTGACCAGCGTCCCGGGCTCACCGCTTCCGGCGGCGCTGCGACCCCCGGCCACTCTGGCGTTCGCGACGGACCGCCTCGATGCAGGGTTCGGGACGATCACGCTGGCAGCGGGTGCAGGCATCGATGGCGGGTACCTGGGATCCATCGCGTTCGACGCCCAGAATCTGATAGCCGTGAACGGTTGGATGCGTGCTGCCGGCGGCACCATCGCCCTGGCGCTACCCACACCCAACGTGGGCGACACATTCGATCCTGCGCGCATGATCTGGCTGGGCGACAACGCGACGCTGTCGACGGCCGGGGCAGTACGGGTGGTGCCGGGAACCCTCCCGGGACCTCAGGGCGACGTGCTTGCAGGCGGAAGTATCGACATCGATGCGGCCAACGGGTTCCTCGTGGCCCGACAGGGATCGCGGCTGGACGTATCCGGCAGTTCTGCGCGGCTCTATGTGCAAACGGCCCGCGGCCAGCGCTACGGTCTGGAGGAAGCGTTGGTGCTGTCCGATGCCGGCAGCATCTCACTGAAGGCGCGCGAGGGCATTCTTTACGACGGGCAACTCGCCGGTGCGCCGGGAGGCAGCGGTGCTCGCGGTGGCACCATCAGTGTCTCGATCGATCGCGAGAATCGTTTCTTCAATCCCGACTCGAATCTCGAGATCGAGGCGCGACTGCAGGGTGCGCGGAGACTGGTCGTGGACGGTCCGGTCTTCGGTCTTGCCGGACGCTACGGTGCAGGTCAAGCAGTGGACGATCTCGATCTGATCGGATTCGCCGGTGTTTCCCAGTCCTTGATCGCGGCGGGTGGGTTCGACTCCATCACGCTGGCGAGTGAGCACGAGATCCGGTTCGCCGACGCTGTGGCGCTGCGAGCCGACCGCGCGATCAGCATCGAGGCGCCGAACATCATCGCGACCGGACCCGGCAACGTGACGCTCGAAGCGGCGTACGTCAATCTCGGCCCGACCCGCCGCGATCGCCAGTCGGAGTCGCTGCGCCTGCCAGCATTGGTGGGCGATGGCGGGGTCCTTGCTGTGTCGGCACGGCACATCGATCTGACCGGGGCCTTCTCCCTCGGGGGTATCGCGGCCACGACGCTGACGGCCTCCGAGGATGTGCGGCTTCGGGGCGTCGCAAACTCCGTCGTCGTCGGCGACGCGACCACCGTGGAGCTCCTGGGCAGATTGCAGTCGGCGGGCGACGTGACCGTTCGTTCGCGGCAGGTATACGCGACGACGCTTTCCGACTTCACGTTCGATCTCCAACCGTTCGGGGCCGGGACACTGCGGTTCGAACGCACCGGTGCAGCGGATGTACCGGTGCTGTCGGGTGCCGGGGCGATACGGGCACGCGCGGAGATCATCGAGCAGTTCGGCGTGTTGAAGGCGCCGCTCGGGACGATCGATTTGAAGGCGAGTTCGAAGCTGCACGTGGGTGCTGCCGATGCTTCAGGAGCGAAAGGGAGCATCACTTCGGTTTCCGCCGAAGGCCAGATCATCCCGTTCGGGCAGACCACGCTCAACGGCCGCCAGTACATCTACACCGTGGATGGACTGCTGCGAACGGTCGAAAGCGTCCCCGAGAAGAACATCATCCTCGATGCGCCGGACATTGCCCTGGATGCCGCGGCGACGATCGACATATCCGGTGGCGGTGACCTGCTCGCGTGGGAGTTCGTGCCCGGTCCCGGCGGATCGGTCGACGTGCTCGACCCGGCGAACTCATCCCATCTCTTTGCGATACTGCCGGGACTGCAGTCGACCTTCGGGCCTTACGACGCGCAGGCGCACGGGTCGAATCAGGGTCTCAAGCCGGGCGACGTGGTCGCGGTGGGGCAGGCGATCCCCGGCCTCGCGGCCGGCACCTATACGCTGTTGCCGGCGCGCTACGGCCTGTTGCCCGGAGCCTTTCTGGTGACCTTCGACGAAGGCGCGAAGGACATTCTCCCGCGCGATGTCGCACGCGGCGCCGACGGTGCCTGGCGCGTTCCTGGTCGCCTCGGCAGCGTCGGCCTGGATGGCGACGCCCTTTCGTCGCGCACCATCGCGTTGCAGATCGCGCCCGGCGATTGGGCGCGGGCCCGTTCGGAATACATCGAGACCCGGGCCGGCACGTTCTTCGCCGACGGTAGCGGGCGCTTGCCGCAGGACGCCGGCCGCCTGGCCGTGATCGCCCAGACCCAGCTCACGCTGGACGCGGCGGTGGTCGCTGCCGTCAGTGGCAACGGCCGCGGCGGGGAAGTGGGCATCGCGGCGCAGAAGCTGGCGATCGTCGGCAACGGCGCGAGCGCCGACGCCGGCTACGTGAAGGTCGACTACCGGGCGCTCAATCGACTGGGGTTCGACACTCGTATCGACCCCAACGTCGGCAGCCGGATCGACACTTTGCTGATCGGTGGGGTTCGCATGGCCGGAACAGCCGGCACCATCGACGTGCGCGCGAGCGCCATCGAGGTAAATCTCGGCAACCTCGCTCCGGGGCTCTCGGATGAAGCGGCACGACCGCTTGCCGTTTCCGGGATCGAGTTTGCCGCGACGGGTACGATCGACATTCGCACGGGCACGAGCATCGTCGCCGAAGGCGGACGGCCCGGAGCGCCGGAGTCCGTGAGCATCGAAGGCGACGGCGCCTACCTGCGCCTGTCGGGTGGTGAGCAAGCGGAGCTGGGCCGTAGCGGCACGAGCCGTTCGAGCGGCACGCTTTCCATCGAGGAAGGTACGCTGCTCAAGGCTGGTTCGATCATCGCTGATGCGACGCATGAGACGCAGATCGAAGGGCAGCTCGATTTCTCCGCGGCGCGGCCGGCGCTCGGTGGTGCTCTTGCGGTCGGTGCTTCGCGCATCTCCCTGGGTGCCCCACCGAGCGACCCCGGCGGCGTGGTGCTGTCGCAGGCGAGGCTGGATGCACTGACAGGGGTACGCACGATCCGCCTGAAGAGCTACAGCACGGTCGATCTGTATGGTTCCGTCGCGCTGAACGGAAACGATATCGCAACCCTTCAGATCGATGCCGCCGGCATCGTCGGCTATGGGGGTTCCGGTCAGACGGCAAGCCTCTCGGCCGATCGCATCGACTTCGGCAATCAGGATGGTCTGGTGTTCGCGGACGTCGTGCGGTCCGATGCCGCGCCTGGGTCAGGCGCAATCGCTATCGAGGCAGGGCGCCTCGGCGTCTCCGGGCGCTCCGGTGCCAGTCGGTTCGAGATGGTCGGGTTCTCGACCGTGGCGATGACGGCTCGCGAAGCTTTTGTTGCTTCGGGCACGTCCAGCCTGTCGGTGGCAGGCGATCTCACGCTCACCGCAGGCACCATCACTGCATCGTCGTCGGCGGTGTCGTCTGTCGAAGCCTCCGGCACCCTGGTGACTGCGGGCATCGACGGCGCGACTCCGTTGGCATCCCAGGACTTCGGAGCCCGCATGCTGCTGTCCGGTCGCGAACTGGTCCATGGCGGCCGAATGGTGCTGAATTCAGGAGATCTTGAGCTGCGCGCCGATATCGGCGATCTCAAGTTGCTGATGGGTAGCCACACGTCGGTGGCAGGAGTGCAACGATCGTTCGCCGACAAATCGATCTCGACCCCGGGCGGCACGGTGCGACTCACCAGCCTGTTCGGCGATGTCGACGTCGGGGCGGGCAGTTCGATCGATGTCTCGACGCCCGGGAATGCGAATGCCGGACTTCTGGTCGTGGTTGCGACGCATGGCAGTGCGAGTCTGTCCGGCGAGTTCTCCGGTGCGGCGGGCAGCTCCAGCGCGACGCAGGGCAGCTTCCAGCTCGATGTCGATGCGCTCGTGGACACTTCGACGCTGCTGGCGCTGCTGGATGCTGGTCGTTTCCACGAACGCGTTGACCTGAGGGTCCGTACCGGCGATGTCGTGATCGATACCTCGGACACTCTCAGGGCGCGAAACGTGACCATCGCCGCCGACGCCGGGAGCGTTGCCATCCGCGGGACGATTGACGCTTCGGGCGCGAAGGGCGGGCGCGTCGACGTCTTCGCGCGCCATGCCGGAACCGAGGGCGAGGGGAGAATCACGCTGCACGAGACGGCACGGATTCTGGCGAATGCCACGACGAGCCTTTCGACGGCCTATGGCACCGATGGCGAGGGCGGGCGCGTCACCCTGGGTGTGACCGGCGATACGGCCGAACACAGGGCGCAAGCGCGTGTGATCGTCCTCGCCGGTAGCGTGATCGATGTGTCGGTACCCGACGGTAGTGCCGCGCGTGCCGGCGAGGTCGTGTTCCGCGTGCCGCGCATCGCCGGTCCGGGCGGGGCGCCGGACGTCGCACTGACGTCGGACGCCGGCGGCACTGCAAGCGGATCATTGGCGCCTGGTGTGGTCGTCGGCGCTCGAAGCGTCGTGGTCGAGGGCTTCCAGGTAGCGGACTTCGGCAGCGCCGACGTGACCATCGATAGCGGGTTGATCACCGGTTGGCGCGACGAGACTCGCACGTTCATGAATGCGGCCGAATCGATCCTCGATCGACTGGGTCGTGCCTCCGACAGCTCCTTCCATCTGCGACCGGGACTCGAGATCGCGACCTCGGGAAGCGCGACGCTGGGCACGGTCTGGGACCTGCGCCTGCGGTCCGATGGAACTTCATTCGACTGGCGCTACGGCGAACAGAGGGACGAACCCGGCGTGCTGACGATCCGGGCGGGAACGGATCTCGCAATGAGCCAGTCGCTGTCCGATGGCTTCTCCAATGCGCTGACTACCGGTCGCCTGCAGCAGAGCGGCGAAGGCTGGGGCTACCGCCTGGTCGCCGGCGCAGACCTGAACGCAGCGAATCCGCTGGCGGTACGCTCGGCGGAAGGGTTGGCGGCTGGCGGCAACTTCACCCTGGCCGCGGGGCGCCTGATCCGGACCAGCACCGGCGACATCGAGATCGGCGTCGGTGGCAATCTCGTTCTGGCTGCTGCGACATCTACCATCTACACCGCCGGTATTGCCGACGCGCCTGAGAACCACGCATTCGCTGGTGCACCCGATCGTCAGTTCACGAACATCGCGGGTCTCGTGATGGAGTATCCGTTGAACGGTGGCGATGTCCGCATCAAGGTGGGTCGAGACATCCAAGGCGCCGGTGGCGACCAATGGGTGAATGACTGGCTGTATCGCCTCGGACGCCTCGATCCCGACGGAACGTTCAACAGCAACGCACCGCCGGGCGGCATGCGTCGCCCGACGTGGTGGCCGCGCTTCGCCATGTTCCGGCATGGCGTGGGTGCGTTGGGTGGCGGGGACGTGGTCATCGATGCCGGTGGCGGCATCGACAATCTGGGTGTGGTCGTGGCGACCAACGGCCGTTTGCCGGGCGACCAGGACACCCGGCCGGACCTCGCTAACCTCAAGATTCTAGGCGGCGGGGACGTCGCCGTGCGCGCCGGTGGTGACATCGACAGCAGCTTCTTCCACGCGGGCCGAGGCGACGTGACGATCGATGCTTCCGGAGCCCTCGGAAGCTCACGGACTTCCGCGGGTACTCCGGTGTATTCGGTAGTGTCGCTGGGCGAGGGCAATCTGCGCGTGACTGCCAACGGTGACCTGCGGCTCGAGTCCGTCCTGAATGCGACGCTCGCTCCGCAGTCGCAGGGCAACGGGGCGACCGAAGATCGGCGCACGTTCTTCACGACCTACCGCAGCGATTCCGCGGCCGACCTCGTTTCGCTTTCGGGGGACGTGGTGCTCGCCAACAATCCCGCCCACCTGTTCTCGGCTTTCAGCATGCAGCCGCTTGCGGCCACCGAGACGGCCTCCTTGACACTCTATCCCGCCACCGTGCGCGCGGTGGCGCTGTCGGGGAGCGTCCTGGTCGAAGGAGGGATGACGCTTGCGCCGGCAGCGTCGGGTCAGCTCGAGCTGCTGGCTGCCGGGTCCGTAGTCGCCGACGGCACGCTCAACGTCTCTGCCCTCGACATGCGCTACCTCGATCAGCGGTTCGATACGGGGACAGGACGGTTCGACAATGGTGCGTATTCGCTGCCGCAGGTATCGGATCCGGACAACAACTTCTTCCTGCGGATCCAGCCGCTCACGGCCGCAGGCTATGCCGGACGCACGGCACACGCCGCCACGCTGACGCACCTGAACGATCTCGAGCCGATCCGCATCGTCGCGCTGACGGGAAACGTCACCGGCCCCGATACGGTCGCGTTCCTGCAGGCGCCGAAACCGTTCGTGATCGAGGCCGGCCAGGACATTACCGGGGCCTGGATCGGCGGCCAGAACCTGCGCGCCGCGGACCGATCCGCCATTCGTGCGGGAAGAGATATCCGATTCGACGTGGATCGAACCGGCGTGCCGCTTTCTTCGAGCAATGCCGTGGTCGAACTGGGCGGTCCGGGAACGCTGGAATTGCGCGCAGGGGGCGATGTCGATCTCGGTCCGTCCCGGGGCATCATTTCGCGCGGCAACTTCAACAATGCCGCCCTGCCGGAGGGTGGTGCGCAACTGGTGTTGATGGCCGGCACGCCCGCTCCGGACTACGTCGGGTTGTTCTACCGGTTTACCGATCCTGCCGCCCCCAGGCTTTCCAGCGCTGCCGTATCCGCATTCAACGAAGCCTTGCTTCAGTTCATGCGCGGCAGGACCGCGAATCCCTCGCTGTCCCTGGCGGAGGCGCGTCCGGCTTTCGCTGCGCTCGCGTCCGCCGATCGGGAGGCGTTCGCGTCGTCGCACGGCGATCTGCTGGCGGCGAACGAGCAGGCGCTGCGCGACGCATTCTTCGTCGGCGTGCGCGATGCGGGACGGGTGGCGCTCGACACCGGTGACCGCACCCGCTATCAGGAAGGCTTCGACATCATCGCCACGCTGTTCCCGACCGCGCCTCGATCCAAGGAGGACGCGCAGCAAGCGCGCGCTTCGCTTTCGCTCTTCCGCAGCCAGATCAAGACCGAGCAGGGTGGCGGCATCGATCTCCTGGTGCCGGGCGGCTTCGTCAACGTCGGCGTCACGGACGCCGGGGAGAGTGCCAAGACGGCGGCGCAGCTGGGCATCGTGACGGCGAGAGGCGGGGAGATACGAAGCGTCGTGACGCGCAATTTCGACGTCAACACCTCGCGGGTGTTCACGCTGCAGGGCGGCGACATCATGATCTGGTCCTCCTACGGCAACATCGACGCCGGCAAGGGGGCGAAAACGGCCAGCGCGACGCCGCCTCCGCAGATCATCGTGCGCGGCGACCAGATCATCCTGGACAGCTCGAATTCCATCGCTGGCTCGGGGATCGGCGTCCTGCTTGGCCGCGAAGGGCTCGAGGCGGACGACGTCTATCTGTTCGCGCCGACCGGGGATGTCAACGCCGGTGACGCCGGTATCCGCGTCGCGGGCAACCTGACGATCGGAGCCGAGCGCGTGATCGGGGCCGACAACATCCGCGTCGGAGGCGTTTCCACGGGTGTGCCGGCACTCCAATCGTCGGGGATCTCCGGCGCGCTCCCGAGCGTCGGCAGTGCGACTTCGGATGCCACCAAGGCCGCCGAGAAGATCGGTGAGCGGGCAGGTAGCGAGGCTAACCAGAATGTGCGCAACCTGAGTCCGTCCTTCCTCACCGTCGAAGTCATCGGCCTGGGCGATGACGATGACGACCGCAAGCGCAAACGATGAGCCGAAAGGAGCAAACGACCGTCACGCAACGTTAACGCCCCTGCAATACGGCGCCACAACAATCAACGGGCTTCAAGTCCTGCAAGCCCGAACCTGAAAAGCCCATGATCAAAAGGTTGTTGTGGTCGCTCGCCGTGGCGGTCGTCGCGTTGTTGCCTTCGCTGAGCCACGCCTGGTGGAACCAGGACTGGACGGCGCGCCGCAAGATCACCCTCGATACGTCGGCCGCCGGTGCCAACCTGAGCGCGGCGGCAACCAACGTTCCGGTGCTGGTGCGCCTGCACACCGGCAACTTCCCCTTCGCCGAAGCCGACATGGACGGGAAGGATCTGCGCTTCGTCGACGGCGACGACAAGACGCCGCTCAAGTTCCACGTCGAGCTGTTCGACGGCGTCAACGAACTGGCGCTGGTGTGGGTGATCGTTCCCAGCCTCGCGCCGAGCACGAACACGAACGCCATCTGGGTCTACTACGGCAACGAGAAGGCGGTGCCGGCCTCCGACGCCAAGACCACCTACGACGGCAATCAGACCCTTGCCCTGCATTTCGCGGACAAGGATGGCATGTTCAAGGACGCCACCGCCTACGCGCACACGCCCGCCGTCAGCGGCGTGGCCTACGGTGCTACCGGTCTCGCCGACGGCGCGGGTGTCTTCAACGGGGCGTCGCGCCTCGCGTGGAGCAACCAGCCCGGACTCCGGCAGACGGCGGGCGGCTTCACTTTGAGCGCCTGGGTGAAACCAGCCGACGCCGCGCAGAGCGCATTGCTGTACTCGCAGCAGGAAGGTACTTCCGGTGTTCAGGTGCTCTACGAACAAGGCAAGGTCTTCGCACGCGCCTTCGGGCAGGAGACTGCGAAGGTGGACCTCGCGGCAGGGGCGTGGCGCCACGTCGCGGTCACGCTGTCCGACCGGCTCGTCCTCTACGTGGACGGCAAGGAAGCAGCAACCGCCAACGCGAGAGCGGCGGATCTCGGCGGCGACGTCGTGGTGGGCACCAGCTTCAAGGGCGAGCTGGACGAGCTCCAGTTCTCGAACGTCGCGCGGCCTGCCGCGTGGTTGCAGGTGCAGGCAGCCTCGCAAGGCGATGGTGCCAGGCTGGTTGCCGTCGCCGCCGAAGGCGAGGCGGCCGAGGCCGAAGGGACTTCGTCCTACTTCACCATCCTCCTGAGCGCGGTCACGCTCGACGGCTGGATCGTCATCGGCATCCTGATGGTGATGATGGTGATCAGTTTCTGGGTGATGTTCGCCAAGGGGGTGTTTCTCGCGCGCACCGACGGGGCCAACAAGAACTTTCTGTCGCGGTTCCAGACCCTGTCGCAGGATCTCACCCGGCTGGAGCAGGGGGTGGACAAGAAGCTGGCGGGCTCCTCGATCTATCGGCTCTACCAGATCGGCATGCGCGAGTTGCATCACCGCTTCGATCTGTACGAGCAGCGCAAGATGGAGCGCAACCTCACGCCGCAGGCGATCGATGCGATCCGCGCGAGCCTCGACGCCGGCATCGTGCGCGAGAACGCGCGGCTGAACAGCCAGATGGTGCTGCTCACCATCTCCATCTCCGGTGGTCCGTTTCTCGGCCTGCTCGGCACCGTGGTGGGCGTGATGATCACCTTCGCGGCCATCGCTGCCGCGGGTGACGTGAACGTGAACTCGATCGCCCCCGGTATCGCCGCCGCGCTGGTGGCCACGGTGGCCGGTCTCGGCGTCGCGATTCCGGCGCTGTTCGGCTACAACTATCTCGCGGCCCGCGTGAAGAGCATCGTCGCCGACCAGCAGGTGTTCGTGGACGAGTTGATCTCCAAGATCGCCGAGAACTACTCCTCCTAGCATGCGACAGCCCCCACGCTCCCTGTGGTCGCTGCCCCCCGAGGGGGCGCGTCAGTGGCTTGGGGCGGCCCGGCGCCACCCACCTCGTGGTTTGTTGCGAGAGGGCCCGTGCGCCCCGGCTGTGCCGGCCGCTGGCCCATCGCGATTGCGTACGCCGTACTGACATGTCTGCCAAGGTATCCGATGGCAACGAACCGTACGACGAGATCAACGTCACGCCGATGCTCGATCTCGCCTACGTGCTGCTGGTCATCTTCATCATCATGACCACCGCATCAGTGCAGGGCATCAAGGTCAACCTGCCCAAGGCGAGCAACACGCCGAGCCTCGCCAAGCCGACCACCAAGGCCATCACCATCACCGAGGACGGCCGCATGTTCCTCGACACCTATCCGGTGACGCTCGAGGAACTCGAGCAGCGTCTCACGCAGTTCAAGGCCGCGACGCCGAATTTTCCGGTCGTCATCAAGGGCGACGCCAAGGTCCAGTACGAGCGGGTCATCGACGTGCTCGACCTGTGCGGCCGCCTGGAGATCACCCAGCTCGGTCTCGTGACCGCGCGCATCGTGAAATGAGGGAGAGGTCATGAGCGAACGGACCAAGAGCTACCTGCGCTACGCAATCATCGCCGTCAGCCTGCTCACGTCGGTGTCGGTGCTCGCCTTCGCCCTGAAGAGCCTGCTCTCCAACGACGGCAAGCCGCGCAAGGCGAGCGTGCAGACCATCGCGGTGCTGCGCCCGCCGCCACCACCGCCGCCGCCGAAGCCGGAAGAGAAGCCGCCCGAGCCGGAGCTGAAGAAGGAAGAAGTGAAGCTGCCCGAGCCGGATCCGGAACCGAAGCAGGCCGACGACCAGCCGCCGCCCGGACAACAGCTCGGTCTGGATGCCGAAGGCAGCGGTGCCGGCGACGGCTTCGGGCTTGCCGCCAACAAGGGTGGCCGCGACATCACCACCATCGGCGAGTCCGGCGGTGGCGGCGTCAACCGCGCGCAGTTCGCGTTCTTCACCAACATGCTCCAGGCGCAGTTGCAGGAAGCGCTGCTGCGCAACGAGAAGCTGAAGAGCGCGCAGTACAAGGCGGTGGTGAAGGTCTGGCTGGATGCGAACGGCGGCATCGACCGGGTCGAGATCGCCGGCGGCACGGGCAACGGCGAGATCGACGAGACCATCCGGCTCGCACTCGCCGATTCGCCGCGAGTGAAATCACCGCCGCCGCCGGAGATGCCGCAGCCGGTCAAGTTGCGTCTCACCTCGCGCAACGCGGGGTAGGGCCCAGTCGCCGCGGTCGTCGCGGCGTGGACGTGCGTGCTCCATGAGCCGTGCACACGACAACAAACGAGTGCCATGAGAACCCTTTCGATCTTCGTTGCAGCGACTTTTCTGCTGCCCGGTGCCGCCGCGATGGCACAGACGCCGACAGCGCCGACTCCCAAGAAGCAGCCGGCGCCCAAGCCCGCTACGTCCAAGCCCGCACCGAAGCCCGTTGCCGTGCCGCCGGCACCACCCGCGCCCCCGGCCCCGGCGACAGCCGCCAACGACGCGGCGACGCAGGCCGCCCAGGCGCGCTTGCAGAAGGACAAGGCGGAGCTGGAGCAGATGCGTTCCACCACGGTGAACCTGATCCGGGCGCTGGTGCAGGAAGGCGTGCTCTCGAAAGAGAAGGCCGAGGCGATGCTGCCCGAGTCGGAGCGTGGTGCACTCGCCGACGTGGTGCCGAAACCGAAGGCCGCCGCGGTTACCGAACCGCTACCGGAAGCAACGGCGGAGACGAAGCCGACCGAAGACGAATCGGCCACCAGCACTCGGCGCAAGCGCGGGCAGACTGTGCGCGTGCCGTACGTGCCCGAGACGGTGAAGTCGGAGATCAAGGAGCAGGTGAAGCAGGAGGTGCTGGCCCAAGCCAAGGCGGAGCGCTGGGCCGAGCCCGGCACCTTGCCGGAGTGGCTCGACCGCATCGTGTGGGAAGGCGACATGCGGCTGCGCTACCAGGGCGAGTACTACCAGTCCGACAACGTGCCGCCGCTCGTCTACAACGCGTTCTCCGGCAGCAGCCTCACCAACACCCAGCAGGACACTGACCTGTGGCGCATCCGCGTGCGCCTGGGGATGCTCGCCAAGATCACGGAAACGCTGGGCGCCGGGTTCCGGTTCGCCACCGGCAACCTCAACAATCCGGTCTCCACCAATTCGAACCTCGGCAACAACTTCAGCGCGCAGCAGCTCATTCTCGATCGCGCTTACCTCAAGTGGGATCCGAGCGAGCGCTGGAGCGTGATGGGCGGGCGCATGCCCAACCCGTGGTTCTGGCCCACGGACCTCGTGTGGGACGAAGACCTCAACTTCGACGGTCTGGCGGGCTCATTCAAGCCGAAGCTGTCGCCCACCACGACGGCGTTCCTCACGGCCGGCGCGTTTCCACTGCAGCAGTTCCAGTCCACACCCACCACGCCGAGCCCGCAGGACAAGTGGCTCTTCGGCGTGCAGGGCGGTGCCGAGTGGAAGCCGGACGCGACCATGCGCGCCAAGGGCGCGGTCGCGCTGTTCGACTACCAGAACGTCTCGGGACAACCCAACACCATCGCGCAGCCCAACGCCAACGACTGGACGCTGCCGGCCTTCAAGCAGAAGGGCAACACGCTCTTCGACATCAACTTCGGCACCGGCAATCCGGCGGCCTACGCACTGGCGCCGAAATACCGCATCCTCAACCTGGGCGGCGAGTTCGACCTCGGCCAGTTCGATCCGGTGTTCTTCAAGTTCGCGGCCGACTATGCGAAGAACATCGGCTTCGACCGCGCCGAGATTCGCGCCCGCACCGGTCTCGACGTGGAACCGAAGACCAACGCCTACCAGGCCCGCTTAACCATCGGCGCCGATGTCATCCGCAAGTTGCATGACTGGCAGTTCTTCGTGGGCTATCGCTATCTTGAACGCGACGCCGTGCTCGATGCGTTCACCGATTCCGACTTCTACCTCGGCGGCACCGACACCAAGGGCTATTTCGTCGGCGGCTTCTACGGGCTCGATCGCAACGTCTGGCTGCGCCTGCGCTACCTCACCGGCAACGAGATCACCGGCCCGGCCCTGGGCAACGGGAGCAGCGCGCGGCTGCCGCTCGCGATCGACGTGCTGCAGGCCGACCTCAACGTCCGGTTCTAGCCATGGCGCGCATCGTTCCGGCCGCGATCGCGGCGATCCTGCTGGCGGTTTCCTGGCCCACGCCGGCGCAGCAGGAACCGAACAAGCAGGCCGCGCGCGAGCGCGAGTTGCTGCGTCGGGCCCAGGCGGCACAGAAACAGGCCGAAGAGGCCAAGGCCACGGTCGAACAGGAAAAGGCGAAGGTCGAGGCCGAAGCGAAGGCCGCCAAGGCCCAGGTCGCGAAGACCTCGGGTGCGGTGGCGCGCGAACGCAAGCGTGCCGACGAACTGCAGGCGAGCCTCGATGCGATCACGCGGGAGCGCGCGAGCCTCGCGAACGACAAGGAGATGCTCGCGGGCAAGCTGGCGCAGACCGAGGCGCGGCTGAAGGATACCTTGCGCGACCTGGCCGGCGTGCGCGACGCTCTGGCCGCCAGCGAGAAGGAACTCGCCCAGGGCCGTCAGGTGTCTGCCCTGCAGGCGAAGTCCATCCGCGTATGCGAGGACAAGAACCTCAAGCTGTACGGGGTGACCACCGAAGTCATGGCCCGGTACAAGGACCAGGGCTTCTGGGATGCGGTGAAGCGCAAGGAACCCTTCACCGGGTTGCGCCAGGTGGAAGTGGAGAACCTGCTGGAGGAGTATCGCGACCGGGCCGCCGAGGCGCGAGTCGAGGTGCCCTGCCGGCAATGACGGGGCGCCGGCGGGCTCTGCCATAATCCGGCGGTTCGCGCGCCCTCGAGCGCGTATCCGGCAAACGAGATCCGACCCGTCATGGCCACATCCTGGCTCGAACACCCTGCATTGCCGCGCGTGCTGCCCTTCGCGCTCTACATCGTCTTCCTGGCGGTGGGCTCGCTCGAATGGGCCGTGGACACGCGCTGGTTTTATCCGGTTCAGGTCGGCCTGGTGGCGCTGGCGCTCATCTATTTCTGGCGGCGCTACGAGGAGCTGCCGCGCTTTTCCACGCTGAGCGGCGGACACTGGTCCATGGCGTTCATCGTCGGCCTGATCGTGTTCGTGCTGTGGATCCACCTCGACGCCTCGTGGATGGTCATCGGCGAAGGTGGCAAGGGCTTCGATCCGCGCGACGATGGGCGCGTCAACGTCGCGCTCGCGTTGTTTCGCATCGCCGGTGCAGCGCTGGTCGTGCCGGTCATGGAGGAGCTCTTCTGGCGCTCGTTCGTGATGCGCTGGATCGACAAGCCCGCCTTCCTCACGGTGTCGCCGACCGCAGTCAGTGTGAAAGCGCTGATGCTGTCGTCGGCGGTTTTCGCGGTCGAGCATCACCTCTGGTTCGCGGGGCTGATCGCCGGTCTCGCCTACGGCGGCCTGTATCGCCTCACCGGCAACCTCTGGGTGCCGGTCATCGCTCACGCGGTCACCAACGGCCTCCTCGGGGCATGGGTCCTCTATACTGGGAGCTGGCAGTTCTGGTAGACCGAGCGAGCAAGACGATGATCCGTGCAATGGCCGTGCGCCGCCCGGCGGTGTTGGTTTGTGTGGTGTTGGCTGTGACGGCGGGAAGGGCCCAGGCCCTCGATGGCGACCGCATCCGACCCAGCGTGGGGTTGAACTACACGTACTCGTCGAATCTCTTCTACCTCGACGACCGTATCCCCGATTCGCAGCTGCCGTTCATCAAGAACGGGCAGCGCAGCGACAGCATCCTCGGTTTGCGCGTGGGCCTGGATGCCGATATTCCAGTGAGCCGCCAGATATTCACGCTCCGTGCGAGCGCGACCGACAACAAGTACGCCACGTACGACAACCTCGACTACCTGGGGTACAACGTGCGCGGCGTCTGGAACTGGGTGGTCGGGTCGGACTGGGACGGCGACATCGGTTTCGGGCGCATCCAGGCGCTGGGCAGCTTCGCGGACTTGAACAACCTCCAGCGCGACACCCGCAACATCCGCAACACCGACGACTACTTCGCGAGCGGCATGTACCGCATGGGTGCCGACTGGAAGCTGCGCGCTGCCGTGCGCAACACGCAGCTCACGAACAGCGCTGCCAATTTCTCGACGTTCGACCGCAACGACAACATCTACGAGCTCGGTTCGCGCCGGTACAGCAAGGGCACCGACAGCTTCCTCGGGCTCAATTTCCGCATCATCGACGGCCGCTTTCCGAACCGTGAGGTGGTGGCCGGTTCCACCATCGACAACAGCTACCGCGAGTACACGCTCGAAGGCACGGTCGACTGGCGCTACAGCGGGCAATCGAAACTCTCCGGTGCGCTCGGGTGGACCAACCGCCTGCACGACCAGATCTCGGAGCGGAATTTTTCCGGCATCACCGGGCGGTTGACGGCGGTCTACAGCCCGTCCGGCATCATCGGGCTCAACGCGGCGATCTTTCGCGAGATCGGCAACTATCAGGACGTCACCACGAGCTACATCCTGACCGAGGGCATCCGCATCGGGCCGAGCTATGCGGTGAGCGAGAAGCTGACGCTGCAGGCCAACTACCAGTACAGCGTCCGGAAGTTTCTCGGCGACCCGGGCTTCGTCGTCACCGGCCTGCCCACGCGCGTGGACGACATCAATACGCTCTCCGGCACCGTCATCTGGGCGCCGCTGCGCAATGTCCAGATCAGTACCACGCTGTCCTACGATACGCGGACGACCAATCGCCCGCTGTTCGACTACAACGTCACGACGTTGTACGTCGCCGGCCAGATCACCTTCTGATCGCTCGCGTTCCGCCGCAGATTGCGCGCGTGCGCGAACGCCCTCGGTTTACCGGTCGGCGCCCGGACGGGGTTCCACGCGCTCTTCGATCGAGCGCATGGTTTGATCGTCGAGCCCCTCGCCCAACGAGCGCTTGACCTGCGATGCGCGGCGCGCTCGCACCAGCCAATGCGGGTCGAAGACGTGGAGCGAGTCGATGTAGTCAGCCCAATTCGGGGTGCGGGGCGGTTCGGAATCGGGCATGGCGCAAGCTCCTTCGAAAGCGGTTGCGGGTGTGACTAGCGGGGCGAGCCGTCGGGCTCTTCGATGAGGCGCAGCGGCCCGCCGTGACGCGAGGTCGTGCTCCGTCCGGCGCTGCGGGTCGCCATCAGGCGCAGCGCCCGATCGATGCGGTCCCGCCACGCGCCGTCCGCGAGGGGAGCGATCTGTTCGAGGACCGCCTGGATCTTGCGCAGGTTACTCTTGCCGAGCCGGTAGAGCTGCAGCAGGTCGTCCTGGTCGCGCGGTGCGAGATCGGCCACGCGAAATCGCCCGCGCTTTTGCAGCAGATCGGTGAGCGCCATTCCCAGGTGGGGCCACAGGTCGGTCACCGGGCGGTCGGGTGACACGGGCAGGGCGATCTGCTGCGGCTCGACGAGCCCGAGCCGCCAGCGCTCGTAGTCGTTGTGCGGCCGCAGGGTGAGGCCCTGGGCGGCGAGGCGGCCCATGATGTCGTTGATACCGTGGCGGCCGATGCTGCGCCACAACTCCTCCACCGGGGTCTCGAGGAGCTGGGCAAGCCGCACGATGCCGGCGCGAAACAGGCGGCTGATGGTCATCTGCTCCAGCCCAAGCACCGACACGGGCGTGGTGGCGTCCCAATCGTCCGGGGCGAGCCGCACCGGCCGTTCCCGGTGCAACTGGTTGTCGCGATATAGTGCGTCGCGCTCCGCCACCAGCGAGGTCTCGCCGACCGACGCGAACGAGTCGCCGCCAGGTGGGCGGGCCGCCATCGGGATCGAATCGGGGAGAGGATTTCTGTTGCTGGCCATGGATGCTAGGAACACGCTTGCGGGAGGCTTGGGCGCCTCTCTGCCGGTCGATTGTGGCAACCGTTTGTTGCTGATCTGTTTCACGGAAGGCCAGCAAAAGCTGGTCTGTTCGGCTCATGTCGTCGCCGGGATGACTGCGGGGAAGCGACGTGGGTGAGTCGGTCCGGATCGGGGTTGATCTTGGCGGCACCAAGATCGAAGTCATCGCCCTTGACCCGACCGGGCGAACCCTCGCCCGCTGGCGCTGTGACGCGCCCCGCGACAACTACGGAGCGACGCTGCGCGCAGTTCACGACTGCGTGACGCGGGTCGAGACTGAAGTGGAGGCCCGCGGCAGCGTGGGCATCGGCACCCCCGGCGCGCTGTCCCGGGTGACCGGGTGCCTCAAGAACTCCAACTCGACCTGGCTCAACGGCAAGCCCATCGTCGCCGATCTCGAACACGAGCTGGGCCGTCCGGTGCGCATCGCGAACGACGCCGATTGCTTCGCCCTGTCGGAAACGATCGACGGTGCCGCAGCCGGCGCTGCCGTCGTGTTCGGCGTGATCGTGGGCACCGGGACCGGTGCCGGTGTGGTGGTACATGGCCTGCCGCTGCATGGGCCCAACGGCATCGCCGGCGAGTGGGGCCACAATCCGCTGCCGTGGCCGGAGGAGTTCGAGCTGCCCGGCCCGTCATGCTGGTGCGGCAAGCGCGGTTGCATCGAGACCTATCTGTCGGGCCCCGGCATGGCGCGGGACCACGAGCGCGCGACCGGCACTTCAGTACCGGCCCATGAGATTGCGGCCCGCGCGGCGGCCGGCGACGAGGTGTGCCGCGAAACGCTCGACCGCTACGTCGACCGCATGGCGCGCTCGCTCGCCCACGTGATCAATATTCTCGATCCGGACGTGATCGTCCTGGGCGGCGGCATGTCGAACATCGACGTGCTGTACGAAGCGGTGCCGAAGCGATGGGGGCGTTTCGTTTTCTCCGATGCCGTGGCGACGCGGCTCGTGCGCAACGTGCATGGGGATTCGAGCGGAGTGCGCGGTGCAGCGTGGTTGTGGAATCGCGACGCTTGAACGGTACGTCGTAGAATCCACGGCTTTCCGACGCACCTGGACTTTTCGAAATGCCGAAGTTCGCCGCCAACCTCCACTACCTCTTCGCCGAAGTTCCCTTCCTCGACCGGTTCGAAGCCGCCGCGCGCGCCGGCTTCAAGGGCGTGGAGTTCCAGGTGCCCTACGACTTTCCGAAGGAGGAGTTGCGCAAGCGGCTCGACACTCATGGGCTAGAGATGGTGCTGTTCGACGCACCCATGGGCGACTGGAACAAGGGCGATCGCGGGATGACGTGCGTGCCGGGGCGCGAAGCGGAGTTCCGCGCGAGCCTGGAGAAGGTCGTGGAGTACGGCACCGCGCTTGGTTGCGAAACGGTGCACGTGATGGCCGGCGTCGTCGGGCCCGGCATGGACTACGAGACGTGCAAGCGCACCTACATCGCGAACCTGCGCCACGCGGCCGCGTTTCTCGAGCCCCACGGCATTCACGTGGTGATCGAGCCCATCAACAAGCGGCTCGGCATCGTCACGAACGGCCCCTCGTACACGACCCAGGGCATGCACGGTTATTTCCTGAATCACACGGCCGATGCGCGCGCTGCCATCGATGCGGTGAACCATCCCAATCTGTCGCTGCACCTCGACTGCTATCACATGCAGATGCTCGAGGGGAACCTTGCGGACACGCTGCGCGAGAACGTCGGGCGCGTGCGGCACATCCAGATCGCCGGCGTGCCCGGGCGTCATGAGCCGGACGTCGGAGAGATCAACTATCCGTTCCTGTTCGACCTGCTGGATGAACTGGGTTACGAGGGGTGGGTCGGGTGTGAGTATCGGCCGAAGGGGAAGACGCTCGATGGGTTGGGGTGGGCGGGGCGGTACGGCATACGCGCTTAGTAGGAGAGAGTTGCGCTGAACGATTGCCCCCATCCCAACCTTCCCCCACCGGAGGTGGGGGAAGGAGTGCCACTGGTTGCGGCGGCGCGATGGTGGGCGCGCGGTACGTTCCCTCCCCC
>LNDQ01000088.1 GCA_001464695.1 Betaproteobacteria bacterium Ga0077523 | reverse complement strand
CCGCACGTTCCCGGGCCAGTCGAGCGAACCAAGATACTTGAGCGCGGAGTCGGTCATCCGCTTCGCTTCCACGTTGAGCTCGCGCGCGCTTTTCAGAAGGAAATACTTGGCGAGCAACGGGACGTCCTCGCGCCGCTCACGCAACGCGGGCAGGCGCAAACGGATCACGTTCAGGCGGTGGAAAAGATCCTCGCGGAACAGCCCCAGCTTCACGCGCGACTCGAGATCCTGGTGGGTTGCCGCGATGATGCGGACGTTCGCCTTGATCGGCTGGTGGCCGCCGACGCGATAGAACTGGCCGTCCGAGAGCACGCGCAGCAGGCGCGTCTGCAGGTCGGCGGGCATGTCGCCGATTTCGTCGAGGAACAGCGTGCCCCCTTCGGCCTGCTCGAAACGTCCGCGGCGCATCGCCTGCGCACCGGTGAACGCACCCCGCTCATGACCGAACAGTTCCGATTCGAGCAGGTCCTTCGGGATGGCGGCCGTATTGATGGCGATGAACGGCTTGGCGGCGCGCGGGCTGTGGCGATGCAGCGCGCGGGCGACCAGTTCCTTGCCGGTACCCGATTCGCCGTTGATCAGCACCGTGGCCTGTGACTGGGTGAGTCGGCCGATGGCACGAAACACTTCCTGCATCGAGGGGGCCTGTCCGAGGATCTCGGGCGATTCCTCCGCGGCTTCCGGCGCATCGCTCTGGCGCAGGCTTTCTTCCATCGCGCGGCGGATCAGGTCCACCGCCTGGTCGACGTCGAAGGGTTTCGGGAGGTACTCGAACGCGCCTCCCTGGAAGGCCGCGACCGCGCTTTCGAGATCCGAGTAGGCGGTCATGATGATGACCGGCAGGTTCGGAAAGCGCGTCTTGATCTGCTGCAGCAGGTCGAGGCCGGAACTCCCGGGCATCCGGATGTCGCTCACCACCACCTGCGGTGGTGTTGCGCCGAGCGCAGCGAGCGCATCCTGCGCGGAGGAGAAGGTCTTGAAGGCGATGTTCTCGCGCGTGAGCGCTTTCTCGAACACCCAGCGGATGGAGCGGTCGTCGTCGATGATCCAGACGGGTTTCATGGGGATGGTCTCAGTGTTTCTGCGTGCTCGGCGCGTTCGACGCGATGACCGTATCGCGCAGCGGCAGCAGTATTGTGAAAGAGGTGTTGCCGGGCTCGCTTTCGACTTCGATGATGCCCTGGTGCTGGTTCACGAAGTTCTGCGCGAGGGTCAAGCCCAGCCCGGTTCCGCCGTCGCGCCCCGACACGAGGGGAAAGAACACGCGATCGCGGATGTCGGCGGGAATGCCCGGGCCGTCGTCGTTCACTTCGAGCACGATGGCGAGCCGGTACAGCTTCTTCGCGAGAGTGACGCGACGGGCCACACGGGTGCGAAAGGCGATGTTGCCGCTGCCGTGCATCGCCTGGGCCGCGTTGCGCGCGATGTTGAGAACGGCCTGGATGAGCTGTTCGCGGTCGGCGGTCAGCGGCGGCAGACTGGTGTCGTAGTCGCGCCGGATGTGCAGGCCGGGATACTCGGCCACGAGCAGGCTGCGCACGCGCTCCGTGACCTCGTGGATGTTGAGCGCGGTGGGCTGGGGCAGGCGGTGCGGGGTGAGCAGCCGATCCATCAACGACTGCAGCCGGTCGGCCTCCATCATGATCACCTGCGTGTACTCGTGCAGGTCGGGCCGCTCGAGTTCGCGATCGAGCAGTTGCGCGGCACCGCGCAGGGCGCCGAGGGGATTCTTGATCTCGTGGGCGAGGTTGCGGATCAACTCGCGGTTGGCGTGGCTCTGGTCGAGCAACCGTTCCTCGCGGGCGATGCGCAGCTGCTGTTGCATCGGCGTGAACTCCAGCAGGAAGCCGTCGGCAGCATCCAGTTCGAACGGCGTCACGGTGCACGTGAGCGGATGGCGGAGCCCTCCGCTCACCGGCGCTGCAACGAGCGTGAGGTCGTGCTGGGTGTAGCTGCAGTTGTCCCGGTCGGCGCAGCCGATCGCGACCTGCAACTCGGTGCAGTCCGCAAAGGCCTCTTCGAGCGTTTGTCCGACCATGATGTTCTTGCTGACCTGGAACAGGTTTTCGCCGGCGGGGTTCACGTGCTCGATGACGCGGCGTCGATCGAGCAGCATCACCGCGGCGGCAAGCAGGTCGAGCCCGCGCAGGGTTTCAGGATTCATGCGCGCGCGCCGGATGAGGCTACCTTGTGGCAGCAAGAAGCGATCCAACTGCAGCGCATGCGCCGCGAGGCGCCGGCGACCGGCGCTACTTCACGTTCGCGAGCTCGCGGCGTATCGCTTCGATGTTCTTCAGGTGCGTGTTGATCGACTCGCGCAGGGGCTGGTCGCGTTCCTGCGGTCGATCGGTGGTGGCCCCGGTGTCCCCGAGGATCCTCCGCGCCTGATCGAGCAGCTTCTGCTCGTCGGTCAGTTCCTGCTCGAGGATGCGGCGCCGGTCGTCGTCCCGACGACGTTGCGTGGTCCCGTCCACGCGCGGGAAGCCGGCCTCGTCGGTGCCCGGTTTGGCCGAAGCCGGCTTCGGTGCGGGCTTCGGCTTGCGTTCGGGCATCGGGTCGAAGCAGAGCACCTTGCGATGATCCTTCGGCGTGGCCGTCGAATAGGTGATGCGGCCCTCGGCGTCGACGTACTTGCAGATCTGGTCCGCCAGCGTGCTCGTGGTGGGTAGCAGGAAAGCCGCAATGAGGATGAATGGTTTCATGGTCGGGGGTACGTACCGCGATGTGCTCCAGCAGGCATGGCGGTCGCAGACCAGGACGACGTTCAAGGGCTCCCATTTTCGCACCGGACCGGAAAAAAAAGGGCGGGAGTCCCCCGCCCTTTCTGCGGCCTCCGACGTTGGACGTCAGAGGCTGTAGTACATCGCGAACTCGACCGGATGGGTGGTCATGCGGAACGTCGTGACCTCTTCCATCTTGAGATCGATGTAGGCGTCGATCATGTCGTTCGAGAACACGCCGCCGCGGGTGAGGAAATCGCGGCCCTTGTCGAGATGCTCCAGCGCCATGTCGAGCGACGAGCACACGTTCGGAACCTTCTTCGCTTCTTCGGGCGGCAGGTCGTACAGGTTCTTGTCGATCGGATCGCCGGGGTGGATCTTGTTCTGCACGCCGTCGAGGCCCGCCATCAGCAACGCCGCGAAGGCGAGGTACGGATTCGCGGTCGGGTCGGGGAAGCGCACCTCGATACGGCGGCCCTTCGGGCTCGAGACGTACGGAATGCGGATCGAGGCCGAGCGGTTCTTGGCGGAGTAGGCGAGGTTGATCGGCGCTTCGAAACCCGGCACCAGACGCTTGTACGAGTTCGTGCCCGGGTTGGTGATCGCGTTCAGCGCCTTGGCGTGCTTGATGATGCCGCCGATGTAGTACAGCGCGAACTCGGACAGGCCGGCATAGCCGTTGCCCGCGAACAGGTTCTCGCCGTTCTTCCACACCGACTGGTGCACGTGCATGCCCGAGCCGTTGTCGCCCACGATCGGCTTCGGCATGAAGGTCGCCGTCTTGCCGAAGGAATGCGCGACGTTGTGCACGGTGTACTTGAGGATCTGCAGCCAGTCGGCGCGCTGGACCAGCGGGGCGAACTTGGTGCCGATCTCGCATTGACCGGGTGCGGCCACTTCGTGGTGATGCACTTCCACTTCGACGCCCTGTTCCTCGAGCGCCAGGCACATGGCCGAGCGGATGTCCTGCAGCGAATCGACCGGGGGCACGGGGAAGTAGCCGCCCTTGATCGGCGGACGGTGGCCCATGTTGCCGCCTTCCATGTCGAGACCGGAGGACCACGGGGCTTCCTCGGAGACGATCTTCACCGAGGAGCCGGACATGTCCACGTTCCACGTGACCGAGTCGAAGACGAAGAACTCGGGCTCGGGCCCGAAGTACGCGACGTCGCCGATGCCGGTGGACTTGAGGTAAGCCTCGGCGCGCTTGGCGATCGAACGCGGATCGCGGTCGTAGCCCTTGCCGTCGGAGGGTTCCACCACGTCGCAGGTGACGATGAGGGTGGGCTCGTCGGTGAACGGATCCATCCGCGCGGAACCGGCGTCGGGCATCAGGAGCATGTCCGAGGCTTGAATCCCCTTCCAGCCGGCGATGGAGGAACCATCGAACGCATGGCCGTCTTCGAATTTCGAGTTGTCGAACTGCCTGGCCGGCACGGTCACATGCTGTTCTTTGCCACGGGTATCCGTGAAGCGCAGGTCAACGAACTTGACTTCGTTGTCCTTGATGGATTTCAGGACTTCGGCTGGGGACATCTTCAGGTTCTCCTCAGGACTCAGGAATTTGGTGAGAAAAAAGAGGGATTTATTGCGCTGGAAAGGAAACCGGCGCCACTATTTCGCAGATTCCGTGCCACGGCTTCTGGGCGAAAAAGCATTGTGCCACAATTCGTTAGCGCGGCCGGGCAGGTCCGGGACGCGCCGTTGCGGTGCAATTTTAGGATTGATGCACCGAATATGTGCATTCTTTCGCTTCGCGTTGGCCAATCGTGATGTCGCCCATCCCGCCGCATCACGCAGAGGGGTCGCGAACCCCCGAAGATCTTTTCTGACTTGGAGCATCCCCCATGGGAAAACTGACGGAAATTCTTGAGCGGGCCCAGAACCGGGCACGCCAGCAAGGCCTGCCCTACGATGGTGCATTGACCCCCGCCGAGGCTCACGAGCTGCTGACTCTGGCCCCCGGCGCCAGGCTGGTGGACGTCCGGACCCGGGCCGAGCTCACGTGGGTCGGGCGGGTCCCGGGAAGCGTGGAAATCGAGTGGCAGACCTGGCCCGACGGTGCACCCAACGCGGCGTTCAGCACCGAACTCAAGGCGCAGGTGGATCCCGAGTCGCTGGTGATGTTCCTGTGCCGCAGCGGCGCGCGGTCGGGCGCGGCCGCGGCGGCCGCGAAGCAGCTCGGCTACACCGAGGCGTACAACGTGCTCGAGGGTTTCGAAGGCGACAAGGATCCGCTGAGTCACCGCAATACGGTGGGCGGGTGGCGGAAGGCCGGTCTGCCGTGGGTGCAGTCTTAGTCGTTCCTGGGGCGGTTGGGAAAATCTTTCACCACGAAGGACGCGAAGGACACGAAGGCACACGAAGGAAGGGCGAAAGCTGCCCTTGCCGGTTTTCCTTCGTGCTCCCTTCGTGTCCTTCGCGTCCTTTGTGGTGAAGGCTTTGCTCTTCGTGTTTCAGGCTTTGCTCTTTCAGCCGGCCGTACTCCAGTCGACCCAGCCGAACCACGCGGTCGCCAGCACGATCACGCCGAACACGATCCGGTACCACACGAACACCGTGAAGTCGTGATGGGCGACGTACCGGATCAGGGCCCGCACCGCCAGCAGCGCGCTCAGGAAGGCTGCGATGAAGCCCACGCCGAACAGCGCGAGATCGTCGGTGCCCAGCAGGTTGCGGTGCTTGTAGAGGTCGTAGAGCGCAGCCGCAGTCAGCGTCGGGATGGCAAGGAAGAACGAGAACTCGGTGGCGGCGCGGCGTGAGAGGCCGAAGAACAACCCGCCGATGATGGTGGCGCCCGATCGCGACGTCCCGGGGATCAGCGCGAGGGCCTGGGCGAGGCCGACCTTGAGTGCATCGCCGGCGCGCATCGCGTCGACCTCCTCGATGCGGATCTGGTGCTTGCGTCGCTCCACCCAGAGGATCAGCAGGCCGCCGACGATGAAGGCCATCGCCACCGGCACCGGGTGGAACAGGTGGCGCTTGATCGACGAGCCGAACGCGAGTCCCAGCAGCGCTGCCGGCACGAACGCAATGGCCAGGTTGATCACGAACCGGCGCGACGTGCTGGAACTGCCGAGCGTCGTGACAACCTTCGTCAACCGCGCCCGGTACTCCCACACCACGGCGACGATCGCGCCCAGCTGGATCACGATCTCGAACAGCTTGCCCTTGTCGTCGTTGAAGTCGAGCAGCGCCCCCACGATGATGAGGTGGCCGGTACTCGAGATGGGCAGGAATTCGGTGAGGCCCTCGACGACACCGAGAATGACGGCCTTGATGAGCAGCAGGGGATCCATGGCGGCGCCGGATTATAGCGGCCGCTCGTTCCAGCCCCCGCGGACTGGATGCGGTTTCGCGGCATGGCTTGTCTCGGCCCCCACCCTAACC
>LNDQ01000087.1 GCA_001464695.1 Betaproteobacteria bacterium Ga0077523 | reverse complement strand
GGGGGAAGGTAGGGATGGGGGCGATCGCCGCCGCTACGCCGGCCGATAGATCTCCCCGCCCTGCTGCACGAACTCGACGGCCTTCTGCTCCATCCCCTTCTTGAGCGCCTCATCCGCCGACACGCCCTGCGCCTGCGCGTAGTCGCGCACGTCCTGCGTGATCTTCATCGAGCAGAAGTGCGGACCGCACATGGAACAGAAATGCGCGACCTTGGCCGAATCCTTCGGCAGCGTTTCGTCGTGGAATTCGCGCGCCTTGTCCGGATCGAGTCCCAGGTTGAACTGGTCTTCCCAGCGGAACTCGAAACGCGCCTTCGACAGTGCGTTGTCGCGGATCTGCGCGCCGGGATGCCCCTTCGCCAGATCGGCCGCGTGCGCGGCGATCTTGTACGTGATGATCCCGTCCTTCACGTCGTTCTTGTTGGGCAGGCCGAGATGTTCCTTCGGTGTCACGTAGCACAGCATCGCAGTGCCGTACCACCCGATCATCGCAGCGCCGATGCCGCTGGTGATGTGGTCGTAGCCCGGCGCGATGTCGGTGGTCAGGGGCCCCAGCGTGTAGAACGGCGCTTCCTTGCAGTACTTCAACTGCAGGTCCATGTTCTCCTTGATGAGGTGCATGGGCACGTGACCGGGGCCTTCGATCATCACCTGCACGTCGTGTTTCCAGGCGATGTCGGTAAGCTCGCCGAGCGTCTTCAGCTCCGCGATCTGCGCCTCGTCGTTGGCGTCGTGGATCGACCCGGGGCGCAGCCCGTCGCCGAGCGAGAACGACACGTCGTAGGCCTGCATGATCTCGCAGATCTCCTCGAACCGCGTGTAGAGGAAGCTCTCCTCGTGGTGTGCGAGACACCATTTCGCCATGATCGAGCCGCCGCGGCTCACGATGCCGGTCATGCGCTTGGCCGTGAGCGGCACGAACGGCAGTCGCACGCCCGCGTGGATGGTGAAGTAGTCCACCCCCTGTTCTGCCTGCTCGATCAGCGTATCGCGGAAGATCTCCCAGGTGAGTTCCTCGGCGCGCCCGTCGACCTTCTCGAGCGCCTGATAGATCGGCACGGTGCCGATGGGCACCGGCGCATTGCGGATGATCCACTCGCGGGTCTCGTGGATGTTCTTGCCGGTGGAGAGATCCATCACGGTGTCGCCACCCCAGCGGATCGACCAGGTCATCTTCTCCACTTCCTCCCCGATGGACGAGGTGACCGCGGAATTGCCGATGTTGGCGTTGATCTTCACCAGGAAGTTGCGGCCGATGATCATCGGCTCCGATTCCGGGTGGTTGATGTTGGCCGGGATGATCGCGCGGCCCCGTGCCACTTCGTCGCGCACGAACTCCGGCGTGATCGCAGCGGGGAGCGACGCGCCGAAGGACTGCCCCGGGTGCTGCCGCGTGACCAGTTCGCCCAGCAGATCGCGGCGCTGGTTCTCGCGGATCGCGATGAACTCCATCTCCGGTGTCACGATGCCGCGCCGGGCATAGTGCATCTGGGTCACGTTGGCGCCGGCCTTCGCACGCCGCGGCGCGCGCTTCAGGTTGAAGCGCAACTCGGCCAGTTTCGAATCGGCGAGCCGCTCGACGCCGTAGCGTGAGCTGGGTCCTGCCAGCATCTCGGTGTCGCCGCGCTCTTCGATCCAGCGCGCCCGCAATGCCGGCAGGCCCGTGCGGATGTCGATGCGCGCTTCGGGGTCGGTGTAGGGGCCGGACGTGTCGTAGACGAAGATCGGCGGATTCTTCTCCGCGCCGAACGACGCGGGCGTGTCCGATTGCGAGATCTCGCGCATCGGCACCCGGATATCCGGGCGCGAACCCTCGACATGCACCTTGCGGGAGCGCGGCAACGGCTGCACGGCCGCTTCGTCCACGTGGGCCGTGGCGGCGATGA
The DNA here is from genome assembly GCA_001464695.1 of Betaproteobacteria bacterium Ga0077523. Taxonomy (GTDB): domain Bacteria; phylum Pseudomonadota; class Gammaproteobacteria; order Burkholderiales. The sequence goes on along the minus strand of LNDQ01000087.1, from coordinate 5,340 downwards.
ATTTCGGATTGGCGTTCATGCAGGTTCTCCGGTGACGGCCCGGCTTCGCGGCCAGACCTCGTGAAAATGGTTGAGCGGTCCGTGACCGCTGCCGACTTCGAGTTCGTCGGAGGCGCGGATCGCCCCCAGCAGATATTCGCGCGCGTCGCGCACCGCGTCGGCCACGGTCGATCGTTGCGGCAGCAATGCGGCGATCGCGGACGACAATGTGCAGCCGGTGCCGTGGGTGTTCTTGGTCGCGATGCGCGGCGCCGAGAGTTCGATCGTGTCGGGTCCGTCGCGCAGGACATCGACCACGGTACGGCCAGTGCCGTGACCGCCCTTGACCAGCACGGCTTGCGCGCCGAGGGCCTGCAGCGCCGCCGCGGCGCTGCGCATGTCCGCGAGCGCCTCCGACACGGGGCGCTCGAGCAGGTCGCCCGCCTCGGGCAGGTTCGGCGTGACGATCGTGGCGAGCGGCAGCAGCTCGGAGCGCAGCGCGGCCACGGCATCCGCCCGCAACAGGCGATCGCCGCTCTTCGCGACCATGACCGGATCCAGCACCACGAACCGCGGACGATGGCGCCGCAGCGCCTCGGCCACCACCCGCACCAGCTCGGCCGAGGCCAGCATGCCGACCTTGACCGCGTCGATCCGGACGTCGTCGAACAGCGTGTCGAGCTGCAACCGGAGGAACGCGGGCGGCACCTCGTGGATGCCGGTCACGCTGCGGGTGTTCTGGGCGGTCAGTGCCGCCACGACCCCGCACCCGTAGGCTCCGAGCGCCGCAAAGGTCTTCAGATCCGCAAGCACCCCTGCGCCTCCCGAAGGGTCGACGCCGGCGATGGAAAGTAGGTTGGGTGCTGGGCTGGTTGGCGACATCTTCCCTACGCCGGCATTACCCGGATCAGGTTCGAAGGGTCTTTCTCACCCGGCAAGCGACACGCCGCCAGGACCCCTGTGTCAGGCCGTGAAGGTAGCGCATCGGCGCTTACCCCGCAAACGGACGCGGCCGTTTGCAGGGTCCCCCAGTCCACGCCGGGCCGCCCCTGGGGGGAGAGGCCGCAGGCCTGTCGGGGGGAAGTCCTGAGTCGCATTGTTTTTGTGTGATAATCGGCCGTTCGTCCCCCGGCCTTCAAACTGACTGCCGCATAAATGGATTTCGAAGTTGCCCGCGCGAACATGGTCGAGAGCCAGATTCGCACCTGGGAAGTTCTCGATCAGCGCGTGCTGGATCTCGTACTCGAAGTGAAGCGCGAGTCGTTCGTCCCGCCGGCGTATCGCGAGCTTGCCTTTGCCGACATGGAGATTCCGCTGGGGCACGGCGAGGTGATGCTCGCGCCCAAGCTCGAAGCCCGGCTGGTCCAGGAGCTCAATCTGACCCCGACCGATCGCGTGCTCGAGATCGGGACCGGCGCGGGCTACATGACGGCGCTGCTCGCCCGGCTCGCCGGCCAGGTCCTGAGCGTGGAGATCGTGCCCGAGTTCTCGCGTGCCGCGGCCGCCCGACTGGCCGAGAACGGCATTCGCAACGCCACGCTCGAAATCGGCGACGGTGCCCTGGGCTGGGCCCGCAGCGCCCCTTACGATGCGATCCTGGTGACGGGGTCGTTGCCCATGCTCCCCGATGAGTTTGCGGCGCAGCTTGCCCCCGGCGGTCGCCTGATCGCCGTGGTCGGGCGCGCGCCCATCATGACCGCACAGCTCGTGACCTGTCTTGCGCCCGGCAAGATCACCACCGTGGGGCTGTTCGAAACTTCCATACCCCCACTCCAGCACGCCCGCGAACCCGAGCGTTTCGTGTTCTGACCCGCGCCGGCCCTCCGAGGAGATCGAAAATCGACACCCGCAAACTACCGTCCCGGCTCCTGATCGCAGCACTCCTGGGCTTCGGCGCCAGTGGGGCCTTTGCCGCCGACCTGCTGTCCATCTATCGCGAAGCGCTGGTGTCCGATCCGCAGTACGCCGCGGCCCGTGCGAGCTTCCTCGCCGGCCAGGAGAAGATCGCCCAGGGCCGGGCCGGACTGCTCCCGCAGTTGAGCGCCAATGCCAACTTGAACTACACCAATTCGGACGCGCAATTTCCGGGCAGCCCGCTGTTCCGTGAGGGTCAACGCGACTTCGGCGGGCGTACCTACGGTGTGCAGCTGACCCAGCCGCTGTACCGCCCGCAGAACCGCGAGACGTACGAGCAAGGCAAGCTCCAGGCGCTCGTTTCCGAGATCCAGCTTACCGCCGCCGGACAGGACCTGATGGTGCGCGTGAGCCAAGCCTACTTCGACGTGCTGCTTGCGCAGGCCAATCTCGATTTCATCCGGGCGCAGAAGAGCGCCATCAGCGAGCAGTTGGCCCAAGCCAAGCGCAACTTCGTGGTCGGCACGGCCACCATCACCGACACCAACGACGCCCAGGCGCGGTTCGACTTGGCCAACGCGCAGGAAGTGGCGTCCCTCAACGATCTCGAAGTCAAGAATCGCGCCCTGTCGGCGATCATCGGCAAGTATCCCGGTGCGATCGCCGGCATCACCTGGCCGCTTACCCTGACGCCGCCGGATCCTGCCGACATCAATGCCTGGGTCGAGCAGGCGCTCGGATCGAGCCTGCAGGTCGAGATCCAGAAAACTGCACTGGAGATCGCGAGCCGCGAGATCCAGAAGGCCCGGATGGGGCATCACCCGACTCTCGACGCGGTGGCCAGCTACTCCGACGCCAAGCTGAATTCCAGCCCGCAGGGCTTCGGCAGCGAAATCCGTCAAGGCCAGATCGGCATCCAGTTCAACATGCCGCTCTACAGCGGCGGCATCGTCGACTCGCGGGTGCGCGAGGCCTACGCGAACAAGACCAAGACCGAACAGGACCTGGAAAACTCCAAGCGCCAGGCCACGCTTGCCACGCAGCAGTCCTACCTCGGCGTGACCAGCGGTCTCGCCCAGGTCCGCGCGCTGGAGCAGGCGCTGCGGTCGAGCGAAGTCTCGCTGGAGTCCACCAAGCTCGGCCGCGACGTCGGCGTCCGCACCCAGGTCGACGTGCTGAACTCCCAGCAGCAGGTGGCGAACGCCCGCAAGGATCTCGCGAACGCCCTTTACACGACCATCCTCGCGCAGCTCAAGCTGAAGCAGGCCGTCGGCCGGCTGACCGTCGAGGACCTCGGCGCGGTCAATCGGCTGCTGAAGGTCGAAGGGCGCTGAGCACCAACGTCCTCGCGCCCCGGGAAACTGGGGCGCAAGGGCCCTCCTTCGACAAGCATTGCGATGGCTGAAGCGCCGGGTAGCGCACCGCCATCGGTCGCGCACGCCAAGGCAGGGCTGCGCGAGCAAGTGCTGGCAGCGCGGGACGCCCTCCCGGCGCAGTTCCGGGCGCAGGCGAGCGCCACCATCACCGGTCGGGTCGTGCGCCTCGAAGATTTTCCGGCAGCGCGCTCGGTGCTTGCGTATTCGGCGTTCGGCAGCGAGTTCGACACCGGTGCCTTCAATGCCCATGTGATCGGGTCCGGTCGACAGCTCGTCCTGCCGCGCGTGGACCGCGCCGCACGGCGCTTGCGGCTGTATGTGGTCGACGACGTGGAACGAGACCTCGTGGCCGGTACCTGGGGCATTCGTGAGCCCGATCCGGAGACTTGCCGCGAAGTCACCATCGACGAGGTCGACTTCGTCCTCGTCCCGGGCGTTGCTTTCGATGCCCAGGGGCGACGACTCGGTTACGGCGGCGGATTCTACGATCGTCTGCTGGCGCCGGCGTCGGCGGAGCTGCCCCGCGTTGTCGCGGCATTCTCGGTTCAGGTGGTCGACGTCGTGCCGACCGAAGCGCACGACTGCGCCATGACCACGCTCGTCACGGAGCGCGAGACCACCGCGTTTCGATGAGCTGCACCGTGCGCGCGGTGGCACCGCGGTGGGTCGCCGCGAACGCTGCCGCGGCGGTACTCATGGTGCTGCGCAGGCCCGTGTCGGTCAGCAGCCGTGCGGCTTGCGCCGCCAGTTGCGCCGGGTCGGCCACACGGAGCGCCGCGCCGGCTTCGACCGCCAGGTCCGTCGCCTCGCTGAAATTGAACGTGTGCGGCCCGATGAGTACCGGCTTGCCCATGGCGCAAGCCTCGATCAGGTTCTGTCCGCCGAGCGGCAGCAGGCTGCCGCCGATGAATGCGGCGTCGCACGCGCCGTAGTACGCGAACATCTCGCCCATGCTGTCGCCGAGTACGACGCGGGTATCGGCCGACACGGGCTCGCCGGTGCTGCGGCGCTGCCATTTCAATCCCAGGGCGTCGAACAGTCGGGCCACTTCGTCGAAGCGCTGCGGGTGCCGCGGGACGATGACCAGCAAGGTGCCGGCGACGGCGATCTGCTCGAAGGCATCCAGGACCAGTGCCTCCTCGCCCTCGCGCGTGCTGGCTGCGAGCAGGATCGGGCGTGACGGTCCGAAGAGGCGGCGCAGTTCGCGCCCGCGGGCTTCCATTTCAGCGCCGGGTGCCACGTCGAATTTCAGATTGCCGGTGATCTCGATCGATCCGGCACCGAGCGCGGTGAGCCGTCCTGCGTCGGCCTCGGTCTGGGCGGCAATGCCGCGCAACGAAAGCAACGCGGCCTTGGTGAGAACTGCGAGCCGGCCGTAGCCCCGCGCGGAACGTTCCGACAGACGCGCATTGACGAGAAACAGCGGAATGTCGCGCACCGCACAGGTGTGGGCGACGTTGAACCAGATCTCGGTCTCCATCAGGACGCCGGCGCGTGGCCGGAAATGATCGAGGAACCGGTTCACGGCGAACGGCAGGTCGTAGGGCAGATAGGCCCGCGACACGCGGTCGCCGAACAGTTGTTCGCCGGTGGCACGTCCGGTGGGGGTGGTGTGGGTGAGCAGGATGCGGTGATCCGGGTGGCGTTCGGCCAGTGCCTTGACCAGCGGCTCGGCAGCGCGGGTTTCGCCGACAGAGACTGCGTGGATCCAGATGACCGGTGTGGCGACCTCGAACGAATACCGGCCGAAGCGTTCGCCCACGTGCTGGAGATACTCGGGTTGCTTGCGCGAGCGTCGCCACAGGTGCCAGAGCGCGCCCGGCACGAGGACGTACAGCGCGAGTGTGTAAAGGAGACGTCGCATGTCAGATGTATTTACTGCGCAGTGCGCGACCCGCGCGGGATGAAACAGGAAGCCTCAATCGCGACAGTCTCCCTCACTCCAACTCCCTGGCATAGCCGGGGGAGGGGATGAACTGCTCGTGATGCCGAGGAGCGCAGGCACTCCTTCTTCCGGGGCAGGCGAGGGAAGGGATGTACTGCTCGTGATGCCGTTGAGCGCAGGCACTCCTTCCCCCGGCGCAGACGGGGGAAGGTTGGGATGGGGGCAGGCGTTCTTGCGACCGCCGCG
>LNDQ01000086.1 GCA_001464695.1 Betaproteobacteria bacterium Ga0077523 | reverse complement strand
CCCCCGGCCATGCCGGGGGAGGGGATGTACTGCTCGCGATGCCATACAACGCAGGCACTCCTTCCCCGGCGCAGACAGCGAAAGGGATGTACTGCTCGTGATGTCGTTGAGCGCAGGCACTCCTTCCCCCGGCGCAGACGCGGGAAGGCAGGGATCAGGGAAGGTGCCAGGGACCGACGCACACGCGTGGTAAGTTGCTTCATCCTAAGTGGCGACGCGGCTGATGGCAGCGAGCACCATGGCCATCGAGGGCACTTCCTTGCCGGTGCCGACGTCGGCAGCGTGCGGGCCGGCGTAGACGCCGGTGGCGGCGGGATCGGTGGCGACGTAGATGCCGACCGTGGGCCGCCGCAACGCCGCTGCCAGATGGACGAGCCCGGTATCGACGCCCACGACGCAGCGTGCCTTGCCCAGCAGGCCGCTCAGCGTGTGCAGGCCCAGGCGCGGTGGAACGACGGCGTTCGGCACGTCCTTGGCGATGCGCGTGCTACGGTCGTGCTCCTCCGCGCTGCCCCACGGCAGCAGGCAGGCGATGCCGGCACCACCGAAGTGGGCGGCAAGCTTCTTCCACTGGTGATCCGGCCAGAGCTTGCGCTCGGCGCTGGTGCCATGGAGCAGCACCATGTACGACCCGGACGGTAGCCAGGCGTAGCGCTGCACGGCCTCCAGCCAGGGGCGCTGCTCTTCGACCGGCGAATCGTCGTCCGCTTCTGCCGGTGGAAAGGCCGGCGCCTCGATACCGTAATCGGGTGGCCCATCCACCGTGTAGCCGAGCACCTGCGCCACCAGCGAGCGGTTGCGTTCGACCGCATGCCGACCCCAAGGCACAGAGTAGGTGCGGTCGTAGGCCCAGCGCAGCGGCTCGCGCGAGCTGCGCCAGTCGAGGCCGTGGCGCACGCCCGGCGCCTGGCAGGCGATGAGCGCGCTTTTCAACAGGCCCTGCGTGTCGATCACCGCGTCATAAGCGCCATCGCGAAACACGGCGCGCAGATCGCCGATCTCGCCCCAGGTGGAGGGACGCCACAGGCTGCGTCGCCACCGCCGGGGCGCGCAGGCGATGACCCGCCGCAACCCGCGATGCAATGCCGGGATGGCCGTGAACGCCTCTTCGACGGCCCAATCGATGACGGCATCCGGCCGGGCGCGACGGATGTCGCTCACCACGGGCAGGTTGTGCACCACGTCGCCGAGCGAAGACGTCTTTACGAGGAGGATGGAGGGCACGAAGTGCGAGGAAAGTGCGCCGTGTTCTCGGGTGGAGACAGCGCGAAGTCATTATAATCAGCCGTCTTCAGGAACCCGGTTTCCCTCGTGAGCAAGACAGCACTGATCACCGGCATCACCGGTCAGGACGGCGCCTATCTCGCCGAGTTTCTCCTCGCCAAGGGCTACACCGTCCACGGCATCAAGCGCCGTACCTCGCTCTTCAACACTGACCGGATCGACCATCTGTATCAGGATCCGCACGTCGACAACCGCCGCTTCATCCTGCATTACGGCGACATGACTGATTCGTCGAGCCTGGTGCGCATCGTCCAGCAGGTGCAGCCCGACGAGATCTACAACCTTGCGGCGCAGAGCCACGTGGCGGTGTCCTTCGAGGAGCCGGAGTACACCGCGAACTCCGACGCGCTCGGTACGCTGCGGGTGCTGGAGGCGATCCGTATCCTCGGGCTCGAGCGCAAGACCCGCTTCTACCAGGCCTCCACCTCCGAGCTATACGGCCTGGTGCAGGAGATCCCGCAGAAGGAGACCACACCCTTCTACCCGCGATCACCCTATGCGGTGGCCAAGCTGTACGGGTACTGGATCACGGTCAACTACCGCGAAGCCTACGGGATGTACGCCTGCAACGGCATCCTGTTCAACCACGAATCGCCGATTCGCGGCGAGACCTTCGTCACCCGCAAGATCACCCGCGCCATGGCGCGCATCAAGCTGGGTCTGCAGGACGCCGTGTACCTCGGCAACCTGGACTCCAAGCGCGACTGGGGGCATGCGCGCGACTACGTCGAAGCCATGTGGCTCATGTTGCAGCAGAAGGTGGCGGAGGACTTCGTCATCGCCACCGGTGAGCAGCACAGCGTGCGCGATTTCGTCGACGCGGCCGCAGCGGAACTGGGCATGCGCATCCAGTGGCGCGGTCAGGGCGTCGAGGAGAAGGGCTACACGGACGATGGCAAGTGCGTGGTCGCGGTAGACCCGCGCTACTTCCGCCCGGCCGAAGTGGAAACGCTGCTGGGCGACCCCACCAAGTCGCGCACGAAGCTGGGGTGGAAACCGAAGGTCACCTTCCGCGAACTGGTGGCCGAGATGGTGCGCGAGGACTTGAAGTCCGCCGAACGCGACGAGCTCGTGAAGAAGCACGGGTTCGCGGCGTACGACTATCACGAGTGACCTTTCGTCGCCGCGGATCCCGGGGCGCGGGCTGATCTTGAACACAAGACCGGGGCCGGGTAAACTTGGTCCACAGACTTAGTCCACTTGAGGTGCGTTCATGGCGACGGTCATCAATGTTCATGAGGCCAAGACCCAACTCTCCCGATTGCTCGACCGGGTACGCGGGGGTGAGGAAATCGTCCTCGCAAAGGCCGGAGAGCCGTATGCCAAGCTCGTTCCGATCGGTACGGCAAAGCGTGGAAGGCAACCGGGGCTCGTCAAGGGGCGGATCACGGATGCGTTTTTTGAACCGTTGCCCGAGGATGAGCTCGCCGCGTGGGGCCAATGAGGGCGATTCTCGATACGCACGCCCTGCTGTGGTGGCTGGTCGACGACGCGAGGCTGTCGGACAAGGTGCGTACGTTGATCGGTAACGCCGACAACGAAATGCTGGTGAGCGCGGCCTCCGCCTGGGAGATCTCCACGAAGCATCGTCTCGGAAAGCTTCCCGAAGCGGCTCAGATCGCGAGAACCCTGCCGTCGCTGCTGCGCAAGTCGAACATGGAGTGCTTGCCGATCGGCCTGGAGCACGCGCTCAAGGCGGGCGATCTTCCCGGGCCGCACAAGGACCCGTTCGATCGCATGTTGATCGCGCAGGCGAGCATCGAGAACTTGCCCGTCGTGACCGCAGATCCGGTTTTCGCGAACTACGGGGTGCGCGTGTTGTGGTGAGGGAGCGTGGTCGCTTCTTTCGCTCGAACCTTGCAGCCAATGCATGCCGCACGGGATGCGCAACCGAGAGCGATGAGTCCTGATTCCTCCATCTACGTCGCCGGCCATCGCGGCTTGGTGGGCTCGGCTCTGGTCCGGCGTCTTGAAGCTGCCGGCCACCGGAATATCCTGAAGCGGACTCACGCCGAGCTCGAGCTGGGTGACGCAGCCGCAGCCGCGGCCAAGGTGGGCGGCATCCTCGCCAACAACTCCTACCCGGCGCAGTTCATCGCCGAGAACCTGGCGATCCAGACCAACGTCATCCACGAGGCCTATCGGGCCGGCGTGAAGCGGCTGGTGTTCCTCGGCTCCTCGTGCATCTACCCGCGCGACTGCCCGCAGCCGATCAAGGAGGAGTACCTCCTGACCGGCCCGTTGGAGGCGACCAACCGGCCTTATGCCATCGCCAAGATCGCGGGCATCGAGATGTGCTGGTCGTACAACCGCCAGTACGGCACGCGCTTTCTTTCCGTGATGCCCACCAACCTTTACGGGCCCGGCGACAACTACGACCTGCAGACCTCGCACGTGCTGCCGGCCCTCATCCGCAAGATGCACGAGGCGAAGGAGCGGAGCGATCGCGAGGTGGTCGTGTGGGGCACGGGGACGCCTCGGCGGGAGTTTCTGTACAGCGACGACATGGCCGACGCGTGCCTGATGCTGATGAATCTGTCGGACGATCTGTTCGAGGCGATGCTGGAGCAGTATCAGCCGCCGTTGATCAATGTCGGGTGCGGGGAGGACGTCACGATTCGAGACCTGGCGGAGACGGTAGCGAAGGTGGTCGGGTTCCCGGGGAAGCTCGTGTTCGATACGACCAAGCCGGATGGAACCATGCGGAAACTGCTGGACGTGGGGCGGATGTTCTCGCTGGGCTGGCGACCGGCGGTTTCCCTGAGTGAAGGCATCCGGCTCGCCTACGGGGATTTTCAGGGGAGCCTGCGCGCTGCGGTCGCCTGAACCCATCGGCGTCGACGACCGAGGACTCCATCGGCCTCGGAGGCATGCCTCGCTCGCGGTCGCGGCCGATTGAAGCCGGCAGTGTTCATCCAGGCGCGCGCGTCGTCGGCACGCTTGCCCGGAAAAGTCCTGAAGGCGGTCGGCGGCAAGCCTCTGCTGCAGTATCTGATCGAACGATTGCGGCACGGGCTGGACGGCTACTCCCTGGTGCTGGCCACTTCGAACGGCGCGGACGACGACGCGGTGGCCAGCCTGGGAGAGTATCTCGGCGTGCGCGTGGAGCGCGGCTCCCTTGACGATGTCGTGGACCGTTTCCTCGGCGCGGCGCGGCGCTGCGGTGTGGCTTCCTTCGTCCGCTTGAGCGGCGACAGCCCGCTGCTGGACCCGGCCCTCGTGGGCCAGGCCGCCGGCTTGTTCGACGCGGAACGCGCCGACCTGGTCACCAACGTCTTTCCCCGGTCGTTTCCCAAGGGGCAGTCGGTGGAGGTGATCGCGGTGGAGGCCCTGGAGCGGGCGGCAGCTGCATCGAACGATGCCGAGGACCGGGAGCACGTGACCCGGTACCTGTACCGGCATGCCGACCGGTTCCGCATCCGCAATTTCACGCACGAGCCGAATTGCGGCGAGATGCAGCTCTCCGTCGACACCGCGGAGGACTTCGAGCTGTTCTGCGCCATGGTGGCCCGGATGACACGTCCGCACTGGGACTATGGCGTGGACGAACTGATCGAACTGCGACGTTCCGTAATGGCCGGAGCATGATCGCCGACGGTCCGGAACACGCGAGAGGCGGGTATCATTGCGGCGCCGTGGCGCCGCCGCGTATCCGATCGGCGCCACGGACATCAGAACGGCAGAACGTGCTCTCGCAGCCGTCCGGAACCGTCACCTAGAGGCCATGACCTGACCATGCAGAGAAGTATTGCGTTCGGAGCCCCGATGATCGGGCCGGAGGAGCGCGCCGCGATCCTCGAAGTGCTGGAGGGCCCGATCCTCGTCCACGGGCCGCGCGCGGTGAAGTTCGAGGCGGATTTCGCCGCCTACACCGGTGCCCCCCATGCCGTGTCGGTATCGTCCTGCACGGCCGGCATGCACCTCGTCTGGTTCACGCTCGGGCTGGGGCCCGGCGACGAAGTGATCGTGCCGGCGCAGACGCATACGGCGACGGCGCACGCCGTTGAGCTCACCGGTGCCAAGCCCGTCTTCGTCGATGCGGAAGCAAGCACGGGCAACATCGATCTCGCGGCGCTCGAAGCGGCCATCACGCCGCGCACCCGGGCGATCGCCGTCGTCCATTTTCTCGGGCTTCCGGTGGATGTCCGGCGCGTCGTCGAGGTGGCCCGCAAGCACAAGCTCTTCGTGCTCGAGGATTGCGCCCTGTCCATCGGTGCCAAGCTCGACGACGTCCACACGGGGCTGATCGGCGACTGCGGCGTGTTCTCGTTCTATCCGGTCAAGCACATGACCACCGCCGAGGGCGGCATGGTCATCACGCGCGACGGCGACCTCGCCGCCCGCCTCAAGCTGCGCAAGGCGTTCGGCGTCGACCGGACCCACGGCGAGCGCAAGATTCCCGGCACCTACGACGTGGTGGCGCTGGGCTTCAACTACCGCATGAGCGAGCTGCATTGCGCGCTGGGCATCGAACAGGTGAAGAAGTTGCCGAGCTTCATCGATCAGCGCGAGCGCAACTATCGCGTCTTGTCGACGCGAGTGCGGTCGATCGAGGGTGTGACGCAACTCGACTCCACGGCCGGGCGTTTCCTCAGCAGCTACTACTGCCTCTCGGTGATCCTCGACGATCGGCTCGCGGGCCGCCGGGCCGAGATCGTGGCGCGCATCAACGCCGAAGGCGTGGGTACGAGCGTCTACTACCCGCAGCCGGTGCCACGGATGACGTACTACCGCAACAAGTACGGCTGGAAGGACGGCAGCTTTCCCAACGCCGCCCGCATCAGCGACTGCTCCATCGCCTTGTCAGTAGGTCCGCACCTGAACGAGGACGACATGAACTACACGGCGGACGTGCTGCAGCGAGTCCTGGAGGAGTTCGTCGGGTGAAAGATATCGACTTGAGAGGCAAGAAGGTCGCCCTGATCGGCGGTTCCGGGTTCATCGGTCACAACCTTGCGCTGAAACTGGTTTCGCTCGGTGCGACGGTGGACGTCATCGACAGCCTCCAGGTGAACAACCTCGGGGCGTTCTCGAACGTCCATGGGGATCCCAACAAGTCGCTGTACCTGCATGTGATCAACACGCGCCTCGATCTGTTGCGCAAGGCCCAGATCCCGCTGCACGTCGTGGATGCCCGGGACTATCAGGTGCTATCGCGCTGCCTGAGCGACATCAAACCGGACACGATCGTGCAGCTTGCTGCGATCGCCCATGCGAATCGCGCCAACAAGGATCCGTACAGCACGTTCGACCACAGCTTTCGCACGCTGGAGAATGCGCTCGATTGCGCGCGCGGACAGGACAAGCACTTCATCTATTTCTCTTCGTCCATGGTGTACGGCAACTTCGAGGGCGATGCCGTCACCGAGGATCGCCGCTGCGAGCCCATGGGAATCTACGGAGCGCTCAAATACGGCGGCGAGAAGCTGGTCATCGCATACAACCAGGTGTTCGGGTTGTCGTACACGATCGTCCGGCCCTCGGCCCTCTACGGCGAGCGTTGCGTGAGCCGGCGCGTGGGTCAGGCCTTCATCGAGAACGCGCTCCGGGGCATCAATCTGAGCGTGAACGGGGACGGTACCGATGCGCTCGATTTCACCTACATCGACGACCTGGTGCAGGGGTTGGTGCTGGCCATCGCCCGCAAAGAGGCGCGCAACGAGATCTTCAACCTGACCTACGGCGGGGCGCGGACTCTCAACCAGATGGCCGAGATCATCCGCGAGCAGTTTCCCGGCATCGAAGTGAAGTATCAGCCGCGCGATGCGCTGATGCCGGAGCGTGGGACGCTGTCGATCGAGAAGGCCAAGAGCCTGCTCGGCTACGCTCCCGCCAATCCGCTCGAGAAGGGCTTCGTGAAGTACATCGGCTGGTACAAGGAACTCGCGAAGGAGAATCCCGAGTTCTTCAAGCCCCAGCCGGTGCACGCCTGAGGCGGGACGGCACGGTGCGATTGTTCGGCAAGGACCTCCAACGCGAGGTCATCGTCGTTGCGGAGATCGGTGTCAACCACGAAGGTGACGTCGACGCTGCACAACGCATGATTACGCTGGCCCACGAAGCGGGCGCCGATGCAGTCAAGTTGCAGAGCTACACCCCGGAGCGCTTCGCTTCGGCGGCCGATCCAGTCCGGCTTGCTCGCGTGCGACGCTTCTGTCTCGACCGGGCCGCCCACGAGCGGCTGGCCGCGCACGCCCGAAGCATCGGTGCGACGCTGTTCTCGACCTGCGTCACCGAAGACGTGATCCCGATGCTGGCCGAGCTGTTTCCCGCGATCAAGGTCGCGAGCGGCGACATCAATTTTGAAGTGCTGGTCCGCGCCGCCGTGCGGACCGGCAAGCCCGTGATCCTGTCCACCGGCAACGCCGACGTCGACGAGATCGATCAGGCGGTGCGCTGGTGCCGCGAGGAGGCGGGTGCGAACACGGCCGAGCGCGTGGCGATCATGCATTGCGTCTCGGCCTATCCGGCGCCGATCGAGCAGGCCAACGTGCTGGGCGTGCCGTTCCTGCGCGATCGCTATGGTCTGACGACGGGCTATTCCAATCACGTGATCGGTGCCGATGCTTGCCTGGCGGCCGTGGCCCTGGGGGCGAGCATCGTCGAGGTCCACTTCACCGATCGGCGCGAGGGCCGGGAGTTCCGCGATCACGCGCTGTCGTTCGAGCCGCAGGAGCTCGCTGCGTTGGTGGGCAACGTGCGGCGGATACGCGCCGCGCTCGGCACGGCCGGCAAGCCGCTGCAGCCTGCGGAACTGGAGATCCGCACCGCCATGCGCAAGGGCGTGGCCGCGGCTCAGGATCTGGCCGCGGGGACGGTACTTGCCGCGGCGGGCCACGGAGTTTGCTGCGGCAGAAATGCCGTCGCTGATCGGCAAGCGCCTCAAGGTGGCCGTGGCGCGGGGCCATCTGATCCCGCGGGCGGCCATCGGCCCGGCATGAGCCGATTGCGGGCGGCGGTGATCGGTCTCGGCGTCGGGGAGAAGCTGGCCGAGACGGTCGCGAGCCTGCCGGATTGCGAGCTGGCTTCGATCTGCGATCTGGACCGACCGCGTCTCGACGCGATCGGTGCTCGCTGGCCTTCCGCCTCGCGCACGACGAATGCCGAGGAAGTACTGCGGGACGCGAACGTCGACCTCGTCTGCATCGCCAGCTTCGACGACCACCATTTTGCGCAGGTCATGACAGCCCTCGAGCATGGCAAACATGTGTTCGTGGAGAAGCCGTTCGTGCAGCGCGAGGCCGAGGCGCGGGCGGTCAAGGACGCACTCAAGGCCCGTCCTTCGTTGCGATTGTCGTCGAACCTCATCCTGCGCAGATCGCCGCGCTTCCTCGACCTGCGTCGCCGCATCGACGCCGGCGAGTTGGGACGCCTCTATCACCTGGAAGGCGACTACAACTACGGTCGGTTGCACAAGATCGTCGAGGGGTGGCGAGGCAAGCTGGATTTCTATTCGGCGGTCCAGGGCGGCGGTGTTCATGTCGCCGACCTGCTGATGTGGCTCGCGCGGGATCGCATCGTCGAAGTGTCGGCCGTCGGGAATGCGATCGCGAGCGAGGGCTCCGGTTTTCGCAACTTCGACATGGTGGTCTCGACCCTGAAGTTCGCCGGCGGTGCTGTGGGCAAGCTCGGCGTCAACTTCGGTTGCGTGTTCCCGCACTTTCATCCGATGGCGATCTACGGCACCGATGCGACGTTCGTCAACGCTCCGGAACATGCCCTCCTGTACCGGTCCCGCGATCCGGGTGCCGCGCCGACGAAGCTCGACACCGAGTACCCCGGCACGCACAAGGGCGACCTCATCGCGAGCTTCGTCAGTGCGATTCTCGGGCGGGGCGAAGCCGAGGTCACCGAGCGCGACGTCTTCGACAGCCTTGCCGTGTGCTTCGCGATCGAGCAAAGCGCCCACACGGGTACGCCGGTCAGGGTGGAGTATCTGTGGGACGAGGTGCGCACTTGATCGAAGTCCACGAAGACCGCTGGTTGCAGACGTTCCTCGGCCGATCCGCGCTGCGTGTGACCGGATCAGCGGACGGCTCCGATGCGTGCCGCGCGGCTCTGCGCGGACTGGCGCAGAGAGACGCGTTTTCCTATGCGCGGGTGCCGACCAGCGACCCCGCTGCGCTGGACGTGTTCCAGGCGGCCGGATTCCGCGTGGTCGATACGACCATCACGCTCGAGACTGCGGGTTTGCCCGAATCGGTTGAGGAGCATGCAGGGGTGCGGTTTGCTCGTTCCGGCGACGCGGCCGGTGTCGAAGCGGTGGCCCGGGAGGGTTTCGCCTATTCGCGGTTTCACCTCGACCCGCACATTGCCAAGGCGACCGCGGACGAAGTGAAGGCGCAGTGGGCAGCCAATTTCTTCAAGGGCGCACGTGGTGACCACATGGTGGTCGTGGACGTGGCGGGGCGCATCGCCGGGTTTCTGCAACTGCTCGCCGGCAACGACGGTATGCTGACGATCGATCTCGTGGCAGTTGCCTCCGACTTCCGCAGGCGCGGCCTGGCGGCGGCCATGATCCGCTACGCCGCGCATGAATGCGCGGGAACGCGACGTCTCCGTGTGGGCACCCAAGCAGCCAACGTCGCATCGTTGCGGCTCTATCAAGGCCTGGGCTTCGTCGTGAGCGCCACGGCGTACGTGGTGCATTGCCACGGTCCGGCCGTGCGGAACTGACACCATGTGCGGAATCGCAGGTTTCATCGGCACGCGCCTGATCCCAGACGACACGGTCGAGGAATGCTTCCGTCTGATGGCGCGGCGCGGCCCCGATGCGCATGGCCACCGGCGGTTCACCACGCCGGCGGGGCGCCAGGTGCTGCTGCTCCATACGCGCCTTTCGATCATCGACCTGGACCCGCGCTCCAACCAGCCATTTCAGGTGGGCCGCCGCTGGATCACGTTCAACGGCGAGCTCTACAACTACGTCGAAGTCGGCGATCGGCTACGGCGGGATGGTGTGGCACTGCGTACCCGCTCCGATACCGAGGTGTTCCTTACGGCCATCGACCGATATGGCTGGGACATCCTCGATGCGGCCGAGGGCATGTGGGCATTCGCGGCCTACGACGAGGCTGACGGCAGCCTGGTGCTCTCACGCGACCGGTTCGGCGAGAAGCCGCTCTACTACGTCCGCACACCCGAGGGCGTTTATTTCGGCTCCGAGCCCAAGTTCATCTTTGCGCTGATGGGTCGGCGACTGCCGGTGGACCGGGCGCACCTCAGCCGCTATCTCGTCAACGGCTACAAGGCGATCTACAAGTCACGTGCCGATTTCTTCGAAGGCATGGAACAGGTCACACCGGCCGCCAACCTTCGCATCGGCGCGGACGGTGCCTTGACCGAGTCGTCATACTGGACGCCAGCCTTCCGTCCGCGCGACGACATGGGCTACGACGAAGCGGTGCGCGGCGTGCGCGAGCGGCTGGACCGCTCGGTGCGCCTGCGGTTGCGCGGCGACGTGCCGCTCGCCTTTCTCATGAGCGGCGGGATCGATTCGAACGCGCTCATCGGCATCGCCAAGCGCGCGCTCGATTACGACGTGCATGGCTTCACCATCATGAACGAGGACGAGCGCTACGACGAACGCGAGCTGGTCCTCCAGTCGGTCGCCGATCTCGGCATCCGGCACACGCCGGTGCCGATCTCTTCCGAGCACTTTCTGGAGCGCATGCGCGACCTGGTCCGCTACCACGACGCGCCGGTGTTCACCATCACGTACTTCGTTCAGTGGCTGCTGATGGAGCACGTGCACCGGCACGGCTACAAGATCACCATCAGCGGAACCGGTGCCGATGAGCTGCTGACCGGCTACTACGATCACCACCTGATGCACCTGGCGGAGATCAAGGGGACGCCTGCGTACGAACCGACGTTGGCGGCGTGGCGCAAGCACGTGCAACCGGCGGTGCGCAATCCATACCTGAGCAACCCCGATCTGTTCGTGGACGACCCGGGGTTCCGCGATCACATCTTTCTCAATAGCGAAGGCTTTGCCGAGTACCTGACGGAGCCGTTCGCGGAAGCATTCACCGAGCACCGATATGCGGATTCGCTGCTGCGCAACCGCATGATGAACGAGATGTTCCACGAAGCAGTCCGGGTCATCCTGCACGAGGACGACCTGAATGCCATGTTCTACTCGATCGAGAATCGCTCGCCGTTCCTCGACCGCGAGCTGTTCGAGTTCTGCTACACGATTCCCACGCGACACTTGATCCGCGACGGCTTCAACAAGGTGGTGCTGCGCGACAGCGTTCGCGGGGCGGCGCCGGACTGCATCCTCGATCAGCGCAAGAAGGTGGGTTTCAATGCGCCGGTCGAGTCTTTCCTGGACCTGGCCGATGCGCAGGTGCGACGCTCGCTTCTGGCCGACAGCCCCGTCTTTGATATTCTCCGTCGCGACAAGATCGCGGCGCTGCTCGATCGGAGCGGTTTGCCGAACAGCGAGAGCAAGTTCCTCTTCTATTTCGTGAACGCCAAGATCTTCATGGAAGAACTGGGTGGCTGAGCGGATGCGCTACTGCAAACTCTGCGTTCTGCCCGACACGCGACCGAACCTGACCCTGGATGCGGATGGCATCTGCAACGCCTGCCGTTCCCACGGGACACGGCCGCGCATCGATTGGGCGAGCCGGGAGACGGCGTTCCGGGAGCTCTGCCGGCAGGTGAGTGCCAAGACGCGCGGCTACGACTGCCTGATCCCCGTGAGCGGGGGCAAGGACAGCACCTGGCAGACCGTAGTCTGCCTTGAGCACGGATTGAGGCCCCTGGCCGTGACCTGGCGCACGCCGGGCCGGACCGCTATCGGGCAGCGCAACCTCGACAACCTGATCGCGCTGGGTGTCGATCACGTCGACTACCAGATCAGCCCGAAAGTGGAAGGGCGCTTCATGGTGAAGGCGCTGGAGCGTTTCGGCAGCACGGCCATCCCCATGCATCTGGCACTGTTCAACATCCCGCTCAAGATCGCCGCCCGGTTCCAGATCCCGCTCGTGGTCTGGGGCGAGAATTCCGCTTTCGAGTACGGCAGCGCGGACGAAGCCCACACCGGCTTCAAGCTGGATCGCGCCTGGTATCGCACATATGGCGTGACCCACGGCACCTCGGCCTCGGACTGGGTGGACGCCGATCTCACCGAGAAGGATCTGGCGGGCTACTTCGGGCCCGATCCCGACGAGCTCGAGGCGCAGGGAGTCCGCGCGGTGTTCTTGGGCTGGTACTTCCCCTGGGACCCCGAAACCAGTCTGCAGGTCGCCAAAGCCCATGGATTCGCGTCCGACCCTGGTGGAGCCCGTACCGGCTACTACGACTACGCCGACATCGACGACGACTTCATCTCGATCCACCACTGGCTGAAGTGGTACAAGTTCGGCTTCACGCGGCTCTTCGACAACCTGTCGCTCGAGATCCGCAACGGGCGCATGACGCGGGCCCAGGCGGTGGATATCATCGCCGCCAAGGGCGATCAGACGCCGTATGCGGACATCGAGAAGTTCTGCGCGTTCGCCGGGATCTCGCGGGGGCGGTTCTTCGAGATCTGCGAGCGCTTCCGGAGCACCGGAATCTGGAACCGCGATGGCGGCGTCTGGAAGATCCGCGATTTCCTCATTCCCGACTGGAGGTGGGATGAAGTTCACGCCGATTGATCCGCCCCGGAAGTTCGAAGTCACCGGAGCAGGTGTCAAGCTGACGCTGTCCGATTGCGCGCGCATTGCACTGCAGGCCAACGAACAGGTGACGTTCACCACGGAGGCTGGCGCCGAGTACGACGTGGCCCGGAAGGATTGGGGCTTCTATGCAACCCCTTCGATAAATGCACGGTTGAAGTCGTTCGGGCTGCGCAGCGCGCTGGTGCTGTCGGTCTATGGACGTCTGTTCCTCGTGCTGGTGGAGAAGGGCAAGGAGGATGCGTTCCTTGCCTACGTAGAGGCCGATCGTCAGAAGCTGCTTTGCTGGCTGGACGACGACGCGGAAGTGGCTAGACTCGCCGGCTTCTACGGCGTCGCGCCTTGAGCACTTCGCGCCCCCGAGTCGGGAGCCGACCGCATGTCGCGCGCGTGTGCCCGATGTGCAGAGGTACGGACCTGCTGGTGCACTTCACGTACGATGTCCCGCCGCCACTGGAAACCCGTTTCCCGCTGGCCGAAGGTCGTACCTATTGGCGCGAGCTGCATCGATGCACGCAGTGCGGACACTACCTGGAATGGTTCGAGGCCGATCAGAGCGCGCTCTATGGCGGAGAGTACGTCTCCACCACTTACGGCGACTCCGCGGGCATTCGCCGCACTTACGACAAGATCAACGCCCTGGCGCCTGAGCAATCCGACAACGTGGGTCGCGCGCGATTCGTGGATGGTTACTGCCGATCTCGATGGCCCACAGACCGTCTGCGCGACCAGCGGCCGCGGCTTCTGGACGTCGGTGCGGGTCTGGGTGTGTTCCCCCATCGCATGAAGGAAGCAGGATGGGACTGTACGACGCTCGACATGGATGAGCGGCTGATCACCCATCACCGCGACGTGATTGGTGTGAGCGGCGTGTGCGCCGACGTGCAAACGGTTGAGGGCATCGGCACTTTCGACTTGATCACCTTCAACAAAGTGCTGGAGCACATCGTTGATCCAATTGCCGTACTCGCCAGCGTCCGACGCTTGCTGCGTGTCGACGGCTTGGTATACATCGAGTTACCGGATGGCGAAGCCGCGGAGGCGGAAGGCAAGGAACGTGAAGAGTATCTGCTCGGACACCACCATGTATTCAGCTTCGCATCCTATGCTCTGCTGATTGCGCGTGCCGAACTCACGTTGGTCGCGTGTGAAAGACTGCAGGAACCCAGCAGCAAGTACACGCTGCGAGGATTCGCCAGAACGGAGAGGCCATGAGCGAAGCACCGAAACCAGGCCCCGCCAGCGTGGAAGCGGCGGTCAAGCGTTGCTATTCGACCTGGGGAGAGAGCTACTACCAGGACTACTACGGACCGAATGCCGCGTACCCTCCCGTCCATCTTCCGTTGGTGACGTCGGTAGTGGATCAAGCAGCACCCGGGCGCCTGCTCGATGCAGGCTGCGGTCCGGCGTCGATGCTGCGGCACATGGTTCGTCCCGGCCGTGATGTCTACGGATTTGATCTGACGCCGGAGATGGTCGAGGAAGCCCGGCGGGTAATGGGCGATCAAGGTGTTCCCG
The DNA here is from genome assembly GCA_001464695.1 of Betaproteobacteria bacterium Ga0077523. GTDB lineage: Bacteria > Pseudomonadota > Gammaproteobacteria > Burkholderiales. The sequence continues at coordinate 43,473 of LNDQ01000086.1, read as the reverse complement.
CGCGGCGCGTCTGGCAGGGTTCCGTGCTCGATCGGCGCACGTTCGACTGCCCTTCCGAGCCGGCAATTCCTTACGATGCCGCGGTCTGCGTGGGCGTCTTCCCTCACCTGAGAGCTGCCGACGAGGAGCAGGCGATCCGCAATCTCCACGATTGCCTGCGGCCCGGCGGCATGGTTCTCGTCGAAGCCCGTAACGAACTGTTCTCGCTGTTCACTCTCAATCGCTATTCCCATCAACTGTTCCTGGAACGGCTGGTGCCGGTGGACACTCTGGAACGGCAGGCGGGACCCGAGTCCGACGCCCTGGGTGGGGCCTTGCGCGAGCTCGAAGGCATGTTCCGCATGGACGTGCCACCGGTGCGCAAGGGCAAGCAGGACGAACCAGGTTACGACGAGGTCGTGTCGAGACTTCACAACCCGCTGGTGCTCACGCGTCAGTTCGAACGAGCCGGCTTCGTCCAGGTCCGCACCCTCTTTTACCACTTCCATTGCCTGCCTCCCATGATCGGTTCCAAGGTTCCGAACCTGTTTCGCGAGCAGAGCCTAGCGATGGAAGGCGATCCAGAAGATTGGCGCGGGCATTTCATGGCATCGGCATTCGTGGTGGTGGCGACACGCGCATGATTCGCGACGATGGTTGGGCACGGCACTGCATCTGGGAGCACAGTCGGACCGTGCATGAGCTCTATCGCCGTCGTTGTCGGCGTGAAGCGGAAGAGATGACCGCGCATGCGCAAGCCGCGGAGCTGCTATTGGACCGAGTGGTTGTCGGCGACACTTTGCTCGACGCGGGCTGCGGCAGTGGCTATTTCTACCACTCGCTGGTCGCGCGAAATGTGCCGGCGCAGTACTGGGGCTTCGATGCCGCACCTTCCCTCGTCGAGATCGGTCGCGCGGAAATGCCGGCCTTCGGGCTGCCGGCCGAGCGCTTGCAAACGATGCGGCTGGAGGACGTCGATGGTGAGTTCGACCACGTCGTCTGCATCAACGTGCTGTCGAACATCGACAACTATCACCGGCCGCTCGAGCGTCTGCTGAGAATGGCACGCAAGACCGTGATCCTGAGAGAGTCCCTCACAGACGGTGCGAGCTACTCCTACGTACGTGACGACTACCTCGATGAGGGTGTGGAACTCAACGTGCACGTCAATCACTACGATCGGGCCGAGATCACGGAGTTCATTCGACGCTACGAGTTCACACCGCAGTTCATCGAGGATCGCCGCAGCGGCGGTCGCCCAGAGCTGGTGATCGGGTATCCGCATCACTGGGCCTTCGTGCTGGCGGAGCGGATCTGACGATGTCGCGAATTGCCGGCGTATCGAACGAGCATGCGTCGAGCGCCGGCGCCTTGACGCGTGCGCTGCTACCTGCATTGCAGTCCAGCCCCCAATGGGGCAGCACGGTCGTTGAAGTGCCGGGCACAGCCTTCGCGTGGACCGGCTGGCGCAAACCCGTGGCAGCCCAGTTCGGGCAGACGATGGCCGTAGTCGACGGAACGTTCTACAACCAGGACGAGATCGACTCGGCGCTCGGCGGGCCAGGGTCCGAGGATGATGCGCACAGGTTGCTCGCCGGGCTGCGCAAGTGGGGATTCCAGCAGACGCTCGCGCGCATCAACGGCGATTTCTCGGTGGCCGTATTCGATGCCTCGACCGGGGAGCTGTGGCTTGCCCGCGACCGCTTCGGCGTCAAGCCGCTCTACTACGCGAGCGCCGGGGGGTTGCTCGCATTCGCTTCGCGTCCGCGGGCGCTGTTGGGTCTGCCGGGGTTGACCGCGTCGATCAACCGCCGTTTCGCTGCCGTATTCGCAGGGGCTCACTATCGCTACATCGACAATCGTCCTGAAGAGTCACCCTACGAAGCGATCCGTCAGCTGCCTGCAGCTCACTGGTTGCGCTGGGCCAACGGCAGGGCGACTATCGGACGCTACTGGGACCTGAGCGAAGCGCCCGACTTCACTGAAGATGAATCGGACCTGGCGGCACGCTACCGAGCATTGCTGCTAGATGCTGTGCGACAACGGGTGAGAGCCGTGCAAGGACGGCCGGCGTTCACGCTCTCGGGTGGCCTCGACAGTTCCTCGGTATTGTCGTGTGCGGTGGATTTCACGGGAGCACCTCAGCACGCGTTCTCCAGCGTGTACACCGACAAGACCTACGACGAGTCCGACGAGATTCGCTCGATGCTCGCGACCAAAGTCGAGGAGTGGCACGCGATCGAAGTGGGTTCTCCGGACGTGATGAGCCTCGTCCGTGACATGGTCAAGGTCCATGACGAACCGGTCGTCACTGCCACCTGGCTGTCACATTACGTGCTGTGCAGTGAGGTGACACGGGCGGGCTTCGGAGCATTGTTCGGCGGTCTTGGCGGCGATGAGCTCAATGCCGGCGAGTACGAGTACTTCTTCTTTCACTTCGCCGACCTGCGCCGAGCGGGACGGGAAGCAGAACTCTCCCATGAAGTCGCAAGCTGGGTGCGGCATCACGATCATCCCATCTATCGCAAGAGCATGCCCGTGGTTGAGGATGCATTCCGACGTATGGTCGACTTCGCCCGTACCGGCCGTTGCCTACCCGATGGCAATCGTATGCGACGCTACTACGCGACCGTAGACCCGGACTTCTTCAACATGGACGATTTCGAGCCGGTGCTCGATCACCCGTTCTCGAGTTTTCTTAAGAACCGCACCTACCAGGACCTGTTTCGGGAGACGGCGCCGTGCTGTCTGCGTGCGGAAGACCGGCAGACGACAGCCTTCAACATCGACCATGTGGATCCGTTCTTCGATCATCGCCTGGCCGAGTTCATGTTCCGCGTTCCGGGCCACCTCAAGATCCGTGACGGCATCACCAAGCGGCTCTTGCGCGAAGCGATGCGAGGTATCCTGCCCGAGGAAACTCGGAACCGAATCAAGAAGACCGGATGGAATGCTCCCGCCCACGCCTGGTTCTCCCAGGGTGAGTCGGCGCAGGCGCTCGGCGACCTGATTGAATCCAGGGCTTTCCGCGAGCGCGGGCTGTATCGTGTCGATGAAGTGCGCAAGCTATTCGACGAACACACGCGCATCGTGGCAAGCGGTGCGTCGGCCGAAAACCACATGATGTTCTTCTGGCAGATGGTCAATGTCGACGCGTGGATGGCGCAGAACGAAGTTGGTACGGCAGATCCATGAGCGTTCGCCCCTTCCCCGAGTTCGTGATTCCGGAGGCCGATCCAACGATCCATGCGTCGATGTATCGTTGGGCGAGCGATCTGTTTCCGATCTGCCGTAGCCTCACTGGCGAAGGTGTGCGCGAGACGTTGCGCTACCTCCGCAGCGTCGTCCCCGGTCTGCAGATGCAGGAGATCGCTACGGGTACCCGCTGCTTCGATTGGGAGATCCCGGACGAGTGGAATATCCGCGCGGCCCGTCTGCTCGATCCGGACGGCCGTACGGTGGTGGATCTCTGTGATAGTACGTTGCACGTGATGAGCTACTCGGTACCCGTGGACGAGGAACTGTCGCTGGACGAACTGCAGTCGCATCTGTACTCGTCCGAAGACCAGCCAGACGCCATCCCTTACGTGACGTCCTACTACAAGCGGCGCTGGGGCTTCTGCCTGCCACATCGACTGCGGCAGGCGCTGAAACCGGGGCGCTACCGTGCCGTCATCGATTCCACTCTCGCCCCGGGTGCCTTGAGTTACGGCGAATTGGTGATCCCGGGTGAGACCCCGGACGAGATCCTGTTGTCCACTTATGTGTGCCACCCCTCGCTTGCCAACAACGAACTCTCCGGGCCGGTGGTGGTGGCAGCCTTGGCGCAGTGGCTGCAGGCGCAACCGCGCCGTCGCTATACCTATCGCTGCGTCTGGGTACCGGAAACGCTGGGTGCCATCGCCTACCTCAGCAGAAACCTCGAGTCCATGAAGTCTCGAACACGTGCCGGCTTCGTCGTCACGTGCGTCGGCGACGATCGTGCATATTCGTTCCTTCCGTCCCGGTTGGGAGGCACCCTTGCGGACCGGGCGGCCCAGCACGTGCTGCGGCATCGCGCGCCGCAGTTCCGCTCGTACAGTTTCCTCGATCGCGGCAGCGACGAGCGCCAGTACTGCTTCCCGGGCGTTGATCTACCGGTGGTTTCAGTCATGCGGTCGAAGTACAACACCTACCCTGAATACCACACGTCCCTGGACAACCTGGACCTGATCTCGCCTGAAGGCCTGGGCGGTGGCTACGAGGCCTATCGGCGGATCCTGAGCCTGCTCGAGCTGAATGAGAGGTTCCGGGTGACTACCTTGTGCGAGCCGCGGCTGGGGATCCGCAATCTCTATCCGGACCTGCAGCGCAAGGAGGTCTCGGACGATGTCGTGCCGATCCTGAACATCCTGGCTTATGCCGACGGTCAGCACGATCTGGTCGCGCTGGCGGACGCGATCGAGTTGCCGTTCGAGCGTTGCGTCGAATTGCTGCGTTCATTGCATCGCGCGGGACTCATCGATTCTGAGGGCTGATTCTGTGCCTCCGCAGAGCGGCAACCTGCTACCATGCGGGATGAGGAGAGCGAGTGACGGCGAGCAGATCGGCTTCGACCATTGCCGCACCGATGCACGACGGCTCGCAGTGCTTGCTCCGGTCCTGAGGAGCCTCCCGCCGCAGTTGTGTCCCGAACCCGGCCGTGTCGTCCCGCGCACCGGCCGACAGCATTGGTAAATGCAGACTGATCATTCCGTCCCGACCATGCCGCCGAACCTGGCCGCGCTAGAGCGCCGACTCGCCGAGAAATTCCCCTATTTCGCCAAAGTCGTCTCCAAACGGATGGACGACTTCGGGCAACCCTGGATCGACGATTTCGAGGACGAGCTGCGAGTGTTCTTCGCCGGCGACGCCTCGGCTCTCGACAAGGCGACCGACGGCTATGGGGTGTTCGCCCTCGATGCCATGAAGCTCCAGAAGCGCTTCGACAAGGAACGGCAGTACATTCCGAAGAGCTATGCGGACGTGGCTGCGAAGGTCTACCACAGCCCCGCGTACATGTTCGACCTGTACCTGCCCGGCATACTGCTATCGCAGTTCCTCTGGCATCACCACTACCAGCAGCTCACGTTCTGTCGCGAGCGGTTCGTGCCTCGCGCGAAGGCTCTCGGCGCGCGCAGCTTCTATGACGTGGGTGTCGGCACCGGGTTCTATTCCAAGGAGATGCTGCAGGCTCTCCCGGAAGCGCGTGGCACCGGGTGCGACATCAGCGAGCATTCGCTCGAGCACACGCGCCGCATGCTTGAGCGGTGGGGCCTCGATGGCCGCTACGAACCGCGCCGCCTGGATATCCTGACCGCTGATCTGCCACCGGCGGACTGCATCGTCTCGGTGGAGGTCCTGGAGCATCTCGAGGACCCGCCGGCATTCCTGCGCGCTCTGAACCGTATGCTGCGGCCAGGTGGCGTTGGCTACATCACCGCGGCCATCAATGCCCCCAATGCGGACCACATCTACCTGTATCGGTCCATCCAGGACGTCCTCGGAGAGATCGAAGGCGCCGGCTTCAAGGTGCTGGAGCACGAGGAATACTTCGGCTACGTGCCCAAGCCGGGCGAGTCCGTCCCCAGCGGCGGCGTCTGCATCGTGACCAAGGAGTGAGTCGACCGTGAGCCAGCACCCGTTGATCGCGCGGCTGCAACCGATCTTTCGCGATATCCTCGATCCCAAGCTCGTTCTCACCGAGGAACTCGATGCCTCCAAGGTTCCCCAGTGGGATTCACTCAACCACATATCGCTGGTTGTGGCGATCGAGGCGGAGTTCAATGTCGAACTTACGGCCGAAGAACTGGCAACGCTTCGCAACGTGGGTGACATGGCACGCCTGCTGGCGGTGAAAACGGGATCGAATGGGTGACGCGAGCGCACCGGCGCCAGGCGCGCCGCTGACACTCGACCAGATGGTTCCGGGGATGGTGGCGGAACTCCGACGTAGTTTCTCGCTGCACGATCTGCAGGCTTTCGGAGCATTGGCTCCGGACCACGCCCCGGTGCACCGGGACGCTGCGTTCGCACGAAAGCAGGGCTATCGCGACGTGCTCGTATTCGGATTCCTGGTGGCCGCACCGTTTTCGGGGATTCTCGGCGACCGGCTGCCCGGGCCATTGACGGTGCTGCACACTTTGCGCTTCGGCATGGTGGGGCCGGTGTACGTCGGCGAGGAGATCTCCTATCGCGTCGAGGTGAAACAGGTATCCCGCGCGACTGGTGCAGTAATCATCGACCTCATCGCGTCGCGCGCCGATTCCGGGGAGGTGGTCCTGCGTGGTCAGGCCCAGTGCGGGTTCCGGGCAAAGACATGAGCATGAACACCGAATTACTCGATCGCTACCGCGCAGCGAAGGATCTACGCAGTCTGCTTGGCTGCGTCCGCGATTTCGATGCGCTGCCCCCGGTCGACGCGAGCGATGGTCCGACCGTTCGGCTCGCGCTGGCCGGAAACTGCTCGACGCAGTTCCTTGGGAAAGGCTTTCCCCTGGCGTTGGCGGCGCGCGGCCTGCGTGCGAGTGTGTTCGAAAGCGGCTACAACGCTTGGCAGATGGATCTGCTGGATCCGGCATCGGAGCTGTACCGCTTCGCCCCGACCCACGTCATGCTGGTGCTCACCTCCATCGATCTTGCCTACGGATCGTTGCGATCCCCGGAACGCGTTGCAGGCGCCGTGGCGGCGGCGGCCACGGCGATGCTTGAGCGCACCCAGGCGCGGTTGCTAGTCACGCTGCCAGAGCCGCTGGGCGAAGAGACGTCGGACCAATCGGCCGCCTACGGTTGGCGACGCGATACGCGCGCGCGTTTGGAATCAGCTCTGTCGGATCCGCGCATCAGCTTGATCGACCTCGATCCGCTCGTGCGCCATGCGGGCACCGCCTCCTGGTATGACGATCGGTTCTATGACACGGCCAAGCTCGCATTTCATCCGGACCAGACGCCCCGGGTCCTGAGCCAACTGGCTGCGGCCGTGGCCGGGACCGTCGTCCCTCAGTGCAAGTTGGTCGTCTGTGATCTGGACGACACGCTATGGAGCGGGCGCGTCGGCGACGATGGCTGGCAAGGCGTCGACCTCGATGCTGGTGGCGCGGGCCGGCATCATCTGCGTCTCCAGCTCTTCCTCAAAGGGCTCATGCAGCAGGGCGTGCTGCTTGCCGTTTCGAGCAAGAATGAGCCGACGCCCGTGCGCGAGGTCTTCGAGCGGCGTCCGGAGATGTTGCTGAAGCTGGACGATTTCGTGGCGACGCAGATTCATTGGGAACCCAAATCCGTGAGCGTCGAGCGCATTCTGCGCTCGCTCAACCTTACGACATCGGGCGTGGTGTTCCTCGACGACAATCCTGCGGAGCGGGCCGAGGTGCGCCGGCGGTTTCCCGAGGTCTTCATTCCGGAACTGCCACCGAATCCGGCGCTCTGGGTGCCGCTGCTGATCGATAGCGGATTGTTCGACCGTCGCGTCTTGACCGAAGACTCCTCCCGGCGGCTGCGCATGTATCAGGAGAACGCACAGCGCGAAGCAAATCTCGCTTCCAGCGCAGACATCGGAGCGTATCTCGGCGACCTCGGGATGGAGCTTACGGTCCACGATGCAGCGGAGCATCGAGAGCGCGTGGTTGAGCTGGTGCAGAAGACCAACCAGTTCAACCTGACCACGCGACGCTACGGATGGACTGAGCTGGAGTCGATTGCCGAAGGCGGGCTGGCCCTTTGCTATCGGCTGACGGATCGCTTTGGCGACAACGGCGTAATCAGCGTAGTGGTCGTTCGGCGCGAGAGCGACGAGGTGTACACGGTGGACCTGTGGCTGATGTCCTGTCGGGTCATGAGTCGCACGGTGGAGAATGCGATCATGGAAGACTTGGTCGAACGACTGGAGGCCATGGGCGCCCGCCGACTCGTCGGGCGCTACATCGAGACGGCTAAGAACGCCCCGGTGAAGGACTTGTACGAACGACTAGGATTTGCATTGACCGGCGAATCCGGCGGCGAGAAGTCCTACGAGCTTCGCATCGATGGCAAGCCGCTGCCGTTCCCCAGCCCGCACGTTCGTCGTCTCGACCGCACTCGAGCCCGGTATCATGCCTAGGATCAGCCCGGGCGAGTTTCGCCGGTGGTTCGAAGAGGTCATTGCGCCGGAGGACGAGATCGTGGTGGTCTACTCGGGCATCTGGGCATTCGGACACCAGTTCGGCCTGCGAGTGGTGGAAGTGCCGCGGATGCTGCTCGAACAAATGCTCGAGGTCCTGGGGCCAGGACGTACGCTGGTCCTGCCGGCCTACACGTATGCGTTCGCAGGGTCGCGTCGCTACAGTCCCGCGGAATCCGCTCCGGAGACCGGGATCCTGCCGCAGGCATTCCTCAGGGAGTTCCCGGCGATCCGCACGCAAAGTGCGCTCAATTCGTTTCTTTGCATCGGACCGAAAGCCGAAGCGCTGCAGCCGATCCGCGGCGCCACGCTGTGGGGCGAAGGCAGTCTCAAATGGTTCTTCGAGAAGCACCATGCGCGCATGGTCACCCTCGGTATTCCCTGGAAAGATTCCCTTGGATTCCTGCATCGGATCGAAGAAGCAGCTGCGGTCCCTTACCGCTACTTCAAGACCTTCAATGGCACATGGGCGGAGGGTGGCAAGACGCAACCTTGGGCTGAAACGATGTTCGTCCGATCGATCGATGTCATGCCGTACTTCGTCTGGAGCAAGGTTGATGAGCTCCTGCGCGCGAGGGCCCGGGTGGCTCGCGCCGCGGCTCCAATATTCATGGAGTCGGCGGACGCGGCCGAAATCGTATCGACTGGCTGCGAATTGCTCCACGACGATCCGTACGCACTGTTGGCCAACGCCGACGAAGTCAGGGCCTGGGTGTCGAAGAACAAGGTTGTGGAGATCGAGACGCTTCGTGCTCGCGAGCCCGCAGCTCTCGGCTACCACGATCGCCTGATGTCCGGAACTGCGTGAGATGAAGCTGCTGTTCTTCTCGCCGTTCTCGGGAATCTGGGAGTTTGCCGCGCTGGAGGGGCGCGTCGCTGCGTCCCTGCAAGCGGATGGTCACGAAGTCGCCTTCATAACCTGCGGGGGCGTGTTCGATCGCCACTGCGTGGTCATGGCGGCACATGGCTTGCCTCCCGACGCCACCTCAGAGCGGCGCGAACGGGTCTGCGACGATTGCCGTCTTCGAGCCGATACACTGAAGCAGGCGCTCGAACTGACCGGCGAAAGACTCGTGGGTGTCTTGAGTGAAGAGTCCATTGCTGCGACCCGGCGGATGGTCGACGGACTCGATCCGCGATCGGCACTCGACCTCATCGTTGATGACATTCCCGTCGGCCGTCGCGCCCTGTATCCGTTCCTGGCCTTGAAGAAGAAGGACCGATTGGACCTTTCCGATGCCGAATGGACTGAATACCGCGATCAGCTCTGCAATACGATCCTGTCGGTCAAGGCGACGGGTGCATTGATCGACAAGCATCGACCGGATGCCGTCGTTACCTACAGCTCGACCTATTCCATCGTCGCGGCATGTCTCGAAGTGGCCCGCAACCGCGGTTTGAAAGAGTACTTCATGGAGGCCTCGGGGGGCATGGGGAGCCGGCACTATCGAGCGATCCTCGCCCGCGGCGGAATCGGAATCTGGTACGAAGACCTTCGACGGGCTTGGGAACTCGCATCGGATCTGCCGGCCTCGCCAGAACATCTGAGGCTGGTCTCCGACCACATGCTGCATCTCTTCGGGTCGAAGAGCGCGTTCGTGTACTCGGCGTCGGCTCGTGCGGGACGATTCGACGGGCGAGATCTGTTCCATGTCCGTCCTGGCCAGCGGATGCTCTTGGCGACGATGAGCAGTTATGACGAATGGTTCGCGGCCGAAGAGGCCGGTCTTCTGGTCAGACACCGATCGGCGTTCGATACTCAGCATGAATGGGTGGACATGCTGCTCGAGTTCATCGCGCGTAGACCGGATCTGTTCCTCGTATTGCGAGTGCATCCGCGCGAGTTTCCGAATCGCCGGGACAGCATCTACTCTGACAATGCCAGACGATTGACCGAACGGCTGCGCGCCGTCCCCGAGAATTGCGCGATCAACTGGCCCGATCAGAACCTGTCGCTCTACGATCTGGCCAAGTGCGCTGACGTCGTTCTCAACGCGTGGTCGAGCGCAGGCAAGGAACTCGGCCTGCTGGGGATACCCGTGGTCGAATGGGCGCCCGACGTGCTCCTGTATCCGCCCGATCCGACCTACGTGGCCAGGGATGCGTCAGAGTATGAAGCATGCATCGAGCGAGCATTGGCGAGCGGTTGGAGCGGGGAGCGTGTGCGACGGATGTTCCGGTGGTGTGCCCTCGAATTCGGCGCGGCGACTTTCGGATCGGCGGCGCCTACCACCGGACCAACGCCGCCGGGTTCGATCGTGCGACTGTGGCGGGCGGTGCACCGGCGCGTCGCTCCCATGAGCGTTGCTCGGACAGCGCTTCGTCCGCTGCTGGATCCAGTCGCGAGCCGACAGATCGTCCAGACGGTGACCGTCGGTGCGTACAGTTTGGTATCGACTTGGTTGGAATCGAGCAAGGAAGCGACGTCATCGCTTTGCGTGAGTGACGAGTGCCGTGCGCTCGCGCGCGAGGTAGAGCGCTTGGTCCTGGGCTTGTATGGCAGTCTCGAAGACATGGGTGACGGAATGCAGAAGGCGCTGCTCAGTTTCGCCCGCGAACAACGAGGTGCGCATGCAAGCGACACAGCAATACGCGTGAGGTCCACGGGTTGAAGCTGACGATCGACTATGCCTCTCATCCGGCATTCAGGACGCTCTCGCCGGAGACCCGCGTGTTTGCAGATGCGAGCCGCTATTTCACGGCGGTCGACGTTATCTGGGCAGAAATAGTTTCCGCCGCCGCTCTGAATGCGAGTCGTGCGGGTACGGAATTCGATCGTAAGACGCAACCTATACTTTCCGACTTGAAGCAGGCATTGGCCGGCCAGCGCATGCCCGAGGACTACCTTCCTTTCGTCTCGGCGGCGCTGGTCAAGTCGCAGGAGGCCATTCGTGCCGAGATTGTGCAAGTGATTCGAGGGCGTGCGACGACGCGCGCGCCGGACGTCGAGGTTGAGCGCATCGTTGCGCAGTTGCAGGATCACGGGGCCGCCGCTTTCCGAATGGACACGCCGATGCGCAGGGCGATCGTCGAGTCCCTGCAGCCGTACTATCGAGAAGTCGAGTCGCAGCGCGATAGCGGTTCGGGCGCACGCTGCTTCGTTACGATTCCCGCGCGCGGTACACACTGGAACATCTTGAAGTCCTTTGTCCGCGACAAGCGTATTGAGGATGCTATCAGTGCCTACGCCGGCTTCCGTCTGGAGTTGTCCGGCTATTCACTGACCTTGTCGCACCCGGGAGAGACCTGGTTCAAGATCTGTTATCAGGATATCGGGCTTGCCGCGCCCAGGACGGTCCAGCAGCACTACGACCTCGACAATCTGTCCGCGAAGTCGATGTTCTACTTGAACGAGGTTGACCCGGATTGCGGCCCGTTCACCTACCTTCCTGGTAGCAGATCGCTGATCCGTTGGCGAAGCCAGACCTCCTTCTTTAAGTATCTGGATTACGCGAACAATGAATTCGCCGCGTCGCGCGAGAGTGCCGATACGATCTACAACCGCCCATTGTTCTGCACGCCCGCTCTGCGCCCCGCGTTTGCTGCGCTGCCGTCGGACTTGCAGGGAAGCGCATGTCCTGGCGATGACGTGCTTGACGACTCTGCTTTGTCGGCGACCCTTCTGGAAGGCGAACGAGCCCTCACAAGCGACGATGGGGATCTGATGTTGTTTGCCGGTGGCGAGACGTTGCATCGCGGGGGTGTTGCGCGAGGTGGCGAGCGCTACGCGTTGCAGATGATCTATTCAAGCCCCCCCGGTTTCGCGCAGCAGGTGAAACGGCTGCCACGGCGGCTTGCAGGTCGGATCAAGCGGACGCTGTCGAGGACCTGAGACGACGTGCTTCCTCCATCGAACGTGCTTGTGTCATGAACGACGTCGTCATCGACGTTGAGGGCTTGTCCAAGCGCTACCAACTGGGCGAATCATCCGGGTTCGGCTTGTGGCGTCGGCTGACGGAAAGGAATTCCCCTAGGGAGGAACAGCAATTCTGGGCGGCCCGGGATCTCACATTCCAGATTCACCGAGGCGAGGCTGTGGGCATCGTCGGATCGAACGGAGCGGGCAAGAGCACGCTGTTGAAGATGTTGTCTCGCGTCACTTCCCCGTCAGCGGGGCGTGCGCGTATCGTCGGCCGGGTCGGGACCATTCTCGAAGTGGGGACCGGATTTCATCCTGAGCTGACCGGACGAGAGAACATTTTCCTCTCCGGTGCCATACTGGGAATGCGCAAGGCCGAGGTGGAGGCGCGCTTCGATGAGATTGTCGCATTTGCGGGTGTCGACCGGTTCGTGGACACTCCGGTCAAGCGGTATTCCTCAGGGATGTACGTGCGCCTCGCGTTCGCTGTCGCGGCGCATCTGGAGCCCGACATCATGATCATCGATGAAGTGCTGGCAGTCGGCGACATCGGATTCCAGAAGAAGTGCCTGAGCAAGATGGATGAGGGTGTGCACGGTGAAGGACGCACCGTCCTGTTCGTGAGTCACAATCTGCAGGCGATCCGCAGCCTTTGCCAGCGAGCATTGCTGCTCGAGGATGGCCGCCTCGTCGCCGACGGCGCGGTTTCGGAGGTGATCGGCCAGTACCTGTCGCGACAGCGTACGTCCCTGGATATGCGCGGGCGGTCGATGGTAAATCGGCTCAATCGAACCGGTGGCCGCGCGCGCTTCACTTCGATGTCGGTGCGTGATACGGGGCAGGCGGATCAATGGACGTTCCGGCCCGGCCAGGACATAACCCTGGACTTCAGCTACGAGGCGGTCGAGTCTCTCGACAACCTGGGCTTTCTTCTGACGATCGCGGCTGCCGGTACCGGCGAGGTGATAACGTCGGTCAAGGAAGTACTCTCCGAACAAACGGTGCCTCGAGGTGCATCGGGAGAGTTCTCGGTGAGCTTTCCTGAGAATCGGTTCCGGCCTGGCGAGTTCGCTCTATCGGTTTGTCTTGGGAACGGTGACTTCAGCGCGTTCGAGGACATTCTTGACTCCAACGTGAGTCTTCCGCACCTGTCGATCGAGTCGGACGAGGAGGATTTTCATCTTCGCCTGGGATTCTTCTCCCCCAAGTACCGATTTGTCCGCGAATAGCCCATGCCGATCCTGAGACGCCTGTATACCTTGGCCCGCCGTGTGCGTCGGATAGTGGCGCCTCGACGTACGGACACGCTGACCGAAGTGTCGTTGTCGCAGACGATACTCGGTTCGGAGCGGCTGGTCGCCGTGGATGTGGGCGCCGCCCACGGATTGTTGCCGCACTGGCAATATCTGCCGCACGTGGCTGCGGTCTATCAGATCGAGCCGCGCGCACAGGCCTGCAAGGAACTGGAAGCGATCAACGCGGCCGCCGGGTATGGCGGACGCTGCAGTATCGTTGCGGCCGGACTGTCCGGCTCGGGCGGCGAACGCACGCTCTACGTTTCCAACGCTCCGACGGGTAGTTCACTGTTCGAGATTGACCCCGCTGTCTCGCGGGATTGTGCTGCCTACGTCGACCCGCGGTATCTGTATCCCATCGTGCCGACGCAGATCCAGACGTCGTCCCTGGCGACGGTTATGGATCGGCACGACGAAGCTCGGATTGACATGATCAAGCTCGACATCCAGGGGGCCGAACTCGAGGTCATGCAGGGGCTCGACGGTCCGCGTCTCGATGCCATGCTCGGCATCGAGATCGAGGTGGGGCTGCATGATCTGTATCCCAAGGACGCCGGATTCCACGCGGCCAACGAGTACTTCGAGGCTCACGGATTCGAACTGTTCGACGTACGCGTTGCGCGCGTTCATCTGCCCCATCAGGGCGATCATGAACACTTCCAGCGGAAGGTCTTCTCCACCTACGGCAACAGCCCGACGGTGTCGGCGCGCATCTGGGAATTCGACGCTCTGTATTTCCGCAAGCGCTCGAAGCTGCTCGAGTCCGCAAATGCCGGCGCTCTGCGTCGTATGATCGTGGTGTACTGCACGTACAATTTCTTCGCGGAGGCGTTCGATCTGGTGGGCCAGGCAGAGCAACGGCAACTGTTTTCCGAGTCCGAAGCCGCCGTTCTCAAGCAGGCGATCGTCGACCTGCACTACGTCAAGCATTACAGGCCGTGGCTTTCCGACACACCGATGATGCGTTTCCTGCGTCGTCAGGCCTATGTGTGGGCACCGCGCAGCGCTCCGCGTTGGTGCCAGTACATGTACCAAGGCTACCCCAACGGTTGACTGCAATGAGCCATGGGCGGTACACGTACGAGATCGAACCCGGAGTCCTGCGCGGCTTGGGACTCCACGAGCTGTGGCACTACCGCCACTTGGCCGGGTTGCTGGCCTGGCGCAACGTCCGCGTGCGCTACAAGCAGACGTTGCTCGGAATGGCATGGGGCATACTTGCCCCGGTAGCCTACACGCTGATTTTCCTGCTCCTGTTTCGCCTGGTCGCGGTGAAGGCTGCCGGCAATTTGCCCTATGTTCCGGTGGTTTTCGCGGGTATGGTCTTCTGGCAGTTCTTCAGCCGCGGGTTGGCGGACGCCGGTACGAGCCTCACCGCCAATGCCAATCTCATCACCAAGGTGTACTTCCCGCGGTTGGTGCTGCCGCTGGCTTCAGTGCTGTCCGGTCTGATCGATCTTGCGATCGCCCTGGTCCTGTTGATCGTGCTGATGTTCTGGTATCGCATAGCACCCACTGCCAACCTGTTCGCCGCCCCATTGTTCATGCTGCTGGGGGTGTTGCTCACCCTCGGGGGGAGTCTCTGGTTTGCGGCCATGGACGGCCTGTTCCGGGATCTTCGACATGCCGTGCCGCTACTGTTGCAGTTGGCGATGTTCGTGAGTCCTGTGGCCTACACGACCTCGGCCATAGTGCCTGAGCATTGGCGCTGGCTCTACGAATGGAATCCCATGGTCGCCTGCCTCGAAGGGTTGCGCTGGTCCTTGTTTCCCGGCGCGGCCGCGCCGACGCTTGCGATGGTGACGAAGGCTCTGGTCGTCACCTCCGTGCTCTTGGTCGGTGGATTGTTCTTCTTCGCACGGGTGGAGCGCACCGTGGTGGATCGCGTTTGAGACCACCATGATGGCGAGCCCGCTGCGGTCTGCATTTGCCGCAATCCTGTCCATGGAGGGCGAAGCCCGAAAGCTTGCGGAGTTCGCACTCCGAGCCTGTCCCAGCGGTACCGGCCGGAAAGCGGTCGACGTCGGCTGTGGTTTCGGCCGCAACCTGATCGCGCTCCGGGCGAAGGGTCTCGATATGCTCGGGGTGGAAGTGAATGCCCAGATCGTCCAACGCAACCTGGATGCTGGTCTACCCTGCGTGAGCGCCGAAGATTTTGCGCAAACGAACGATGCCTTCGACCTGTTGCTCATGTCGCACGTCATCGAACATTTTGCACCCGAAGACCTGTTCAGATTCCTGGATGGTTATCTGGATCGCCTCGGTCCCGACGGGTACCTGCTGATTGCCACTCCCCTGTCCAGTAACAACTTCTACGACGATTTCGACCACGTCAAACCGTATCAACCGCTTGGGTTGCTCATGGTCTTCGGCGAGCAAGAGGCGCAGGTCCAGTACTACGCGCGCAACCGGCTCCGCCTCGTGGACCTCTGGTATCGCCGCAGCTATTGGCGCATCAATCATGCACGCGGACGGCTCGTACGATCCCGAATGGGGCGTGTGTTGCAGATCGTCGACCTGCTTTCTGCGCTTGCGTTTCGCTGTTCTGGCGGATTGCTCGGTCGCACCGACGGCTGGGTCGGGCTATTCCGGAAAGTCGGTGCAGCAACGCCGGTCGGAACGGGCAGCCGGTGACGGTTCGATGTCGACGAGTTGCCGTGTCTGTGCCGTCGGGAGGGTTTTGCACGGGAAGATATACTGCGAGGCTGAGATGGCGCGCAAAGACGTGTCGGCGCCACCCGCCCAATGACCCTAGCCCCGATCGCGCTTTTCGTCTACAACCGCCCCGTCCATGCCCGCAGGACCATCGAGGCGCTGCTCCGCAACCCCGAAGCTAGAGATAGCGAACTCTATGTGTTCTCGGACGGTGCCAAGGACGAGCAGGCAGCCCCGAAGGTCGACGAGGTCCGACGGATGGTCGGGGATATTCGCGGCTTTCGCGCCTTGCACGTCGTCGCCCGAGAACGCAATCTGGGTCTTTCCGCCTCCATCGTGTCGGGTGTGGGAGCCCTTTGCCGAGATCACGGACGTGCGATCGTCTTGGAGGACGACCTCCTCACCGCGCCGGGCTTTCTGCGCTTCATGAATGACACACTGGCCCGCTACGCGGATGATTCCCGGGTGATGCAGGTGTCGGGCTACATGTTTCCTGTTGCGCCGGACGAATCAAACCGTGCTGCTTTCCTGCCGCTCATCAGTTGCTGGGGGTGGGGTACGTGGCAGCGCGCCTGGGACGCCTATGATCCGGACATGAAGGGCTATTTCACACTCGAAGCCGATCGGGCGCTGCGCCGCCGCTTCAACCTCGACGGTGCATACAACTACTTCGCGATGCTGCGGCAGCAACGGGCCGGCAAGATCGACTCGTGGGGCGTGCGCTGGCTGCTGAGCGTATTCATGCGCAACGGTCTCGTGCTCTATCCGCCGCAGACGCTGGTCGAGAACATCGGATTCGACGGCAGCGGCACGCACGGCGTGAGCCTCGGTGAATCGGAACGGGGTATCGAAGCGAGTTCGCCACCGGTCCCCGGTGCACCGACGGCAGTTGCCGTCGACGTCGGAGTGTTCGAGGCGGTGAAGCGCTATCTCAAGCAATCACACAAGGGTCTGCGCCCGTGGCTGGCGCGACGCTTCGGCCTGTGATCAGGAGCATCGCGCGGGATTGGCTGCCACCTGCGCTATGGCGCGGCATGAGTGCGGCCTATCGCACGGTGCGCCCGCGTAGGCCGCTGGTGACACACCCAGGAGTCGGTGACGGACAGGACCTTGCGGTGTACTGGGATCCGCAGATGGCGGCGATGCTCGAGACCTGGGGTGAGGACAACGCCTGGAACGAAATTCAACTGCTCCTGGTCGGTCGCACCGGCAAGGTGCTCGATATCGCGTGCGGCACTGGCAAGACCATGAGCCTGGTGTCGCGGCTTGCGGGCCTCGAAGTACATGGCTGCGACATTTCTGATTTCCTGATCGGCAAGGCGCTGGAGCGCGGGCTCGCGCGCGATCGCCTGCTGGTGACGGACGCGACTAACATGAACTACCCGGACGCGTCCTTCGACTATGCCTATTCGATCGGGTCCCTGGAGCACTTCACCGAAGAAGGCATCATCAAGTTGTTGACCGAGTGCCAGCGGGTGGTGACCAACACTTCATACCATATGATTCCGGTGTCCCGAAAAGGCAAGGACGAAGGCTGGATCAAGACCTTCCAAAGCTATCACAACAACAGCGTGGACTGGTGGCTGCAGCGTTACCAGGCGGTCTACCCGCGCGTCACAGTGATGGATTCGGTGTGGCAGGATTCCCTGTCGCTCGGGAAGTGGTTCATTTGCACGCAATAGGGTTGCCGGGCATGCCATCCGGATTGCGGATCCTGCGTGTGCTCTTGTCACTCCCAGTGCGGATTCGTGAGGCGGTGGAGGATCGCATCCGTCGATCAGTCTGCGCTGCGGCTGCAAGCGTGCGCTTCTCGCCGCGAGCGCAGGTGCACAATCCGAGCGGGAATCTGGCCGCCATCAGCATCGGCGAGCGTTCGCTCGTCGAAGGCCAGCTCCTGGTGTTTCCTGACAGTGGACAGATCCGCGTGGGCGAGTACTGTTACATCGGCGAGGGAGCGCGAATCTGGTCGGCGCTGAACGTGACCATCGGCAGCCGGGTGTTCATCGCCCATGGCGTCAACGTCCACGACAACAACGCCCACTCGCTTTCGGCCGATGAGCGGCATCGCCATTTTCGCGAGTCGCTCGAGGCCGGGGCTGCCAGTTTCGCAGAGAACGTCGAACCCGCGGCGGTCGTGATCGAGGATGACGCGTGGATCGGCTTCAACGCTTCCATCCTGAAGGGAGTTCGAATCGGACGTGGTGCGGTCGTGGGCGCTTGCGCGCTGGTCACGGAAGACGTCGAGCCCTATGCGGTCGTGGCCGGCCAGCCGGCGCGTGTGATCGGACGATCGCGACCGTGATAGCAACGCGCGGACGCTGCGAATCGTGAACCTGCTCGCCAAGTTCGCCAGGAAGCTGCAGCGGCTGGAAGAGATCGATGCGCGCTGCAACCGGATTCAGGAAGCGCTCGGACGGATCGAGGCTCGGCAGCTTGCCGACAACTCGGCCGCGCCCATCGCTGCGGCCGAGTTCCGGACGTTCTCGCAATGGGGTGAGGATGGCATCATCCAGCACCTGCTGCGGCAGGTTCGGGTACAACGCCGCATCTTCGTCGAGTTCGGCACCCAGGACTACTCCGAGGCCAACACCCGCTTTCTTCTGGTCAACGACAGCTGGTCCGGGCTCATCATCGACGGTTCGCAGGAGAACATCGACCGGGTGATCCAGTCCGAGATCTATTGGCGGCACAACCTGAAGGCGCTCTGCGCGTTCGTGACTCGCGAGAACATCGACGACCTCATCCGTGGGAGCGGTCTCGCCGGAGAGATCGGCCTGTTGTCGGTCGATATCGACGGAAACGATTACTGGGTGTGGGAAGCAATCACGAGCGTGAGCCCGGCCATCGTCGTGACGGAATACAACTGGCGATTCGGACCCGAACGCCGTGTTACCGTACCCTACGATGCGAGCTTCGAGCGGGCCCGTGCGCACCCGTCGATGATCTACTACGGCGCTTCACTCGCCGCGCTGTGCGCGCTGGGGCGACGCAAGGGCTACGCATTCGTTGGCTGCAACAGCGCCGGCAACAACGCATTCTTCATCCGTACCGACCTGCGACCGGCACAGTTGCCCGAACTGACGTCCCGGGAAGGCTATGTCGCGGGGCAATTCCGCGAAGCGCGTGGTGCCGACGGCCAACTCGCGTTCATGACGGCGGAGGCAGAAGAGGCGCTCGTCATGAGCCTTCCGCTCGTCGAAGTGCCGGGCGCCTGAGCCACAGCATGGCGCGGCGTGCCGTCGTCACGGGAGCGGCCGGATTCATCGGCCGGCACGTCGCCAAACGCCTTGCCGCAGAGGGGTGGCGTGTCATCGGCGTTGGCCATGGCACTTGGGGGCGCGACGAATGGCGTCGCTGGGGACTCGAAGATTGGCGCAGCGCCGACGTCTCGCTCGAGGCATTGCAAACCTATGCCGGCGAACCCGAACTGGTTGTGCATTGCGCGGGAAGCGGTGCCGTGGGGTTTTCGATCAGCCACCCGCATCACGATTTCCTCCGGACCGTCGGCACGACGGCTGCGGTACTCGAATTCGTTCGGCTCAATGCACCAGACGCTCGGATCGTCTATCCATCGAGTGCCGGTGTCTACGGGGTGGTGCACGATCTGCCGATCCTGGAATCCGCGCCGTTGAATCCGGTATCGCCCTACGGAGTGCACAAGCGGCTCGCGGAGGAGTTGTGCTTGTCATATGGCCGTCAGTTCGGCCTTGCGAGCGCAGGCGTCCGGTTCTTTTCGGTGTATGGAAACGGCCTGCGCAAGCAACTGCTCTGGGACGCTTGCGTGCGCAGTCGCGCGGACGGGCGTGCTCCGTTCCATGGCTCCGGATCCGAGATCCGCGACTGGGTGCACGTGGAGGATGCAGCCGCATTGCTGATCGTGGCGAGCGATCATGCTGCCCCAACCTTTCCTGTGGTCAACGGTGGAACCGGCGTCGGCGTCGGCGTGCGTGAAATCCTGGGCACCCTTTATCAAGCCCTCGGTATGCCTCACGCCCCGAACTTCTCGGGCGTTCAGCGCGCCGGGGACCCACCGGGTTACACCGCCGAGATATCCGCAGCGCTTCGCTGGGGATGGTCACCGACCATTGCCTGGTCGGACGGCGTGCGCGAGTACGCACGCTGGTTCGCAACCGAGTTCGCATGATCCGCGTCGGATTTCTGGTGCAGTACGACGCGCAGGGTTGGACCGGTGGAATCAACTACCTCTCGAACCTGTTCCATGCGGTGCGGGCACAACCGGAATCGCGCCTTGAACCGGTGCTCTTCACCGGTGTGGGCCTGAATCCGGACCTCGAACGGCGTTTTCCCGGCTTCCGGATCGTCCGTTCGCGCTGGCTCGACGGGGGTGGTCCACGGGGCGTGCTGCGGCGGGCGAGCATGCGCCTGCTCGGACGCAGCATCGGAATCACCGATCTCCTGCGCCGTGAGCGAGTTACGGTCCTGTCGCACTCAGGGGATCCCGGACGAGGTCTGGGCATTCCGGCCATAGGATGGATTGCGGACTTCCAGCACCTGCACGTGACCGAGTTGTTTTCCGCGAAGGAGCGCGCCGATCGAGACAGCGTCATCCGCAGGCTGATCGAGCACTGCGAACTTGTAGTGGTGAGCAGTCAGCACGCTGCCGGCGATCTCGCGAGCTTCGCTCCGACGCAGACCTCCAAGGCACGGGTCCTGCGTTTCGTGGCGACGCCACAGGATCCGGCGCGGTTGCCCGACCTGGTACTCCTGCGCCAGCAGTATGGGTTTGCAGAACCGTACTTTCATCTACCAAACCAGTTCTGGGCCCACAAGAACCACAGGATCGTGATCGACGCGCTGGCGACAATCGCCCGGAGCGGCCATGCGCCGCTTGTGCTGGCCACCGGCAGCACCACCGACTACCGAAATCCTGGCCACTACGAGCGTCTGATGCAGCATGCGCGCGAGGCCGGCATCGGCGATCGGTTTCGTTCGCTTGGGTTGGTCCCCTTCGAGCATCTGGGCGGGCTGATGCGCCATTGCGTGGCCGTGATCAACCCGTCGCTCTTTGAAGGCTGGAGCACGACCGTCGAAGAGTCGAAATCCATCGGCAAGACCGTCATCCTGTCCGATATCGCAGTGCACCGCGAGCAAGCGCCCGAGCGCGCCCGGTACTTTTCGCCAACCGATGCGAACGGGCTCGCGAACCATATGCTCGAAGCTGTGGCTGCGTTCGATGAATCGGCCGAACGCCGCCACGAACTCGAGGCTCGGGAACGCTGGCCCGAGCGACTCGCTGCCTTTGGTGCCGAGTACTGCAGGATCGTGGCGGAAGTGGTCAACCAGCCCGCGGGCGTCTAGATGTGATCGTGTCTGTCGACAGCCGCGCGGCTCCGAAGATCAGCATCATCACCGCCGTTCGCAACGGCGGCGAACTGTTCCGCGCCACCGTCGAAAGCGTCGTCGCCCAGACCTATCGGCCGCTCGAATACATCGTGATCGACGGCGCATCCACGGACGGTACCCTGGACATCATCCGCGCGAACGCTGCGCGCATCGACCACTGGTCGAGCGCAGCCGACAACGGTATCGCCGATGCATTCAACAAGGGTCTTGCCGCTGCGACTGGCGACTACCTGCTCTTCCTGA
Source organism: Betaproteobacteria bacterium Ga0077523 (assembly GCA_001464695.1). GTDB lineage: Bacteria > Pseudomonadota > Gammaproteobacteria > Burkholderiales. Next base: position 21,905 of record LNDQ01000086.1, on the reverse strand, counting down.
ATGCAGACGATCGCCTGGCCGCGCCCGACGCCGTGGCGCGCATGGTGCAGGCGATCGCGACCAGCGCGTGGCCGGAACTCGCCTATGGCGATTGCCGGGTAGTGGCGCGTGCGACACGGCAAGAGCGCTACATCGCGAGCATCACCTTCGATGCCGCTCAGTTCCGGCGCGGAGCGATGTTGCCCCATCCCAGTTTGTTCATGCATCGTTCATACTTCGAGCGTTTCGGCCTCTACGATACGAGCTTCCGCATTGCGATGGACTACGAGATTCTGCTCAGGGGCATCCTCTCCGTACGAGTCCTGCACGTTCCGGTGGTCGTCACCGAAGTGAGCGACGGGGGCATGTCGACGCGCGACAGCGCTGCGGTCATCACGGAGATCGTGCGGGCGATGCGCATGCACGGGGTCGTCGCACCCGGGCTAGCCGAATGGCAGGTCAAGGCCCGTTTCCACGGGCGCCGGCTGGCGCGCCGGGTTCTGGAGGCGTGCGGACTGTACGGATTGTTCGCCCGTTGGCGCGACTCTTCCTCGAGGCCGGGTTGATGCCAACCTCACCCGGGTCATGAGCGCACGGCAGCTACTCAGGAACTGGGCGCTGGCCTTCCTGACGCCGCGACCGCTGATCGGCGCGTTGCATCTGCCGCGCTATTTCCGTGACTGGCGCCGGTTCGCCCGCTCGGCTGGCCGGCAACGACCGCGTCTCGCCGACAGCTATCCGTGCCTCGGCGATTGGACGACCGGCACGCCTTTCGATGCCCACTACTTCTACCAGGGTGCCTGGCTGGCACGCAGGCTCGTCGAGCGCAAACCGAAAGCTCTGCACGTGGATGTCGGCTCCAGTGTCCTGACCGTCTCGGTCCTGTCGGCCTTCACCGAGACCGCCTTCGTCGATCTGCGACCGCTGGGCTCCAGACTCGGCGGCTTGCACAGCATCGCAGCAGACGTTGCTCACCTGCCATTCGCGCCACGTTCGCTGGATTCGTTGTCCTGCCTGCACGTCATCGAACATATCGGGCTCGGGCGCTACGGCGACAGCATCGCACCGGACGGCAGCATCAAGGCGGCCGAGGTACTCGCCTCGCTGGTGGCACCTGGAGGCCGCCTGTATCTGTCCACCCCGGTCGGGCGGGAGCGGGTTTGCTTCAATGCGCACCGGGTCTTTGCCCCCGAGACCATTGCCGCGATGTTCGGTGGGCTCACGTTGCAGGAGTTCTCCTGCGTCGACGACGCCGGACGATTCCACGAACGCGTTGCGCCGCAGACCGCCGCGCACTTCGACTACGGTTGCGGCCTGTTCCTGTTCGAGGCATCTGTGGGGAGTGCCACTTGAGCGCAGCCATGCGCAGCTACCTGAAGCGCGTTCCGGCCTTCGCCTTCGCCGTCCACGCCCTGCGTCAATGGCGCCGCCAGCGCAATGCGAGCCCGCAGGACACGCCGTTCGGATTCAAACTGGCCGGCAATCGTGCCATGGAGACCGGGGCCTTCGAGGAAGCCGAAATCGCATTGCTGCGCGATCAGCTTCGCCCAGGCGACGTGTTCGTCGACATCGGGGCCAATATCGGCCTCTATACATGTCTCGCTCGTTCGCTGGGATGCACAGTGGTCGCGATCGAGCCCCTGGCCGACAACCTGCAGTGGCTCTATGCAAACCTGTCGACCAACGGTTGGAACGATACGGAAGTGATCCCCGTCGGCATGGGGCCGCAGGTCAGTCTCGCCACCTTGTATGGCGCGGACACTGGCGCGTCGCTGGTGCCTGGATGGGCCGGCGTTGCTGACCACGGTTTCCTGCAGCATGTCATTCCCATCAACACGCTCGACAACGTGCTGGGTGACCGGTTCGCGGGCAGGCGCATGTTCGTCAAGGCCGATATCGAGGGGGCCGAACTCGGCATGCTGCAGGGCGCGCTGCGGACGCTCACACGCGAGCCCAGACCCACCTGGCTGGTCGAGATCGTGCTGACCGAACATCGGCCCGGTGCCTGGAATCCTGATTTCGCCGCGACGTTCGACGCGTTCTTCGCGGCTGGCTACCGCGCCCGGATCGCCACTGATCTGAATCACACCGTTGACTCGCACGACGTCCGGCGTTGGGTCGATGCCGGACGCTGCGACCACGCGGCGTACAACTATCTGTTCACGTTCGACGATCGAGGGATTGGCGGTTGATGCATGAAACCAGTGTCATCGCACGCATCGTCGGTGGCCTGGGCAATCAGCTCTTCATCTATGCGGCCGCGCGCCGCCTCGCGGACGCCAATGGCGTGCCGCTGGTGCTGGACACGAACTTCTTTCGCTCCGATCGACGCTACGGGCGGTCCTATCGGCTCGATCGCTATGCGCTCGGTGCGCATAGAGTCCGGCACTCGGACACCCTGTTGCCGGCGATCGTCGATCAACGGCTCTGGCGCCTGAAACGTTGGGCGGGCCGTCTCGGGATGCCGCCGTGGATCGATTCCATCATCGAACGCATGCCGAACGTCTTCGAACCGACTGTGCTCGATGCGAAGATTCGTCGGCCCACGGTGTTCGACGGATACTGGCAGGATGAACGCTATTTCGAGGCCATCGCCGGGACCCTCCGACGCGAGATCGTGCCGACGATCGACCCCGGTGAGCGCAATCGCCGCTGTGCTGCCGAGATCCGCGAGCGCGACTGGATCGGCATCCACTGCCGTACGCAGCACCACCTGCAGGTCGATGGGACGGTGCGGGCGGCCCGCGGCCGCCCGGTGCTTGATCGCAACTACTACGAGCGCGCGCTGGCTGCACTCGACTTCAAGTCGAGGCCGGTGCAACTCCTGTTGTTCGGCGACGATCCGCGTTGGCTGCTCGATCAGCTTCCCGCAGGCCTTGATGCGACCGTGGTGGACTGGAACCGCGATCCGGGCGGCGAGGTGAACGATCTCTGGCTCATGCAGCAATGCCGGCGCCTGATCATTTCGAACAGCACCCTGAGCTGGTGGGGCGGTTGGTTGAGCGAGGTGCCGAACCGTCGGGTCGTCGCGCCGCGTCCGCAGGATCTCGAGTACTGGGTCCGCAGCGCCGCTGCCTGGAGGGAGATCGACTGGTAGGCCATGCCGATGTCCTCTTCGACCCAACCGGCACCCGTCAGCGTCATCGTTCCGTGCTTCCGTTGTGCCGACACCATCGATCGCGCGCTGGCATCGGTCGCGGCGCAGACTCGGCCACCCGCCGAGGTGGTGCTGGTGGAGGATGCCAGCGACGACGCCGGTGTCACGACGCAGGCGATTGAGCGTGCGGCCGCGACGCTGCGTTCAGTGTGTCCCGTTGTGGTTCTGCAACAGGCGCACAACGCCGGACCGGCAGCAGCACGCAACCGTGCCTGGGACAGCGCCACCCAGCCCTATCTCGCCTTCCTCGATGCGGACGATGCCTGGCATCCGCGCAAACTCGAGTACCACACGGCCTGGATGCTGGCGCACCCTGAAGTAACGCTATCGGGTCATGCGTCGCGCATTGTCGGGCCCGATGAGCCACTCGATAGACCCGAGATGCCCTCGGGCGGTTCACGCGTGGCCGCGCGCAGCATGCTGTGGTCGAACCCGTTTTCAACCCGCAGCGTGATGGTCAAACGCGAATTGCCGCTGCGCTTTCCGCCGCACATGCGGCGGGCGGAGGACTACAGCCTCTGGTTGTCGATCGTGTTCGCCGGTCATGCCGCTTACCGGCTCCCGTCGGTGCTCGCCTACTCGTTCAAACCGTCCTTCGGTGCTGGCGGACTGACCCGCGATCTGTGGTCCATGGAGCGTGGCGAACTCGCCGCGTACGCGATGCTGCGGCAGGCGGGCCACATCGATCCGGTGACGGCGCTGGCCGCCCGGACCTGGTCGTTGATCCGGTTTGTGCGGCGCGTCGTCTTGACGCACCTGCATCGAACTTGAGCGCCGAAGGCATGCGCATCGTTCGCGTGACCACCGTGCCGTTCTTTCTGCTGCACCACCTGCGCGGGCAGGTGGACGCCGCTGTTGCCGCTGGACACGAAGTCACGCTGGTTTCGAGTCCGGTGGACGGGGCCGATGCACTGGCCCGCTGGCCGGGCGTGAGCTACCAGGCCATCGACGTCCCCCGGCCCATTGCGCCGCTGCGAGACCTGGTGGCGGTCTGGCGTCTCTTTCGTCTGTTCCGCGCGAGCCGGCCGGACCTCGTGCATTCGGCAACGCCGAAGGCGGGGCTGCTATGCGCTCTCGCCGGCTGGTGCGCCCGTGTTCCGATACGCCTGCACACTTTCACCGGCCAGGCCTGGGCCGAACGCACCGGCTTGGTCCGGCATATCGGCAAGGTGGCCGATCGGATCATCATCGCCCTGAACACGCGGACCTACGCCGACAGCCGGTCGCAGTGCGAGTACCTCGTGCGCGAAGGTGTCGCGCGTGCCGGGCAGGTCTACGTTCTGGGAGCCGGTTCACTCGGCGGTGTGGATCTAGCGCGCCTCGAACCTGCGCAGCATGGAGAGGCTGCCGCTGCTGTCGCGAAGCAACTCGGCATTCGTGACGGCGCCAAAGTCATCGTGTTCATCGGGCGCGTCAATCGCGACAAGGGCATTGCGGAACTGATCGAGGCTACCAGTCTGCTGGCTAGGCGCGGCATCGACCACCGACTCATCCTTGTCGGCCCCTTCGAACCGGACCTGGATCCGCTGCCGGCACCCATCCTCGCTCGAATCCGCGACGATCCGACCATCGACGCCGTCGGGTACGATCCGGAACCGGAAAAGTATCTAGCCTTGGCTGACGTTCTCTGCCTACCGAGCTACCGCGAGGGCTTTGGCAACGTAGTGATCGAGGCAGCCGTGATGGGTGTGCCGACGGTAGGGACCGATATCGTTGGTCTGCGCGATGCAGTGGAGGACGGTGTGACGGGCGTCCTGGTGCCTGCCAAGAACGCGGCTGCGCTTGGCGAAGCCCTCGGCGCAGTACTGTCCGACCATGCGCGGCGACGGTCACTGGGTGAGGCAGCGCGAGAACGAGCCGCCCGATTGTTCGATGCGCGCGTCGTCAATGCCCTCGTGCTGCAGGAGTACGAACGGTTGGGTAGTCTGTTGGGAGGCCCGCGATCGTGATCCTGGTGACCGGTGCGAGCGGTTTCGTCGGCCATCATCTGATGCGGGAGTTGCGGGCGCGAGGAATCGCTGCTTGTGGAACGGCCCGTCGTGCCGATCCGAATCAACCCGGGCTGCGGATCGTCGACGGTCTCGGCGCAGACACTGACTGGATGCCGTCCCTGGTTGGGATCAGTGCAGTTGTACATCTGGCGGCTCGTGTCCATGTGCTCGACGAGACCGCAGCCGATGCACTGGCGATTTTTCGCGCTACGAACGTCGCTGGGACCGTCAAGTTAGCCCGCGATGCGGTTCATGCCGGGGTTCGCCGGTTCGTTTTCCTGTCGTCGGTCAAGGCAAACGGCGAAGCAACCCCGGGCGCTCCCTTCACCGAACGGGACGTACCGCGCCCGGAGGATCCCTACGGCATTTCGAAGGTTGAGGCCGAGCAGGCGCTACGGGCACTCGAACGGGAAACGGGTCTCGAGGTCGCAATCCTGCGCCCGCCACTCGTTTACGGACCGGAGGTCAGAGCGAACTTCCTGCGCATGATGCGCTGGATCGACCGCGGGATTCCCCTGCCGCTGGCCGCCGTCCGCAACGCTCGAAGCTTGGTCTACGTCGGCAATCTTGTCGATGCAATCATCCGATGCCTTGAGCTTCCTGCAGCCGCAGGCAAGACTTTCCTGGTCGATGACAGGGAATTGGTTTCGACACCGGCACTCCTGCGTGAGATAGGGACGGCACTCGCCAGGCCCGCGAAGCTCTTTCCGGTTTCGCCGCGGCTGTTGCGCGCGGCGGCTGTCATGATTGGGCGGCGCGAAGACGCACGCCGTATCCTCGATGATCTGGTCGTGGACAGCTCAAGCATTCGCGCTATCTTGGGCTGGTCGCCGCCTTTCACCCGAAAGGATGGTCTGATGGCGACGGCGGCCTGGTTCCGCTCGGGTCCCCGGTAGAATCCCGCCGCGGGCTGCGCCGGTTCGCTCGAGCACTGTCCTCCGAATCCATGTTTGTCCTCGCGATCCTCCTCGCTGCCACCTTGAGCTACGCCTTGAACGGACTCGCCGTCCGCGGTATCGGTTTCGCCGCGCCCCTGGACGTTCCCAACGACCGATCGCTCCATACCCGACCCGTGCCGCGGATTGGTGGTATCGGCATCGTGGCGGGGGTGTCCGCGAGCCTCATCGCCGTCGATGGCTTCGAGGGCGTCATCGGCCTTGCCGCGGCGCTCGCGGTCATCTCCCTGTGGGACGACTGGCGGCCGCTGCCCGCCGTCCTGAGACTGGCCGGGCATCTGGCCGCGGCCGCGGCGTTCAGCTTGTTGGTGATCGACGCAGCACCGCTGCCAACCGTCCTGCTGGTGGTGGCCATTGCGTGGATGACCAATCTCTACAACTTCATGGACGGCTCCGACGGGCTGGCGGGGGGCATGGGGGCCATCGGTTTCACGATTTATGCCGCCGCCGCTGCCATCGCAGGTGACTTTGCCCTGGCGACAACAGGTGCATGCGTGGCTGCCGCAGCGCTCGCGTTCCTCCGGTTCAACTTTCACCCGGCCCGGATCTTCATGGGAGACGTCGGTTCGATTCCGCTCGGGTTTCTGGCGGGGGCGCTCGGCGCGTGGGGTGTGGCACACGAGATCTGGCCGATCTGGTTCCCGGTGGTCGTGTTCGCGCCGTTCGCTGTTGATGCATCCTTGACCCTGCTGCGCCGCCTGGTGCGGGGGGACCGCATCTGGCAAGCGCATCGGAGCCACTACTATCAGCGGCTGGTGCTGATGGGCTGGGGTCATCGGCGCACGGCGCTCGCCGAATATGCTTTGATGGGCACCACCGGGGCCGCCGCCCTGCTGGCACTGGTGTCGCCCCCGATCTGGCAGGCCGTCGTTCTTGTCGCGTTGGGCATCGCATACGCAGTTCTAGCCGTCCTGGTGGATCGGCGTTGGGCAGCGGCATCGCTGTCGCAAAACTCATGATGCGGCCGCTCGCCCTCAATCCGCGTACTGTCGCCGCTTTCCTGCACGACGTCCTGGCGGCAGGTGTGGCTTGGTGCGTTGCATTCCTGCTGCGCTTCAACTTCGACATTCCGGTCGAGTTCAAGACAACCCTGTGGAACACGGTCGGATGGGTCGTCCTGGCCCACGCGATACTGTTCTGGCCCCTTGGCCTCTACCGCGGCATTTGGCGCTACGCGAGCCTGCACGATCTGCGCCGCATTCTCATGGCGGTTGCCCTGGCCGCGGTCTCAGTGCCAGCACTGCTGGTGCTGCTGCGTGTCTCCGATCCGGTGCCGCGATCAGTGTTTGTCCTGAGCCCCATGCTGCTGCTGTTGATCATGGGCGGCAGCCGCCTCGCCTATCGTGCCTGGAAGGAGCGCTACGTCATCGGCTTGTCGAAGCTCGATGCGCGGCCGGTGCTGGTCCTCGGCGCCGGGAGTGCGACCGTGTCGCTGCTCAAGGAGTTGGCCCCTTCGCGCGAGTGGCGAGTCGTGGGCCTGCTCGACGACAAGCCGACACGCCTCGGTCGCGAAATGAACGGCGTGCCGATCTTGGGTGCGATCGAGTCACTGCCGGCTCAAGCCGCCCGACTGGGTGTCACACACGCCATCATCGTGATGCCGGACGCATCGCACCAGGCGCGCCGCCGCGCGGTGGACCTCTGCACCCAGGCCGGGGTCACGGCGCTGACGGTGCCCGCCTTCGACGACCTGGTGGCCGGCAAGGTCACAGTGTCGCAGATCCGTGGTGTTGAACTCGACGATCTGCTCGGCCGCGATCCCGTGGAACTCGACGCGACCGGGCTTACGACCCTGCTCGGCGGCCGCTGCGTGATGGTGACTGGCGCCGGGGGGTCGATCGGTTCTGAGCTTTGCCGGCAGATCATGCGCTTCAAGCCGGCGCGGCTGGTGCTGTTCGACCTGTCGGAGTTCGCGCTGTATCGCATCGACCAGGAGATCGGGGCGTCGGGTGGCGGCACCGAGGTCGTTCCGTTGGTGGGCGACACCAAGGACGAATCCCGCGTTGCGGAAGTAATGTTGCGCTATCGTCCCGACGTTGTTTTCCATGCGGCGGCATATAAGCACGTCCCGCTCATGGAGGTCGGCAACGGTTGGCAGGCGATCCGCAACAATGTGCTGGGCACGCTCGTGGCGGCCGAGTCGGCGTCACGCGCTGGCGTGTCCAAGTTCGTGCTGATCTCCACGGACAAGGCGGTGAATCCCGTCAACGTGATGGGCGCCACGAAGCGTCTCGCCGAGATGGTCTGTCAGGCGCAGCAGGGCCGCAACGGCACCAAGTTCGTGATGGTGCGCTTCGGTAACGTGCTGGGTAGTGCGGGCAGCGTTATTCCGAAGTTCCGCGAACAGATCGCGCGCGGCGGACCCGTCACCGTGACCCATCCCGAAATCACCCGTTACTTCATGTCGATTCCCGAGGCGAGCCAACTGGTCCTGCAGGCAGGGCTGATGGGCAAAGGTGGTGAGATCTTCGTGCTCGACATGGGCGAACCAGTCAAGATTGCCGATCTGGCACGCGACCTGATCCGGCTCTCTGGCCTGACACCGCAAGACGTCCCCATCGCGTTCACCGGACTACGGCCGGGCGAGAAGCTGTATGAAGAATTGCTCGCCGATGGCGAACAGACTCTGCCCACGCCGCACCCGAAGTTGCGTATCGCCAAGGCGATCGACATCGATGCGAGTTGGCTCGAGAGGCTGCGGGCGTGGCTGCGGGATTGCGATGCCCTCGACGACGACGGCGTTCGAGCCGCGCTGGAGCAGTGGGTGTCCGACTATCGGCCGGCAAGCCATGGCCACTGAGCTATCGCGAGTCAGGATCCCCTTGTCCGCGGTGATCATCGCCAAGGATGAAGCGGCGACCATCGGCGACTGCATCGCGAGCGTGGCGTTCGCCGACGAAATCCTGGTCGTCGACTCGGGAAGCAGCGATGAGACAGTCGCGATCGCAACTGGCAAGGGCGCGAAAGTCATCCATCAACCGTGGCTGGGTTACGGGCCCCAGAAGCGATTCGCAGTGCGCCACGCGGCCTACGACTGGGTGCTTTGCATTGACGCAGACGAGCGTGTGACACCCGAGTTGAAGGCGGCGATCGAAGCAGCGCTGCGGATGCCAGAGTTCCATGCCTACGAGTTCCCGCGCCGCAATCGCTTCCTCGGGCGCTGGTTGCGTCACGGCGAGGGCTATCCCGATCTGTCGTTGCGCCTGTTCGATCGGCACTTCGGTCAATGGTCGGACGATGCCGTGCACGAAAAGGTGCTCTGCGAAGGGCCCGTGGGGCGCCTCGCTGGCGATCTGCTCCACGAATCCGCGGAAGTGCTGTCGGGCTATCTCGAGAAGCAGAACCGCTATACCCTCATCCAGGCCGAAACGCTGTGGCACGAGGGCGAGTATGCCCAGCCCTGGAAGATCGTGGTGTCGCCAGTAGTGCGATTCGTGAAGTTCTATGTCGTGCGCCTCGGTTTCCTCGACGGCTGGGCCGGCCTCGTGCATATCGCCATCGGCTGTTTCAACTCCTTCATGAAAAACGCCAAGCTGTTGGAGCTGCAGCGCCGGAAGGCGCCGCGATGAAGGTCCTCGTCACCGGGCATGCCGGATTCATCGGCATGCACACCGTGCTCAACCTGCTGTCGGCGGGCCACGAAGTAGTTGGGGTCGACAGCTTCAACGACTACTACGACCCCAAGCTCAAGCGCGATCGTGCGGCGCGCCTCGAGGGTCGCTCCGGGTTCAGCGGCGAGACGCTCGATCTCTGCGATGCCGAGGCGGTCGGCCACCTGTTCGATCGCGGGCGCTTCGATCGGGTGATCCATCTGGCCGCGCAGCCCGGCGTGCGCTATTCGCTCAAGAACCCACGCGCCTACATCGACAGCAACATCGTCGGGTTCCTCAACATGCTGGAGGCCTGCCGCCATCACGGTACGCCGCATCTCGTGTACGCGAGCAGCTCGAGCGTCTATGGCGGCAACACGTCGCTGCCGTTCCGCGAGACCGACACCGTGGATCATCCGGTGAGCCTCTACGCCGCCACCAAGCGCGCTAACGAACTGATGGCGCATACCTACAGTCATCTGTTCGGGCTGCCCACGACAGGCCTGCGGTTCTTCACCGTGTACGGCCCGTGGGGCCGCCCCGACATGTCGCCCATCCTGTTCGCCGATGCCATTACGCAGGGGCGCACCATCGACGTGTTCAACCATGGCAAGTCACGGCGCGATTTCACCTTCGTCGAGGATATCGTCGAGGGTGTGGTGCGCGTGATGGATCGCATCCCCGAGCCCGATCCTGGGTTCGATCGGAGCAAGCCCGGGCCGTCCGGGAGCTGGGCGCCGTTTCGCATCTTCAACATCGGCAACCACGACGCGATCCCGGTGCTGCGCTTCATCGAGGTGCTGGAAGCCGCCCTCGGCAAGAAAGCGAAAATGAACCTGAAGCCCATGGAACCTGGCGACGTGGAGGCGACGTACGCCGATGTCGATGCGTTGTCAGGAGCGGCAGGCTTTGCGCCGCATACCCCCATTGAGGAGGGTGTGGCGCGGTTCGTCGCCTGGTATCGCGAGTACTACTGCCGCTGAGCGCCGGCAACTCGGATCGAACGGTTCGCAGCGGTCCGGTGGCGCAACGGGCCGATGCTCGAAGCAATGGCCGCCATCAACACCCAGAACAGCCACCCCTGGTCGCGCACGAAGAAGTCATCGGTCGTGTTCTTCACGAGCAGGCCTGCCACCAGCGCGATTCCGCAGGCGGACAGCATGGCGGCACCGTCATCGCGAACCGCGGCGTGGCGCTTGAGCCAGGCGCCACGTGCAGCTGCGAAAATCAGCCAGGCGAATGCGAGCACACCCGGAATGCCCATCTGCACACCCTTGTCCAGGAGGGCGTTGTGCGCGTGCCAATGTTGGCCGTTCTGCTGCACGACCTCGGGATTGACGAAGGAAAACGCGGCTCGCCCGAACCCGCCGCCGAACCATGGGTTCGCGCGCATGTTCTCCAGCGCTGCTGTCCAGATCTCCCAGCGAGGATCCCGGGCGAGCGGTCCCGAGATCGGGTTTACGTCGATACGCATCGCAATCTGGATCGCAAAGAGCCCGATGATCGTCAACACGAACAGGGCTATCCAGGGCAACAGTTTCCGCCATCGATCTCGCGTCGCGTCAACCCGCATCAGCATCAGTACCAGCACCACGACTTCGATAGCCAGGGCCGGGAAGACCGCACGGTTGCGGGTGATCATCGCACCTACGAGGTTGAGCGCGATGACCACCGAGATCGAGATCACGACCCGGGGGGATTTGCGGTGCCGCCACAGCATGCCGAGCAGGAACGGCATCACGACCACGATGTAGGTGCTGTAGTCACCCGCCCCCGAGTGCAAGGAACCGAGGCGCGCAGGATCGAAAGCGTACTCCAGGAAGTATTCGCGCACACCCTGCCAACACGAGACCAACGCCATGACCACGCTGCCCATCAGTAGCAGGCCCAGCAGCTTCTCGACGACTTCCGTCCGTGTAAACCAGGTGGCTGCCAACAGTGTCGCGACGATGCCGTACAACACCTCGGCCTTGATCTCGCCCAGCGAATAGGTCGGATCGATCGCGTGCGCCAGCGACGCAAACGCCACAGCCGCGTAGACAACCCACTGCAGCGCGTAAGGAAGTCTCAGGGCGACCTTCCAGCGAACCGCGGCAAACAAGGTCAGCAACAGCGCCGAGAAGAACAGCGCGTTGCGCAATGCCACCGTCCCCGCCGTCGGCAGCACCAGGACATAGCCGGCCAACAGCAGAAAGGCCACCCGCCCCACGCTTTCTGGAACCTGGCTGCCTTCGGGGTGCAGCGCCGGAATTCCTCCCGCCCAGCCCATCATCGGTTGACGTTGTAGTTGTGTGAAACCCATCCCGCCGGCAGTGTACAGAAGCTGCAGCACCCTCCCCAAGAACGCTAAACTTCCGTCCTGGGTGCGACGTGCACGCCTCCAGACCGCCACGTGGTTCCCAGCCGAAGGGCCTGTGCGCCCCGGTTGCGCCGGCCGCAGGCCTTCCGCGTTGCCGAACACCGAAGCCCGATGACCATCGCCCTGCCAGACTTTCTCGCCGCTCACCGTTTCGTCGCCGCGGCCTCGAACCGGGTTTGCGCCCCGTGACCGCGGCGCCGGTCTGGATCCCGGCTCCGAAGGACGCAGTCCCTCCCGGCGAGCTGCGCCGCGTCTTGGTGGTGAAGCTGCGCAACCTGGGCGACGTGCTGCTGACTTCACCCGTGTTCTCCACCCTCGCGGTGCAGGCACCGCAGGCCGAGATCGATGCGCTGGTCTATCGCGATACGGCCGACATGCTGTCGGGGCACCCTGCGCTCGCCCAGCTGCACACCATCGATCGCGGCTGGAAGCAACTGGGTCCCTGGGCGCAGTTCCGGCACGAGCGGGCATTGATCGGAGCCCTGCGCGCGCGCCGCTACGATCTGGTCGTGCACCTTACCGAGCATCGCCGGGGTGCGTGGCTCACGCGCCTGCTGCGGCCTCGCTGGGCGGTGGCGCCGGATGGCGACTACGGCCGGTTCTTCGATCGAAGCTTCACGCATCGCTACCGGGTGGTCGGCGGCAACCGTCGGCACACGGCGGAGATTCACCTCGACAGTCTGCGGCGCTTGGGGCTGCACCCGACGTCGGAGAGCCGCCGCCTCGTCTTCGCGGAGGGCGCCCAGGCTGGCGATCGCGCCGCGGTGCTGCTGGCGAGCGGGGGCTTGAGCAACGGCCGCTTCGTGGCCATCCACCCGGCATCCCGCTGGCATTTCAAGTGCTGGCCCGTGGAATCCATGGTGGCTCTCATCGATGGCCTGCAGGATCGGGGGCATCGCGTGGTGCTGACCTGTGCACCGGACCCGGCGGAACGCGAGATCGCCAGTGCCATCGTCGCTCGCGTGGGCCGCCCGGTGATCGATCTGGGCGGTCAGCTCGGTTTGAAGGAACTCGGCGCGGTGATCCGCCGCGCGCGCCTCTTCATCGGTGTCGACTCGGCACCCATGCACATGGCCGCAGCCGTGGGGACGCCGACCGTCGCGCTGTTCGGCCCGAGCGGCGAGGTGGAGTGGGGGCCCTGGATGGTGCGCAGCCGGGTGCTCACCTCCGACCATCGATGCCGGCCGTGCGGCTTCGACGGTTGCGGCGGCGGCAAACGCAGCGAATGCCTGGAAGCCATCACGCCCATGCGCGTGCTTGCCGCGGCCGAGGAACTGCTCGGAGAGACTTCTTGACCGGTCCGCGGATCGCGCTGGTCCGCCAGCGCTACAACGCGGCCGGCGGTGCCGAGCGCTTCGTCGCCCGGGCCATGGAGGCACTGCGCCGCGACGGCGCCAGTATCACGCTCGTCACGCGGCGCTGGGAAGCGGAGGCAGGCACGGAGGGCATCGTCACTCTCGACCCGTTCCATCTGGGCCGCACGTGGCGTGACTGGTCCTTCGCGCGGGCCGTCTGCCGGCACGTGCGCGAGCACCGCTATGACCTGGTGCAGTCGCACGAGCGCATCGCTTGCTGCGATGTGTATCGGGCGGGTGACGGCGTCCATCGCGAATGGCTGCTGCAGCGCGGCCGGGTGGTCGGCCCGCTGCGCCGCGCTTCGTTGTGGACCAATCCGCATCATCGATACGTTCTCGCGCGGGAACGCGAGGTGTTCGCGAGCCCCCGCGTCCGTGCGGTGATCTGCATCTCGCGCATGAACCGCGAGGAGATCATGCGGCACTACGGCACCCCCGAGCGGAAGCTGCCGGTGGTCTACCTGGGCGTCGATCTCGATCATTTTCACCCGGCACAGCGCGAGCGCCTGCGTGCCGCGCAGCGCGCGGCCCTGGGGCTGAGCGAGTCCGACCTGACGCTGGTGTACGTGGGCTCCGGTTTCGAGCGCAAGGGCGTTGCGACGCTGCTGCGGGCGGCCGCCCGGTCGTCCGTGCCCTGCCACGCGATCGTGGTGGGTGGCGACAAGCACGCGAGCCGCTACGAAGCGCTGGCACGGGAGCTCGGCATCGCGGCGCGCGTGCGGTTCGTGGGGGCGCAGAAGGATGCGCGGCCCTGGTACGCGGCCGGCGACGTCTTCGTCATGCCCAGTCTCTACGAGCCCTTCGGCAACGCCAACATGGAAGCGCTGGCCATGGGGCTCCCGGTGATCACGAGCACCAAGTCAGGCGTGGCCGAGTTGCTCGAACCGGGGGTGAGTGGCTACGTCCACGACGCCCTGGATGCCGACGGCGTCGCCGCATCCGTCGCGGCGCTGGCCGATCGCGATCGTCGCGAATCCATGGGCCGCGCCGCACGCAAGGTTGCCGAAGGTTACTCGCTCGAAGCCATGAGCCGGCAGCTGCTCGACTTGTACGCGCGGTTGCTTGCGCCGTCGGCGTCGACTTAGGACCACCGTGGCATACCTTTCGTCGAGGCTCCCTCACCCTCTGTCCCTCTCCCGGGGGGAGAGGGATGCAAACCGGAGCGAAAAGCCCCTCTCCCTCCGGGAGAGGGGTTGGGGTGAGGGAAGATCGCTCGTCAGCGTGCCCGAGTCCCTGCAATACGTGGCCGAGCAGGGCTAGAAACCATGTGCGGCATCGCCGGCTATTTCTCCGACCGCAGCTTTGCACCCTCAGTGCTCGAGGCGATGACCGGTGCGCTGCGTCATCGCGGTCCGGACGCCGAGGGCTTTCATCGCGCCGGCCCGATCCATCTCGGACACCGCCGCCTGTCGATCATCGATGTCGCCGGCAGTGCGCAGCCGTTGTTCAACGAAGACGGCTCCGTCGCAATTGTCTTCAACGGCGAGATCTACAACTACCAGGCCCTGCGCCGGCAACTGGTCGAGGCCGGTCATCGGTTCCAGACCCAGGGCGACACCGAAGTGCTGGTGCACGGCTACGAGCAATGGGGCACCGAGCTGCTCGGCCGTCTGCACGGCATGTTCGCGTTCGCGATCTGGGACGCACCGCGCAAGCGATTGTTCCTGGCGCGCGATCAGGTGGGTGTGAAGCCGCTGTACTACGCGTGGGACGGCAGCTTGTTCGCGTTCGGTTCCGAGCTGAAGGCGATCCTCGCGCATCCGGGAGTGAAGCGCGAGATCGACCTCGAAGCGATCAACCTGTTCCTCGAGTGCCAGTACATCCCGGCACCGCGCAGCATCTACCGCGGCGTCAAGAAATTGCGACCGGCGCATGGACTGCTGCTGGAGGGCGGGCAGCTCACCGAGATTCCGTACTGGAAGCCCGACTACTCGCACAAGGTGGAATGCACCGAAGCCGAGGCGGTGGCACTGGTCGAGACGGAGCTGCGCCGGTCGGTGCGATCGATGCTGATGTCGGAAGTCCCGCTCGGTGCGTTCGTGAGCGGGGGCGTGGATTCCGGCGTGGTAGCGGCACTCATGACCGACGCGCTGGGCAAGCCGGTGGAAACGTTCAACCTCGGGTTCGAAGGCGACCGCTTCCAGAGCGAGCACGAGGAAGCAGCCGCGGTCGCCCGCCACATCCGCAGCCATCATCATTGCCTGATGATCGAACCGCAGACCGTGCTCTCGGGCATGGATCGATGGGTCGACATCTTCGACGAACCCTTCGGCGACCAGGCGGCGTTGCCGACGATGCTGCTGTCCGAGTACGCGCGGCGGGAAGTCACCGTCGCGCTGACCGGCGAAGGCGCGGACGAGGTCTTCAGCGGTTACAGCAACTACGGCAAGCGTGCGCGTGAAGAGCGCATCACCGGGGTCATCGGTGCCGCGTGGTCGCCGCTGCGCCCGCTCATCCCGTTGCTGCCGCCGGTGCTGCGCAAGGATCGCCTGATCAAGGCGGCCGGCAAGCCGCTGGCGGAGCGCTACGTGACCATTCCGAACGTGTTCGATGAGGCGCTTCGGCCCGGTTTGTATTCCGATGCTTTCCGCGCCGGCGCCAAGGAGCGCCTGGCGACCTATGCCGCCCGCTACTTCGACGAATGCAATTCGGCCGAGTACCTCGACCGCATCATGTACGTCGACACCCGCCTGTGGCTGCCGGATGACCTGCTGACCAAGGTCGACCGCGCGACCATGGCGTATTCGCTGGAAGCGCGCGTGCCCTATCTCGACCACGGCTTCATCGACGCTTGTGCCCGGTTGCCTGCGAGCTGGAAGCAGCACGAGAAGACCGGCAAGTACGTGTTGAAGAAGCTCGCCGAGAAGCTGTTGCCGCACGAGATCGTCCATCGCAACAAGCAGGGTTTCGTCATGCCGCTGCGCCAGTGGCTGGACGGCGGATTGCGGCCCCTGGTCGACGACTGCCTCGGCCCCGGCGGGTTGCCGAAGCGCAATCTGCTGCGCCCCGATGCCGTGGCAAGGCTGGTGGGCGATCACCGCAGCGGGCGCAAGGATCACTCCGGCCGGCTCTGGGTGCTGCTGGTGCTGGAGCTGTGGTTGCGGCGTTGGGAGCCGGAGTTCGCCCTGTGAGCGACCGGCTGCGCATCCTCCACACCGAATCGTCCACCGGTTGGGGCGGCCAGGAGATCCGCATCCTCACCGAGATGCGCGGCATGCTCGACCGCGGGCATGCCGTGACCCTGGTCACGCCGGAGGATGCGCAGCTTCATCCCGCGGCCCGCAAGCTCGGCATCCCGGTGCAGGCACTGCCCATCGGTCGCAAGAATCTCGGCGGCTTGTCCGCCCTGCGTGGTTGGCTAGGGGGCCAGCAATGGGCCTTCGACGTCATCAACACGCACAGCTCCACGGACAGCTGGCTCGCCGCCGTCGCCTGCGCGACGCGCGGGAGCGCGCCGCCGATCGTGCGCACGCGCCACGTTTCGACGGCGGTGAACAACGGGCTCGGCACTCGCTGGCTCTACCTGCGGGCCACCCGGCACATCGTCACCACGGGTGAAGCGTTGCGACAGCAGCTGCATCGCGACAACGGGTTCCCGCTGGAGCGCATGACGTCGGTGCGCACCGGCATCGATCTTCAGCGCTACCGTCCGCTCGACCAGGCTGAGTGCAGGCGCAAGCTCGGGCTCGAGGCTGGTCCCACCGTCGGCGTCGTGGCCACGCTGCGCGACTGGAAGGGCCACGACATCCTGTTCGAAGCGTGGGGCGCGATCCAGCGCGAAGTGCCGGGCGTCCGCCTGGTGATCGTCGGCGACGGCCCCTATCGCGATCGTCTCGATGCCATGGTCGAACGCCTCGGCATCGGTGCCTCGCTGCGCTTCGTCGGGCACCAGGAGAACGTGACCGAGTGGCTGAACGCCTTCGACGTCTTCACGCTGCCGTCGTGGGGCGACGAGGGCGTGCCGCAGGCGATCATGCAGGCGATGGCCTGCGGCAAGCCGGTCGTGTCGACGCCCGTGGGTGCGATCACCGAGGCGGTGGTTGCCGACCGGACCGGATTGATCGTGCCGCCGCGCGATGCACCGGCGCTCGCAAATGCATTGATCAGGGTGCTTCGCGATCCAGTATTGTGCGCGACGCTGGGCCAAGCGGGCCTCCAGCGTGCACGCGACCAGTTCGGAATCGATGCGATGCTCGATCGGATGGAGGCTGTTTTTCGTGGCGCGATATCGGGACGCTAGGATGAAAGCGCTGCTACGCACACTGCATCGATCGGCCTTCGCTGTTTTCCCTCACCCCCACCCCTCTCCCGGAGGGAGAGGGGCTTCCCGCACTGATTTGCATCCCTCTCCCTCCGGGAGAGGGATCGAGGGTGAGGGAATGCGGCGAGTAGCAACCCCCCGGACCCACTAAAATGTGCGGCATAGCCGGCTTCTTCGCCACCGACCCCCGCCCGCGCACGGTCGGCGTTCGCATGCTCCATCAGTTGCGGCGTCGCGGGCCGGACGCGCAGCACCAGGTGACCTGGGATGCCGGGTTCCGCCGCGATGCCATCGGGCCGGTCAGCAACGCGTTGCTGCATGCGCGGCTGTCGATCATCGACCCGCGGCCGGAAGCCGATCAGCCCATGAGCAATGCCGCGGGCGATATCTGGATCTGCTACAACGGCGAAGTCTACGACTGGGCGGCGCACGCGGACGAACTGCGGGCCAGGGGTGCGGTGTTTCGCACCCGCTCCGACACCGAGTTCATCCTGCACGCCTACGAAGCGTGGGGCGACGATTGCCTGTCGCGCCTGCGCGGCATGTTCGCGTTCGCCATCCTCGATCTGCGCCGGCGCCGCGTGTTGCTGGCGCGGGATCGGCTGGGATTGAAGCCGCTGATCTATACGTTGCACGACGGGGCACTCGCGTTCGGGTCTACCGTGCGTTCGGTGCTACCGTTCCTCGCGCACGACCGGCGGGCGTTCTCGGCCGACGCCATCGACGCGTATCTGGCGCATCGCTATGTTCCCGCACCGCTCACCGTGATCGAAGGCGTGAACCGCCTCGAGAACGCGCACTGCCTGGTGTTCGATCTCGATACGCGGCAGCTCGAGAAACGCCGCTACTGGACACCGCAGCCGCGTCACGCCGACTGGCTCGAAACGCTCGACGCCGCGGTGGCGATGCGCACGGTGGCCGACCGCCCGGTAGGGGTGTTTCTGAGCAGCGGGATCGATTCCTCGGTCATCGCGGCGCGGCTCGCACGGTTGGGCAAGCGCGACCTGCACACCTTCACCGCCGCGTTTCCCGGGTCGAACATGGACGAGAGTCCGCTGGCGGGTCAGATCGCGCAGCACCTCGGCCTCGTCAACCATCCGGTCATCGTGCCCGACACCGTCACCGAAGATTTCTCGCGCATCATCGCCGATCTCGACGAGCCCTTCGCCGATCCGAGCAGCGTGCCGAGCTGGTACCTGGCGCGGGCCACCACGGAGCACGTGAAGGTGGTGCTGGGCGGCGACGGTGGCGACGAAGTGCTGGCCGGCTACAAGCGCATCGCGAAGCATCTGCGCACGTCGTGGCGGCGCGGGCTGCAGCTTCCCGGCTTGGCGCCTGCACCTGCGGCATCGTCCAAGGGCTGGCGCAAATGGGCCACCGAACTCGGCATGGATTGGCGCGAGGCCTACAGCCTGCGTTTCTCCGGGTTCACCCCGGGTCAGCGCCGCTTCCTGCAGCCGCGGCGCCAGGGGTTGCCTCCGACCCACTGGCGCTTGCCCGAGGCCGCGAACGGCAGTGCGATCGCGACATTGCTCGAAGTGGATTGGCAGAACTATCTACCCGAGTACGTGCTGCGCAAGGCGGATTTGTGCACCATGGCGCACGGGTTGGAGCTGCGTGCGCCCTTGCTCGATCATCCGTTCTTCGAGACCTTGCTCGCGTTGCCGGAGGAGCAGCGGTTCACGCAACCGGCCAAGCTGCTGCTGCAGCCGGCGTGTGCCGAACTGGACGGCCTCGACCTGTTCCGGCGCAAGAAGAAGGGCTTCAACCCGCCGCTCACCGGCTGGTTGCGGCAGGATCTCGCCGCGCGCTTCGACGGTCTCGGCGAGCGGTTGTCGCACGTGACCGGCGAACAATTGTCCATGGCCGCCGTGGATCGCCTCGCGCAGTCCTATCGCGCCGGCGACGAGGCGCTGGCCGAGCAGGTGCTCCAGCTCATGATCCTGGACGAATCGCTCGCCCAGCTCGCCGTGCAGCGCGACGCGACCCATGCGTAGCCGCTTTCCCGGGCGCCTGCTGATCGCGGCCGGTGCGTTGCTGAGCCTGGCGTTCCGTTCGCTCGGGCGTCGCAAGCCGGCCACGCCCCGGCGCATCCTGGTGCTGCACCACCTGCTGCTGGGCGATACGATCATGCTTACGCCGCTCGTCAAGAAGCTGCGCACACAGTTTCCCGGCGCTCGCATCGTAATGACCTGTCCGGTCGCATTTGCCGGGCTGTACGCCACGCGGCCCTATGGGGTCGAGGTCATCCCGTTCGACGAGCGCAACGTGCGGACGATCCTCGACGTATGGCGTCAGCCGCGTTTCGACCTCACCGTCATCCCCGCGGAGAATCGCCTGAGTCTGCTCGCTCGTGCCATCAATTCGCGCTGGATCGTCGCTTTCGACGGCGATCAGCCCGCGTACAAGAGCTGGTTCGTGGACGAGTTGCATTCGTTTCCCACCTCGCCGATGGCGTGGGGCGATCTGGCGTGCCTTTTGGTGGACGGTCCGCCGCCGCC
This sequence comes from Betaproteobacteria bacterium Ga0077523, assembly GCA_001464695.1. Taxonomy (GTDB): domain Bacteria; phylum Pseudomonadota; class Gammaproteobacteria; order Burkholderiales. The sequence continues at coordinate 1,756 of LNDQ01000086.1, read as the reverse complement.
GCCGTATGCGCCGGGCGAATGGCCGATGCCACCCGCGACCTTGGCATTGCCGGCCGGCGACTATTGCGTGCTGCATGTGGGTGCGAGCACGCCGCTCAAGCTCTGGGGCGCGGAAAAATGGCGTGGCCTCGCCGAGTCCCTGGAGCGGCGCGGCTTGCGGGTGGTCTTCAGTGCCGGTCCGCGCGAAGGCGCGATCATCGACGACATCGATCCGGAAGCGCGGCGGCCGCGCTTCGCGGGGAATCTCTCGCTGCCGCAGGTCTGGCATCTCATCGCGAGCGCGCGCCTCGTGGTGTGCCCCGATACCGGGGTGGCTCATCTCGCGCGCGTGGCCGGAGTGCCCGTGGTCGTCATCTTCGGCGGCGGGTCGGCGTCGCTGTTCGGCGGCGGTGAGTTCTGGCGCGATGCGCGCGAGCGCAAGATCACATTGCCGAACTTTCCCTGCCGCGACGAGAACGTGATCTTCCGCCGTGAGGTGCCCTGGGCCGGGAATTGCGCTCGAACGCCGGAAAAATGCCCATCGGCGCGCTGCATGCTGGGCATCTCGCTCGACACGGTGACCGACGCTGCGTCGGCGCTGCTCGAGCGTCGGGCAACCTAGTGGGACCGTGCCTTGTTCCTTGCGTGGAACATGAACAGCCGATTCTCGATGTGTTTCTTGAGGCCGATGTCGAACCACTGCGCCAGATGAGCGAGGAGTTCGAAATCGCGGTCACCATGCAATTCGCCGACGATGTACTGGACGCGCCGCAATACGCTCTCCGGCAGGGACGTCAGGATGTCGAACTCGGCCCCTTCGGTATCGATCTTGATGAGATCGATATCGGTGACCCCGACATCCGACAGGAACGCTGCGGACGCGCGCACCGGGACTTGCACCGTGTGAGTCCGATCCACCCCTTGGTCGCCGATCGAGAATCCGCCGAAGTTCACCGGATTGTCCGATCGGCTCAACGTCAGTTGACCGTCGACACGGCCCAGGGCAATGGGATGACCGACGACACGCGCATAGGGAGCGATGTTCCGCTCGAGGATCGCGAAGTTCTCCGGCACCGGCTCGACCGTGTGGATCCGGGCTTGCGGATAGCGGTGAGCGAAGTACACCGAGACCGCTCCGATGTTGCCGCCGATATCCAGGATTGTTCTCGGGGAAAGGCTGGGCGGCAGCCAGTACTCGGCCTTGCGTCCGGGCTTCAGCAAGACCTGGTAGATGATCTCCTGATCACTCGTGCCTGGCCGGTAGTGCACGGGACCTGCGCCCCAGCGCAGAGAGTGCAGAGTCGCCGTCTGGGCGGGAGCTGCCTTATCGCGCACGAACTGGAGCGAACGCGAGCGCACGAGAAGCTTGAGAGCAGACATTCGGGTTCCGGACGGGATGGATCGACGTCCGCCGACAGTACAGGATCGAGTAGTGGTCGTCGATGGTCGGGGTGGTCGCGATGATCGTGACAGACCTCACCGATCCGCACCCGCTGCTCGACGCCTTCCGACGCATCGGCGTACGTCTCGAGAACTTCGATGCGGTCCAGCGCGGGACCATCGATCGGGAGACCGCGGCTTGCTTCGCCGATCCCTTCGGCCTGTTGAGCAAGCACCCGTTCCGGTTCCGGCGCCTCAAGCGGCAGTTCAACGCGGCCGGTATCCCCGTGATTGCCTGGAACCGGGATGCGCCGTGGAACTGCGCGATCAAGCCCTGGCGCAAACCCTGGATCCGCCCGCTCGGTCTGATCGACGTCTACCTCGCGCACTCGCTGCA
>LNDQ01000085.1 GCA_001464695.1 Betaproteobacteria bacterium Ga0077523 | reverse complement strand
AGCAGCCAGACCACGATCATGGTCATCAACACCCGGACGCCGATAGCCCCGAGGGTGCCCCAGACGATGGCCTTCTTCTGGAGGTCCTTCGGCAGGGTGCGGGCCGCGAGGGCGATCACGATCGCGTTGTCGCCCGCGAGCACGAGATCGATGATGATGATGGCGACCAGCGCGGTCAGGAAAGGGTACGAGAATATTTCCATGGTTGCAGCGTGAGCCGGAGCCGCTTGTGCGGGCTCGCGGTGGTGTGTGCGGGTGGTCTCAGCCCTCGCCGGGCCGCCCCAAGAGGGCTGGCCCCCTAGGGGGGAAAGACCGAAGGCCTGTCGGGGGGGTAGTCAAAGGTAGCCCTCGCCGGGCCGCCCCAAGAGGGCTGGCCCCCTAGGGGGGAAAGGCCGAAGGCCTGTCGGGGGGGGCGTCATTTCTAGCCCTTCAGGCGGGTGATGCGGATCACTTCGGGGATGCGGCGCAGCCCGCGCATGATCTGCGCGAGGTGCAACCGGTTGTGCACCTGCAAGGTGAAGTGGATGTTGGCGTATGCCGTGGAATCGCCCGGTTCGAGGCTCACGTTGTCGATGTTGGCCTCCGACTGCGCGATCTCGGCCGCGAGCTTCGCCAGCACGCCGCGTTCGTTGGACGCCACCAGCCGGATGTTGACCGCGAACAGCTTGCGGGTGTCCGGGGCCCACTCGACGTCGAGCCACTTGTCCGGGTCGCTGCGCATCTTGCGCGCCACGATGCAGTCGTGAGTGTGCACGACCAGCCCCTGACCCTTCTTGATGTAGCCGATGATCGGATCGCCGGGGATGGGGTGGCAGCACTTGGCGAATTGCAGCGCCATGCCCTCCGATCCGCGGATGACCACCGTGCCGGGCAGCCGGTTGGACCCGCCCTCCGGTTCGCCGATCATCAGGAGGCGCCGGGCGATCACGATCGCGAGCTGCTTGCCGAGCCCGATGTCGGCCAGGATCTCCTGGCGCGTCTTGTCGGTCTGATCCTTGAGCAGCTTGTCCCAGCTCGCGTCGTCGATCTTCTGAGCCTTCGGCGACAGGGCCACCAGCGCCTGGTTGAGCAAGCGCTCGCCGAGCTGCGCCGATTCCTCGTACTGCATGGTCTTCAGGAAGTGGCGGATGTGCGAGCGCGCCTTGCCCGTGACCACGTAGTTCAACCAGGCCGGGTTCGGCTTGGCGTGGGCCGCGGTGATGATCTCGACGCGGTCGCCGTTGCGCAGTTCGCTGCGCAGCGGCACCAGTTCATGGTTCACCTTGGCGGCGACGCAGCGATTCCCGATGTCGGTGTGCACCGCATAGGCGAAATCGACACAGGTGGCGCCGTGCGGCAGCGACAGGATCTTGCCCTTGGGCGTGAAGACGTACGTTTCGTCCGGGAACAGATCGACCTTGAGATGCTCCAGGAACTCGATCGACGAACCGCTCTGCGTCTGCATCTCGAGCAGGCTCTGCAGCCATTGGTGGGTCTTCTTCTGCAGCTCGTTCAGCTCGGCGTCGCTCTGCTTGTAGAGCCAGTGCGAAGCCACGCCCGCCTCGGCGATCTTGTGCATCTCGGCCGTGCGGATCTGCACTTCGAGCGGCGTGCCGTAGGGGCCGAACAGGGTGGTGTGCAGCGACTGGTAGCCGTTCGCCTTCGGGATCGCGATGTAGTCCTTGAACTTGCCCGGGATCGGTTTGTACAGCCCGTGCAGCGCGCCCAACGCGAGATAGCACGAGGGCACGTCCTGCACGATGATGCGAAAGCCGTAGATGTCGAACACCTGCGAGAACGTCAGGTGCTTGTCCTGCATCTTGTGATAGATGCTGTACAGGTTCTTCTCGCGGCCGCTCACCATCGCTTCGATCTTCGCGTCGGAGAGCTTGGTCCGGATTCCCTCGAGGATCTTGTCGACCACTTCGCGGCGGTTGCCGCGCGCCGAGAACAGCGCCTTGTGCAGGACGCGGTAGCGGTTCGGGTACAGGTGCTTGAACGAGAGTTCCTGCAGCTCCTGGAACAGGCGGTTCAGCCCGAGGCGGTTCGCGATGGGCGCGTAGATGTCGAGCGTCTCGCGCGCGATGCGCACCCGCTTCTTCGGGTTCATCGCGTCGAGTGTCCGCATGTTGTGCAGCCGGTCGGCGAGCTTGATCAGGATGACGCGCACGTCGCGTGTCATCGCGAGCACCATCTTGCGGAAGTTCTCGGCCTGGGCTTGCTCGTGGCTCTGGAATTCGATGCGATCCAGCTTCGACACGCCGTCCACCAACTCCGCCACCATCTTGCCGAACTTGTCCGCGAGCTCGGTCTTGGTGACGTTGGTGTCCTCCATCACGTCGTGCAGCAACGCGGCCGAGAGCGCCTGGGAATCCAGGTGCCATTCGGTCAGGATCTGGGCCACCGCCACCGGATGCGAGACATACGGCTCGCCGGTCATCCGGTACTGGCCCGCGTGGGCCGTGGCGCTGAAGTCGTATGCCGACTGCAACTGCGACACGTCCTCCGGCTTGAGGTAGCCGGAGACGTCGCGGAAGAAGGCGTCGGCTGGGGTCACGGGTGCGGGGCTGGCTGGAGGGGCGGGTCGATCCTGCAGGCGGGCGGCTCCGCGCCCTCGGTCATCCGTCAGTGCTTCGTTCGGTAGAGGATTTCTTTGCTGATCAGGCCCAGTGCCATTTCGCGCAGCGCGATCACCGTGGGCTTGTCCTTGTTGCCTTCGACCTGCGGGGTGGCGCCGTTGGCGATCTCACGGGCGCGGTAGGTGGCGGCCAAAGTGAGGTCGAAGCGGTTGGGGATGTGCTTCATTGCGTCGTCGACGGTGATGCGGGCCATGGCATTTCCTCTACTTCATGCGGTTGATGGTGTCGCGGTGACGCACGAGCTGGACTGCACGACGCAGCCGCTCGGCGCGGACGATTGCTTTCAGGTCCTGAACCGCAACTTCGAAGTCCTTGTTAATAATAACATAATCGAATTCATCCACGTGACCGATCTCGTCCCGGGCAGCGCGCAGGCGGCGCTCGATCACTTCCCCGGTATCCGTGCCCCGCTGATGCAAGCGCTCTGCCAGGGCTTCGAGCGATGGCGGCAGCACGAAGATCCCGACGGCCGCGGGCATCAGGCGTCGCACCTGCACCGCCCCTTGCCAGTCGATCTCGAGCAGGATGTCGCTGCCGCGCTGCATCTCGCCCTCGATCCAGGCCCGCGAGGTTCCATATAGATTGCCGTGGACCTCGGCGCTTTCAAGAAGCTCGCCACGAGCGCGCATGGCCTCGAATTCGGCGCGCGCGACGAAGTGATAATCCCGCCCGTTGGCCTCGCCGGGACGGGCCGGCCGCGTGGTGAACGAGACCGACAGGTGGATCGCCGGATCGTCCGCGAGCAGCCGTCGCACCAGGCTGGTCTTGCCGGCGCCGGAGGGCGCCGCGACGATGAAGAGCGTGCCGCTCACTCGATGTTCTGCACCTGCTCGCGCATCTGTTCGATCAGCACCTTGAGTTCCATCGACGTTTGCGAGACTTCCACGTCCACGGACTTGGAACCGAGGGTGTTGGCTTCCCGGTTGAGTTCCTGCATCACGAAATCGAGCCGCTTGCCGACGTTGCCACCCTTCCCGAGGATGCGGCGCACCTCGGCGAGATGGGTGTTGAGTCGCGTGAGTTCCTCGTCGACGTCGATGCGGGTGGCGAAAAGCGCCACTTCCTGCCGGATGCGCTCTTCGTCCAGTGTCGCCACGACTTCCTTCAGGCGTTGCGTCAGCTTTTCCTGGTGGGCGGCGACCAGTTGCGGAATCTTCGGCGCAATCTTGCGCGCCAGCGCTTCCATGGAGGTCACGCGCTCCAGCAGCATTTCCTTGAGCTTCTCGCCTTCGCGGCCGCGGGTGGCGGTGAAATCTTCCATGGCGGCGGCGAGCATCGACATGCAGGCTTCGCGCAGTTCCTCGACCGGCAACGTCTCCGCACCGAACATCCCGGGCCACTTGAGCAGATCGTTTACGCCGAGATTGGATGCCGCCGGCATGCGCGCCTTGACGCGGTTGTTGAGCTCGACGAGCTTGTCCAGCAGCGGCTCATTCAACTCGAGGAGGGCCGGCGCCGCGGCGGCGCGGGTCAGGCCGATGCGGCACTCGAGCTTGCCGCGCGTCAGTTTTGCCGCGAGCGCTTCGCGCATCGGCGGCTCGAACGAGCGGAACTCTTCGGGCACGCGAAATTGCACGTCGAGGTAACGGTGATTCACCGAGCGCAGTTCCAGGCTCACCGTTCCCAGCGGCAAATCGCGGCTCACCGACGCATAGCCGGTCATGCTGTAGATCATCGGTGGGGTGCGCTTTACAGGGCAGGGGCAGCCGCCGAGAATGGCGGGCCCTCGAAAGATAGCACAGCGCACGCGGGCGTCGCGCCACCTTCACGCGCCCCTCTCACGGATTCCATCATCATGAACACGCAACGCCCCAGCGGGCGCCGGCCCGACGAGCTGCGCGCCGTGACCATCACCCGCCGCTATACCCGACATGCCGAGGGTTCAGTGCTGGTCGAATTCGGCGACACGAAGGTGCTTTGCACTGCCAGCGTCGAAGAGAAAGTGCCGCCGTTCCTGAAAGGGCGCGGCCAGGGCTGGGTCACTGCCGAATACGGCATGCTGCCGCGCTCGACCCATACGCGCACCGACCGCGAAGCCGCGCGCGGCAAGCAGAGCGGGCGCACCCAGGAGATCCAGCGGTTGATCGGCCGCAGTCTGCGGGCGGTGGCCGACATGAAGGCGGTGGGTGAACGCACCATCCAGATCGATTGCGATGTGCTGCAAGCCGATGGCGGGACGCGCACCGCGAGCATCACGGGAGCATTCGTGGCGCTGCACGACGCTTTGTCCCTGCTCAAGTCGCGCGGCCTCATCAACACGCTGCCCGTGCGCGACTTCATTGCGGCGATCTCGGTCGGCGTCTACCGGGGTGTGCCGGTGCTCGATCTCGACTACGCCGAAGATTCCGACTGCGATACCGACATGAATGTCGTCATGACCGGCAGCGGCGGGTTGGTGGAAGTGCAGGGTACCGCCGAAGGCGAACCGTTCTCGCGCGGGCAGATGGAAGCGATGCTGGACCTGGCCGGCAAGGGCATCGGCGAGCTGATCGCGGCGCAGCAGCGGGCGCTGGCTTGAACAAGCTGGTGCTGGCGAGCGGCAACGCGGGCAAGATCCGCGAGATCGCACAGTTGCTGGCACCCCTCGCAATCGAGGTCATTCCCCAGACGTCGCTCGGCATCGACGAGGCGGAGGAGCCGCACGACACGTTCATCGAGAATGCGCTCGCCAAGGCACGGCACGCGGCGCTGCGGTCCGGCCTGCCGGCACTCGCGGACGATTCCGGAATCTGTGTGGCTGCCCTCGGCGGCGAGCCCGGCGTGCACTCGGCGCGCTACGCCGGCGAGCCGAAGAGTGACGCGCGCAACAATGAGAAATTGTTGGCAGCGCTCGACACCGCCACCGACCGCCGTGCCCACTATTGCTGCGTCATGGTGCTGATGCGCCATGGTGCCGATCCGCAGCCGCTGATCGCCGAAGGCGAATGGCACGGTGAAATCCTGCGCTCACCCCGCGGCGATGGCGGCTTTGGCTACGACCCGCTGTTTCTGGTGCCCGAACTGGGCCTGACCGGTGCGCAATTGCCGCTCGAGCGCAAGAACGCCATCAGCCATCGCGGCCGCGCTTTGGCGCAATTGCTGGAGCGGATGCGCGGAACCCAGTAGGCTGCCGTCTGTCCGTCCCCTCAAGGCATCGACCGCCATGATCGAACCGCCTCGCGACCTTACCCGAACGACTCTCACCGTGCTGTTCACGGGCACGCTGATCTTCGGCGCCTTCATGATCGTGCGGCCGTTCCTGTCGTCGTTCGTCTGGGCGTCCATGATCGTCGTGGCCACGTGGCCGCTCATGCTGAGCTTGCAGCGCAGGCTCGGTGGGCGCCGCTGGCTGGCCGTCACGTGCATGACGCTGGTGCTGGTGCTCCTGTTCGTGCTGCCGGTGCTGCTGGCGGTAAGCACGGTCATCGAGCACGGCGATGCCATCGTGGAATGGGCGAAATCCCTCTCGAAATCGAAATTGCCGCCGGTGCCGGAATGGATCGCGCGCGTGCCACTGGTCGGTCCGCGCCTCGCGACCATGTGGCAGGAATTCGCCAAGGGCGGCAGCCAGGGCATCGTGGCGCGCATCGCGCCGCAGCTGGGCGACGTGTTCGCCTGGCTGGTGGCCCAGGCCGGCAGTCTCGGGATGCTGCTGGTGCAGGCGCTGCTGACGCTCATCATCAGCGTGATCCTGTACCTCAACGGCGAGAAAGCCGTGGCAGGCATCCTTGCTTTCGCGCGCCGGCTGGGTGGAGAGCGCGGCGACCGCGCGCTCGAAGTGGCCGGTCGCGCGATCCGCGGCGTGGCGCTTGGCGTGGTCGTCACGGCCATCCTGCAGGCGTTGATGGCCGGTGTCGGGCTCGTGATTGCGGACGTGCCGATGTCGGGGCTGCTCACCGTGGTTGCCTTCGTGCTCGCCGTGGCGCAGGTCGGGGCGCTGCCGGTGCTGTTGCCGGCGGTCCTGTGGCTCTGGTGGCAGGACGACACGGCCTGGGCCGTGGCGCTTGGCGTCTGGAGCATGATCGTCCTCAATGTCGACAATTTCGTGCGACCCATCCTGATCCAGCGCGGTGCCAAGCTGCCGCTCATGCTGATCTTCATCGGCGTGATCGGCGGTCTGGTGGCATTCGGCATCATCGGCATCTTCGTCGGGCCGGTGGTCCTGGCGGTCACGTATGAACTACTGGCCTCGTGGGTGAGTCACGGCGAATTCACCTTCGCCACGATGCCGGTGCCCGCGCCGGAGCCGACACCGCCCGACGAGCCTCCCGCCACGTGACACCGGGGCGCCGACCGCAGGTATAGTTTTTCCACAAGCGAAGCACTGGGGGCATGCCATGGCGGATGCAGCGTTGCTGCTGCGTGGCGGAATGGTCTGGGACGGCGGCGAGCGCGCCGCGGTTGCCGCTGATGTGCTGATCCGCGGTCACCACATCGAGAAGGTGCATCCTTCGCAGCTGCGCGACATGCAGGATGCGCGCTGCGTCGACGTGACCGGCCACACCGTCATCCCGGGTCTGGTGGAGGGGCACGCACACCTGCCGTTCGCGCACAAGGCGAACATGGCCGACACCGGCGACATCCCGCCGGAGGAGCACACGCTGTTGACCCTGCTCCACGCCCGCACCGTGCTCGATGCAGGCTTTACGTCGTGCCTGAGCGGCGGCTCCGCCAAGCCACGGCTCGACATCGCCGTGCGCGATTTCATCAACGCCGGCCACGCCCCCGGGCCGCGGCTGCTGGCAGCGAGCCCCGAACTCACCAATACCGGCAACCTCGGCGACGAGCGCCGCCTGCACCTGTACCGCGAATCCATCGCCATGGTCGTGGATGGCGCCGACGAGATGCTGCGCACGGTGCGCCTCTTGATCCGCGAGGGCGTGGACACGATCAAGCTCAACGTTTCCGGCAACCAGACGATTCCGAACGCACGCTCCCACATCACCGTGATGCGCGAGGATGAACTCGCCACTGCAGTCGAGACCGCTCACGCCCATGGCAAACGCGTCGCTGCCCATGTGCGGGCAGCTGCGTCCATCAAGCTCGCGTTGAAGCACGGCGTCGACATCCTGTATCACTGCGAATACGCGGACGAGGAGTGCATCGACCTCATGGAGGCTGCACGCGACCGGATCTTCGTCGCGCCGGCCATCGGCCTGCTGCATGCCCTGCTGCATGAGGCCGAACCGTGGGGCATTACCTACGAAAAGGCCGCGGCCACCGGTGTTGCCGACCAGTTCGAACAGGCGCAGCGCGTGTTTCCCGAGCTGCGCAAACGTGGTGTGCGCGTGTTGATCGGGGGCGACTACGGTTTTCCATGGACGCCGCACGGAACAAACGCGCGCGACCTCGAACACTTCGTGCGGTTTCTCGGCTATTCGAACGACGAAGCGCTACGGTGCGCGACGAGCGTGGGCGCTGAAGCGATGTTGCTTGAAGGCCAGACCGGCTTCGTGCGAGAGGGCCATCTCGCCGACCTGCTGGTGATTGCCGGCGCGCCGCAGAACGACGTGCGGCTGCTGCAGTCGGCCGCCAATCTCAGGATGATCATCAAGGATGGCAGCATCCACTGCGACCGTTTCGCAACGACCCACTGAAGAGAAGGACATCGATGTTCCAGCAGATCCTGCTGTCCGTGGAAGATGCCAGGCGCGTGGCGGCGGCCGCGCGTGTCGAAGCCGAGAAGAACGGCTGGCTCGTCGTCATCGCCATCGTCGACGAGGGCGGCCACCTCATGTACCTGGAGCGCATGGACGGCTGCCAGAAGGCCTCCAGCCGCATTGCCGAAGCGAAGGGGCGCACGGCGATCCTGTTCAAGCGCCCCACCAAGGCCATCGAGGACGTGGTGCTCGAAGGTCGCACGGTCATGATGGGTCTGCCGGGTGCCGTGCCGCTCGAAGGCGGGTTGCCGCTCACCAAGGACGGCGTGTTCCTCGGCGCGATCGGTGTGTCTGGCGTGCAGTCGTTCCAGGACGGGATCATCGCGCGCGCCGGAGTCGCCGCGCTCTGAACAGCGCGGCGCGCTCAGCGGCCGACGATCTCCCCGAACCGCACCCACTCGGTGCCGTCGAAACGCATCAGCTGGAGCTGTTCGATCGGGTCGTAGTCGGTTGCGCTGGTGTTGACGCGGATGCCCGGCAGCAGCAGCGGCAGTTCCAGATCCCGCAGCGCCGCCGCCTGGCGCATCACGTTTTCGCGCGTGAGGTCGTCACCGCACTGCTTCAGCACGTGCACCAGGAGCTGCGCATTGGTGTAGCCGTAGACGTTGTAGATCTCGGCGGTGTCGCCTTCCGGGTAATACTTCTGCATCCATGCGCGCCATTCGAGCGTGGCTGGATCCTTCTTCCACTGCGGATCGGTCGGATCCTTCACGAAGGTCGACGAGATCACGCCCACGGCCTTGTCGAGCCCGGCGGGTTGCAGCACCGCATGCACGGAGATCGACGAGTAGACGACGAAGTGCAGCGGTTTCCAGCCGATGTCGAAGGTCTTGCGGATGGACTGCGACGCGAACTTGGGTGAAGCGAAGCTGAACAGCGTATCCGCACCCGATCCCTGCAACGTCGCGATCTGGGAATCCACCGTGGGGTCGGTCGATTCGTAGGAGGCCTCGGCCACGATCATGGTCGCAGCCTTTGGCCCGAGGTGGCGCTTCAGTGCGGCGAGATAGTCCTTGCCGAAATCATCGTTCTGGTAGAGCACGGCGACCTTCGCGGTCGGCCGCTTCTCGAGCAGGTAACGCACGTAGCCATAGGTGCCTGTGGCCTGGCTGGGCAGAAAGGCCATGGTCCAGGGCAATGCCTTCGGATCGCCCCATTTCAGCCCGGTGGCCGAGATCAGCAGTTGCGGCACCCCCTTGGCATTCAGATATTTCATCGCCGCTGTATTGGTGGGCGTTCCGAAGGAGCTGAACATCAGCAGCACCTGGTCCGCTTCCACCAGCCTGCGCGTCTGCTCGATGGTCCGCGGCGGCGAGTAGCCGTCGTCCAGCGACAGCAGTCGGACCTTGCGGCCGTTGATCCCGCCGTTGGCGTTGAGGGCGTCGAAGAAGGCCGCTTCGGCGCGGCCCATGGTGCCGAACGCGGACAGCGGGCCGCTGTACGGCATGGTCTGGCCGATGCGGATCTCGGTGTCGGTGACACCGGGTCCATAGCGTTTCTCGGCGTGGGCAGGCAGCGTGCCTGTCGCGACGAGCAGTGCCATCCCCAACGTGTGCCAGCAGCGGACTTCGCGAGTCATGGTCCGGCAAGCTCCTCAGTGATCCTCGATGCGGACCAGCTTCATCCGTCCCGAGGCGCCGCTGCGGATCGACACGGCCGCCTTCGGGCAGCGGAAACTCGCCGCGATCAACCCGATCAATTCCTCGTTGGCCTTGCCGTCCACCGGCGGCGATCTGAGCTGCGCGTGCCACAGCCCGTCTTCGGCTTCCGACAGGCTGCTGGCACGCGCATTGGGTTTCACTTTGACGCGGATAGTCTTCACGGCGGCGCCAAGTCTACGCCCGGGACAGGACGCCCCCCACGCTCGCTGCGCTCACTGCCCCCCACGGGGGCGCGTCAGCGCCTTGAGGCGGCTCGGCGGCACTGAAGTGGAACAGCCCCCACGTTCGCTTCGCTCTCTGCCCCCCAAGGGGGCGCGTCAGCGCCTTGAGGCGGCTCGGCGGCGCTGAAGTGGAACAGCCCCCACGTTCGCTTCGCTCTCTGCCCCCCAAGGGGGGCGCGTCAGCGCCTTGAGGCGGCTCGGCGGCGCTGACCCCTGTGCTACATTCGACCGCTGTGACCAAAGCCCTCGACAGCGCCGCTGCCGGACGCTGGGTCTCGCTCGAGACTTCGGCTGAAGGGGCTACGCTGCGCCTCGCGGGGGACTGGCGGCTGCCGTCGCTCGCCACTCTCGGCCACGCGTTGCAGACGGCCCGGAGCGTTCGACCGATCGTGGGTATCGACGGTCAGGCACTGACGGCCCTCGATACTGCGGGCGCGCTCGTGATGCTGCGTCACCTGCAATCCCTAGCGGTGGATCCGACCGCGATCGCCTTCGACAATTTCTCGCCGGTGCACCGGCGCGTGGTCGAGGTGGTGTTGTCCCGGCTGCACGAAATCACCGTCGATCCGGTACGGCATCGTCGCGGCATCGTCGCCGAGATCGGTTTTCAGACCGAGTCGCTCGGCCATCTGCTGCTCGGGCACCTCAACTTCCTGGGCTATGTGGCGGGCGGCATCGGCAGCCTGCTCGGTCACCCCTGGCGCCTGCGGACGCAGGAACTCGCGGCGCAGTTCGAGCAGGTCGGCATCCGCGCCATCCCCGTCGTGGCACTCGTCACCTTCCTGATCGGCGTCGTCTTCGCCTATCTGCTGGGCCTGCAAGCGGCGCGCTACGGGGCCAATATCTTCGTCGTGGATGGCGTGGCGATCGGCATGGCGCGTGAGTTCGCCCCGATCCTCGTGGCCGTGATCATCGCCGGCCGCTCCGGTGCCGCTTTCACGGCGCAGCTCGGCACCATGAAGCTCACCGAGGAAACCGACGCCATCCGCGTACTGGGTCTCTCGCCCATGGACGTGCTGATCCTGCCGCGCGTGTTCGCACTCGTGGTCGCGTTGCCGTTGCTGGTGTTCGTCGGCGACGTCATGAGCAATCTCGGCGCCATGGCGATGGCGGCGGCGATGCTCGACATCACCCCCGCCACCTATCTCGAGCGACTTTCGGTTGCCCTCAGCATGCGGCACCTGTGGGTCGGTCTCGCCAAGGCACCGGTCTTCGCGCTCTTCATCGCCGTCATCGGCATTCGCATGGGCATGACCGTGAGTCGGGACACGCGGGCGATCGGCGCCAGCACCACCTCGACCGTGGTCCAGGGCATCGTGTCCGTGATCCTGCTGGATGCCTTGTTCGCGGTCGTTTTTCAAGCGCTCGAGATTTGACGTGAATGCCTCGTCCAGCGTGATCGAAGTGAGCGGCGTGGTCACCCGCTTCGGCAGCCAGACGGTGCACGACGGCGTTTCGTTCACAGTCGGTCGCGGTGAACTGGTTGGCCTGATTGGCGGCAGCGGCACCGGCAAGTCGGTACTGCTGCGCGAGATCATCGGGCTCGACCGTCCGACCGAGGGTTCGATCCGCGTGCTCGGAACCGATATCTGGAAAGCCTCGGCAGCGGAGCTGGCAGCAGTGCGCCGGCGGTTCGGTGTGATGTTCCAGGATGGCGCGCTGTTCTCGTCGCTCGACGTCGCTCACAACGTCGCGGTGCCGCTGCTGGAGCATACCCGGCTCGCGAAGGATGCGATCTGGCCGCTGGTGAATCTGCGCATTGCGCAGGCCGGTCTACCGCCGGAAGCCGGTGCCAAGATGCCGAGCGAGCTCTCCGGCGGCATGCGCAAGCGCGCGGCCATCGCCCGCGCCCTGGCGCTGGAACCGGAAGTGATTTTCCTGGACGAGCCCACATCCGGACTCGACCCGATCACGGCCCGGGCCTTCGACAAGCTGATGCGCTTTCTCGTGGATGACCTCAACATCACCGTGTTCCTGGTGACGCACGATCTCGATACGTTGCTCACCGTGGTCGACCGGCTGATAGTGCTCGCCCGTGGCAAAGTGGTGGGCGACGGCCCGGTGCGCGAGATCGTCGATCTCGATGATCCGTGGGTGCGCTCCTACTTCTCGATCCGTACAATGGCAGCGACCGAGTCGGGATCGGAGAGGCATGGAACCTGAAGTCCGCTACACGTGGATCGGCGCGACGCTGGTACTCCTCGTCGCTGCACTGATCGCTTCGGTCGTCTGGTTGAAAGCCGCCGGCACGCGTGTCACCGACCAGGTCTACGAGATCGTGTTCGTGCGCCAATCGCTCGAGGGCCTGCAGGTCGGCGGCAGCGTCAACATGCGTGGCATCCGCGTCGGGCAGATCATGAGCTATTCGCTGTCGCGCGAACAGATCAACCGGGTCAACGTGCTGATCCGCGTCGATCGCGACACGCCGGTATCGGACAAGACCGTAGCCGTGGTTTCGCGCAATATCCTGACCGGGCTGGCGCGCATCAACCTCGTGACTCCGAACGTGGCGAGCAAGCCACTGGTGGCGCTGGCAGGCGAGACCTATCCGATCATCCGCGAGGGCACCTCCACCGACGAGAAGATCGAAGAGGTGGCCACGCGCCTGGCCGAGAGCGGAGTGGCCGCCCTCGAGCGTGTCGGCAACTTCCTGGATGCCGACAACAAGCAGGCCTTCACCGATGCCCTGGTGAGCGTGCGCAACGTCGCCTCCGATCTCGATCAACGGCTCGAGCGGCTCGACCACACGCTGAGCGTCATCGACCGCAACGTGCAGACGTTCGGCCGCGCCAGCGATGACATCGCGAAATCCGTCGATCGCATCCGCGGCGAGTTCGGCCCCGTGGCGGCCCAGGCGGGCAACACGCTGCAGGAAGTGAGCGTCGCGGCCCGCACCTTGCGACAGGACGCGAGCAATCTTTCGCGCCAGATCGAGACGGCGGCAGGTGGCGGCTCGCTGGAACTGCGCGCCACCGCGCAGGAATTGCGCATCACGGCCGAACTCCTCGATCGGACCCTGGGCCGGCTGCGCGATCCGCGCGCCGTGCTCTTCGGACCGCACGAAACGCAACTGGGCCCCGGTGAGAAACTGAAATGACCCGTATCGCTGCTCTCGTCATTGTCGCAATGCTGACCGGTTGCCTCGGCGGCCAGAACACGCCGGCGACCACGCATTTCGTGATGACCGATCTCACGCCGGCGGTGCCGGTAGCCGGAACGGCCGCGAGCGAGAAGAGCCTCGTGGTGGCCGGTGCGGCCGAGGACACGTTCTACGATGCCGAGAACCTGGTCTTCAGTCGCGAGCAGGGCGCTCGCGCCTACTACCACTTCGCCGCCTGGACCGATCGCCCGTCACGCCGGCTGGCCTCCCTGGTGCAGTACCGGCTCGAAGCGCGCCACCGATTTGCCAGCGTATCGGCGATCACGGCAGGGGTGAATGCCGACGTGCTCGTCAACGTGAGCATCGTGGAGATGTATCACGACCTTG
This sequence comes from Betaproteobacteria bacterium Ga0077523, assembly GCA_001464695.1. Classification (GTDB taxonomy): domain Bacteria; phylum Pseudomonadota; class Gammaproteobacteria; order Burkholderiales. The sequence continues at coordinate 34,036 of LNDQ01000085.1, read as the reverse complement.
CCGTGACGCCGGCAGTGGCGCGGGTACAACTCATCGGCGAAGTGGTGGACTGGAAGTCGCGCACGTTGCTGGGGCGCCGATCGTTCGCGGTGGCGCTGCCGGTGGCCAGTGCAGATGCGAAAGGCGCCGTGGACGCCGTGAACCGCGGGGTGACGGCGATACTCGATGAATTGGTGCCCTGGGTCGAAGGCGTGGCGGCGGCCCGCTGAAGCAACCTCGTCAGGAACCAGGCACCCGCGACGAGTGGTGCTCGATGATCATCCAGCGGCCCTCCTGCCTGCGGTAGACGAACGTGAAGCGCGAAGCCTGGACGACCTCGCCGCCATCGCGCGGTTCGCGTGACGTATAGGCGCCGGTGTTGATCGCGATGTCGCCGTAGACGCGCGGGTGCTCGTCCACCAGGGTCATGCGCAGTTTCGGGCGACGCGTGACCGAGCTCTGGAAATACTCCAGCACGGCCTCGGGTGTCAGACGCAGCGTCGGCGAGATCGTCCCCCAGAACACGGCATCAGGCGCGTACAGCGCTGCAATGCGCTCGGCATCGCGAGCGTTGAAGGCTTCGACCCACGCAGCCGTGGCTGCGGTCACTTCAGCCGTACCGGCATCATCGGCACGCGTGGTCGCAGCGGACAATGAGCAAGCGAGGCCCAGCGCAAGGAGCAATCGGTGCATCGTGGTCTCCGGGGTAGGGAAGAGGATCAGGCCGAACGGCGCTTCGCTAGAAATCGGTCGAGCTGGTTGGCGAACGCCTGGCGATCGCCCTGGCTGAATCCGGCAGGGCCGCCGGTTTCGACGCCGGACCCGCGCAGCTCGTCCATGAAGTTGCGCATGCTGAGGCGTTCACGGATCGTATCCTGGGTGTAGAGCTCGCCGCGCGGATCGAGCGCGTGAGCGCTCTTGCCGATAACCGCCGCGGCAAGCGGGATGTCGGCGGTGATCACCAGATCGCCGGGCTGCACGCGCGCCACGATCTCGGCATCCGCGACATCGAAGCCGCCGGGCACCTGCACCGCCCGAATCCACGCCGATGGTGGCGTGCGCAGGAACTGGTTGGCCACGAGAGTCAGCGGGATCTGCATGCGTTCCGCGGTGCGGTACAGGATGTCCTTGATGACCGCCGGGCACGCGTCGGCGTCGACCCAGATCCGGAACTCGATCGCTTCGTCCACTCGTCACGGCGACCGGTGCATGCGTCCGGCGACGGCGCTGCACGCCAGGCCCGTCACGAAGTGGTCGTCGCGCACCAGCCGCTCGGCGACCGAGCCACCGATGTAACCGGTGGCACCCGTCACGAAAATCTTCAACACCGTCTCCCCGAGAGTCGCCGAATCGGCGATTCTAGCGGGTGTTTCCGACGGCAGTCGTTCGGTGCGATCCCATGGCACTCAAGGCAACCATTTTCAAGGCACAAGTCGGCGTAGCCGACATGGACAGGCCGTACTACGGCGACCATGCATTGACCATCGCGCGGCATCCTTCGGAAACCGACGAGCGCATGCTGGTCCGCCTCATCGCGTTCGCGCTGCACGCCGACGCGGACCTGGGTTTCGGCAAGGGCCTTTCCACGGACGACGAACCGGATCTGTGGCGCAAGGATCTGACCGGTGCGATCGATCTGTGGGTCGACGTCGGTCTCCCCGACGAGCGCCGGGTGCGCAAGGCCTGCGGGCGTGCCGGGCAGGTGTTCGTGTACTGCTACGGAGGCCGTGCGGTCGATCTGTGGTGGAAGCAGAACGCCGGGCTGCTTGCCGGTCAGCATAACCTCACGGTGGTGAATCTGCGGTACGAGTCCGGCGCAGTGCTGTCGCCGCTCGCGGCGCGCAGCATGGACCTGCGCTTCACCATCCAGGAGCGGCAGGTGTGGATCACCGATGGCGTGCGGACAGTCGAGGTCGAACTCGCGACGCTGACGCAGCCCGTCAGTTGAGCGGGAGCTTCTCCACCCAGTCGATGGCCGCGGTGTAGCTGTCGTAGACCACCTGCAGGTCCACGAGGTTGGTGGCGATCCAGGTGTCGACGACCACTTCGTCGGCGGCTTCCAACCCTTCGGCGAGTTTCAGCACATGACCGTGGAAACCCTCGCGGCGGATCAGCGCACCACGGATCTCCTCGGTCACGTTGAGCGGGCCGATGGCCTGCTCCATGGGCAGGCCGAGAATCTCGTCGAGGCGCGAGAACACGCCGACCATGAACATGTCGTCGCTGCGTTCCTTGCTGAAATGTGCCTTGCCCACCAGCTCCAGAAAACGCCCGCGCACCAGGGCAGACTTGATGACTTCGGGCCGGGAGGACGACGTATCCGCCGTGACCAGCAGCACCACCATCCATTGGTGCAGTTGCTGAAAGCCCAGGATCGTGATGGCCTGGCGGTAGCTCTTGATCTCCTTCAAGAAGCCGTTTGCGGCGGAGTTCACGAACCGCAGCAGCTTGTAGGACAGCACCGGGTCCTTGCGGAATTCTTCTTCGATTTCATGCAGTTCAGCGTCGCTCTTGAGGAGGTTCAGCAGCCGGACCACGGCCGTGCGCATGGGGGCAGGGGGGGAGGCCGCCTTGGTGCGCCGCTCGTCCGGCTTGGTTTCCGTCGTGCCCATCGTGCTTTTCGTCCTTCGATCCGGTGCTGCGTGACGGACGAAATAACGGCACGGCGGCGTTGGGCTTGAACGCGAGTTCCGTCGGGCCGGGGGTGCATACGATGGGTCGTGAGTGGCCACATCGGGCACCGCGCCTGATACTGGCCGGCGCCAGCGCTGGAACTATCGCGGCGCTTGACGATCGAGGGCCCGTGCGCCCCAGCTTCGCTGGCCGCTGCCCAGCTGCGGTTGCTAGCGTCGCCCCCGCCCGATCAGCGCTCCCACCAGGAAGACCGTCACCACACCGATGCCGGCCAGCAGCACGACCTTGGTGGCGACTTCGGCAATCGCTTCCTTGGGCACCAGGTCCAGCACGAAGCCGGCGGCCAGCAACGCCAGCAGCAGTACGGCGACCACGGCGATCAGTTTCAACGTTCCCGCGAGGCCGGAGCGGCTTTCGGGCGTTGCTTCGTTGGGTTCGGTCATCGTTCGTTTCCTCGTGGCGGATAGAATGACGCGCGGATACTAACCGAAGGGAGCAGGCAATGAACGAGCATCTCCAGGCCATGGACCAGATCAAGAGCACGCTGATCGACCTCGGCCTCAAGTTCGGCCCGAAGGTCCTCGTGGCCATCATCATCATGGCAGCGGGGATCTTCGTCGGGCGCTGGCTGGGCGGTCTCGTCGAGCAGATGCTCGCCCGCTTCGAACTCGAGCCGCCGGTGCGGCAGCTGCTGGTCCGGGTGGTACGCGTCCTGGTGCTGGGTTTGTTCGTCATCATGGCGTTGCAGAACCTGGGCGTGGAACTGCTGCCGCTCATCGCGGGCATCGGCGTCGCCGGTGCCGGCATCGCCCTGGCGATGCAGGGCGTGTTGAGCAACGTCGTCGCCGGCCTCACGATCATCTTCACCAAGCCGTTTCGCGTGGGGGAGTACATCTCGATCGTGAACGAGGAGGGGCAGGTGGAAGCGATCCGCCTGTTCAGCACCGTGCTGAGTCACGCCGATCGTTCCCGCATCGTGATCCCGAACCGCAAGATCGTCGGCGAGATCCTGCACAACTACGGCACGTTGCGGCAGGTCGAGGTCGCGGTGGGTGTGGCGTACGACACCGATCTCAATCACGCGCTGTCGGTGATCGGCGAAGTACTGAAAGCCAATCCGCGCGTGCTGAAGGATCCGGCGCCCATCATCGCGGTGAGCACCCTCGCGGATTCCTCGGTCAACGTTGCCGTCAAACCCTGGGTCAACGTCGGCGACTACGGTCCTGCAGGCGGCGAGATCAACAAGGCGATCCTCGAGGCCTTCCGCGGCCGCAACATCGTCATTCCGTTCCCGCAGCGAGAGGTGCGGATGCTGGCCTAGCCGTAGCGCTGCTCGAGGCGAGCAACGGACGTCTCGATCATCTTCTCGAGCACGGCCAAATCGATATCGCCGAGTCGCGCGACGTACAGGCACGACTTGCCGGTCTTGTGCTTGCCCAGTCTGGCGAGCAGCGCCTCGAGCCCGTCGAAGCCCGCCATGAGGTAGATGGTCAGGTCGCGCTTGCGCGGTGCGAACCCCACCAGGAACCATTCGCCCGAATGGCCGCTGGCGTAGGTGTAGCGGTACAGCCCGAACCCGACCATCGCAGTACCCCACATCTCGGGCTTCAGTCCGGTCGCCCGCTGCATCAGGCGCAGCACAGCCTTGCAGTCGCGCCGGCGGTCTGCGTCGGGGATGCCGTCCAGAAACGCTCGCACGCTCGCTCCGGTGCGTTGGGTCTTGAGTTCGGCCATGGTGGCAGGTCCTGTTCCGTCCTCGGTCTGGGCCTGCAGATGGTACGCCGCGGCGGCGGCGGATTGCCGTCATACTGAACGCCATGAGTACGCTCGCCATTCAGCCGCCGGCCACCGATCGCATCCGGCTCCCACAGCTGCCACCGCTGTCGCTGTATGTCCACATTCCGTGGTGCATCCGCAAGTGCCCTTATTGCGATTTCAATTCGCATGAGTCGAAGAGCGATCTCGCCGAAGACCGCTACGTCGATGCGCTGATCGCGGATCTGGAAGCTTCACTGCCCGATGTCTGGGGCCGGAAGGTGCATACCGTGTTCTTCGGGGGCGGCACGCCGAGCCTGTTCTCGCCGGAGGGACTCGACCGGTTCCTGTCCGCGGCGCGGGCGCTGCTGCCCATCGAGGCCGACGCGGAGATCACGTTGGAAGCGAATCCAGGGACGTTCGAGACGGCGAAGTTCGCGGCCTTCCGCGCGCTCGGCATCAACCGTCTGTCGGTCGGCATCCAGAGCTTCGATCCGCAGCGGCTTAAGGCCATCGGGCGCGTGCACGATGATCGCGAAGCGCATCGCGCGGTGGCGATTGCGCTTGATCACTTCGACAATTTCAACCTCGATCTCATGTACGCGCTGCCGGGGCAGGACGTGGCCGGCGCGCTGGCGGACGTGGATGCCGCGCTTGCCGCGGGTGCACCGCATGTCTCCGCATACCACCTGACCATCGAGCCGAATACGTACTTCCATCGACATCCACCGGCGGTACCCGACGATGACAGCGCCGCCTCGATGCAGGCCGGCATCGAAACGCGCCTCGCCGAAGCTGGGTATGCCAACTACGAAACGTCCGCGTTCGCGCGGCCGTCTCGGCAGGCCAGACACAACCTGAACTACTGGCAGTTCGGCGACTACCTGGGCATCGGGGCCGGCGCACACGGCAAGGTGTCGCTGCGCGATCGCATCTTCCGGCAGATGCGCCACCGGCATCCACGCGAGTACATGGAGCGCGCGCTGGCCGGCGATGCAATCCAGACCCGGCAGGACGTGACGCCGGCTGAGCTGCCGTTCGAATTCATGATGAATGCGCTGCGTCTCACCGACGGGTTCGAGTTGACGACCTTCACCGAGCGCACCGGGCTCGCGCTCAATGCGATCGCGCGCGAGTTGGACGAAGCCGAGCGGCGCGGCCTGCTCGAGCGGGACCACCAGCGCGCCCGCCCGACCGATCGCGGGCGGCGCTTCCTGAACGACCTGCTGCAGGTCTTCCTGCCGTCCTAGCTTTCGACGATCGAAGTGATCGTCGCGTTGCGCTCCTTCCCCGGAGTTAGGCGGGGGAAGATACCGACTTCGGTGTCAACGCAGAGGCGAACGTAGTGCAGGGGCCTTCCACCCCTTCCCTCGACTTCGTCGGGGGAAGGTCGGGATGGGGGCAAACCGGCAGCCTCCGCGGTTCAGCCCGCCGGCTTCGGTGCGGCGGTCGGCGACGCGCTCTGTGCGTTCGACGTGGACTGAAGGTCGTACTGGACGACGATGCGGACGATGCGACCGGTCTCGGCGTTCCAGTGCGCGAACTTCTGGCACACCTCCTTCGCCTTGTCGCCGTCCGGCCGTTCGAAGTGCGTTTCGACGAAGCGGCCGGCGCCGACGTCCTGTCCCGAAGTCGTGCGGTGCTCGCTCCAGGGCAGGGTGGAGCTCTCGAGTCTCGCATAGAGCTGCACGTCGGTGATGTGCGCCGTGGCGGGAACCGGCACGCACAGTGCCACCGGAGCGACCGTCTGCTCGGAGCAGGACAGCGCATGGGCCGCATCGCCCTTGCAGGCGGGCAGCGCGACGGTGGCGGCGATGTCGTCATGGGCGCGCAGTGCTTCCGGCCCCGGCAACAGCGGGGCCGTTGCCGGAACGGGGGACGCTGGCGGGGGTGGTGCCGCATTCGCGGCGAGCAGCGTGTTGCCGATGCGGTCGTGGAACGCCGCCATGCTCGCGTTCTTGGAGAGCACCAGGTACTCGGAATAGCCAAAGCCGCCACCAGCCGCCGCCACCACGAGGACCAGGGTCCAGGCAAGCGCCGACTGGCGCGAGCTCATGAAGATCTGAAACAGGGCCGTCATGACTGTCGCAAATGCGCCGATCACGGCGACGAGAACGGTGTCCGACATCTTGCATCTCCTCTTGCGCGAGGGAACCTGGGCGGGGAGGGGTTCCCGGGGCCGTCGAACCAAAGACGCGCTGCCAACGGTGAGTGGCGACTCACTGGGGGACTCGGGAGTCGCTGATTGGCGACGTCTGCCGAGGGGCTCGCTGCGCCTTTGGGATCGAGGCGGAAACAGCAGCGAGCAAGTTCCGTGACCGGGTTTGCCCCCATCCCAGCCTTCCCCCGGCAGAGCCGGGGGAAGGAGTGCCTGCGGTGCGGAGCGGCGCGAGCTTTACGTTCCCTCCCCCGCGCGCAGCGTGGGGGAGGGTTAGGGTGGGGGCAGCGATCGACCGGCAACGCGACATGCGTTTGCCCCCATCCCGGCCTTCCCCCGGCAGAGCCGGGGGAAGGAGTGCCTGCGGCGCGGAGCGGCGCGAGGTCTGTATCCCCTCCCTCGCGCGCAGCGTCGGGGAGGGTCAGGGTGGGGCTGCCCTACCTCCGCCGAAACAACAAGTCCCGCACTTCGTGGCCCAACCGGATCCCGCGCTGTTCGAACTTGGTGAGCGGCCGCGACGCGGGCCTCGGGGCATAGTCCGCCACGGTGTTGACCAGCAACGGCTCGGCGCTCGCCACCGCGAGCATCTGCGCGGCGTACTCGACCCAGTCGGTGGCCAGGTGCAGATAGCCGCCAGGCCGCATGCGGCTCGCGAGCAGGCGCACGAACGCCGGCTGGATCAGGCGGCGCTTGTGGTGCCGCTTCTTGGGCCAGGGGTCGGGGAAAAAGATGTGCACGCCGTCGAAGCAGTCGGGCGGAATCATGTGGGTCAGGACCTCGACCGCGTCATGCGAAATGACCCGCACGTTGGTGAGCCCGCTCGCGTCGACCAGTTTCAGCAGGTTGCCAACGCCGGGCGTATGGACCTCCAGCCCGAGGAAGTCGTGCTCCGGATTCGTCTGCGCCATTTCGGCCAGCGCTTCTCCCATGCCGAAGCCGATCTCCAGCACGCGCGATGCCCGTCGACCATAGACCGCGTCGAGGTCGAGCGGCCGCGGCGCGAAGGCGATCCCGAACCGCGGCAACAGCTCATCGACCGCGCGGCGCTGGGCGTTGGACGTGCGCGAGACCCGCAGCACGAAGCTGCGGATCGGACGGTGCTGCCCTTCGGTCACGCGGCCTTGTGGACCGCGCCGATCACGCCGCCCTCGGGAGAGCTGGGCGTCGCCTGGTAGATCTTCTTCGGCATGCGTCCGGCGAGGTACGCCTCGCGTCCGGCTTCCACCGCCTTCTTCATCGCGGAGGCCATCATGATCGGATCCCGCGCAGCGGCGATGGCGGTATTCATCAGCACGCCGTCGCAGCCCAGCTCCATCGCGATCGCGGCATCGGACGCGGTGCCGACGCCGGCGTCCACCAGCACCGGCACCTTGGCTTCGGCGATGATGATCTCGAGGTTCCACGGGTTGAGAATGCCCATGCCCGAACCGATCAACGACGCGAGCGGCATCACCGCCACGCAACCGAGGTCCTGGAGTTGCCGCGCGATGATCGGGTCGTCGGAGGTGTAGACCATCACGTCGAAGCCCTCGCGCACCAGGGTTTCCGTGGCCCGCAGCGTCTCCACCACGTTCGGGAACAGCGTCTTCGGATCGCCCAGCACCTCCAGCTTGCAGAGCTTGTGGCCGTCGAGCAGTTCACGGGCCAGGCGCAGCGTGCGTACCGCGTCGTCGGCCGTGTAGCACCCGGCGGTATTGGGGAGGATGGTGAAACGCGAGGGCGGTACCGCGTCGAGCAGATTCGGTTCGTTCGCGTTCTGCCCTATGTTGGTGCGGCGGATTGCCACCGTGACGATGTCGGCCCCGCTTGCTTCGATGGCCGCGCGGGTCTCGTCAAAGTCCCGGTACTTGCCGGTGCCGACCAACAGGCGTGAGCGATAGGTGTGCGCAGCGATGGTGAAGGAATTCATGTCCGTGAGTCTTCCCGATGGCTAGTGGCGGTAGTCTACCGCCGGTCCTGGTCAGCCGCCGCCGACCGCTACCACGATCTCCAGCTGGTCGCCGTCGGCCAGCGTCGTCTCGCCATAGCGGCTGCGCGGAACGATCTCGCCGTTGCATTCCACGGCGATGCGCTTGCCGGTGTAGCCGAGGCGGTCCACCAGCTGCGCCAGCGAGATCCGTGCGGGTACCGTCAGCGGCTGGCCGTTCAACTGAAGCGTGGTCGTCAAGGCGAGAATCCCGAGGGTGCCAGAGAGGGAAATCGATGCTAGCACGCGCGTCCCGCGTGGGGTCCCGTTTACAATGACGCCGTGTCCCGCGTGCGCGCGGACGTATCCCTGAAATCGAAAGGAGTTCCCGTGGCCAAGAAGCAAAAAGCGATCACCGCCATCCACAACGGCATCTCGCCCAAGGACCGCACGCGCATCGCCGACGGGTTGTCGCACTTGCTCGCCGACACCTACACCCTCTACCTGATGACCCATAACTTCCACTGGAACGTGAAAGGGCCGATGTTCAACACCCTGCATCTCATGTTCATGACCCAGTACACGGAGCTATGGAACGCCGTGGACCCGATCGCCGAGCGCATGCGCGCCCTCGGGTTCCCGGCCCCGGGCACCTATGCGCAGTTCGGCAAACTCTCCTCGATCAAGGAAGTGGAGGGCGTGCCCAAGGCCGAACAGATGGTGGCGCATCTCATCAAGGGCCACGACGCTGTGGCGCGGACGGCGCGGGCACTGCTGTCGGCCGCGGACGAAGCGAACGACCAACCCACCCTCGACCTGCTGACCCAGCGCCTGGATATCCACGAGAAGACCGCGTGGATGCTGCGAAGCCTGCTCGAGGACTAGTGGCCAACCTTGAGGACGAGCGACCGGAACGGGGTCGGGACGGGTAGGCTGTGCTGGCCTTCTGCATTCGCCGGATCGCCCAGGCCGTCGCGGTCATGCTCGTCGTCGGGCTCATCGCCTTCGCATTGTTCCGATTCGTGGGCGATCCGGTCGTGTTCATGCTGGGCCAGGACGCGACTCCCGAGGATCGGGCGCGCATGAATGCCGAGCTCGGCCTCGACCAGCCCTTCCACCTGCAGTACGCCCGATTCGTGGGGCGTGCGCTGCAGGGCGAGTTCGGATTGTCGCTGCGTCAGCTGCGACCGGTGTCGACGCTGTTCCGCGAGCGGTTGCCGGCTACGCTCGAACTGGCGGTCGCGGCAGCGCTGTTCGCCCTGGCGGTCGGGATACCCATGGGTGTCTACGCCGCATTGCAGCGCCGATCGTGGCTCACGCAGGCGTTCCTCGTGCTGTCGCTGGTCGGCGTGGCCCTGCCGACCTTCCTCATCGGCATCCTGCTGATCCTGGTCTTCGCGGTGCAACTCGGCTGGCTGCCGTCGTTCGGTCGGGGCGAGACCGTCGCACTGGGTGCATGGAGTACCGGGCTGCTGACGGCATCCGGACTGAAGGCCCTGATCCTGCCGGCGATCACGCTCGGCCTCTACCAGATGACGCTCATCATGCGCCTCACGCGTGCGGAGATGCTCGAGGTGCTGCGCACCGACTACATCCGCTTCGCACGGGCCCGTGGCCTCACCGATCGCGCGGTGTACTTCCGGCACGGGCTGTACAACACGCTGGTGCCGGTGATCACCGTCGCCGGCCTGCAGCTCGGGTCCATCATCGCCTTCGCCATCATCACGGAGACCGTGTTCCAATGGCCCGGCATGGGGCTGCTGTTCATCCAGTCGGTGATGTTCGCCGACGTGCCGGTCATGGCAGCCTATCTGTGTCTCATCGCGCTGGTCTTCGTCGTCATCAATTTTGTCGTGGACCTGCTGTACCACGCCGTCGATCCGCGGCTGCGTCTCGAACTCGCTGCCGCACGCTAGAGGCCCTGTCATGAGCAATCCGATCGAACACGTGCGCCGCTACCACGACGAACTCGTGGCCGTCCGGCGCGACATCCACATGCATCCCGAGCTCGCCTTCGAGGAACAGCGCACCGCCGACGTGGTGGCGGCGAAGCTCGCTGCCTGGGGCATCGAAGTGCATCGCGGCCTCGCCGGTACCGGCGTGGTGGGCGTGATCCGCGGTCGCAGCACCGCGAGCGGCCGGGCGGTCGGGTTGCGCGCGGACATGGATTGCCTGCCCATGCACGAGACCGGCGAGCGCGCGCACAAGTCGCGCCACGAAGGCCGCATGCACGCGTGCGGGCATGATGGTCACACGACCATGCTGCTGGGTGCGGCGCGCTACCTGGCCGAGACCCGGGCCTTCGACGGGACCGCGTACGCGATCTTCCAGCCGGCCGAAGAGCACGGCGGTGGCGGCCAGGTGATGGTGCGCGAGGGGCTGTTCGACCGGTTTCCCGTGGACGAGGTGTATGCGCTGCACAACTGGCCCGAACTGGAGCCCGGCCGCATCGCAGTGCGACCCGGCCCGATGATGGCGGCCACGGACGAGATCGGCATCACCGTCCGGGGGCGTGGCGGTCACGCGGCCATGCCGCACATCGCAGTGGACCCGGTCGTGATCGCGGCGCAGGTGATCGGTGCGCTGCAGACCATCGCAAGCCGCAACGTGGCACCGGTGGACGCCGTGGTGGTGAGCGTCTGTTCCATGCACACGAGCCAGGTCGGCGCGTTCAACGTGATCCCCGATGCGGTCCATCTGCTCGGTACCGTGCGGACCTTCCGTCCCGCCACGCGCGATCTGGCGGAACGGCGGGTGGCCGAGATTGCCACCGGCGTGGCCGAGGCGCTCGGCGGCGCCGCGGAAGTGAAGTACATCCGCGGCTATCCGGCCACGGTCAACAGCGAGCGCGAAGCGGAGTTCGCCGCGCGCGTGGGCGAGCGCGTCTTCGGGGCGGGCAACGTGATCCGCGACGTGGATCCGACCATGGGCGGCGAGGACTTCGCCTACTTCCTCGAGCGCAAGCCCGGCGCCTATGTGTTCCTCGGTCAGGGCGGAGCCCCGGGCGGGTGCATGCTGCACAACCCCAACTACGACTTCAACGACGCGGTCATCCCGCTCGGCGCCGGGTACCTCGCGGCGCTTGCGGAAGCGGCGTTGCCCCTCGCGGCGGTGACGTCGAAGAAAGCGACCACGGTATGAAGCGGATGTTCTCCCGGATCGCATTCGGCGCTCTGGCCTGCGTCCTCGGTTCGACCGTAGACGCCGCCACGCTGCGCTTCGCCAACCAGGGCGATGCGTTGTCCATGGATCCGCACATGCACAACGAGGCAGTGTTGCTCTCGCTCACCGGCAACGTGTACGAGTCCCTGACCGGCCGCGGTCGAAAGTTCGATACGACCCCGGAGCTCGCCACCGACTGGAAGCAGACCGCGCCGACCGTGTGGCGATTCAACCTGCGCAAGGGCGTGAAGTTCCACGACGGGACCCCGTTCACCGCCGACGACGTGATCTTCAGCTTCGAGCGCGCGCGCGGCGAAGGGTCCGACGTCAAGGTGTATGTCGGCGCGATCAAGGAGATCCGCAAGGTCGATGCGCACGCGATCGACATCGTCACCACGGACCCGTTCCTGATCCTGCCGCAGACCGTGAGCCGTTGGTACGTGATGTCGAAGAGCTGGTGCGAGAAGAACAACGCCACGCGTCCTGCCGACGTACGCAAGGGCGGGGAGAATTACGCGACCCTGCGCGCCAACGGCACCGGACCGTTCATGGTGAAATCGCGCGAACCTGGCGTGCGCACCGTATTCACCGTGAACCCCGACTGGTGGGGCAAGGTGGAGCACAACATCACCGAAGCCATCTTCACGCCGATTGGCAATGACGCGACGCGGGTCGCGGCGCTGGTGAGCGGCGAGATCGACATGATGGATCCGCTGCCGTTGCAGGACGTGCCGCGCGTACAGTCGAACCCCAGCCTCAAGGTGATGCAGTCGCCCGAGTTGCGCACCATCTTCCTCGGCATGGACCAGAAGCGCGACGAACTGCTCCACTCCAACATCAAGGGCAGGAATCCGTTCAAGGACGTCCGTGTGCGTCGCGCCTTCTACCAGGCGATCGACATCGAGGCGATCCGCACGCGCATCATGCGCGGCGTATCTACACCCACCGGCCTCATGGTGGCGCCGGACACCCAGGGTTTCGCACCCGAGCTCAACAAGCGCCTGCCCTACGACGTGGAGGCGGCGAAGAAGCTCATGGCGGACGCCGGCTATCCGAACGGCTTCGAAGTGGGCATGAACTGCCCCAACGATCGTTACGTCAACGACAGCGAGATCTGTCAGGCGATCGCGGCGATGCTGGCGAAGATCGGCGTGAAGGTGAACCTGGTGGCCGAGTCGAAGGCGCTGTTCTTTCCCAAGGTCATCGGCCGCAACGTGTCCTTCTATCTCGCGGGCTGGACCCCGGCCAGCCAGGACAGCCACAACGCGCTGTTCGCCGTGATGTCGACACCGGGCGAGGGTGCCCAGGGGCAATTCAACGGCGGTGCCTACTCCAATCCGCGCCTGGACGAACTGACCCGTAAGGCGGGTGCCGAGAACGACACCACGAAGCGCAACGCGATGATCGCCGAGGCGTTCAAGGTCCACCAGGACGACATCGGCCACATTCCCTTGCACCAGCAGCCGATCACGTGGCCGCCCGCATCCAGCTGACTGAGCGGTTGGCGCGCATGGCTTGAAAGAACCACACAGATGAAAATCTCGGGGGAGTGAGCAGTACACCCCTTCCCCCGCGCAAGCGGGGGAAGGTCGGGATGGGGGCAACAGCGCAAACAGCATCCGATGACCCGCCTCGCCGCCTTCCTCGACTCCGATCTCGCCTGGTCCTTCCGCCATTCGCCGGTGACCGTCGTTGCGGCGATCGTGGCGGTCGTCAGCATCGTCGGTGCCATCGGAGCGCCTTTGTTCGCCCCGCACGATCCCTTCGACCTTGCGAAGCTCGACCTGCTGGATGCATTCGCCCCGCCGGCCTGGTTCGACCAGGGGAAGGCGATGTTCCTGTTGGGCACCGACGACCAGGGACGCGACGTCTTCTCGACGATCCTCTACGGCACGCGCATCTCGCTGGCGGTGGGCGTGGCGTCGGTGGTGCTGTCCATGGTGCTCGGGACCGGGCTGGGGCTCCTGGCCGGATACGTCGGCGGCGTGCTCGACGCGATCATCATGCGGGTGGCGGATGTGCAGCTCTCCTTCCCCGCGATCCTGATCGCACTGCTGATCAACGGCCTCGCGCGGATCGCATGGCCCGATGCGGCCCACGCCGGCATCGCGTTCTGGGTCATCGTCCTGTCGATCGGTCTGTCCGGCTGGGTGCAATACGCGCGGACCGTGCGCGGGTCGACGCTGGTGGAAGCGCGCAAGGAGTACGTGCAGGCGGCACGCGTGATCGGCAGGCATCCGCTCGCCATCATGTTCCGGCACGTGCTGCCCAACGTGACCGGACCGGTGCTGGTGATCGCGACCATCCACCTCGCGACGGCCATCACGACTGAGGCGACGCTCTCCTTCCTCGGCGTCGGCATGCCGCCGACCACGCCTTCGCTCGGGACCCTGATCCGCATCGGCAACGATTTCCTGTTCTCCGGCGAATGGTGGATCACGGTGTTTCCCGGTGTGGCGCTGGTGACCTTGGTGCTCTCCGTCAATCTGCTGGGCGACTGGCTGCGCGACGCGCTCAATCCGCGCTTGAGATGATCCGCCTTTGAGCGCCCTGCTTGCGGTGTGCAATCTGCGCGTGGAGTTCGTCACGCGCCGCGGCACGCTGGTGGCGGTGGACGACGTGTCCTTCGACATCGCACCCGGCGAAGTGCTGGGGGTGGTGGGCGAATCCGGAGCCGGCAAGTCCATCACCGGCACGGCGGTGATGGGTCTGCTTGATCCGCCGGCGCGTATCGCGGCCGGCGAAATCCATCTCGACGGACGGCGCATCGATCGGCTGCCGCCCAGAGATCTGCGCGCGATCCGCGGTCGCCGCATCGGTGCCATCTTCCAGGATCCGCTGGCGGCGCTGAACCCGCTGTTCACCATCGGTAACCAGCTCGAAGAGACCATCCAGACACACCTGCCGGTGAGTGCCGAGGAAGCACGCCGACGTGCGATAGCACTCCTGGTCGAAGTGGGCATTCCGGCGCCGGAGCGCAGGATCCACCAATACCCCCATCAGCTCTCGGGCGGCTTGCGCCAGCGGGTCGTGATCGCGCTGGCACTGTGCTCAGAGCCGCAGCTCGTCATCGCCGACGAGCCGACCACGGCACTCGACGTGTCGACCCAGGCGCAGATCATCCGAGTCTTGAAGCAGTTGACGACCGAACGCGGCACCGCGGTGATGCTGATCACCCACGACATGGGCGTGATCGCCGAGGCTGCGGATCGCGTGGCCGTCATGTACGCGGGCCGCATCGTCGAGATCGGACCGGTGCGCGAGGTGATCCACGCGCCGAAGCACCCCTACACCGTGGGCCTGATGGGTGCGATCCCGCGACTGGGGAAGCTGGGCGAGCGCCTGGTGCAGATCGACGGCGCGATGCCGCGGCTCGATGCGATTCCATCCGGCTGCGCATTCCATCCGCGCTGCGTGCGTGCGTTCGAGCGCTGCCGGCTGGAGCGCCCCGAGCCCATGGTCACGCCGACCAGTCTCGCTGCCTGCTGGCTGCATGCCGCCGATGGCTGAACCGGCTCTCGTCGAAGCGCAGGAGCTGGGCCGCGACTTCGAGGTCTCGCGGCCGTGGCTCGAGCGCAAGCTCGGGCGCCTGCCGCGGCAATGGTTGCGGGCGGTCGATGACGTTTCGTTTCGCATCGAGCGCGGCCGCACGCTCGCTCTGGTGGGCGAGTCCGGGTGCGGCAAATCCACGGTCGCGCGCCTCATGGTCGGACTGCATGAGCCCACGCGTGGCCGGGTGCGGTTCGGCGGCATCGACCTGTCGCAGGCCGCGCCGGCGGAGATGCTGGGCATCCGGCGTCGCATGCAGATGGTCTTCCAGGATCCCTATGCGAGCGTCAATCCGCGCTGGCGCGTGCGCGACATCGTGGCCGAACCGCTGCGCGCCCATGGCCTGATCAACGAGCGGGGTGCACTGCGGGATCGCGTGGCGGAACTGCTGACCCAGGTGGGCCTCGCGTCCCGCGACGGCGACAAATTTCCGCACGAGTTCTCCGGAGGCCAGCGCCAGCGGATTTCGATCGCACGCGCTCTCGCTTCCGATCCGGAGTTTCTGGTGTGCGATGAGCCGACTTCGGCGCTCGATGTCTCGGTGCAGGCGCAGGTGCTCAACCTGTTGCAGGACCTCCAGGCGCAGCTCGGGCTCACGTGTCTCTTCATCTCGCACAACCTCGCCGTGGTCGAGTATGTCGCGAGCGAAGTGGGCGTCATGTATCTCGGGCGCCTCGTCGAACTCGGGCCGGTCGGCGCGGTCCTGGCGCGTCCGGCGCATCCCTACGCGCGCATGCTGCTCGATGCCTTGCCCGATCTCGACATGACCGGGCGGCCGCGAACGCCCGTGGCCGGCGAGGTGCCGAATCCGCTCGAGCCACCGGCAGGCTGCGCATTTCATCCCCGCTGCCCCCAAGCGGACGCGCGCTGCCGCGTCGAACGGCCGCTGCTGAAGGCGATCGACAGCGGGGTGCTGGTTGCGTGCCACGCCATGGAGGAGGGACGCCTCGCGCCGGGCGCGGCGACCCCGGGAAGAGCGACCGACCGCATTCCGTCGTAAACTTGCGGCTTCAAGCGGGTGTAGTTCAATGGTAGAACGAAAGCTTCCCAAGCTTTAGACGACGGTTCGATCCCGTTCACCCGCTCCATCCCGCCGCTCGCTGCGCGCATGGGGTGCCCCCGGGCTGCCACGACGGGCGCGTTGCGGGTCGAACCTGGCGGGCGATGTGTCAACGGGCCCTAGAGCAGCCTAGCGGTTTCGCCCATGCCCCGATCCCTGTTTCACCGCGTTCGCGAATGGCTGTCCGGTACACGGCACGCGTACGCGGAACTGCGCGACAGCGAAGCCCGTTACCGGGACCTGGTCGAGCGTGCGCCCGATGCGATCTTCATCCATGCGGAGGATCGGATCGTCTACGTGAACCGCGCCGCACTCGATCAGCTCGGTGCTTCCTCAGCCGACCAGATCGTCGGCCGCTCGCGGTTCGACTTCATCCATCCCGAGGACCAGGCCGAGTCCATCGCTCGCGTACGCGACATGCGCGCCGGCCGGCGCGCGCCGCAGGTGCACCAGCGCTATCTGCGTCTCGACGGCCGCCTGATGTATGGCGAGGCGATGGCGATGCCCATCGCCTATCAGGGCAAGCCCGCGGTGCTCGTGTTCGTGCGCGACGTCACCGAGCAGCTGCGAGCCCAGGAAGCCCTGGAGCGGGCGCGCGCCGCCATGGATACGGCCCCCGATCCCATCTTCCTGGTGGATCGGGATACGTTGCGCTACGTCGACGTGAATGCTGCCGTATGTCGCATGCTCGGCTATTCGCGCGAAGAACTGATGCACATGGGTCCGGAGGGCGTCACTGTCGGCTTCGATGCCGAGGAGATGCACCGCACGTTCGACGCCGTCGTCTCGATCCACGAGCAATTGCCGCAGCAGGAGGCGGCACGGCGCGAACTGCGACGCAAGGACGGTTCCGTGTTTCCCGTGGAGATCCGGCGCTCGCTGGTCCGGTCTGGCGGTCACGACATCGTCGTCGCGGTGGCACGTGACATCACCGAGACGCTGCGGGCGCAGAGTGAACTCGCGCGTTTCCGCGCGGCCATGGACGTCGCTGCCGACGCCATCTTCCTGGTGGATCGCGAAACCCTGAGTTTCATCGACGTGAACGAGACCGCCTGCCGCATGCTCGGACTGACGCGGGAGGCGCTGCTGCGCATGACGCCGCTCGACATCAACGTCAATCTCACGCGGGCCCGGCTCGAACGCGACCTCGACGAGGCGATCGGGCTCGCACCCCAGGCAGCGCCGCCGGATTCGACCCGCTATGCACGGCGCGCGGACGGGACCATTTTTCCGATCGACGTCTTTCGCAGCGCCCGGGTGGTCGATGGCCGGCCGATCGTGGTCGCGATCGTGCGCGACATCACCGAGCGCCGGCGAGCCGAGCAGGCCTTGCGCCTGCGGACCCGTGCGGTCGAGGCTGCGGAGAACGGCATCGTGATCGTCAACGTCCGTCATCCTGAGCAGCCGATCGAGTATGTCAACCCGGCATTCGAGCGCATCACCGGTTACGCAGCGACCGAAGTGCTCGGACGCAACTGCCGTTTCCTGCACGGTGCCGATCGCGACCAGGCCGATCTCGAGAACCTGCGCGCCGCACTGCGTGCCGGGACCGAAGGTCATGCGCTGCTGCGCAACTACCGCAAGGACGGTCGGTTGTTCTGGAACCAGCTCGCCATCTCGCCGGTTCGCGACGACAACGGCACCATCACTCACTACCTCGGCGTGTCGAACGACGTCACCGAACTCACCGTCTACCGGAACGAGCTGGAGCATCGCGCCTCGCACGACATCCTGACCGGGCTCGCCAATCGCAGCCTGCTCGACGACCGGCTCGCGATGGCGCTGGCGTCGGCGCAGCGCTACGACCGGTCGCTGGGAGTGGCCTTCATCGACCTCGACCACTTCAAGGCGGTGAACGACACGCTGGGTCACGCCGCCGGCGACGAACTGCTGATTGCCGTCGCACGGCGCCTGCAGGCATGCGTGCGCGACGGCGACACCGTGGCACGGCACGGCGGCGACGAGTTCATCCTCGTGCTCACGGAGCAGGCATCGGAGGCGTCCGTCGCGCAGGTTCTGAAGCGAGTCCGCGAGGTGATCGCACGTCCCTACCTGCTCGCGGGGCAGGAGGTGTGCATCTCGTGCAGCATCGGGGCAAGCCTGTTCCCCCGCGACGGCGGCGACGCGGGGGAACTGATCCGTCGTGCCGACCAGGCGATGTACCTCGCGAAGACCTCCGGACGAAATCAGTACCGTTTCTGGGTGCAGACCGACACGACCGGAACCGCTTCATGACGCCAGGTCGTGATCTACCCTTCGCTCAACGCGTGATCGACTGGCAGCGCCGGCACGGCCGCCACGACCTGCCGTGGCAGCGTACGCAAGATCCGTATCGACTCTGGGTCTCGGAGATCATGCTGCAGCAGACACAGGTGACGGCGGTGATCCCGTATTTCACGCGGTTCATGGCGAGCTTCCCCGAAGTCGGCGCGCTCGCGGCAGCGCACGAGGATGACGTGCTCGCGCACTGGAGCGGCCTTGGCTATTACGCGCGCGCTCGCAATCTGCACCGCGCGGCGCAGGTGCTCGTAGAACAGCACGGCGGGAGGTTTCCGCGGTCGGCAGCTGCACTCGCCGAGCTGCCCGGCGTCGGTCGATCGACCGCGGCGGCAATCGCGGCGTTCGCGTTCGGTGAGCGCGCGGCCATCCTCGACGGAAATGTGAAGCGCGTGCTCGCCCGCTGGCTGGGTGTGGGCGGCTGGCCGGGCGATGGCAAGGTCCAGTCGGGGCTGTGGGAGGCCGCAGAACGGTTGCTGCCGGATCAGGATATCGAGGCCTACACGCAAGGGTTGATGGACCTGGGCAGCCAAGTGTGCGCACGGACAAGCCCGCGTTGCGAAGCGTGTCCGGTGGCGTCCGATTGCGTTGCCCTGCGCGAAGGGCTGACCGATCGCCTGCCGGCCGCACGGCCGGCGAAGGCCCTGCCGCAGCGCGAGACGGTGTTGCTCGTACTGGCGCGAGGCGGCGAAGTGATGCTGGAGAAGCGTCCGCCCACGGGTATCTGGGGCGGGTTGTGGAGCTTTCCGGAACTCGCGTTGGACGACGACCCTCAGCGCGTCAGCGAACAACGCTATGGTGCAGCAATCGCTCCGATCGAGGCACTGGAGCCGATCGAGCACGGGTTCACGCACTTCCGCCTGCGGCTGCAACCGTGGCTCGCACCGGTGACTGCGCTCACACCGCAAGCGAACGCGCCGGGACGATTGTGGCTGCCGGTCAGCGATGCGATCGGCGCGGCGGTGCCGGCGCCGATCCGGAAGTTGCTCAGGTCGCTTGAGGGGTTCGATAGAAAGCCATGAAGCGCTGAACGCGGCGGACACGGCGGACGCGGCGGAAAAGCGAAAGTCCGCAGCAAGAAGAGGAACCCTTGGTCATGCGCTCAACCGATTTCCGCCGTGTCCGCCGCGTCCGCCGCGATGGGTGGTTCTTCGAGACCTCAGCTACTACCCTCGCTTCAACAGATGCAGCACCCGATCCAGCCGAGCGATCGCATCGTTCGCCACCAGCATCCGCTGTTTCTCGAACCGGTCGATCGGCAGGATCTCCGCCAGTCGATAGCTCACCCACGACGCATCGCCGTAGTCATGCGGTGGCGGGAAGTGTTCGTCGCCGAAGCGCTCCACCAGTTGCCGCAGCACTTCGACGCACTGGCCGTGGCGTTCGGCCACCGATGCGGACGGTTCCGGATCGAGGGTCGCAACTTCACCGTGAATGAGCCCGCTCGCAGTCGTTTCCATCGACAGGATACGGAACCGTTCGGCGCCCTTGGTCACCAGATGGAAGATGCCGAGCTGCGGCATGTCCCAGCGCTCGATGTGCGCGATGGTGCCTACCTCGGCTGGCGTGGCGGGTGCACCGACTTCCTGTCCGTCGTTGATGAGGCAGACCCCGAAATGCGTGCCGTCGCGCAGGCACGCCTTGGTCATTTCGAGGTAGCGCTGCTCGAAGATCTTGAGCGGCAGCATGCCCCCGGGAAACAGCACGGTATTGAGCGGAAAGATCGGAATGTCGATCTTGCGTTCGTTCGGCATGCGGCTAGTCGCCCTCCGGTGGCGCTGCCCCCCAACGCTGCATGAGATCGTTCTCGATGCCGAGCTGATCGAGCACCCGCGCCACCACGAAGTCGACCAGGTCGGCGGCCGATTGCGGACGATGATAGAAACCCGGATTGGCCGGCAGGATCACGGCGCCGGCGCGTTGCAGGCGCAGCATGTTCTCGAGATGGATCGCCGACAGCGGTGTTTCTCGCGGGACCAGGACCAGCTTGCGCGATTCCTTCAGCATCACGTCGGCGGCGCGCTCGATCAGCGAGTTCGCGAGCCCGGCGGCGACGGCGGCGAGGGTGCCCATGGAACACGGACAGATTGCCATCGCGTCCGCCGGGCTCGATCCGGAGGCGATCGGTGCGAACCAGTCTTCGCGGCCGAAGACTTCCAGTTGCCCGGCACGGGCGCGGTAGAGCTTCGAGAAGTGCCGCTGGGCTTCGCGCGGTTGGGTCGGGAGCTTCAAGTCGAGCTCCTGCCGCGCGACGATCTGGGCGACCTGCGAGTAGATGAGCCAGACTCTGGCGCCACTTGCGATCAGGCATTCGAGCAGCCGCAGGCCGTAGGGCATCCCCGACGCACCGGTCAAGGCGAGGGCGATGGTGCGGTCGGTCATGGCTTGGTCGGCGCCTCCGGTGCCGTCTCGGCCTTCGGCAGCAACGCCGCTGCGTCGTTGCGCAGTTTGCCGAGCTGAGCCTCGAGGCGCTCCACCTCGGCCTTCAGGGCTTCGAGCTCCTTGCGCCGCGCGGTGAGCTGCGCTTCATCGCGAGCGATGTCGGCCTCGCGCTGCTTGGTCGATTCGACGAAGACGCACATGACGGACTGGAATCGATCGCCGACGGTTTCAGGTACCACGGGCGTGGCGTCCGGTTCCGGCGCACTGGAGGCCTCGATCGCGACACCTTCGTCAGCGAGCAGCTGCCATGACAGCGCGCGCAACGTGTGATCGCGGCAGTGCATCCGTTCTCGATACAAGGCGAGCTTGGCCGTGCCCGCTTTCACGCGAACGGGCTTCGCGAACACCACCTTGCGCCAGTAGGTGACTTCGTCGCCGGCGATGCTCACCTTGCTGCGGTCGTAGAAGTGCTGGTCGTTGCCTATGGACGGGACGCGCTGCCAATCGGCAGCAGCAGCAAGCATCGGCATGGCGAGTACCAAAACCGCGCCGGCACGAAGGCGGCGACGCGGAGTGGGCGTAGTGCTTTCGTTCGCTGCGCTCACGACTCCGAGCCGAGCTCACGATGCCGCTGCAGGACCCGATACTCGCTCGCGAACTCGTTGGCGAGCGTGTTCACCAGATAGACCGACCGGTGGCGCCCGCCGGTGCAGCCAATGCCGATGGTGACGTAGCTGCGGTTGTCCGCAGCGAAGGTCGGCAGCCAGCGTGCGAGAAAGCGACGGATGTCGCCCAGCATCTGGTGGACGCTGGATTCGCTCTCGAGAAACTTGATCACGGGGGCGTCGCGCCCGGTCAACGGTCGCAGCTTCTCGTCGTAGTGCGGATTGGGAAGACAACGCACGTCGAACACGAAATCGGCGTCGAGCGGGATGCCGTGCTTGAACCCGAAGGATTCGAACAGCACCGTCAGGCCCGCAGTGGCGCGGACGTCGACGAACTCCTTCACCCACGCCCGCAGGGTGTTGGCGGAGAGATCGCTGGTGTCGATGCGATGACCGATGGAGATCACCGGTGCGAGCAATTCGCGCTCGCGTTCGATCGATTCGGTCAGGGTCCGGTCTGCGTCCGACAGCGGATGGCGGCGGCGCGTCTCGGAGAAGCGCTTGACCAGCGTTTCGGTCTTGGCGTCGAGGAACAGGATCTTGATGTCGAGATCGCGCCGGCGCAGCGCCTCGCGGACCTTCGGAACTTCGTCCAGCCCGTGGCCGCTGCGTACGTCGACGCTGATGGCAACGCGTTCGATGCCCGCCTCGGACAGGTGATCCACCAGTTCCACCAGCAGCTTCGCCGGCAGGTTGTCGACCACGTAGTAACCACTGTCCTCGAGCACGTTCAACGCGATGCTCTTGCCCGAGCCGGACAATCCGCTGATCAGGACGAGTTGCATGGAGTATCTGTTCTCAATTGCCCTCGTCGTCGCCGAGATGTTGCTCCTGGCGCTGGATGAACTCGCGCGTGCTGTCGATGCCGCGCAACTGCAGGACGTAGTTGCGCACCGCGGCCTCGACCAGCACCGCGAGGTTGCGGCCTGCGGCCACCGGCAACTGCACCTTGCGCACCGACACGCCCATGATCTCCTCGGAACTCGCATTGAGCGGCAGGCGTTCGAGCCCCGGAATGTTGCCGCCCACGGGTCGCTCGAGCTGGACGATCAGCTTCAGGTTCTTGCGCTGGCGTACCGCGGTCTCGCCGAAGATGGTGCGGATGTTGAGCATCCCGAGGCCGCGCACTTCGAGGAAATCCTTCAGCATTTCCGGGCAGCGCCCTTCGAGCGTCTGCGGCGCGATGTGATAGAGCTCGGTCACGTCGTCGGCCACCAGGCCGCTGCCGCGCGTGATGAGCTCGAGCGCCAGTTCGCTCTTGCCCACGCCGCTGTCGCCCACGATCAGCACGCCCATGCCGAGCACGTCGAGCATGACGCCGTGGCGAGTGACGAACTCGGCAAGCGCGCGACCGAGGTAGGTGCGCAGCACCCAGATGATCTGCAGGCTCGGCAGCGGGCTCGACAGCATCGGTACGTTGAGCGCGCTCGACAGGCTGGCGAGCACCTCGGGCGCATGCTCCCCATCGGACAATATCAGGCAGGCCATGCCGCTCGTGGCGAGATAGTCGAGCACCTGTCGGCGCGCGTTCTCGTCGAGGCTCTGGAAGTACTCCGCCTCGGTGTGGCTGAAGATCTGCACCCAGTTCGGGTGGATGAAGTTGAGGTGCCCGGTCAGCCCCTTGCTCGAGCTGTTGATGCGCTTCGAGTCGAGGTCCGGGCAGGTGTCGCGATCACCCTGGAGCCAGGTGAGCTTGAGCTCGCCGCGATTCTCCTCAAACAGCTGCGCGATGCTGACCTGGGGCATGGGGTTGCCAGGCGGTGATGGTGTGCTGGAGCGTCGCGGCGTCGAGCGGCTCGGCGAGGCTGCGGCGCAGGTCGCGATCGCTGAACATCTCCGCGAGCTCGGACAGGATCTGCAGATGCATGTCCGTGGCCTTCTCCGGTACCAGCAGGATGAAGATCAGGCTCACGGGATTGCCGTCCGGCGCTTCGAAGGGGATCGGCTGCCGGGTGCGGATGAACGCGGCCGCGGCCTCTTTCAACCCCTTCATCCGGCCGTGCGGCACGGCCACCCCATGACCGAGTCCAGTGGAGCCAAGGCGTTCGCGCGCGAACAGGCTGTCGTACACCTGACCGCGCGACAGGCCGAGGGTGTTTTCGTAGAGCAGCCCGGCGTGCTCGAAGACGCGCTTCTTGCTGGAGACGTCGAGATCGGCCAATACGCGGGTGACGGGCAGGAGCGGAGTGATCAGGCTCATGGCGGTGTCGGTTGCGCGTCCGCGCTGGGGCGCCGGACGCGGGGAATCAGGTCAGATCGACTTGCGCAGGTTGACCGGCAGGATCTGCAGGGACTCGCGATACTTCGCGATGGTACGGCGCGCCACCACGATGCCCTGCTTGCCGAGGATCTCGGAGATCTGGCTGTCGGACAGCGGGCGCTTGGTGTCTTCCTCGCCCACCAGCTGCTTGATCAATGCGCGGATCGCGGTGGCGGAACACGCTCCACCGGTCTCGGTGGTGACGTGGCTGCCGAAGAAATACTTCAACTCGAAGATGCCGCGCGGCGTGAACATGAACTTCTGGGTCGTCACGCGCGAGACGGTCGACTCATGCAGGCCGAGGATCTCGGCGATCTCGCGCAGCACCAGCGGTCGCATCGCCACTTCGCCATGCTCGAAGAAATGCCGCTGGCGATCGACGATGCACTGCGAGACGCGCAGGATGGTGTCGAAGCGTTGCTGGACGTTCTTGATGAGCCACTTCGCTTCCTGCAACTGGCCGGCGAGCTGCTGGTGGCTCGCGTCGCGGTTGCGCGACAGGATGTCCGCGTACATGCGGTTGATGCGCAATTTTGGCATCGCATCCGGGTTGAGTGCCGCGACCCACATGCCCTTCAGCTTGCGCACGATCACGTCGGAGACCACGTATCGCGGTTCGTCCGTGGAGAAGCGCGCCCCCGGGCGCGGGTTCAGACTCGTGATCAGCTTCTGTACTTCGCGCAGTGCGTTGTCGTCGCACTTCAAACCCTTCTTGAGCTTCGCGTAGTCGCGCCCGGCGAGCGCATCGAGCTGCAGCCGCACCACGTTCAGCGCTTCGGTACGCCACGGCGTGTCCTGGGGCAGCGCTTCCAGTTGCAGTGCGAGACACTCGCCCAGATCTCGGGCTGCGACGCCGGGCGGATCGAGGTTCTGGACGTGGCGCAGCGCGATCAGCAGATCCTCCTCGTCGGCTTCGATCTCCGGCGGCAGCATCTCCGCCAGCTCGGCCAGGTCCTGCTTCATGTAACCGTTGTCGTCGAGTGAGTCGACGATGATCGCCGCCATCTGCTTGTCGCGATGGGGCAGGTTCATGAGGTTGACCTGCCACAACAGGTGTTCGCGCAGGCTGGTGGTGCCGGCCGGCATCTGCGGGTAGTCGGATTCCTCGCCCTCCGGGCTGCCGCTGTTGCCGTAGCTGCCCTCGTCGAGCCAGTCGGAGTCGTCCATGGACTCGCGCTCGGTGGACTCGGCGGCCTCCGGAGCGTCGGGGACTTCATCGCCGTCGCCATCGGCGGTGGAACTGGTGGAGACCTCCGACGGGATGTCGCTCGGAATCTCGCTGGGTAGATCAGGCGGTGGCTCGGGGGCCGCCTCGGCGGTCGGTGTGGCCGGCGGCGCACCATCCTCGCCGTCCTCCTCCTCGCGTTCGAGGAGCGGATTTTCCTGGAGGAACCGCTCGAGCTCCTGGTTGAGTTCCAGGGTCGAAAGCTGCAGCAACCGGATCGATTGCTGGAGCTGCGGGGTCAGCGTGAGGTGCTGAGAAAGCTTGAGCTGCAGGGAGTGCTTCATGGCAACCGCGGCTAGGACCTGGGACCCGCTGGGACTGGAGGGGCTCAGGCCTTAGAGCCTGAAGTGTTCGCCGAGATAGACCTTACGCACAGCCTCATTATAGACGATCTCCTCTGGGTGACCGCAAGCAAGTACCGAGCCGTCATTAATTATATAAGCACGGTCGCAGATCCCCAGGGTTTCGCGGACATTGTGATCGGTGATGAGGACGCCAATACCGCGCTCCTTCAGGAAGCGGATGATGCGCTGGATCTCGATGACGGCGATCGGGTCGACCCCGGCGAAGGGTTCGTCCAGCAGGATGAAGCGCGGGTCACCGGCCAGCGCGCGGGCTATCTCGACCCGGCGCCGTTCACCTCCGGACAGGCTGATCGCCGGGCTGTTCTTGAGATGGACCACGTGCAGCTCGTGCAGGAGAGCATCGAGCTTCTCGGCGATCTCGGCTTCCTTCAGGTCACGCAGTTCGAGGACGGCACGGACGTTTTCCGCGACAGTCAGTTTGCGAAAGATCGAGGGTTCCTGGGGCAGGTAGGACAGGCCCAGCCGCGCCCGCTTGTGGATGGGCATGCGCGACACGTCCTGCTGGTCCAGCACGATCTGGCCGCTGTCGAGCGGCACCAGCCCGACGATCATGTAGAAGCAGGTGGTCTTGCCGGCCCCGTTGGGCCCCAGCAACCCGACGACTTCGCCGCTTTTCACGTCCAATGAGACGTCTTTCACCACCGTTCTCGACTTGTAGCGCTTCTTGAGCGAGGTCGCGCGGAGCTCGTTCAACTCGGCAGCTGAGCCTACAGGCGGGATCTCGGTGGCGGGGGCGTTCACGGCTTCGGGGGTTTGTTGAGGTCGGTGGCGGACTTGAGCGGGGTTCCGTCGCTGGTTGCACCCGGCGACGTCTGGCCGGGTGGAGTCTTCGCCTTGGGCTGGATCACCGCGCGCACGCGGGCGCTGGGATCGGCCGGCGAATCGGCGATCTTGCCCCGCCCCAGCACCTGGAAGAACTCGGTCTTCGCGTTATAGGAAATGTAGTCGCCCTGCACTTCGTCGGTACCCTTGGTGAGCTTGGCGGCGGCAAACATCTGGAGCAGATCCTTGCGGCCATCGTACTCGAGGCGGTCGGCGAAGCCGTCGATGTACTCGTCGTAGCCCTCGCGCTTCTGGCGGAAGGTCGCCGGTTTGCCATAGGCGATGCCGTAGCTGAAGCCCTCGCCGTCCTGGCGGACGATCACGCGGTCGCCACGCAGTTGCAGCGTCCCCTGGGTGACCACGACGTTGCCCTCGAACACTGATTCCTTCTTGGCGTCGTCCACGAGCATCCGGTCGGCTTCCACGTTGACCGGCTTCTCGCGATCGGATTTGTCGGCCAGCGCCGGCGCGACGGCCAGCGCGATGGCCAGGGCCAGACTAGCGGCCGAGATGCGGGATGCCGACCGGGGAAGCATAGGTCACCTTCACGTTGGAGCGCAGTTTGACGATCCGCGCCCGGTTGTCGAATTCGAGTCCGACGGCGTCGACCTGGGACGCACCCGTGGTCATTCGGACCGGCTTGTCGGTCTGGGCGAGATCGAGGTCCGGAATTACGTGGAGGAACTCGGTATCGAGTCGCATCTCGTTCTGGTCGGCGTAGGGCTCACGGATGATTCGGACATCGCCGATGAAGTAGACGTTCTCGCCATTGCGCGACACCAGCGCGCGATTGGACCGCACGCGTACCGGTGCGGTCTCGTAGTCGTAGTGGATGAAACGCGGGGTCTCCACGTGGGTGCTGTTGTCGTCCGGGTAATGGGTCATCTTGGTGCCCTGCACAGAGTACCGCTGCGAGCCGTCCGGATTCATGCGCGTGGCTGAGAAATTGTCGATGATGAAATCGGGATCGTGGCGGGTGCTGCCGTCGCGCACCGGGGGGGGCGGCTGAACCCGGCGGTCGATCCATACCGTGAGCGCCGCCAGCAGCGCCAGGAACACGACCGGATACCAGCGAACCAGGCGGCCGTTCATGTCAGAGCCGCCGGGCCGCCCCAAGGCTCTGACGCGCCCCCTGGGGGGCAGCGAACGTGAGTGAGCGTGGGGGGGGGCGTTCTCATGCCAGATATTTTTCCATGCGGGCGTCCAGGGTGCCCTGGGCGCGCATGATCAGCTCGCACGCTTCGCGAACTGCGCCACGGCCGGCGCCGGCGCGAGTGATGTAGTGAGCGTGGCGGCGCACCAGTTCGTGTCCTTCCGGGACGGTGACCGCCAGGCCGCAACGACGCAACACCGGCAGGTCGACCACGTCGTCGCCCATGTAGGCGGCTTCCGCCGGCTCGAGCCCGAGATCCGCGAGCATGGCAGCAAAGGCTTCGAGCTTGTCCTCGACGCCCTGGCGCACCAGCGTCATGCCGAGGTTCGCGGCACGGTGTTCCACACAGCGCGAGGTGCGGCCCGTGATGATGGCAAGCATCACGCCGCTCCCGGCGAGCATCTTGAGCCCGTGGCCGTCGAGCGAGTTGAAGCCCTTCAGCTCGCGCCCGTCGTCGTCGAGGTACAGCGTGCCGTCGGTCATCACGCCATCCACGTCGAACACGGCGATGCGCACACGGCGCGCCCTTTCGTCGACCGTCTCGCTCGCCACTTCAGCGCCCGCCCGGCCGCCCGTAGGGCGCTGAGCCCCCTGGGGGCAGCGAACGAAGAGAGGGAGGGGGGGAGTTCATCATCAGCGCCCGCCCGGCCGCCCGTAGGGCGCTGAGCCCCCTGGGGGCAGCGAACGAAGAGAGCGCGGCGGACACATCTAAACGACGCCCGCCCGCAGCACGTCATGCATGTTGAAGGCGCCCACCAGCGCACCGTGTTGATCGACCACCAGCAGGCCGTTGATACGAGTACGCTCCATTTCTTCGACCGCTTCGACCGCCAGCCGGTCCGGGCCGATGACGCGGGGGTTGGGCGTCATCACGTCTATCGCGCGGGCGTGCCGCAGATCGACACCGCGGCCGAGCGCGCGGCGCAGATCGCCGTCGGTAATGAGGCCGGCGACCCGGCCGGCCGAGTCGAGCACGGCGGTCATGCCAAGGCCCTTGCCCGAGATCACGAGCAGCGCGTCGGCGAGTGCGATGGTGTCGGGCACCGCGGGCACGTCGTCGCCGGTACGCATGATGTCGCGCACGTGCGTCAGCAACTTGCGACCCAGACTGCCGCCCGGGTGCGAACGCGCGAAGTCCTCCGAGCTGAAGCCGCGGGCCTCCAGGGCGGCCACGGCCAGAGCGTCACCGAGCGCTAGCGCCGCGGTCGTGCTGGCGGTGGGTGCCAAGCCGAGCGGACACGCCTCTTCCGCGACGGCGCCGTCGAGATGCACGTCGGCCTCCCGTGCCAGAGTCGATGCAGGATTGCCGGTAATCGCTATGAGCTTCGCGCCGCGGCGCTTCGCGAGCGGTACGATGGTCACCAACTCGGCGCTCTCGCCGGAATTCGACAGCGCGATCATCACGTCCTCGGCGGTGATCATGCCCAGATCGCCGTGGCTTGCTTCGGCCGGATGCACGAAGAACGCCGGGGTCCCGGTGCTCGCGAGCGTGGCCGCGATCTTGTGTGCGACGTGGCCGGATTTGCCGATGCCGCTCACCACCACTCGGCCGCGGCAGGCTAGCAGGATCGCGAGCGCATCCGCGAAGCTGCCGTCGAGGCGTTCGGCGAGCGCCGCGACGGCGCGCGATTCGATGTCGAGCACGCGCTTGCCGAGCGCGATGACCTGATCGACGGTGAGTTGTCCGAGGGACGCGTGCATGGCCGCGAAGTATACGCCAGCCCTCCTCGCCGAAAGGCCGCCACGAGCGTCGGAAAAGGCGTGTGCTAGCCTACCGAAAAGTTCGTCGTGAGAGTGCCCGCGCGCGGGCCCGTCGTGTCGTCCGGTTCAGCCCGAGCCCACGCGACCGGCGTCGGGCGGTGCCGCCGGCTCGCGCGGCATCCTCGCATGCACGATACTCTCCAAATCACCTTGATCCTGCTCGCGGCTGCCGTCCTGGTGGTCGTGGTGTGCCGTCAGCTCAAGCTGCCGCCGCTGCTCGGCTACCTGCTGGTCGGCATCGCGATCGGGCCCCATGCGCTGGGCTGGCTCGCCGATGACGAAGGTACCCGGCACCTCGCCGAGTTCGGTGTCGTGTTCCTGATGTTCTCCATCGGGCTCGAGTTCAGCCTGTCCAAGCTCGCCACCATGCGCAGCCTGGTGTTCGGGTTGGGCGCCGCCCAGGTGACTGCGACCCTGTTGGTGGTGCTCGGTGGTGCCCTGCTGGCGGGCCTCGACTGGAAGAGCGGTTTCGCGCTGGGCGGTGCCCTCGCGATGTCGTCCACGGCGATCCTGGGCAAGCTGCTGGCCGAGCGGCTGGAACTCAACGCGCCGCATGGACGGCAGATCATGGGGGTGCTGCTGTTCCAGGACCTGGCGGTGGTCCCGCTCCTGATCGTGCTGCCCACACTCACAGCGTCCGGTGCGGAGATGGCCCAGGCCATCGGTGTGGCCATCGCGAAGGCCGCCGTGGTGCTCGTCCTGCTGCTCGGGATCGGTCAGCGCCTGATGCGGCCATGGTTCCATCTGGTGGCATCTCGCAAGTCTTCCGAGTTGTTCGTCCTGAACGTGCTCCTCATCACGCTGCTGCTCGCGTGGTTGACGGAGTTGGCCGGGTTGTCGCTCGCACTCGGCGCATTCATAGCCGGCATGCTGATCTCGGAGACCGAGTACCGGCTCCAGGTGGAAGAGGACATCAAGCCGTTCCGCGACGTGCTGCTCGGCCTGTTCTTCGTGACCGTCGGCATGCTGCTCGACGTACACGTGGTGCTGGAGAGCGCGCCCGTCGTAGTGGGGCTTCTGGTCGGCATTCTGGCGGGCAAGGCGGCGTTGGTTGTACTGATCGCGCGCCTGATGCGCATCGATACCGCCACGGCTCTGCGCACGGGTCTCGCGCTTGCCGGCGCCGGCGAGTTCGGGTTCGTGCTCCTGTCGCGCGCCGGGGTCCTTGGGGTGCTGACGCCGGAGGTCATGCAGCCGGTGCTCGCCGCGATGTTGCTGTCCATGGTCGCCTCGCCCTTCATCGTCGAGGAGAGCGAGCACATGGTGCGGCGCTGGATCGGCTCGGCGTGGATGCAGCAGGCGATGGCGCTCCACAACATCGCGGTGCAGTCGATGGGGGCAACCGAGCACGTCATTGTGTGCGGCTACGGACGCAGCGGGCAGAATCTCGCGCGCCTGTTCGAACAGGAGGACATCCGCTTCATCGCACTCGATCTGGATCCGCAGCGCATTCGCGAAGCCGCGATCGCGGGCGAGTCGGTGGTGTTCGGTGATGCGGCCCGCCGCGACGTGCTCGTGGCCGCCGGATTGATGCGCGCTGCCGCGGTGGTGGTGTCGTACGAAGACACCAATTCCGCGCTGCGGATCATCGCCGTGGTCCACGAGGCGCGTCCCGGTCTGCCGGTGATCGTGCGGACCCGCGACGATAGTGACATCGACCGGCTCAAGGAGGCGGGCGCTGCCGAAGTGGTGGCCGAGATCATGGAAGGCAGCCTCATGCTCGCCTCCCATACGCTGATCCTGCTCGGCATGCCTTTCGACCGGGTGCTGAAGCGCATCCGCCAGACGCGTGAGCAGCGCTACAGCGTGTTCCGCGGCTTCTTCCGTGGCGTGACCGACGAGGGACCGCAGGACGACGAACCGCTGCGACTGCACTCGGTACTGCTCCCGCTGGGTGCGCGTGCGATCGGTCGCAGTCTCG
Source organism: Betaproteobacteria bacterium Ga0077523 (assembly GCA_001464695.1). Lineage (GTDB taxonomy): Bacteria > Pseudomonadota > Gammaproteobacteria > Burkholderiales. The sequence goes on along the minus strand of LNDQ01000085.1, from coordinate 3,002 downwards.
CGCAACTGGCTTTGCCGGCGGATCGCGTGGAAATCACGGCGATTCGCCGGCGCAACATCCGCAGCCTCGCGCCCACGGGCGATACGGTCCTGGCGGAGGGCGACGTGGTCGTCCTGCGCGGCCGCGACTCCGACCTCGCCATGGCCGAAATGCGGCTGCTGCAGGGGTGAGCGGGCGGCGCCTTACCTACTGCAGCAGCCAGGTGCCGCCGCAGTTCGTCTCGGCGACGCTGTCGATGCGCCACGCGCCCAGCTCGGGTGCCGAACTGCGCACGCACTGCGCTTCCACGGGAGGGGTGCCGGTCGTGTCGATCGACGAGAAGCGGAACGCCCCGTCGATCGCCGTCCCGTCGTCGATCTTGCGGTCCACTTCTGCGAGCACGTTCGCGGGAATCAGGTTGCCGGTGTTGAGGTTGTTCCGCACGGCCGCGAAGCCGGCGTACTGCTGGCCGGCCAGGATGCGCGGATAGGCTCCGAATGCGGTCTTGGGTGCCGACGTGGCGCTCTCGGCTCCCGCCGAGTAACGGTAGCGGCCGCTGATGAAACCGGCGCCGGACAAGTGCTCCCAGACGGCGATATGTTCGTCGATGGCACCGCCGGAGGCCGTCGGTTCGATGCGCCCGTTGCCATTGCCGTTGACGCCGGTGTTGGGAATGTCGACGGTGGCGCGCAGATAGTCGCCGGGAAAGCCGTGGTACCGGTCGACGAAGCCGAAGTAGGCGCCCTTAAGGCCATCGATTTCCGTGATGAGCGTGCGGGCGCGCGCGGAGCCCAGCAACTGGCCGCCCACCATGATGCCGGCGATGAGCAGGCCAATGATGACGAGCACGATGGCGGTCTCGACCAGCGTGAAGCCGGACAGCTTGTTGTGGCGGTACATCCCGGTATCCCCGGTGTTGGTTGCGGGCGGTCTCTTCGGTGCTGGGATGCACCAAATGTGCCAAAAGCGTTAGATTTTGGCTCATTTTCGGGGCGGTGGCCAGTTCAGGCGTCACAACAGAGACTTGGCGCGAAAGCCATACCCGGGCTGCCTTGTGGTTCATTGGCTTAGGTAGCTGCCGCCGTCAGGCCGCCCGACGAAACCTGTCAAATTGTTAGAATTTAGGCCGTCGTCGGACCAGGGCTCGGGCACTGCACTACATCAGCGATGCCGCACCACAGTTGGTGGGTGGCGCCGCAGCCGCCGTCCTCCAGTTGCCCGCGGTATCCGCGCAGCCCGCAGCTGAGGGCGGGCCTACAGGGTTGGCGCCCCAATAGGCGTGCGTCGAGAACTGGAAGCTGCCGCGCAATGCGTTGCCGTCATCGATCTTGAGGTCCATCTCCGCGAGAAACTGGACGGGGACCTGGTTGCCGGTCTTGACTAGGTGGCGTTTGGGCTGGGGCGCGGCCGGGTTCCCGTAATCCAGGTCGAAGGCCAAGGCAACGTACCCGCCGAAGATGTTCTTGGGGATGGCACCTTGCGGATTCGATGTCTGGTAAGGAAACGAACCTGGGTAGAAGCCTGCTTTCGAGAGGTGATCCCACACCAGCATGTCCTCCTCGGCCACGCCGTTGGGGCCGGTCGCGGTTCCGAAGAGATCGATGCGCCCGCTACCGTCGCCGTGGTAGACGACCCCCGGAATCACGGTGGGAGCTTCGCGGTAGTCTCCGGGCAGAGCACGAAACCGGTCCTGGAATCCCAGGTAGGCGACCTTGACCTGTTCGGTCTGGGAGATCATCGCCTTCGAGCGGGCACCGAAGATCATCTCCTGGCCCTTGAACACCACGCCCAGGGTCAGTGCCAGGATCAGCAGCATCAGCGCGATCTCCACGACGGAAATGCCGCGCTGCCGCGCCGCCGCGAGCAGATTGGATCGAACCGGAAGATCGGGTCGAGGCATTTGGAATCCCCTAGAGCAAACTGGCGGCACCGCAGTTCATCGACAAGGCCGGGGCCGTCGTGTCCCAGCGTCCGGTCCCGTTCACGCAGGCACCGCCGGAACCGGCGGCGAGGGGTGCGCTGCCGCTGCGCGCATACTCGGAGAACCGGAAGCTGCCGGTGAATGCAGCGCCGTCGTCGATCTTCTGGTCCACCTGCGCCAGCAATTCCACCGGAATCTGGTTACCCGTCTTGAGCGTGTGGTGCTGATGCGCAGTGCCCGACGCCGTTGCGTAGGCTGTGTCGTACGCGAGATCGACGAAACCGCCGTAGCGGTTGCGCGGCAGCGTGGCAGCGCTGGGAATCGCATTGAACTCGTAGGCGCCCTGGATGAAATGCGCCTTGGACAGGTGGTCCCACGCGAGGATGTCCTCGGCGGCGACCCCGGTCGGCGCAAGCGGCGCAGCGTTGCTCTCCACGCGGCCGTTACCGTTGCCGCTGTGCTGGACATGCGGAATGTTGGCGACGGCTTCGGGGTAGTCGCCGGGCAGGCTGCGAAAGCGGTCCTGAAAAGCCAGGATCGCTGCGCGCCGACCGTCGTGCGACGCGATGACCTCGCGCGCCTGGCCGTTGGAGATGAGGTTCTGACCGAGCACGGCACCGGCGAGCAGCAGGCCGATGACGAGCAGCACGAGCGCGGACTCGACGATCGTGAGGCCGCGCTGCGAACGCGATGCCGCTGAGCAAAGCCGCGCCGCTTGAAAGGACAACGCGCGCCGGCCACCGGGCCGTGCGCGCGCAGTTGCATTCACGCTTGTGGGCAAGCGTTCCCCTTGCTCTTACATCAGGCTCGTTCCACCGCAGTCGACCGAGGTGGTGCCGCCGGTCAGCTGCCAGTTGAACGGCGTGGCGGTGACGCAGGCCGGGGCTGCACCGGGGGCGGTGAGGGTGGCCGTACCGTCGATGTAGTTGCTGAACACGAAGGAGCCGGTCATGGGGTTGCCGTCGTCGATCTTGCGATCCACTTCGGCGGTGATCTCGACCGGGATCTGGTTGCCGCTCTTCAGGTTGTGGCGCGCCGGATTGGTGGCGGCCGGGTCGCCGTAGGTCGAGTCGTAGGCAAGGCGCACCGGGCGGCCGTAGGG
>LNDQ01000084.1 GCA_001464695.1 Betaproteobacteria bacterium Ga0077523 | reverse complement strand
GCCTTGATGCCGTCCTGCTGCGAGATCAGGTTGCGCACACGGGCGCTGGTGATGAGTTCCTGGCCCTTGAGGATGCCCCCGAGGAGCAGGCCGATGATCACGAGCACGATCGCGATTTCGATCAGGGTGAAGCCTTGTTGCTTGCGTTGCGTGGCCATTTGGAGCGCCTCCTTGAGGATGAGTTTGACGCTCTTCTCACTGCCAGTTCCGTGCCAAACCAGTTCTACTCCAAGAGTTGTCGTATTTTCAATATGTTACGTAGACGTCGCTTCCAGGTCGGTTCGCGATGAATCACCCAACATCGCGGAAACGCGCTGAATGTTACCGTTTCGATAGGTTTTAACCTGTTGATTTGTCGGCGATCGGAGACAAACCTGCCGTCCGGACCGGTCCGCCAGGGCTGCCGATCCCTCGTCGTCCCGCAGTCGCTATCTCGACGATTCCGACGACTTCTCGGCGGTTTCCATTTCCTTGAGGCGCTGCGTGAGGAAACGGAGTTCGTGAATGTCGGTCACGGTACCGCTCGCCAGCAGCCCGCCGAGCAGGATCTTGGCCGTCTCCACCTCGCCCATGTCCTCTCGCAGGAAGATGTGCATCTGCCGCGCCCAGCTCGGCACGCCCGGTCCCTGGGCATGGGCGCGAATGGCGTCGGCATATCGGAGTGCGAGCGGCAGATCCTTCAACCGGTGTTTGGCCATGATCGACATGTGGGCAAGCGAAGGCCAGCGGCGGTTCGGATCTGCGAAGAACTCGCGGTAGATGAACTCCGACATTTGCCGCTGCTTTTCCGGGTGCAGCAGCACCTGGGCATACAGGTGGGACGCCATCAGCAGTGGATACTGACCGACGGGGTCGAGCGCGAGCACGCTGCCGAGCCATGCCTGCACCCGGTCGTAGTCGAGCGCTGCGAAGGGGATGCTCACACCGGGCTGGTTGTCGAACGCCTGGAGGTACAGCGCCATGGCCTGACCGAGCGGTACCGGATCACCGAGCGCCAACACCCTGAGGGTCGCTGTGGAAGGTGGCATCGGCAGGTCCACCGCAGCCGCGCGCGGCGGTGCCCGCAGCAGCGCCGTTCCGAGCTGGCAGCCGATCGCCACCACGAACAGCACCATTACCCAGAGCGGCATCTCGGTCAGGCGCCGTTCGTTCCAGCGCCGCAGCCGCAGGGTCTTCAATGGTTCTTCCGGTACAGGTCGAACAGTGCCGCCGCGAACAGCAGCAGCGAGTACACGAACGCCTCGAGCGTCAGGAGGCCAAGCGTGGGCCATTGCACCGGCGCCTCCAGCAGCCACTCCGTGCGGGTGAAGTCGTGCAATCCGGGCAGCAGCAGCGCGAGCGCCTTCACGCCCCAGGCGAGGACGGCGTGGGCAACCGTGTCGTCGGCGAGGATGCTGGCGCTGCTCACGAGCACCACCGAGGCCATGGCCCGCGACAGCAAGTAGAATGCGAGTACGAAGCTTGCTGCAAGCATCAACTGGTTGAACGTGATTACGCAGAACAGGGCAGCAGCGACGATGATCCAGGCTTCCAGCGCCAGCGACACGAGCCAGGCGAGACTCGCAGGCATTGGTGCGATCAACAGCACCGGCAGCGCGAAGAGCAGGCTCAAGCCTGCGGCGACGACGGTGTATCCGATAACCTTGCCGGCGAGATATTCGAAGCGGGTGATGTCGATCGAGAGCAGCAGTTCGGTACCGCGATCCTGCGCCTCGCGCAACATGCTGCCCAGGACGTGCAGGCAGACCACGAAAACGGTCGCGAATCGCAGGGTCGCGGACAGGAAGCCCAGCTGGATGCGAGTGCTTTCGGTCAACGCGAGCGAGCGTACGAACAGGCTGGCGACGAACAGCACCAGCGCCATGGCGATCACGACCCACGGCAAGCGCGTCCGGATCGCTTCGAGCCAGGTGAATGCCGCGATCACGCGGATGCGACCGAACTGCAGGGACGGATTGGTCAAGGTGCCCGGTTTGTACTTGCTCGATGGGCCGGCATCCTACACAAGGCCCGTACGCAATCCCAGCATGCAACCTGGAGCGCCCGAGCGCGCCACGGGTGACCGTCCGCAGCGATCGGGGCCCTGCCAAGTGGGGTGGCTGCCGTGAGCTTCGGACTGCGCATCGATCCGCAAGCGCTGTGGACGCGGCAGAACATCACGCTCGCGCTGATGCTGCTCGGCCTGCACTTCGCCCTGATGCTCGACCTCGGCAGCGGGGCCTCGCGCGCGCTGCTGTTGACACATCTTGGCCTGTTCCTGCTGTGGCAACCGGTCTGGCAGGGGACGCAGCGGCTCGAGCCGGGCCGGGCCACGTTGCTGGTGGCCGGCGGTGCCGTGCTCGTGTGGTGGAACAGCTGGTGGTTGATCGCTCTGTGGCTCGCCGTGCTGTTCTCGTTGATCGGCGGCAACGTGCCGGCCATGCGCACGGGGCGGGAGCGCTTCGCGTCGCTCCTGGCCGCTCTGTATCTGCTCGCCATGCTGCTGGTGTGGGTCGTGCCAAAGCTGTTCGCGGCGGCCGAGTTCTCGAACCTCGCCGTTGCGACGATCCGCTACGGGCTGGTGCTGCCGCTCGTCGCGATCCCGTTCCTGCACGCCGAGGTCCGTCGCGATCGGCCCCGCTACGCGATCGACCTGGTCTACAGCGTCCTGCTGTTCCTGCTGGTGGTCGTGCTCGTGCTCGGAGCGTTCTTCGTGCAGCAGGTGAGCCATGGCGACTATCCGATCGCGCTCGCCAAGACGCTGACCGCGATCGCGGCCCTGATGCTGATCCTGTCGTGGTTGTGGGATCCGCGCGGTGGATTCGCGGGCATCGGCCAACTGCTGTCGCGCTACTTCCTGAGCCTGGGGATGCCGTTCGAGCGCTGGATGCACAGCCTCGCCAACCTTGCCGAGCAGGAATCGGATCCGGACCGCTTTCTCGCGCAGGCGGTCGCCGAGATGGTCGAGCTGCCTTGGTTGTCGGGCATCGAGTGGTCGACCGGCAGCCGGGAAGGCTCTGCCGGGGTGGCGAGCGGCACCGGCACGGCATTCACGTTCGGCGCCCTCACTCTGCGCCTGTACACGAAGTGGCGGCCGAGCCCGGCGCTCACTCTGCACATGCGGCTGCTGGCGCGGTTGCTGGCCGACTACCACGAGGCCAAGGTACGTGAAGAGGTCCAGCGCCGTACCGCGTATCTGCAGGCGATCTACGAGACCGGCTCGCGCCTCACGCACGACGTCAAGAACCTGCTCCAGTCGCTGCGCTCCCTGTGCTCCGCGGCGGAATCGAGCGGCAGCTCGGATGCCGAAGCGCTGCGCCGACTGATCCAGCGGCAACTGCCGCAGATCACCCAGCGACTTCAGTCGACCCTCGACAAGCTCGATGCGCGCCGGCCAGCCCGGGTCGAGCGCGTCGCAGCCGCGGACTGGTGGCGCGCACTGGCGCAGCGCTATGCCCACGAGGGCGTCGAGTTCGCCACAGTGCGGCTGCCGCCGGCGGCGCAGGTACCCGGCGAGTTGTTCGACAGTGTCGCCGACAACCTCCTCCAGAACGCGCTGGAGAAGCGCCGACGCGGCGAAACCAATCGTATCGAAGCAGCCTTGAAGTGCGACGCATCCGGTTGCCGGCTGGCGATCAGCGACGCTGGTGCCCCGATTCCGGAGACGATGGCGCGCCAGTTCTTCACCGCCCCGGTGCCGTCCGACAGCGGTCTCGGCGTGGGGCTCTATCAGAGTGCGCGGCACGCCGCCGAACTCGGGTTCGCCCTGCGACTCGATACGAATTCCCAGGGTGCGGTGCGTTTCGTGCTCGAGTCGACCAGCGCGCTCGAGACCGCTGCGTGAACTAGCGCCTGCGGCCTCGCCTCCAGAGCTCCAGAAGGCAAGCCCCCTAGGGTTGCTGTCCGGCCGCGATGAGGCGCCCGAAGAGCATGCTGGGAGAGATCCACACCAGCATGTCGTCGAACTCGGCGCCGGCAGCTGAGGACGGTGGCCGGTTGACGAACACCGGATCGAGATCGACGTTCTCGGTTTCGTCCGCCGAGATGCCCGTGCAGGTCACATCGGGCGTCACGCAATCGCCCGTATACAGAACACCGTTCTTGCCGACGGAGTAGATCACGGCGACGGCTGTGCCGTTGGCAAGCGGGATTCCGGCGGAGCAACTCGTGCTGCTGGTCGAGGCGGTGGAGCACACCCTTAGCAGCGCCGTGCTGGCCGCGATTGCAGGCATGGTGGCGGTGGTCATGCCATTGGTGGTGGTGAAGGTGTCGGCGCCGCCGATGGCCACGTCGGCGACGGCGTAGCGGATGCGATTGGATTGATTGCCGAAGGGGTCGGCCTGGAACCCCTGCGCATCGATCGGCGTGAGGCCCAGAGTCACCGCGGGCAGGAATCCGACCGGGTGCGTGCAATTGCCGCCTCCCGCCGGACTCTCGATCCCGCCGCTGGCGCCCGACGCAGGGCATGGCAAGCGCCGGTTCGCCGCGGCGAATCCGATGAGTGCGCTGCGCGCTTCGTCGAGCAGGCGCTGGGTTTCCGCCGTGCGGCGCTGGTCGACCTGCGTCACGAGTGGCACCAGCAGGCTCGAGAGCAGCACCGCCACGATGACCAGGCCGATCGCGAGCTCGATCAGCGAGAAGCCGCTCTCGCTGCGCCGGTTGAGGCACCGGTCCGTCAGCATGCGTGCACCCAGAACTTGGTGATACCGGACGGCGGTACCAAGGTGGCTCCTCCGGCAGAGCTGGGATTGATGCAGTAGATCGAGCTGAACGCGCCTGCGGCGGGACTCGTGTAGTCGTCGTCGGCGTCCGTGTTCTCGTTGCTCAGATAGTTCGTCGCATTGCCCTTCTGGCTGCTGCTGGTCCGCATCGTGGCGCCGCGCCCGGCGAACAGGACGATGCCCGCGTAGTTGCCGCTGCCGTTCACACGCAGGCAGTTGCTCGAGCACGAATTCGGGGGTGCATCGTTCGGCTCGAACCGGCTCGACACGCCGTAGAACAGATGGTCCTTCCAGTTCTTCCACCAGGCGTCTTCCCAAGTGCCCCACAGGGAGCAGCGTCCGCCGGCCGCAGAGCTCGCCATCAGCGTGTCGTTGCTGAAGCCGGTGACGTCATTCGACTTGTCGATGTCGTAGGGCACTCGCCCGAACTCGTTGTTGGTCACATCCTCATATTGCGTGGCCAGCGTGTAGCCGGGTTGCGGCAGGTCCACGGCCCACGGCAGCCGCTTGTCGGTCGACGAGCCGGCTGGCGTATAGGATGCGATGCAGACGGCCACCTGGCGCGTGAGAGTCGTGAAGCGCGCCTGCAGATCGGTGCGTCGGGCGACGGCGTTCCAGATGTCGCGCGCGGTGATGTAGATCAGCCGATCGTTGAAGGTGTTGGTGCGGGCGCCCTGGACGAACTGCGCCTGCCCCGCGATCGTGGGCGCCGCGTTGTCGATCGGGCCCGGGCCGGTGTCGAGGTAGTTCGACGCGGTGTAGTTGCCGCCGCAACTCGGCGCGCTCGTCGCATCCGCCCCGCGCACCTGACTGCCGAAGGCCGCTCCTGGAGCGATGACGACGGCGACCACGAGATCGGCCGCGGTTGCGCCCGCCAGCACGGTCGAGCCGTTGGGCCCCATGATCTGGAAGCGGCCCTCCGAATCCCAGTTGAGGATGGCCGGCTGCGGACTGTTCTTGTAGGTTGACGCCACCGCGTACCAGAGACATTCCCCGTACCCGTCGCGCAATGGTTCTATGTCCAGTGTGTACCACGGCAGGCGCCCCAGCGAATTGTCGCCGATGACCGGACCGGTATAGGCTGCGCCGCAGGTGCCGCTTGCCGCGCCTTCCCGCAGGGACGAGGGTGTGCCGAGGTCGGGGCAGGGCAGATAGCCGGGGACATCGTTCGGGTGCGAATCCATGTACGTGACGGCGTACGCGATCAGCGCTTCCTTGGCCCGCGCCAAGGCAGCCTGGGTCGCAATGTCGCGGTCCGCGTCGTCGGGCGCGCTGCCTACGACCGTGGTCACGAAAACCACTCCGAGCACCCCGGCGATGATCAGGATGACCAGCAGTCCCACGCCCCGCTGGCGCAGGCGCGGCGCCCAAGGGCGGTCAGCGATAGTCCGACATCGAGGCATCGGTGTCGCTCCCGGTCTTGGTGGGAGGGGCGGCTGGCGCCTGGGGTGGCGGCATGTAGTCGTCGCGCTCTCGAGAACGGCGCCGCGAAGCGCTTTCGCGCACGGGAGCCGGCGGAGTGGCATCAGTATCGGCCGACGGTGCCGGCTCCTCTGCTTCGGGAGCGCGGCGGTAGTTTTCCTCCACCTGGCCGGTCGCAGAGTCCACGCTCTGCCCGACCTTGAGCTTCACCCGTCGCCCCGAGCCCGGCAACTGGACCGCAACCGCTTCGCGCGAGATGGAGCCTGGCATGACGTCCACGTCGCGGAAACGCTCGTGCACGGCCTGGCCGTTGACCCAGATCGTAGTCTCGCCATCGCTGCGTCGCAGGACGCCGTTCAGGGTCAGCATCTTCGGTGGCGCTGCCTTGGGCGTGTCGGAGTCCTTCCGGACCGGACGATTCGCCATTTCACCCGCCAGCTTGCGCTGCGTGTCGAGCGCCGCACGTTCGGCTGGCGTGAAGAACAACCGGCCCAGCTTCGCCTCCTCGGCGAGTACGGTCCCGGAGCCGGCAGTGATTGAGACGGCAAGCACCCATGCGCGCATGCTCACGGCGTGCTCTCCTTCTTCTCGTCTTCGTTCACCGTGATCCACGACACTTCGCATTCGGCGCCAAGCCTGGGTTGCAGGGTGCTGGGGTCGCCGCCGCTGTTGCGCCGCAATTGGCAGGCGTTCAACGTGAACACGCCCGAGCGCTGTGTCGCGAGCAGTCGGAAAAATCGCATCAGATCGCCTTCGTGCAACAGCGGTACCGTGAGCTTCATCACCGAGTGCTTCATCGGCAGGTTGCCGCCGCCGATCTCGCTCGCCAGCGGGTAGGGGGCCTGCTGGGCGACCTGATACTCCACGCCGAACATGCCCGCCTCACGGTTCGCCTTGCGCAGGCTGTCCACCCAGTTGATGCGTTGCTCACCGCCGACGAACCCGAGTTCCTGCAGCGCACGGTAGGTCCCCAGGTAGCGCGTGATGATGTCTTTCTCGGTGCCGGCATTCGAGTACTTGAGGCGCGCATCGGACAGTGCCTGCTCCTGGGCCGCGAGAGTGGTCTTGGCCTGGGTGACAAGGCGATCGGCATAGCGCACGAGCAGGATCGCGGCGATCAGCACCACGCCCAGTACGATGGCCGGCACGGCGAGCGGCGGCAGGCCCTTGCGCTCGGCGTTCATGAGGCCGTCCTCGCGCCCTCGCGCAGGGTCACATTGATTTCGAACTGGGCCGAAGTCTGCTGTTCGGTCCGCGTGGCAGTGCTGCCGGACAGGGTCTGGCGCGAGTTCTCGTCGAGCGGCAGCTTGACGATCTTCACGTCCGCGATCGCGGGATTCTTGCGCAGCCGATCGGCGAAGTCGCGGATGGTGGCGACTGCCGTGCGGTAGTCGCCGTTGAACGGCTGGATCTCACCGACGATCAGTCCGACCTCGTGCAAAGGGCCCTCGGTGCCGCCGGAGGACGAGGAGAATGCGGCCGTCGCGTCGGCATACTTCCCATGTTTCCATGCGAGGGTAGACAGGGTGACCGTCGGAAACGCCTCCAGCGCGTCGCTCACGACGCCGAAGAGCGTGTCAGGCGTCCGGGCGGTGTCACGCAGGCGCAGCGCCACGTCCACCGTCTGCTGGAGCGTCGACGACGAAACCGGAGCAGCCGGGAACTGGCGCGTGAGCTCCTGGTACATGGACTGGAATTTCGCTGCCCTGGATGCGGCTTCCTTGGCCTGATCCTCGATCTGGTTCACGCGGTACAGATCGAATCCGAACCAGAGTGCTCCCAGCAGCGCACAGCCGCCGGCCGTGGCATACAGCAAGCGCGCATTGCGATACAGGTTGAAGCCGCGCCGCATCGTCGCGGGCGCGAGATTCTCCTCGGGCACGTGCTCGCCAAGCAGGTGCAGGTGCAAGGCATCCGGGGTGGCCGCCAGCGTCGTGTCCGACACCCGCAGCTTGAGTACCAGCTCCTCACGCGGCACGCGCTGGCATTGCAGATTGCCGCGCGCGTTGTTGAGCGCCTCGCGCAGGGTGGCGAGCGAGTTGTCCTGATCGAGGATCACGACCTGCACCACTTCGTCGGCCGTCGTGACCGACAGCGCGTCGAGGTACATGCGCGTGTTGCTTACCTCCTCGGCGAAGGAGCGGTCGATGGTGCGGTCGCCGGTTCCGCGCAGTGGCGTCAGGCGGGTGATGCGAAAGCGGCCGTTCTTGAGGAAGGTCTGGCGCAATCCCGCGGCGTGCTTCGAGATGATGAGCAGGTTCGGGCTCTTCAGCTTCAACTTGGTCGCCGCGGCGACCGTCACCGTCGGCAGCGGGTACAGGCCGGCGAGCGGCAGGCCGCGCGCTTCGATCAGCTTCATCCAGGGGGTGAGCATCTCGACGTCGGTCAGCGCGCAGAACAGGAAGCGATCGTCCTTGCGCTTGCTCTTGTCGCGTTCCTGGAGGGTCGCAGAGTAGTACTGGGTCGTGCGGTAGAGCTGCTTCAGCTTGCGCTCGACCAGTTGCCTGCGGTCGCTGCCCGAGGTGTGCGGCAGCGTTTCGAAGCGATAGTCCTCGTCGACGGTGTCGACGGCAACGTGGATCGGAGAGCCGTCCACTGAACGGAGGAACGTTTCGAACTCCGCAAGGCCGGCGTCGGAATTCTCGAACCGCTGGCAGCGCGTGATCTTGCCGTTCCAGCGGGCCACCGAAGCGCCGGCGGCGGAAATGCAGACGAGGATGCGGGAGCTCATGGCGCGGATGCCGGCATCAGATCTTGAGGTTGCCGATCATCTCGTAGATCGGCGACAGCACGGAAAAGAGGATCAGCGCGAGCATGAAGCCGAGCACGAGCGTCAACGTGGGTTCGATCATCTTGAGCGCCTTGTCGACCGCGTCCTTCACGTCCCGGTTGTAGAAGTAGCTGATGTTGAGCAGCGCCGTGTCCAGGGCCCCGGTGTTCTCGCCCACGCGCAGCATCCGGATCACCAGCGCAGGAAATATGCCAAGGTTTTGAAAGGTTTCGGACAGGGCCTCGCCGGAGTTGATCTGCTGCCAGGCGCGCCCCATGCCCTCCGCCAGGACCTTGTTGCCGACGATCCCCTCGCTCGTGCGGATCGCATCGAGGATCGTGATGCCGGACTGATACATGAGCGCGAAGAAGTTGGCGAAACGGGCCAGGATGATCTTCTGGATGATCGGCCCGATGACCGGGATGTGCAGCTTGGCGTAGTCGAAGAGATACGCGGCCCGGGCGTTGCTCTTGACGATCGCCATCAGCGAGACCACCACGAGCACCGGCAATCCGAGCACGATCCACCAATAGCTCACGACGAAATCGGACATGGCGATCAGGACCCGGGTCTGGATCGGCAGGTCCACGCGCATGGTCTTCAGCACGCTCACCACCTGCGGGACCAGGTATGCGAGCAGGAAGAAGAGCACACCCAGCACGACGATGAACACCATGGCCGGGTAGATCAGCAGCTTCTTGGTCTGCGCCGCCAGTTCGTCCTGCCACTTGAGCGCATTCGACAGGCTCTCGAACACGTCGGTGAGCCGGCCGGTCTGTTCGCCGGCCCGTACCAGGCTCGTGAAGACCGAATCGAACACCTGCGGGAACGGTGCCATGGCCTGGGACAGCATCTTGCCGCCCTCGATGTCCTCCAGCATGGACGACACGATGGCCTTGAAGCGCGGGCTCTCGACGCTGTCGCGCAGGTCGCGCAGACCCTCCAGCAGCGGGATGCCGGCGCGGGTCATCTGCTCCATGTCGAAGCAGAAGTTGATGAGGTCCTTGCGGGTCACCGCACCCTTGGGCGCGGTGGTACCGGTCTGCACCTGGCGGAAAGTGATGAGGTCGAGCCCCATGCGCCGCAGGCGCAGTTCGAGGTCGACCTCGTTCTGTGCGTCGAGCTTGCCGCGAGCTTGCTGGCCGACCCGGTCAACGGCCTTGTAGGAGAAGGAAGGCATGGTAAGGGTCGGTGCTAGCGCTGCGGGCGCGGTGCGCGCCCGCGTGTCACACGATGCGGCCGGTGAGGTCCACCGAGCGCGAGACTTCCGCGATGCTGGTGGAGCCATCGAGCACGCGGGCCACACCCTCGTCGGCGAGGGTGCGGAAGCCCTTTTCCGCCGCGGCGCGCCGCAGTTCGCGGCCGGTGGCGCGTCGCGCCACCAGTTCGTCCAGATCGCCGTCCATGTGCAGGATCTCCAGGATCGGCACGCGGCCCTTGTACCCGCGGTTGTTGCAGTGGCGGCAGCCGCCGTCGCGGTGACGGAAGATGGTGGCGCCGCTTTCCGGCGGCAGACCGAGGATGTGCTTTTCCTCGAGCGATGGCTTGTATTCCACCTTGCACTGCTGACACAGGGTCCGCACCAGCCGCTGTGCGATCACGCCGATGATGTTGCCCGAGATGATGTCGGGCATGATCCCGATGTCGAAAAGTCGTGGGAACGCGCCGATCGCCGAATTGGTGTGCAGCGTCGTGAACACCTGGTGACCGGTCATCGCTGCGCGGAAGGCCATCTCGGCCGTTTCCTTGTCGCGCACCTCACCCACCAGGATGATGTCCGGGTCCTGCCGCATGATCGAACGGATGCCGTTGGCGAAATCGAGCTTGGAGGTTTCGCTCACCGACGTCTGGCGCATCAGCGCCACCGGATACTCCACAGGATCCTCGAGGGTCATGATGTTGACGCCCTCGACGTTGACCTGGGACAGCAGCGAGTACAGGGTGGTGGTCTTGCCGCTCCCGGTCGGGCCGGTGATGACCAGGATGCCCTCGGGCCGCGCCAGCATGAGGTTCAGCTTGGCCATGATCGGCTTGGGCAGCTTCATCTGGTCCAGGCTGATGATGGATTTCTCGCGGTCCAGTACGCGCAGGACGATGTTCTCGCCGTAGATCGTGGGATGGCTCGAGACGCGGAAATCGACCGGGCGGCCGTTCAAGTTGAGCGAGAGGCGGCCATCCTGCGGCGCGCGCGTCTCGGCGATATTCATGCCGCTGATGACCTTGAGGCGCACGGCGATGCCGGGCCAGTACGTCTTGTGCAGGCTGCGGACCTGTTCGAGGACGCCGTCGATGCGATACCGCACACGCAGGAACGCGTGTTCTGGTTCGAAGTGGATGTCCGACGAGCCGCGCTTGACCGCGTCGATCAGCAGCGCACCCACCAACCGTACGATCGGTTGGGTGTACTCATCGCCGGCAGTCTGCAGGCTTTGCCAGTCGAGCTCACCGGTTTCGATCTCGCGCAGGATGCCGTCGACCGACAGCTCGTAGCCGTAGAAATGATCGATGTAGTCTTCGAGCTGCGCTTCGCCGGCGAGGACGGTGCGCAGCTGGATGTCCGGCGGCAGCGAAGCCCGCAACTGGTCGATCGCGACCACGTTGTAGAGCTCGGTGACGGCGACGACCAGGGCCCGTTCCTGCGAGTCGAACGCGATCGGCAGAACCCGTTGGCGCCGCGCGAATTCCTGCGGGACCAGTTTCAGCGCTTCGGCGTCGACCACCACCTGGGCGAGGTCGATGGCCTCCTGCCCGATGGTCCGCGCCATGATGTCGCGGATGACAGCCTCGGTGACGAACCCGAGGCGCACCAGCAGACGCCCGATGGGCATCTTCTGGCTCTTCTGTTCGGTGAGCGCGATGCGCAACTGGTCCGACGTGATGAGGCCCTGCTGCACCAGCAGCTCGCCCAGGCGCATCTTCTTGCGCTGTTCCGGCACGGAGGCTTTCACCGCTGCCGTCTTGGGAGAGGCCATATCGTTCATCATTCGGTCGTGGCGGCCGACAGTTCGCCGATGCGCGTGATGACCTGCTTCTGGTCGAAGCCGGCACGCCCGCGCGCAAACGAAAGATCCAGGGCTTTGCGATAGTACGCCAGTGCAGCCTTGCTCTGGTTAAGATGCTCCAGACCGACTGCGAGGTTGAATGCGTAGTCAGGATTGGTCGGCTCGAGCTGGAAGGCCTGGAAGTAGGCCTGTTGAGCCTGGGCCCACAGACGCTCGCCCGCGTACAGATTTCCCAGAGTGAAGTAGAGCCCGGCGGAGGGTTCGCGGGCGATCAGCTGTTTCAACCGGGTCTCGCTGGCCGTCGGATCCACGCGCCCCATCATGCCGATCAGGCCGCTCTGCGCGGAGGCGTTCTGGGGATCGAGTTGCAGCACACGGTAGTAGAGTTCGGAGGCCTTCTCGGTCTGGCCCTGCTGCCAGGCGATGGACGCGAGGCCCAGCAGTGCGTCCACGTTGCGGGTGTCGGATGCCAGCACGCGTTCGTAGGTGGACTGCGCGGCTTCGAGCTGGCCCTTCTGCAGTTGCTCGTAGGCCGTGTTCAACCAGGTGTTGATGGCCGAGCCTTGGTCGGAGGTCTTGAACGAAATTTCCGAGTCCGGCTGGGCGGGGTTGGGCGCAGGCCGGGACCGTGATTTGCGCGGCATGGCTTCGCCAGTGTCGGCGCGAACGATCACGCCCGAGGTCGCAGCTGGAGGGCGATCGGCCGTTGGCGTGACGGCCGGTTTCGCCGCCGCGCCGGCACTGCTGGGTGGTGCCGAGGCGACGGGCGTCGCGTCCGCGGCACTAGGCGCCGGCGGCGGGGCGGATGGCGCTGCCGAGCCCTGAGGCGCACCGGCCGGGCTTGCTGCAGGCATGGGCTCGCCGGGAGCGGGCGGCGCAACCAGATCGGGCATCGGTGCTGCAGCCTGCGTGGGGGCCTGCCCGCCTTCGGGGGCCGTCGGCCGCGGCGAAGAACTGCGTGCCAACGGGCCATTGTTCGTGGCTGGTCCGCCGATCGATCCGGAGCGCGACCAGAAGCCGGGATACTTGATCTCGACCGCGACGTAGACGAAGTAGAACGCCAGAAAGATGCCGGCGATGACCGCGAAGATGTGCACCGGGTGGTCCCGGGCCCAATCCATGATGCTGAAGCCGGGCTCCTTCGGGACCGCTGCAGCATTGACCACGATGGCAGCCTGCTGGGCGGTGGGTTCGGGGAACTCGTCCCGGGCCGGGCGTGCCGGCGCGGGCACCGGCGATTCGGCCGCGTTCTCAAACTCCCGGCTGAGCGGCGCGGGCTCGATCTCGCCGGGCTCCAACTCCAGCGTCGAGCCGGCGTTGGTCGCGAAACCGGTGACCGGCTCAACAGGCTGCTGCGCGGTCTCGCGGTTCTTCGCGGCCTTCTGCAAGGCCTGGAGCAGGAGGCTCATGGCTCACTTTGCCGGAGCTGGCGCGTCCGGCAGCGCGCCCAACTGTTCGGCCTTGGGCAGCAGCGGGCGCAGGAAGCGCAGGTCGTCGGAATCGAGCGACGGATTGGTCACCACGGTCGGACGCAGGAAGATCACGAGCTCGGTCTTGCGGGCCGACTCGTCGCGATAGGCGAACAAGTCGCCGGCCCGGGTGTTGCCGACGCCCGGAATCTGTGAGCGATTGCGGATGACCTCGTCCTTGATGAGCCCGCCCAGGATCGCGGTCTGACCGCTCACCACCTGCAGCACCGATTCGATTTCGCGAACCTCCACGATCGGAACCAGATTGCGCAGGTTCTGGGCAGCGAGCACCGGGTTCGGATCCTCTACCGTGTCGACCTGGCTCGTCACCGTGGGCCGCACGGTGATGGTGATCTGACCGGTTTCGTTGATCTGCGGAGTCATGCTCATCACCAGGCCGATCGGAACGGTGCGCGCCGTGGTCTGCACCGACTGGAGCGCGCCGACACCGACGGTTCCCTGGGAGATCGAGGACGAGATCTGGAAGTAGACCTGGTTGCGTACTACCTTGAGCAGTGCGGTCTGGTTGTTGATCGCCATCAGCTTCGGGCTCGACAGCACGCGCGTGTTGCCGAATTGCTCGAGCATCTTGATCGCCGCGAACACCCCGCCCCCCGGGCGATTGGCGTCGGCGTAGCGGATCTGGAAGTTCGGCGGATTGTTGAGCACGCCGCTCACGAAGTTCTGCTGGAACGAGAGCCCCGCCCCAGTGGACGCAGCGATGCGGCCCCAGTCGACGCCGGCCTGGTAGGTGCGTGACAACTCCACTTCGACGATGGTGGCCTCGATCAACACCTGCCGTTGTGCCGCCGCCATCACTGCATCGAGATACTGTTGCACGAGGGCATGCTGGCGATCGGTCGCAAGGATGGTCACCGTGCCGGCGACCGCGTTCACCACCACTTCGTTCGCCACGTCACCCGGCAGGGGTGCCGTCTGGCCGTCGAACGCCTTCGACATGAGATCGGTCGCGTTCGCGCCGGCGCGCGCGACAGCCTCGGCCTGGGCGATGCGCTCTTCGCGCTGAGCCTTGGAGGCCTCGGCGCGGGCCGCCCGCTCGTCCGCCGAGAGCGCCTGCGCGCGCGTGGCCGAGAGCATTCCCTTCACGTTCTCTTCGAGGACTTTCCAGAACTCGTTCTTCGAAGTCGTGTTCACGGTGGTGCTGGAAGAATTCGCCCCCGCGCCGCCCCCCGCGCCACCACCACCACCACCACCGCCGCCGGCACCACCGGTTGCGGTGGCGCCAGTGCCCACGAGGCCGGACACGCCCACCGTGGAGGTGGTCTCCCGGCTCACGTTCACGTAGTTGACCTTGTAGGTCTTGACGTAGGGCGTGTCAGGCGTCACGAGGATCGTGCGACCCTCCTGGCGCCAGCGTACGTTGCCTTGCTTGGCGATGCGATCGAGGATCGCGGGCAGGGTCTCGTCGATGGCGTTGAGGCTGACGAGCCCCTGCAGCCCGGGATGCACGTCGATGTTCTGCTTGGTGTCCCGCGCCAGGGCGAACAGCAGCTCCTTCACCGGGACTTCGTTCACGACCACGCTGTAGGTGGGCAGGCGCGGCTGGGGTTTCGGGGGCGGCGGCGTCGGGATGGAAACCGGCGGGAGGATGTCCTCGCGGTCAGTCTTGCTGAGCTTGTCGTCGGTGAGGTGGGTGTCCGAGACCGGCAGGACCGGCGCTTTGTAGCTGCAGCCCCCCAGCATCGCCGCCAGCAGGAGCAGCCCTGCCGCGTGCCGGCAGGAAATGACGCGACTCGCGGATGCGAGGCGGCCGGCGGGGCGCAGGAGGCTGGAATCGGGCAGATGGATCATCAGTTTGCAGAGCCGACGGGGGTCATCACCTTGGCGGCTGGGCCGGGAGTTCTCGGGTACGGGGAGCCGGGTAGTTCACGACGGGATCTACCGGGCAGTCGGGGTGTTGCGCGCTTCTTCGATCTCCGCGCGGATGCCGCGGATGGTGCGCTGATACGGCCGGTACCGTTGAAGCTCCGGAGGCAACTGCTCGATGGCCTCGTTGACCGTGCGCATCGTGGGGTATGCACCGTACACGACGGTCAAGGACGGCTTCATGTTAGCGACGGTACGGTACACAAAAATATCATCTACTTCAATAGATTTGGAGAGGGACTTGAAATATTCCTTGAGGTATTCGGCATCTGCCGAGCCCATCAACTGAATGGTGTACGTCTTCTCCGCTTGGGTGGACAGCCAGGACTCCGTTGCTCGCAAGCGTCGTTCCAGGAAGTCGTCCGGCAGCGGCTGGCTTGCGACCTTGGGTGGGCTGGTAGCGGGCGCCGACTCCGGCTGGCTGATCTCTGACGCGATGCGCAAACCTGGTGCCGCTGGCGCGTGCTCCGTCGTTGCGGTCTGCAACACTGCTTCCGGTCTGGAACCGGGGGCTTCCGCGGTGCCGTTGCTCACGGGTTGAGACGCTACTACCGGTTCGGCGGGGGCAGGTGTGGCCGGTGCCGGTGCGGCAGGAGGTGCCACCGCAGTTGCGGGGGCTGATGCCGGCGGCATAGCGCTTGTGGGCATTGCCGCCGATGGGCCGGTACTTCCTGCGACGTACCACCACGCCACGGCGGCGATCGCCACGATGCCTGCGCCGAGAAGAGACCATGCAAGCCAGGCCGGGGCGGTGGGTGGTGCCTTGCCCTGGCTGAACTCGCTGTCCTGCACGGCGGTGCGGACATGTTTCAGGGAAATGGTGTGCGTACTTTCTGCGAACGCCGCGAGCAGGGCCTTGTCGGCAACGATGTTGACGCGCCGCGTAAGCCCACCGCTCGCCTTCGCTATGTAAGTGATCACTCTCTTAGAGAACAGGGCTGGGCCGCGGTACCCTGCAGCATGTAGGCGAAAGGCCAGGTATGCCCCCACCTCTTCCGCCGAGAGCGGCGACAGATAGAAGCTGTGGGTGATGCGCTCGCGCAGTTGCCGGATGCTGGTCTGGCGCAGGTTCTCGTCCAGTTCCGGCTGCCCGAACAGCACGATCTGCAGCAACTTGCTCCGGTCGGTCTCCAGGTTGGAGAGCAGGCGGATCTCCTCGAGCGTCGCCAGCGGCATCCCCTGGGATTCCTCGACGAACACCACCACCTGCCGGCGCTCGGCATGACGTTGCACCAGATACTGTTGCAGGGCGTGCATGACCTCGAGGCGCGTTGCCTCGCGCTTGACCGGCAGCTGCAGCTCGAAGGCGATGGCGTGCAGGATGTCTTCCGGCGACACATTCGGATTGGCGAGGTAGACGATGTCGACGCTGTCGGCCAGCCGCTGCTGCAGGACGCGGCACAGCATGGTCTTGCCGCTGCCCACTTCGCCGGTGACCTTGACGATGCCCTCGCCCTCACCGATCGCGTACATCAGAGCTTCCAGTACCGAGCCGCGATTGGCGCCCTCGAAGAAGAACTCGGTGTCGGGGGTGATACGAAACGGCGGCTGCTGCAATCCGAAGAAGGTGTAGTACATGGCCGGTTACGGGACGATCTTGCCGCGCGTTGCGCCGTCGAGGTTGTCGCCGTAGGACTGCATGCGGCTGTAGAGCGTGGTGCGGTGCATGCCGAGCAGCTTCGCCGCCTGGCTCAGATTGCCGTGGGTGATCTCCAGGGCGGCCTCGACGAAGCACTTTTCCCAGTGGCGCAGGTCCGAATCGAGGTCGAAGCTGCGCCGCGTCTCGAGAATGCGTCTGGCCCATGCCACGGTCCCGCCGAAGTCGGCACCCGGATCGACACCGGCAGGGCCGCCGGGAGTACCCGTTTCGTAGTCGAGTTCGGCGACCAGCTGATCGCGATCGACCAGCCGGCCGGCATGCTTGGTCGTGAGGCGGATGACAATGTTGCGCAGCTCGCGGACGTTGCCGGGAAACGGGTAGGACATCCAGAGTGCCGTCGCATCCTCATCGAGGCGGAACGGCGGCACCCCGCCCTGGGATGCATACAGGGCGGCGAAGTGCGACAGCAGCAGGCGCTTGTCGTCACCGAGCTCGCGCAGGGCCGGCACCTGGACCGTAAACACGGAGAGTCGATGGTAGAGATCCACCCGGAACCGTCCGGCCTTGATCTCCTGGCGCAGATCGCGATTGGTCGCCGCGATCACGCGCGCATTGCTGGTCCGGCTCTGGGTTTCCCCGACGCGCTGGAACTCACCGTTCTCCAGCACCCGCAGCAGCTTCGATTGAAGTTCGAGCGGCAGCTCGCCGATCTCGTCCAGGAACAAGGTGCCGTCGCTCGCATCCTCGAAGTAGCCGGCGCGCGCGGCGTTGGCGCCGGTGAACGCCCCCTTCGAATACCCGAACAGCGTCGGCTCCACCAAAGTGGGCGAGATCGCTGCGCAATTGAGCGCCAGGTAGGGGCGGGCGGCTCGGGGGCTCCCTGCATGGAGCGCCTGCGCCACGAGTTCCTTGCCACTGCCCGACTCGCCCTCGATCAGCACCGGGAACGGCGCTGCGGCGTACTGGCCGATCTGTTGCCGGAGCTTGCTGATGGCGAGGCTCGAACCGACGATACCGCTGTCAGCGGCAGCGGCACGCCGCTCGGCCGCACCGAAGCTGCGCGCGCGCATCAGCAGTGCTTCCAGTTCCTTGGGCTCGCACGGCTTGGCGACGAAATCGACCGCGCCGAGCGCACGCGCATGCCGGGCATTGGCCTCGTCGTTCTGACCGGACAGCACGAGGATCTTGATGTCGGGCGACGCCGCGAGGAGTTCGTTGATCAAGCGAAACCCTTCGTCGGGCCGGTGTGGCGTTGGGGGCAAGCCGAGGTCCACCAGCGCCAGTTCCGGCGCGCGTTCGAGCTGCGCGAGCAGACTCTTCACCTGCGCCCGGGAGTCGGCGGCGTAGACGTTGAATGACTTGCCAAGCACGAAATTGAGCGTGTCGGTGATCAGCGGATCGTCATCGACGATCAGCAGATCCGGGCGCGGCTGCAGGGTCGAATTCAAGAGATGGGGGTCAAGCCGCCAGCGGCTCCGGCGTTGCGAGGCAGGCGAGGAACGCACGCTCCAGCGTTGGCGCACCGTAGCGCTCGCGCAGCCCGGCCGGGGCGCCTACGTACCGGATACTGCCCTGGTGCAGAACCGCCATGCGATCGCACATCTCCTCGACATCGGCCAGCGAGTGCGACGTGAAGAAGATGGTCGAACCACGAGCGTGTCGCTCCCGCAGCGCAGCCTTGAGCAGCGCCCTGGCCTTGGGGTCGAGCCCACTGGTGGGCTCATCGAGCAGCAGCAGCGCCCGGTCCGACAGCAGGCAACAGGCGAGGCCTAGCTTCTGGGTCATGCCCTTGGAGTAGGCTCGCACCGGCTTGTCGAGCGCCGAAAGATCGAGGTCGAGCGCGGCGAGCATCGCGCGCGCGGCGCCTTCGTCGTAGCTGCGGCCGTAGAGCCGCAACATGAGCCGCAGAAAGTCACGCCCGGTGACGTAGAAGGGCGCATTGAAGCGCTCAGGCAGGAAGGCGAGCCGGCTGCGGGCGGCCGGCAGCAGGCTGGTCACGCCAAACACTTCGATGCTGCCGGAATCGGCACGACTCGCGTCGAGCAGGCATTTGATGAGCGTCGTCTTGCCGGCGCCGTTCATCCCGACGAGTCCGAACAACTCCCCGGCGTTCACCAGAAGCTCCACCTCGCTCAGCGCGGCGGCAGTGCCGAACGCCTTCGAGACGTGGCGAAACGCGAGGGCTGGAGGCTCCATGGATCGGGTTCGGGGTTCGCGCGGGTGCCGGCTCCACGACTTCGAGGACGCGCCGGAAAAGACCGGTTGTACCGTCCATGCGCAGGAACCGGGCCAACATAACGCAATCCAAACCTGGTCACAAGCAAGCATCGGCTGCCGCACTGCCGATCGCGTCTCCAGTTACAATCCGCCGCTACCCATCCGAGTCAGACGTGTCCCCCGAACCTCTCGTCGAACTCACGGACGTCCAGTTCGCCTACGATCTCCGCCCGATCCTCACCGGTATCCGCATGCGCGTGCCGCGCGGCAAGGTGGTGGCCATCATGGGTGGCAGCGGCAGTGGCAAGACCACCATCCTGCGCCTGATCGGGGGGCAGTTGAAGCCCACCGGGGGCCGGGTCGCGGTGGACGGCGCGGCGGTGCATGAGCTCGATCACGATGGGCTGTACCGATTGCGGCGACGGATGGGGATGCTGTTCCAGTTCGGCGCACTGTTCACCGACCTCACCGTCTTCGAGAACGTCGCGTTTCCGCTGCGGGAGCACACCCGTCTCGACGAGGCGCTGATTCGCGATCTGGTGCTGCTCAAGCTGAATGCGGTGGGCTTGCGCGGTGCCGCGCAGCTGTCGACCGGTGAGCTCTCGGGCGGCATGGCGCGCCGTGTCGCGCTGGCCCGAGCCATCGCGCTCGACCCCATGCTGATGATGTACGACGAACCCTTCACGGGGCTCGACCCGATCTCGCTAGGCGTGATTGCCAACCTGATCCGGCGCCTGAACGACGCGCTGGGCGCGACCTCGATCCTGGTCACCCACGACGTCGGTGCCTCGCTCGGCATCGTCGACTACGTCTACATCGTCGCCGACGGGCGCATGGTGGCCGAAGGCACTCCGGACGAAATCCGTGCATCCGGCGAACCGCTGGTCCGGCAGTTCATCCACGGAGAAGCCGACGGCCCGGTCGCTTTTCATTATCCCGGGCGATCCTACGCGCAGGATCTCGACCTCGGAGGGCATCCATGATCGCGGTGCTGGATGGCGGCCTGCGCCATATCGGCGCGCGCGTGGTCGATGGCGTCTGGAAGCTGGGGTGCGCCACCCGCTTCACCGCGACGTTGATCGCCCGCTCCGGGGCGAGCTTCCGGCGCCCGCAGCTCACGCTGAACGAGATCTACTTCACCGGCGTGCTGTCGCTCATCATCATCATCGTGTCGGGCCTGTTCGTCGGCCTGGTGCTGGGATTGCAAGGTTACGAGACGTTGAAGCGTTATGGTTCGGCCGAAGCGCTCGGAACGCTGGTCGCCTTGTCGCTCACGCGCGAGCTCGGCCCGGTGGTCTCGGCACTGCTGTTCGCGAGCCGCGCCGGGTCCGCGATCACCGCGAAGATCGGCATCATGAAATCGACCGAGCAACTCTCCGCCATGGAGATGATGGCGGTGGATCCGTACGGGCGGGTCATGGCGCCGATATTCTGGGGTGGCGTCATCTCCATGCCCTTGCTTGCCGCGATCTTCAGCGCGCTCGGCATCTTCGGCGGCTATCTGATCGGTGTCGTCATCATCGGCGTGGACTCCGGCGCGTTCTGGTCGCAGATGCAGGCCGCGGTCGATCTGCGCGAAGACGTGCTGAACGGGGTCATCAAGAGCGTCGTCTTCGGTGTGGCGGTTACCTTGATCGCCCTCTTCGAGGGATTCGACGCACCACCCACCGCCGCGGGAGTCTCCTATGCAGTGACGCGCACGGTCGTGACCTCCGCACTGGTGGTGCTGGCACTCGACTTCGTGTTGACGTCGTTCATGTTCGCTGGGGTATGAAATGAAAAGAACCACGATCGATCTATGGGTCGGACTGTTCGTCATGGGCGGGCTGGTTGCATTGCTGGTGCTCGCACTCAAGGTGGGCAACGCCACCACAGTCAGTGCTTCGCAGGGCTACCACGTGACTGCGGAGTTCGACAACATCGGCGGGCTCAAGCCGCGCGCACCCGTCAAGAGCGCCGGAGTCGTCGTGGGACGCGTCGAATCCATCGGATTCGACAACAAGAAGTTTCTGGCACGGGTCACGCTGCGCATCGACAAGGCCTACCAGTTTCCGACCGACACCACCGCTTCGATCCTGACCTCGGGCTTGCTCGGCGAGCAGTACGTCGGGCTCGACGGTGGCGGTGACGACGTCATGCTGAAGGATGGCGATCGAATGAAGCTGACCCAATCGGCAATGGTGCTGGAGCGCATGATCAGCCGCTTCCTGTACGGCAAGGCGGCCGAAGGTCCGCAGGCCGCCGAGAAGTAGCTGAACGAGAGATCCACCGGAGAGCGAGAAACGCGATGAAGACGAAACAAGCGATGTCACGATGGTTTCCGCTGGCCGCCGTCCTGCTGGCTGCCGCCGCCATGGCGGCCGATTTCCCGCCGCCCGACACGGTGGTGAAGACCACGAGCGAAGACGTGCTCCGCCTGGTCGCCGACGACAAGGACCTGCGCAACGGGGCACCCAACAAGCTGGTCGACTTGATCGAAACCAAGATCGTTCCGCACTTCGACATGACCCGCGTCACCCGCCTGGCGGTGGGCAAGTACTGGAACGACGCCACGCCCGAGCAGCAGAAGGTCCTGGTCGACGAGTTTCGCACCCTGCTGGTGCGATCGTACGCGGCGGCATACTCGGCCTATCGGCTGGTCAAGGTCGAGGTGACCCCTCTGCAACTCGCCGCCAACGACAATGACGTGACCGTGAAGACCAGGATCCTGCTGCCCGGTGGCGCACCGCCCGTCGGTGTGGACTACGCCATGCGCCTCAACCCGGACGGCTGGAAGGTCTACAACGTCACCGTCGACGGGGCAAGCCTCGTGACTACCTACCGAAACGATTTCTCCGCACAGATCCAGACTGCCGGCATCGAAGGGCTCATCAAGAACCTCAAGGAGCGCAACGCAAGAGCACTCGCGCCGCCAAAGAAATGATTCGCCGCGACGGCGATCGCCTGGTCCTGGAAGGCGCGGTCACCATCGAGGAGGTGCCGGAGCTGCTTGCCCAGGGGCTCGCCCTGCTGGAGCGCGATGAGACCCGGATCGATCTGGCCGGAGTGACCGCGGCAGACTCTGCGGCAGTCGCGCTCTTGCTGGAGTGGTTGCGAGCGGCACAGCGTGCCGGCGGACGGATCGTCTACCTCAATCTGGACAACAGTCTGAAGAGTCTCGTCGATCTGTACGGCGTCACCGAACTGCTGCCCCTCACCGGCAAGTGATGGCCGCCGCCATCGAGGTCCGGCAGGTGTACAAGCGCTACGGCGACGTCCAGGCGCTGGACGGGGTCGACCTCACGGTCGCGCCGGGCGAGTTCTTCGCGCTGCTCGGACCCAACGGCGCCGGCAAGACGACGCTGATCAGCGTGCTCGCCGGGCTCGCGCGGGCTGATCGCGGCACGGTCCGGGTGATGGGATTCGACGTTCGCGAGAACTATCGCGAAGCGCGCCGGGCGCTGGGTGTGGTGCCTCAGGAACTGGTCTTCGACCCCTTTTTTACCGTGCGCGAGACCTTGCGCATTCAGTCCGGCTACTTCGGGCTGCGCCACAACGAGACGTGGATCGACGAAGTGATCGAGCGTCTCGACCTCGCCGCGAAGGCCGACGCCAACATGCGCGCGCTCTCGGGCGGCATGAAGCGGCGCGTCCTCGTCGCACAGGCACTGGTGCACAAGCCTCCGGTCATCATTCTCGACGAGCCGACGGCAGGGGTCGACGTGGAGTTGCGTCAGGGTCTGTGGGGGTTCGTGCGGCAGTTGAACGCAGCCGGGCACACGATCGTGCTCACGACCCACTACCTGGAGGAGGCTGAAACTCTCTGCAGCCGGGTGGCGATGTTGAAGAACGGCCGCGTCGTCGCACTCGACACGACACGCAACCTGCTCGCCGGCGTCTCGGGCATCCATCTCAAGCTGAGGCTCGATCCCGACCGCTTGCCGCCCGGGCTCGCGGAGCAGTCCGTGCCCGGCCCCGAGGGCTATCGCGTGCTCGCGATCCAGAAGCACGCCGACATTCCCGATCTGATGATCGCGCTGCGGCAGGGCGGCATCGCGGTGCAGGAACTGGAACTGCTGCAGCCCGACCTGGAGGAGGCCTTCGTGCAGATCATGGGGCGGCGATGACCGGTTTTCGCACGCTGCTGTACAAGGAGATGCTGCGGTTCTGGAAAGTGAGCTTCCAGACTGTGGCGGCTCCGATCATCACCGCGTTGCTGTATCTGCTGGTGTTCTCGCACGTACTGGAAGGCCGGGTCGAGGTGTATCCGGGCGTTTCCTATACGGCGTTTCTCATTCCGGGCCTGGCCATGATGTCGCTGCTGCAGAACGCGTTCGCCAACAGCTCGTCGTCGATGATCCAGTCGAAGGTGACGGGCAACATCATCTTCGTCCTGCTGCCGCCGCTGTCGCACGCGGAGTTCTATTGGGCGTACATCGTTGCGGCGGTCGTGCGCGGCCTGATGGTCGGCCTCGGCGTCTTCTCGGTCACGCTCGTGACCGTCGCCGTGCCCGTGCCTCATCCGTTCTGGGCACTGGTGTTCGCCCTGCTGGGCGGGGGGATCCTGGGTGCCCTGGGCTTGATCGCCGGCATCTGGGCCGACAAGTTCGACCAGCTCGCGACTTTCCAGAATTTCATCATCGTCCCCCTGACCTTTCTTGCCGGGGTGTTCTATTCGATCCACTCGCTACCGCCTTTCTGGCAGGCGGTCTCGCACTTGAACCCGTTCTTCTACATGATCGACGGGTTTCGTTTCGGTTTCTTCAACGCGTCCGACGTGCCACCCACGACGAGCCTCGTCGTTGTGGCGATCTGCTTCGCGGCCTTATCATTCATCGCTCTGCAGATGATCAAGCGCGGCTGGAAACTGCGCCACTGAAGCGGACGATCCCGCGATAACCCACCGGCCACTTTCCCTGGGTGCCCCTCATGGGGCGCCCCGGCGAGGACTGCCTACCAACACGGTTTGCTCGAGAATTTGAGATGGTCACGCCCGAGAAAGTCCGCAGTTACATCCTGGAAAATCTGCATTGCGAACACGTCGCCGTGGACGGCGACGGTGCGCATTTCGAAGCGGTGATCGTGAGCCCGGATTTTCGCGGCAAGACGCGCATCCAGCAGCACCAGGTGGTCTATCGAGCACTTGGCGACCGCATGCGCGAGGAGATCCACGCGCTGTCCATGAAGACCTACACGCCGGAAGAATGGGCTGCCCGCTGACCCAGGCTGAAACTGCCTTTGCGCTCCCTGCGATCGCTGTCCCCCGAGGGGGGCGCGTCACTGTCTTGGGGCGGCCCGGCGACACTGACATGACCCCCCCGACAGGCCTGCGGCCTTTCCCCCCGAGGGGGCGCGTCACTGTCTTGGGGCGGCCCGGCGACACTGACATGCCCCCCCCGACAGGCCTCCGGCCTTTCCCCTCGAGGGGGCCAGCCGTCCTGTGCCGGCCCGGCGCGGGCTGACCCGGGCCGCCCGATCCCATGGACAAGCTGCGCATCGAAGGCGGAGCGCCGCTGGCCGGCGAGATTCGCATCTCCGGCGCGAAGAACGCAGCGCTGCCGATCCTGTGTGCCGCGATTCTCACGCCGGGGACTTTGCGGGTGCAGAACGTCCCGCATCTGCGCGACGTGACGACCGCACTCAACCTGCTGGCGCAGATGGGCATGGAGCTGTCGCTGGACGAGAAGCTTGGCGTCAGCCTGTCCGGTGCGCGCATGAACAACTTCATCGCGCCCTACGAGCTCGTGAAGACCATGCGCGCATCGATCCTCGTGCTGGGGCCGCTGGTGGCGCGCTTCGGCGAGGCGCGAGTGTCGCTGCCCGGCGGCTGCGCCATCGGCATGCGCCCGGTGGATCAGCACATCAAGGGATTGCAGGCCCTCGGTGCCGACATCACGATCGAGCACGGGTACGTCCATGCGAGCGCGAAGCGCCTCAAGGGGGCACGGCTGGTGATGGACATGGTCACCGTCACCGGCACCGAGAACCTGATGATGGCCGCCTGTCTCGCCGAGGGTACGACGGTCATCGAGAACGCCGCGCGCGAACCCGAGATCATCGACCTCGCGCAGTGCCTCGTTGCGATGGGAGCACGGATCACCGGTGCCGGTACCGACGTGATCACGGTCGAGGGTGTCGAGACGCTGCACGGCGCCACCTGGACCGTGATGCCGGATCGCATCGAGACCGGGACGTTCCTCGCGGCCGTTGCAACCACGGGCGGCGATGTCACGCTGAAGAACACCCGGCCGGACATCCTCGATGCCGTCATCGCCAAGCTGGGCGATGCCGGTGCCCGGATCGACTCGGGTGCGGACTGGATCCGTGTTGCGATGGACGGGCCGCCGAAATCCGTGAGCCTGCGTACCGCGCCGTATCCGGCGTTCCCGACCGACATGCAGGCCCAATTCATGACGCTCGATTGCGTCGCGCGTGGTACCGCCCTGGTCACCGAAACGATCTTCGAGAACCGTTTCATGCACGTGCAGGAACTGCGGCGGCTCGGTGCCGACATCGAAGTCGAAGGCAACACGGCCGTGATCCGGGGTGTGGCCAACCTGGAGGGCGCCACGGTGATGGCGACCGATCTGCGCGCGTCGGCGAGCCTGGTGCTGGCCGGGCTGGTCGCCCGAGGAACCACCACGGTCGATCGGATCTATCACCTCGACCGCGGCTACGAGCGCATCGAGGAGAAGCTGTCGCAACTCGGCGCCCGGGTGCAGCGCGTGGGGAACGCACCGTAAGTCCCGGTTAGTCGGGTACAATCTTCGCCCGCTTTCCGCTTTGCCTGCCGTGAACGGCATCACCATCGCCCTCTCGAAGGGGCGCATCTTCGAGGAAACCACGCCGCTGCTGACCGCCGCGGGCATCGTGGCGGCCGAGGACCCGGAAACCTCGCGCAAGCTCATCATCGGCACCAGTCGGGCCGACGTGCGCATCATCGTGGTCCGTGCCTCCGATGTCCCGACCTACGTCCAGTACGGGGGCGCCGATCTGGGCATCGCCGGGAAGGATGTCCTGCTCGAGCACGGCGGTGCAGGGCTCTACCAGCCCCTCGATCTCGATATCGCGAAATGCCGGATGATGGTCGCGGTGTGCGCCGGCTTCGACTACGCACTGGCCGTGAAGCAAGGCGCGCGGCTCAAGGTGGCGACCAAGTATCTGCAGGTGGCGCGGACCCATTTCGCGTCCAAGGGGGTGCATGTGGACCTGATCAAGCTCTACGGGTCCATGGAGTTGGCGCCACTGGTCGGTCTCGCCGACGCGATCGTCGATCTCGTCTCGAGCGGCAATACGCTGCGCGCCAACAACCTGGTGGCAGTCGAGGAGATCATGCCGATCTCGGCGCGGCTGGTGGTGAACCAGGCGGCACTCAAGCTGAAGCGCGCAATGCTGCAACCCGTGATCGACGCGTTCGCGGGGGCGCTCAAATCCGAGCGGGCCGCGGCATGAACGTTGCGCGGCTCGATTCGTCGAGTGCCGATTTCGATGTGCGCCTCGAGGCTCTGTTGGCATTCGAGAACACCCAGGATGCATCGATCGACGCCGCCGTGGCCGGTATTCTCGACGATGTTCGGCGCCGCGGTGATGCGGCCGTGCTCGAGTACACGTGCCGCTTCGATCGCGTCGACGCACCGTCCATGGCGGCCCTCGAGATTCCGCAGCAGGACCTGCGAGCGGCCCTCGACCGACTCACCACGCCGCAGCGTCGCGCGCTCGAACAGGCTGCAGCGCGCATCCGGGCCTATCACGAGCGCCAGCCGCTGGCGTCGTGGCGGTATACCGAATCCGACGGTACCGTGCTGGGCCAGCAGGTGACGCCGCTCGACCGGGTCGGGGTCTACGTGCCGGGCGGCAAGGCGGCCTATCCCTCGACCGTACTGATGAACACGCTGCCGGCGAAAGTGGCAGGTGTGCCCGAAGTCATCATGGTGGTGCCCACCCCTGGCGGCGCGCGCAACACATTGGTGCTGGCTGCGGCAGCCGTGGCCGGCGTCGACCGCGTGTTCGCGATCGGTGGTGCGCAGGCGGTGGGTGCGCTCGCTTACGGCACGGCCACGGTGCCGGCCGTGGACAAGATCGTCGGTCCGGGCAATGCGTACGTGGCCGCTGCGAAGCGCCGGGTCTTCGGCGTGGTCGGGATCGACATGGTTGCGGGCCCCTCGGAGATCCTGGTGATCTGCGACGGCCTGACCAGTGCGGACTGGATCGCCATGGACCTTTTTTCCCAAGCCGAACACGACGAAATGGCGCAGGCAATCCTGCTGACGCCGGAAGCGGCTTTCGCCGATGCGGTGGCTGCGAGCATGACGCGCCAGCTTCCGTCGATGCCGCGCAAGGACGTCATCGGGAAATCCCTGGCCGATCGTGGTGCGCTGATCAAAGTGCGCGATCTCGACGAAGCCTGTGCGATCGCCAACCGCATTGCACCGGAGCACCTCGAGTTGTCGGTGGCCGATCCGGACGCGTGGGTCGGCAAGCTGCGCCACGCCGGAGCTATCTTCATGGGCCGGTATGCCTCCGAGGCGCTCGGCGACTACTGCGCCGGTCCGAACCACGTGCTGCCGACGGCGCGCACCGCGCGCTTCTCTTCGCCGCTCGGCGTGTACGACTTCCAGAAGCGCACCAGTTTGATCCAGGTGTCGCGCGCGGGTGCCGCAACGCTGGGCATCGTGGCCGGCGAACTCGCCGACGGTGAGGGCCTGCCGGCCCATGCTGCATCCGCCCGCTACCGTATGCACGCCTGATGAAACCCGCGACCAAACGGGAAACGCAACCGGCCGTGAGTCCGGAGGCGCTCATCCGTCCCGAAGTGCTCGCCATGGCCGCCTATCAGGTGGCCGACGCTCGCGGCATGGTCAAGCTCGACGCCATGGAGAACCCGTACCGCTTGCCGGAGAGCCTGCGGGCGGAAGTGGCGAAGCTCGCGGCGGAAGCGGCGCTCAACCGCTATCCCGATCCGGGCGGCGCAGAGCTCAAGCGGCGCCTGCAGCGTGTCATGGGCGTGCCCGAGGGCATGGCGCTCATGCTCGGCAACGGCTCCGACGAGATCATCCAGGTGCTCACGCTGGCCGTGGCCAAGCCCGGGGCGGTCGTGATGAGCGTCGAGCCGACGTTCGTGATGTACCGCATGCTCGCGGTCGCGGCCGGCCTCGAGTACGAGGGTGTGCCGCTACGGCCGGATTTCACACTCGATGGCGACGCACTGGTGGCGGCCATCGAGCGGCATCGACCCGCGCTGCTATGGCTTGCATACCCGAACAACCCCACGGGCAACCTGTTCGACCGCTCGGCGCTCGAGCGCGTGCTGGATGCGGCGCCGGGTGTGGTCGTCCTGGACGAGGCCTATCATGCGTTTGCGGGCGCGAGCTTCCTGCCGGAGCTCGGACGCCGCCCGAACGTGCTGGTCATGCGCACACTTTCCAAGCTGGGTCTCGCGGGACTGCGCCTCGGTTTCCTCGCCGGCCCGCCGGCATGGCTGAACGAATTCGACAAGCTGCGGTTGCCCTACAACGTGAACGTGCTGTCGCAACTGGTCTGCGAAGCGGTGCTCGCCCACCCGGACGTCCTCGACGCCCAGGCCAGGTCACTGGTTCAGGCACGGGGCGAACTGGCGGCGGCACTCGCGTCCATCCAGGGCGTCACGGTGTTCCCGAGTGCGGCGAATTTCCTGCTGTTCCGTAGCGCGAACGCGCCGGCGGTGTTCCAGGGCTTGAAGGCACGGGGTGTGCTCATCAAGAATCTGTCCGGCGCCCATCCGCTGCTCGCCGACTGCCTCCGGGTGACGGTGAGCTCGCCGGAGGAAAACCGCGTGTTCCTTGACGCCCTCCGCGCCGTGCGCTGAACCTATGCCGAACGAACCGAAGCCCCCTGCCATGACTGCCCGCGTCGCCGAAGTGACGCGCAATACGCTCGAGACGAAGATCCGCGTGCGCGTCGATCTCGACGGCACCGGTGCCTCGAAGCTCGCCACCGGCGTGGGTTTCTTCGATCACATGCTCGACCAGATCGCGCGTCACGGTCTGTTCGATCTGGAGATCCAGGCCGAGGGCGATCTGCACATCGATGGCCACCACACTGTGGAGGATGTCGGCATCACCCTGGGGCAGGCCTTCGCCAAGGCGATCGGCGGCAAGTTGGGCGTGCGCCGCTATGGACATGCCTATGTGCCGCTCGACGAAGCGCTGTCACGGGTGGTCATCGACCTGTCCGGCCGCCCCGGGCTCGTCCTCAATGCCGAGTTCACGCGGGCCACCATCGGTGAGCTCGAGACACAGCTCATCCATGAGTTCTTCCAGGGTTTCGTGAATCACGCCGGCGTCACCTTGCACATCGACAACCTCAAGGGTGAGAACGCCCACCACCAGGCCGAGACGATGTTCAAGGCCTTCGGGCGCGCGCTGCGGATGGCCGTGGAGTTCGATCCGCGCGCCGCGGGTGTGATGCCGTCCACCAAGGGTGTCCTGTAGCTCGAGCTTTCCCATGCACATCGCAGTCGTGGATTACGGGATGGGCAACCTGCGCTCGGTTGCCAAGGCGGTCGAGCACGTGGCGCCGGGCCGGCAGGTCGTCGTCACCGGTGACCCGGACCGGGTCGCCTCCGCCGAGCGGGTGGTGTTCCCGGGCCAGGGCGCGATGCCGGACTGCATGCGCGAACTCGATGCTCGCGGCCTGCGGCCGGCGGTGATCGAGGCGGCACGGACCAAGCCGTTCCTCGGAATCTGCATCGGCCTGCAGATGCTGTTCGAACGCAGCGAGGAGGGCGACACACCGGGCCTCGGGCTGCTGCCCGGCCGCGTCCGTCGCTTTCCGGCGGAGCGTATGGTCGGCTCCGACGGGTCGAAACTGAAAGTCCCCCACATGGGGTGGAACGAGGTACGCCAAACCCGCGTCCATCCGTTATGGGCGGGTATCCCCCAGAGCGCGCGCTTCTATTTCGTGCACAGCTATTTCGTCGAACCGGCCGACCCGGGCCTGATCGCGGGCGAAACCCACTATCCGGCCCCGTTTACCAGTGCGGTCGCCGGGTCTAGACTGTTTGCCGTACAGTTTCACCCGGAAAAGAGCCATCACGCCGGGCTGAGACTGCTGTCGAATTTCGTTGCCTGGGACGGCCGGACCCCCGCAGCCGTGCAAACGCCCCAAGCAGCCCTCACGGGAACGCCCTAGAGCCTCCAACTGCCGATTGTCCGCGCCCGGCCGCTGCTTCCGACAGCGGTCGCAGCAACATCATGCTCATCATTCCCGCGATCGATCTGAAGGACGGCCACTGTGTGCGCCTGAAGCAAGGTGCCATGGACCAGGCCACCGTCTTCTCCGAAGACCCCGGCGCCATGGCCAAGCACTGGCGCGATCAGGGCGCACGCCGCCTGCATCTGGTCGACTTGAACGGCGCGATCGCCGGCAAACCGAAGAACGAAGAGGCCATCAAGGCCATCGTGAAGGCAGTCGGCGAGGATGTGCCGGTGCAGTTGGGCGGTGGCATCCGTGATCTCGACACGATCGAGCGTTATCTCGACGACGGCATCAGCTTCGTCATCATCGGCACCGCGGCGGTGAAGACGCCGGGCTTTCTGCACGACGCCTGTTACGCCTTCCCCGGGCACATCATGGTCGGGCTCGACGCACGCGAGGGCAAGGTGGCGGTGGACGGCTGGTCCAAGATGACGGGGCACGACGTGCTCGACCTGGCGCTCAAGTTCCAGGACTATGGCGTCGAAGCGATCATCCATACCGACATCGGTCGCGACGGCATGATGACCGGCGTCAACGTCGAGGCCACACTCGAGCTCGCGCGCGCACTGACGGTGCCGGTGATCGCGAGCGGCGGGATTTCCAACCTGGACGATGTGCGCAAGCTCTGTGCGGTGGAGGCCGAGGGCATTCCGGCCGCGATCACCGGGCGGGCTATCTACGAGGGCAAGCTCGACTTCGCCCAGGCGCAGAAGCTCGCCGACGAACTCGCCGAGAAGGCTTGAGGTGACGTTTCCCGCCGATGGGCCTGCGGCCCTGCCCCCCGGGGGGCCAGCCCTCTTGGGGCGGCCCGGCGAGGGCTGAGCGGCTGCCGCGCGCTGGATCTGCCATGGGCCTCGCCAAACGCATCATTCCCTGTCTCGACGTCAACGCCGGTCGCGTGGTGAAGGGCGTCAATTTCGTCGGTCTGCGCGACGCCGGGGATCCGGTCGAGATCGCGAAGCGTTACGACGACCAGGGCGCGGACGAACTGACCTTTCTCGACATCACCGCGAGTTCCGACGGGCGCGACACCATCGTGTCGGTGGTGGAGGCCGTGGCCGAGCAGGTGTTCATCCCGCTCACCGTGGGCGGTGGTGTGCGATCGGTGGCCGACATTCGCCGGCTGCTCAACGCCGGTGCGGACAAGGTCAGCATCAACACGGCGGCAGTGCAGAACCCGGCACTGGTCGAGGAATCGGCACGCCGCTTCGGTTCGCAATGCATCGTTGTCGCGATCGACGCGCGACGCGTGCCGGGGTCGGATCCGCTGCGATGGGAAGTCTTCACCCACGGCGGTCGCAACGCGACCGGCCTCGACGCCGTCGCATGGGGCAAGCGCATGCAGGCCGCTGGCGCCGGCGAGATTCTCCTCACGAGCATGGACCGCGACGGCACGAAGCAGGGCTTCGATGTCGAACTCACGCGCGCGTTTTCCGAAGCCCTCGACATTCCGGTGATCGCGAGCGGCGGGGTGGGCAGCCTGCAGCATCTGGTGGACGGGGTGAAAGTGGGACGTGCCGATGCCGTGCTCGCAGCCAGCATCTTCCACTACGGCGAGTTCACCGTGGGCGAGGCCAAGGCGTACATGAGCGCCCAGGGCATCGAAACCCGGCAGACCGATGGCTGATTGGCTCGACGAAGTGCTGTGGGACGATCGCGGCCTGGTGCCCGCGATCGCCCAGGATGCTGCCACCGGCCGAGTCCTGATGGTTGCCCACATGAACCGTGAGTCGCTGCAACGCACGGTGGACACGGGTGAGGCCCATTATTGGTCGCGCTCCCGGAATCGCCTGTGGCACAAGGGAGAGGAGTCCGGGCACATCCAGCGCGTCCAGGGCATCGGGCTCGATTGTGACGGCGACGTCGTGTTGCTCGAAGTGGAACAAACGGGGGGCATCGCTTGCCACACGGGTCGGCCGAGCTGCTTTTTCCGTCGGCTGGAAGGGGGGCACTGGGTCGAGGTCGAACCCGTGCTGAAGGACCCCGATCAGATCTACGGGCGCTAGCGACCAATCAAGGGAGAGATGCCGTGATCGATCCGAACGTGCTCGCGCGCATCGCCGAGACTCTGGAAGCGCGCAAGGGCGCTGAACCCGGGAGCTCCTACGTGGCCTCCCTGTACGCGAAGGGTCTGGATGCGATCCTGAAGAAGGTCGGCGAGGAGGCGACCGAGACGGTCCTCGCTGCGAAGGGTGGTGATAAACTGGCCCTCGTTCGCGAGACAGCCGACCTGTGGTTCCACTGCCTCGTCATGCTCGCCCACGCGGGTCTCGGGCCCGACGACGTGCTGGCCGAATTGCGGCGCCGCGAGGGCATTTCCGGCCTCGACGAGAAGGCGGCACGGCAGGTCTGATCCAACCCCCTCCATCCATGAGTACCGACAACTGCATCTTCTGCAAGATCGTGCGAGGCGAGATTCCGAGCCGCAAGGTGTACGAGGACGAAGAGATTCTCGCGTTCCACGACATCAATCCGCTGACGCCCGTGCACTTGCTTGCGGTCCCGAAGGAACACATCGATTCCATGGCCACGCTCGAGGCTCGGCACGCCGGCGTGATGGGGCGGCTGATGGTGCTGGTGCAGCGCCTCGCGGCCGACCAGGGTTCCCCAGACGGGTTTCGCGTCATCTGCAACGCAGGACGAATCGGCCGGCAGGATGTCTATCACCTGCATCTTCACGTTCTCGGCGGCCCCAACCCGCTGCCGGGCATGATCGCGCGCTCGACGTAGCGCGCAAACCGCAACGCTCAAGGAGAAGCAAACATGGGTAGCTTTAGCATCTGGCACTGGCTGATCGTCCTCGTGGTGGTGTTGCTCATCTTCGGCACCAAGAAGCTGCGCAACATCGGGCAGGACCTCGGCGGAGCCGTGAAGGGCTTCAAGGAAGGCATGAAGACCGAAGAGGACAAGGCGCCGAACGCCGCCAAGCTCGAGGGTGCCGGCACCGGCCAGACCATCGACGGCGAAGTGAAGGACAAGAGCAAGGCGTAGCGCCCGAGTACCGCCGGAGCGCGTACCATGTTCGACATCGGCTTCTCCGAACTGATGGTGATCGGCGTGGTCGCACTCGTCGTCATCGGACCGGAGCGTCTGCCCAAGGTGGCGCGTACCGCCGGGGCCTTGTTCGGGCGCATGCAGCGCTATGTCGCCGACGTGAAGGCGGACATCAATCGCGAGATCGATGCGTCGGAGTTGAAGGACTTGAAGAAGACCATGACCGACGCCGCACAGAGCTTCGAGCAGTCGGTCAAGTCCCACGCCGAGGATATCCAGACCGAAGTCCGCAAGACGGAGGAGGAATTCAACCGTCTGTCGAACCCGATGATGCACTTCGGTCTGGCGGGTGGTGCTGCCGCGACGGCGGCGGGCGAACCGGCGCCAGCGAATCCCGACGACGCCGATCCGTCGCCACAGCTCGAGCTCGGATTGGGTTCCGCGGCCTCGAGCGGCCGTGACCCGGTAGCCGCGCCGGCTTCGCCGGCGCACACCGCCGTCCAATCCTGAAGCAGCGCGCGTGACGTCAGGAGTAACGCGCCGCGGCACTGCCCGGCACACGCAATCGTGAACGAACCGGATTCGTTCCTCTCGCATCTCATCGAACTGCGCGATCGCCTCGTGCGCGCGTTGATTGCCGTCCTCATTGTGTTCGTCTGCGTGTTCCCCTGGGCATCGAACCTGTTCGATCTGCTCGCGCACCCGCTGATGCTGGCGTTGCCGGAGGGCACGAAGATGCTCGCGACCGGCGTCGTGACTCCGTTCCTCATCCCGGTGAAGGTGGCGTTGATGGTCGCGTTCGCCGTGGCGTTGCCCTACGTGCTGTACCAGGCATGGGCGTTCGTGGCGCCGGGCCTCTACACCCACGAGAAGCGCTTCGTCCTGCCGATGGTGTTCGCGAGCACGGTGCTGTTCTTCCTTGGCGTCGGGTTCTGCTATTTCTTCGTGTTCGGCGTGGTGTTCAAGTTCGTGTATTCGATCGCCCCGCAGAGCATCACGGTCGCCCCGGACATCGAGAACTACTTCAACTTCGTGCTCGGCATGTTCGCCGCGTTCGGAGTGACCTTCGAGGTCCCGATTGCGGTGGTATTGCTGGTGAAGCTCAACATGGTGACCGTGGCCAAGCTGCGCGAGATCCGGCCCTACGTGATCGTGGGGGCCTTCGTGCTCGCGGCGGTCGTGACTCCGCCCGACGTGCTGTCGCAGGTGATGCTTGCGATCCCCATCTGGTTTCTGTACGAGGCCGGCATCATCGTGGCGTCGTTCGTCGCGCAGAAGAAGCCCGCGGAGGAATCGGGCACGGGCGCCTGACCGGCCACCCACCGACTCCAACGCGACAGGGGGCCCGTGCGCCCCAGCTTCGCTGGCCGCGGGGCCAGTCGCGTTGCCGACCCCCTATTCTTCGCGACGCTGCGGCCGCGGGCGCTTGCCCACCGTGATCTTGAGCTTCACTTCATTGCCGCCGCGTATCAGGCGCAAGGTCGCCTGCTTGCCTGGTTGCAGGGCAGCCACGAGATTCAGCATCGACGACGAATCCGTCACCGGCTTGCCTTCGACGCCGACCAGGATGTCGCCGGGTTTGATGCCGCCTCGGTCTGCCGGACCGTTCTTGAGGACCCCGGCAATGAGGGTGCCTTCGGTGCTGGGCAGCTTGAAGGACTCCGCCAGTTCCGAAGTCAGGTCCTGCACTTCGACGCCGATCCAGCCGCGGGTCACCGAACCGGTCGTGATGATCTGGTCGAACACCTGGCGCGCGATGCTGACCGGGATCGCGAAGCCGATTCCCATGCTGCCGCCGCTGCGGGAGTAGATGGCGCTGTTCACGCCCACCAGGCTGCCTGACGCATCTACCAGCGCACCGCCGGAGTTTCCAGGATTGATCGCCGCATCGGTCTGGATGAAGTTCTCGAAGGTATTGATGCCAAGATGGCTGCGGCCAAGCGCGCTCACGATACCCATGGTCACGGTCTGCCCGACGCCGAAAGGATTGCCGATGGCGAGCACGACGTCGCCCACCTGCAGGTTGTCCGATTGCCCGAAGGTGATGGCGGGCAGGTCCTTGCCTTCGACCTTGAGCACGGCGAGGTCAGTGTCGGGATCGGTACCGACGACGCGCGCCGGGAGCTTGCGCCCGTCGGCCAGCGCGACCTCGATTCCGTCGGCGGCATCGATGACGTGGTGGTTGGTGAGGATGAAGCCCTCGGCTCCCACGATCACCCCCGAGCCCAGGCTCGCCGAGCGCTGTGGTTCCCCGTCGAACTGGTCGCCGAAGAAGCGCCGGAACACGGGGTCGTCCATGAACGGGTGGCGCGGGGTCTTGACGTCCTTGCT
This sequence comes from Betaproteobacteria bacterium Ga0077523, assembly GCA_001464695.1. GTDB lineage: Bacteria > Pseudomonadota > Gammaproteobacteria > Burkholderiales. The sequence continues at coordinate 6,026 of LNDQ01000084.1, read as the reverse complement.
CGTGAATATGTTCACCACCGCACCCATGGATTTCTTGGCGGCCGTGCTGTACGAGCCGATGTCGGCGTCGGCCGCGGGGCGCTGGGTCTCCCGGACTGTGACGATGCCGCCATTGCGCCCGCCGAAGCTCAGCAGGTCCGGCCGCAAGGTCGAGACGACAAACAGCACCGCCAGGGAAACCGTGGCGGCCTGGGCGAAAATGAGCCAGAGCTTGCGCATGAAGAAGGCGGCGCGGTCCCTAGAACGCGGCCAGCCGTTGGGGGCTAGAGGCTTGAATTATCACAGGGTCATGCAGGGTGGAAAAGGCCCAGAGGGGTAGCACCCCCGGGGTTGTAGGCACCATTTGGCCGGTTTGACACGCATTCTGCGGGTCGCCTATACTCCGCCGCTTTCCGTTTCAGGCATCGCTCCAACGCTTCCGTGATGAAGACCTTTTCCGCCAAGCCCCAGGAAGTCCAGCACGACTGGTACGTGATCGACGCCACCGACAAGGTGCTCGGCCGCGTGGCGGTGGAAGTGGCTCGTCGCCTGCGCGGCAAGCACAAGCCGATTTTCACGCCGCACGTGGACACGGGCGACTTCATCGTCGTCGTCAACGTCGATCGCATCAAGGTGACCGGCAACAAGGCGACCCAGAAGACCTACCATCGCCATAGCGGCTATCCGGGTGGTATCTACAGCACCACTTACGAGAAGCTGCACGCGCGGTTCCCCGGCCGGGTGCTGGAGACTGCGGTGAAGGGCATGTTGCCCAAGGGACCGCTCGGGTATGCCATGCTGAAGAAGCTCAAGGTGTATGCCGGCGCCCAGCACCCCCACTCGGCGCAGCAGCCCAAAGCGCTGGCCATCTGATAAGAGGACTTTCGACCGATGGCTGTTCAGTACAACTACGGTACGGGTCGCCGCAAGAGCGCGGTAGCCCGGGTGTTCATCAAGCCCGGCAAGGGCGACATCCAGGTGAACGGCAAGCCACTGGACGTGTTCTTCTCGCGCGAAACCGGCCGCATGGTCGTGCGCCAGGCGCTGGAAGTGACCAGCCATCTGGGCACTTTCGACATCACCGTGAACGTCACGGGCGGCGGTGAATCCGGTCAGGCGGGTGCTGTTCGTCATGGCATTGCGCGCGCGCTGATCGAATACGACGCGGCGCTCAAGCCCGCTCTCAAGAAGGCTGGACTGGTCACTCGCGACGCCCGCGAAGTCGAACGCAAGAAGGTCGGCCTGCACAAGGCGCGTCGCCGGAAGCAATTCTCGAAGCGCTGATGTTCGTCGGATGCGACCTGGTTCAACGAAAAGCCGCCCCTGGGCGGCTTTTTTGTTGGCGCCAGACCTGTCGTGATCGGGTGACGTTCCCCCTCCTCGGCGAGACGGAAACGACGTGGCTGTTCTGAAGAACATCAAGCGGCGCTTCGGGATCGCCGCTCCACGGGTCGCCATTCGTACCCACGTCCCGTGGTACTGGCGCGTACTGCTGACCGGCGTGCTGCTCGGTCTGGTGATGATCATCGCGTGGGGTACTTTCGACTTCGGCCGTCGGCTCGCGGGATTCCACCGGATGGAATCGGACAAGGAGCAGGACCGGCTGTCGCGTCAGGTGGAGGGCCTCAAGGCGGAGAACGAGGCGCTGCGACGGACTCTGGCCGCGGCGGAACGGCAACTGCAGATCGAGGTCGCCACGCATGAGAGCGTCGCGCAGCAGATGGAGGCGACCACGGCCGAGAACTCGACTCTCAAGGAGGACCTCGCCTTCTTCCAGTCGCTCATGGCCAACGGCGAGCCCGGGACGATCACGATCAACCGCTTTCGCGTCGAGCCCGATGCCTTGCCCGGGGAGTACCGCTATCGGCTGCTTGTCGTTCAGTCGCGACAGCGGCGGGAGTTTCAGGGGCGCTTGCAGCTCGTCGTGGACCTGGAGCAAGATGGCCGCCCTTCAGTGATGACCGTGCCAGCCGATAGTGCAGAGAGCGGCGGCGTCCGCCTCAACTTCAAGTTCTTCCAGCGCGTCGAAGGCAGCTTCACGGTGACCGGCGGCGCAATCGTGAAACGCGTGCATGCGCGCGTGATCGAACATGGGTCCACGACACCCAAGTCGTCGGAGACCTTCAACCTCTGAAGCCACGGGAGGATCCAGCATCATGTTCGGAAACAAGGTATCCAAGCCGCAGACACGCATTGACAGCCTGGTCGGTGCCGGTACGGTGGTCGAAGGCAACATCACGTTCTCCGGCGGCCTGCGGGTCGACGGTCGCGTGCGCGGCAACGTCATTGCCACGGGCGACGAGTCGAGCACGCTGGTGCTCTCGGAGCAAGCCCAGATCGATGGCGAAATTCGTGTTTCGCACGCCGTGATCAACGGCACCGTGGTCGGGCCGGTCCAGGGCACCGAGTACGTGGAACTGCAATCGAAGGCCAAGGTCACCGGGGATGTCCTGTACCGTACCCTCGAGATCCAGCTCGGGGCCGTGGTCCAGGGCCGCCTCGTGCACCAGGAAGGTGACGTTCAGCCCAAGGTCGTGGCCTTGAAATCGGCGCAGCCGACGCTATCTACTCCTGCGCCATCCGCATCGACCGGTGATTGACCCTCGGTCGAACGCGGCCGGATAATGAGGTGTCAGAGAGTCTTTGGGGGTAACCCGTGAACGCCGTCACTGAAATGCCAGTACCGCTCGTCTTCACCGACAACGCGGCCGACAAGGTCCGCCAGTTGATCGACGAGGAAGGGAATCCCGATCTCAAGTTGAGGGTATTCGTGTCCGGTGGCGGGTGTTCGGGCTTCCAGTACGGATTCAGCTTCGAGGAAGACCGCCAGGAAGACGACACCGCCATGCACAAGAATGGCGTCACGCTGCTGATCGATCCGATGAGCTACCAGTACCTCGTTGGTGCCGAGATCGACTACCAGGAGAACGTCGAAGGTGCGCAGTTCGTGATCAAGAATCCGAACGCGACTTCCACCTGCGGTTGCGGTTCGTCGTTCTCGGCCTGACCGGCCGATTGGCGGCGACGAAGTAGAAACGGGGCCCGCGGGCCCCGTTTGCATTGGTCTGCTGCCGGTGCAGTTCTACTCCAGAGCGGCGAGATCCACCTCGCGCAGCAATTCGACCGTCGAAATCCGCTCACGCGCAACCTCGTCGAATCTCGAGCGGGCACTTGCCGTGAACGCTGGCCCGGGCTGAGGTGCGCGGCGCAGCGGGTCGACGTGGATGCCGTGGACCAGGAATTCGTAGTGCACGTGCGGGCCTGTGGCGAGGCCCGTCATGCCCACATAGCCGATGATGTCGCCCTGGGCAATCCGGGTGCCGGCACGCATGCCCGGAGCGAAGGCGGAAAGGTGGCCATACAGCGTGGTCACGCCGTTCGCGTGACGCAGCATGATCGTGTTGCCGTAGCCGTTGCGACGGCCGGCGAAATCGACGAAACCGTCTGCCGTAGCCCGGATCCGAGTGCCGGTCGGCGCGCCGTAGTCGATACCCTTGTGGGCTCGCCAGGTCTGCAGCACCGGATGAAAGCGCGCAGTCGAGAAGCCCGACGTCACCCGGGAGAACTCGAGCGGTGAGCGCAGGAACGCCTTGCGCATGTTGCGGCCGTCCGGCGTGTAGTAGCCGGCACGACCGGTGCCATCCTCGAAGTAGATGGCCTGCAGCACCCGACCCTGGTTGATGAACTCAGCGGCCAGGATGCGGCCGGCACCTGTCAGCTCGCCGTTGGCATGGCGCATCTCGAACACGACGGCGAAGCGATCGCCCTTGCGCAGGTCGCGATGGAAATCCACGTCGCTCGAAAAGACATCGGCCAGTTGCATGGCGATGGCGTCGGGAACGCCGGCGGCATCGGTCGCGGCGAAGAGAGAGCTTTCGATGACCCCGGACTTCATCTCCGTCCGGGTTTCCAGGTCGGGCGTATCGCCGGCGATGGTGAATCCGGTCGCGGCGCGTTCGAGCTTGAGCGCGGTCGAGTCACCCCGGTAGAACAACTCGAGCAGCCGGCCCGACTCATCGACCACCGCCTTGACGGACCGGCCGGGGACGAGCTGATGAAAGACCCGTGTGCTCCGATCGCGCGCCAGGAATGCCAGCGCTTCCGGATCGTCCACCTGCAGGCGGGCAAGCAAGGCGCCGACCGTGTCGCCGCGCTGAATCCGCTCCTCTCGCCGGTATTGCATGGCCTCTCGATCCGGCACGAGGGTGGTCGGCGCCAGGGCGATGTCGACCGTCACTTGCCTGCGCTCGATCGAGTCGGTGGCCGTCTGGGGGGCGATGCCGAATGCCCCCACAACCCCGAGGAGGGGCAGTGAGGAGAGCACGAGCAGCACGCGCAGCCCGCTCGCAGACAGGGCTGCGGCAGGCTTTTCGGCTACAATCGCGGCCTCGTTTTTTGCGGTCATCGGCCCAGCCAATCAGGTCTCCAAACGGGGAGATGGTAGCAGATGCCGGCGCCCCTGGCCGCAGTGCAACATGGGCCCTCGAGCGGGCGGGGCCTGAGCCGCCATCCCGATTCCGCCACTCCATCCCATGCCTTCCGTCGAGACACAGCTCGAAGTCATCAAGCGCGGCTGCGACGAGTTGCTGATCGAACAGGAACTCGTCGACAAGCTTCGCCTCGGTCGTCCGTTGCGCGTGAAGGCGGGCTTCGACCCGACCGCGCCCGACCTGCACCTGGGCCACACGGTGCTGATATCCAAGCTGCGCCAGTTCCAGGAGCTGGGGCACCACGTGCTGTTCCTGATCGGGGACTTCACCGGCATGATCGGCGACCCCACGGGCAAGAACGCCACGAGGCCGCCGCTCAGCACCGACCAGATTGCGCAGAATGCGACGACCTACAAGGAGCAGGTCTTCAAGATTCTCGACGCCGAACGGACCGAGGTCTGCTTCAATTCCACCTGGATGGGCAAGATGTCGGCGGCCGACATGATCAAGCTCGCCGCGACCCACACGGTAGCGCGCATGCTGGAGCGCGACGATTTCGGCAAGCGCTATCGGGAAAACCGGCCGATCGCGATCCATGAGTTCCTCTATCCCCTGGTGCAGGGCTACGACTCCGTCGCGCTGCGGGCCGACATCGAGCTGGGCGGCACCGACCAGAAATTCAACCTGCTGATGGGGCGCGAGCTGCAGAAGCATCACGGCCAGCCGCCGCAATGCATCCTGACCATGCCGCTGCTAGAAGGGCTCGACGGCGTCCAGAAGATGTCGAAGTCGCTGGGCAACTACGTCGGTATCAACGAAGCACCGAACGAGATCTTCGGTAAGCTGATGTCCGTTTCGGACGAGTTGATGTGGCGCTATATCGAGCTGCTGTCCTTCGAATCGCTCGAGACGATCCGGCGCTGGAAGGCCGAGGTCGAAGCGGGGCGCAATCCGCGCGACGTGAAGGTGCTGTTCGCGCAGGAGATCGTCAGCCGATTCCACGGGGCGGGTGCGGGGCAGACGGCCCTGGTCGAATTCGAGGCGCGATTCAAGCAAGGCGAGATCCCCGAAGAAATGCCGGAGTTCTCGTTCGGGACTGGTGCTGACGCGATCTCTCTCGCGCAGGTGCTGAAGCAGGCGGGACTCACGTCGAGCACCTCCGAGGCGCTGCGCATGATCGATCAGGGCGGCGTGCGCCTGAACGGGGAGAAGGTATCTGATCGTGCGGCGACCTTGCCGCGCGGAGAGCCCATGGTGCTGCAGGTGGGCAAGCGGAAATTTGCGCGGGTGACCCTGCAGTAGCGCGGATTCGATGCGGAATTCGCGACGCGCATCGCGAATTCTTCGTCGCAGGGGTTGACCCTCGATTCTCGGTCCGTATAATGCGCGCCTTTCGCCGGTCAGCGGCGTCGCTCTTTAACAGTTTGAACAGCCGATAGATGTGGGCACTCTGGCGGGTGTTGCACGTTTGCTTGGGGGAGACTCTGGGCGGATGTGTGATGCTGCGAAGGTAATAGATAGAGTGCTCGCAAGAGGTAGAAATACGTCAAGCGAGTTTGAAGCTTTGGAAGGATTGAACTGAAGAGTTTGATCCTGGCTCAGATTGAACGCTGGCGG
>LNDQ01000083.1 GCA_001464695.1 Betaproteobacteria bacterium Ga0077523 | reverse complement strand
CGTCTTTTTTTTCGGCGCAGCCGGGGGAGGGCCAGGGGGGGGGCAGCGATGTGCCGCGGCGAACGATCTTCGCCACGCAGTCATATGTCCCACACATCATCTTGCTGAGAGAATCGCGGTTTTCCGGAGGATTCCCGCGATGACCGTCTCAGCCGACAACGTTCGCCCGCGCCGCAGCCTGTTGTTCGTCCCGGCGCTGCGCCCCGATCGCTACTGGAAGGCGCTCGACAGCGGTGCCGACATCGTCTGCATCGACATGGAGGATGCCGTTGCGCTCGACCGCAAGGACGAGGGTCGTACGCTGACGCTGCCGCTGTTCGAGCAGGCGTCCCATCCGCACGTCGAGCGCATGGTGCGCATCAACGCGCTGTCGACCTACCATGGCCTCAAGGATCTGCAGGCGTTGATCGATTGCGCCGCGCCGCCCCCGTCGATCATGATTCCGAAGATCCGCAGCGCCGAGGAGATCCAGCTCATCGATACGCTGCTCTCGACCGCCGCGGCCCGCACCATCCGTTACTGCGTCATCATCGAAACCAATCGCGGCCTCGAGCGCGCCATCGAGATCGCGCAGGCGAGCCCGCGCATCGACTCGATGATTCTCGGCGCCGTCGACATGTCCGCGGATCTGCGTTGCGTGAAAGCGTGGGAGCCGCTGTTGTATGCGCGCTCCCGTCTCGTGCATGCCGCAGCGAGTGCTGGTATCGACCTGCTCGACGTGCCGTTTCTCAATCTGGACGATCCGGACGGCCTCGCCCGCGAGGCCAATGCGTGCGCCCAGCTCGGCTTCACCGGGAAGGCATCCATCCATCCCAACCAGCTCGCGACGATTCACGCGGCGTTCTCGCCGTCGGAGGCGCAGGTGGCGAAGGCACGCAAGGTCTGCAAGGCCTTCGAGGAAAGCGCGAGTGGACTGGTGGTGGTCGACAACGAACTGATCGAACTGCCCGTGGTGCGCTCCTACTACCGCATGCTCGCCATCGCGGAGCGCATCGCGGCCGCGCGAGGGCCGGCCTGACCGGGTCCTGAAGGGTCAGCAAGTGTTGGCTTTTTTTACAGATGCCTTTGGCCCATACTGTCGCTCAGCTGCAACAGTTTGAGCGGATGGCAGTTCTGAGCCTCGGCGCGATTCCTGCTGTAGCGGCCGTACCAGCCTTCGACACCGCGAACGCCGTTCGCCCCATGAGATGTCGGGGAGGGGACCTGTCTCTCGTGCTGTACGTCACCCGTTTTGGCATCGGGCACGAGAGTTCACAACAAGCCAAGCTGCGGATCGAATCGAACCATGTTCCAGAGAAACTTCCCGGAATCGGGGCATCGTGCCGGCACCCCCGCCTTCGCTACCAAACGGATCGGTAGCGCGCGCCAACAGCAGTACGTTCTGTTCATCGAAGCGCTGACGGTCGCCTCCGAGCGGCGCTTCCGCAGCCGCGGCGGCACGGGGCCTTCCTGTGTCGAACACGCGGTGCAACTCGCACACATCCTGTGCAACGAAGGCGGCATCACCGACGACATCACGCTCGCATCTGCCGTGCTGCACGACATCGGATTCGATGCGCGCATGGCCCACATCGAACTGCGTCGCCAGTTCGGTCCCGTGGTTGCCGCCGTGGTCGCCGAACTGTCCCAGGAAGAATCCCTGCCCCGTGGCGGACCTTCCGTGCACCAGTTGAGCCAGCGCGCGAAGCTCGTGCGACTGGCAGTGCAGATTCAGCGCATCCGCGACCTGGCGCTCCTGTCGAACGACGCGACGCCGGATATCGAAGCGGCCATCCGCGCCGATGCCACCACCATCGTCGAAGGCCTGCGCGGCACTCACTCCACGCTCGAGATCCTGTTCCATGAAGAGTGCGAACAGGCCTCGCTCGCGATGGCCGAGGGCGTACTGACGGCGGTGTTCGGCCGGGCACGCTGACAACCGGGCGAAGGCTCCCTCGCGGGGGCATCTGAAGCGAAGCGGCCCCACGAGGGCCGCTTTCGTTTCCAGGTGAATCTCGCCGCCGACCAGCGTATCGTCGGTGGGTGATCCAGGTTCCCGAACTGTCGAAGCGGTCCTCCGAGACCGACTTCGGCGAGCGCTTGCGGTTTCCGGTGTTGTGCCGGTGGTGTGCTGCCCATCTGTTGTGCGGTGCGCTGGTGGCGGCCGGATTGGCCCACGGCACCGTCGCGCTGGCGGTGATGGCCGGGGCCGAACCCGACAGCCCGTCCAGCCGCGTGGATCCCAACTTCGCCGCGTCGACGTGGGCCAGCGTCGGCAGTGTCGTCCAGGGCGGCAATCCGTATACGGGTGTGCTGATCTCCAGGCACCACGTACTCACCGCCGCGCATGTGGCCGGCGACGACCCCGAGAAGCTCGAGTTCGTGCTGAACGCGGGGGGCGATGCCTCCCATCGGCTGGCCGTGAAGACGATCCACCGCCATCCGGAGTGGAAGGGGTTCGACCCCAAGAAGCCGAATGACGACATCGCCATCCTGGAACTGGCCGAAGCGGCGCCCGCGCAGGTCCAGATTCATCCGATCGTCACCGGCGGTCTGCGCCAGGGCATGGAGTTCACGGCGGTGGGCTACGGTGCGAGCGGCCACGGTGACGTCGGCACCAGTGTTTCGTCGACTTCGACCGTCAAGCGCGTGGGCCGGAACAACGTCGACAGATTGATTCCAGATGAAACGGTATCCGGGCGCATCGAAGGCTTCATGTTCGACTTCGACGGCGGCGGCTACAACTTCCTGGGCGGCGATGGTCTCGGCAACGACGTCGAAACCACCTTTGCGGGCGGCGACTCGGGCAGTCCGTCGTTCATCCATGCACCGGGCGGCTGGGCGCTGTTCGGCATCAACACGTTCATCATGTCCTTTCCGGATGGCCCGACCAAGTCGAGTACCTTCGGCACCGGTGGCGGTGGCATGATCGTCGCGGCCTATCGCGAGTGGATCGAGCAGGTCGTGCGCTCTACCATGCCGGTCGCGAACGCCGATTTCGTGCCGCCGCGCTGGCTTTCGGCAGCGCCGGCTGGCATACCTTGCGCGGGCACGGAGCAATCCTGCGGCGACGACGCGACCGAACAGCACGCGAGCACCCACCGACCATGAACGCCCCCGACACCAGGATCCGTCTCACACAGTTCAGCCACGGTGGCGGCTGCGGCTGCAAGATCGCACCGGGGGTGCTGCGCGACTTGCTGGCGCAGAACACCGCAGCGATCCTGCCGAAACAGTTGCTCGTCGGCATCGAGACTTCCGATGACGCGGCCGTGTACCGGCTGAACGACGAGCAGGCCATTGTCGCCACCACGGATTTCTTCATGCCCATCGTCGATGATCCCTTCGACTTCGGGCGCATCGCCGCGACCAACGCGATCTCGGACGTGTATGCCATGGGTGGCACACCGCTGTTCGCGCTGGCGCTGGTGGGCATGCCGATCAATCAGCTGCCCATGGAGACCGTCCGCGGCATCCTGAGTGGCGGCGAAGCCGTGTGCGCGGCGGCCGGCATTCCGATCGCCGGCGGGCACAGCATCGATTCGGTGGAGCCGATCTATGGCCTGGTGGTGATCGGCCTGGTGCATCCGGATCGCGTCAAGCGCAACGCCGGTGCGAAGCCGGGCGATGCGCTGGTGCTGGGCAAACCGCTCGGAGTCGGTATCCAGAGCGCGGCGCTCAAGAAGGGTGAGCTCGATGCGGCCGGCTACGCGGCCATGCTCGCGAGCACAACCAAGCTCAACACCCCGGGCACCCGGCTGTCGAACCTCGAGTCGGTTCACGCGCTCACCGATGTGACGGGGTTCGGATTGCTCGGCCATCTGCTTGAAGTCTGTCGCGGCTCAGGTGTCGGTGCGCGGGTGCGACGACATGACGTGCCGGTGCTGGACGGGGTCGACGCCCTGGTGGCTCGCGGCATCAAGACCGGTGCCTCGGCGCGCAACTGGGCCGGCTATGGGCAGAGCGTCGATCTCGGCGGCTTTGGCGGCGCGGTGCAGGCGCTGTTCACCGACCCGCAGACGAGCGGCGGATTGCTCGTGGCTTGTGCGCCCGATGCCGTCGACGAGGTGCTGGCCCTGTTTCACACCGATGGCTTTTCCAGGGCTGCCGTCATCGGCGAGGTGATCGAAGGGCCGGCGCACGTGACGGTGTGCTAGATTGAATCCGTCATCGACGCCTGACCGGGGAGTGCATCCATGAAGCGCAGCACAGTATCCGCAGTCTGTTTCGCCTTGGGTGTCGCAATCGGTCTCGGCAGCGTGGTGAGCAGACTCAGTGCAGCCGAAGAGGGCGCCGAGGCGGTGAACGACATCGCCCTGCCGACTGACGCAGCCTCCATCGAGGTCGGCAAGACGCGCTTCGGCGAAAAGTGCGGCGGGTTCTGCCACGGCAGCGGTGGCAAGGGCGGGCGCGCGCCCTGTCTCATCTGCGGCAAGTTCAAGCGCGGCGGCAAGGATTCGCAGATCGCCGCCAACATCGCCAACGGTGTCGAAGGCACGGCGATGGGTGCGTTCGGCGGCGCGTTGTCGAAGGAAGAAGTGCTCGCAGTGGTGGCCTACCTGCGCAGCGAACAGAAGAAGAAGGAAGCGGAGTCGCAGTAATGGCGTCGGCCGCCGCCGGCGCCTCGGCGGTGAGGGGAGGAGAGATGATCGCGACCGTTCGAATGTTGTCGTGGGCGGCGATTGCGTTGCTCGCCTGCGGCCTCGTGCGCGCAGAGGGCACACCGCGCTTCACGGTGGATGCGAGCTGGCCCAAGCCACTGCCGCACAACTGGATCCTCGGGCAGATCGGCGGCATCGCCGTGGGGCCGGACGATCACGTGTGGGTCTACCAGCGGCCGCGCACGCTGACCGACGACGAACGCGGGGCCACGATGAATCCGCCCTGGTCCCGGTGCTGCGTGCCGGCGCCATCGGTGCTCGAGTTCGATGTCGAGGGCAATCTGCTCGGTGCCTGGGGTGGACCCGGCAGCGGCTACGACTGGCCCGAAAGCGAGCACGGCATCGGCGTCGATGCAGACGGCAACGTGTGGGTCGCAGGTAACGGCAAGGCCGATCACCAGGTGCTCAAGTTCACGCGCGACGGCAGGTTTCTGCTGCAGATAGGTCGCGCCAATGAAACGGGTACCAGCAACACCACCGAGCTGCTCGGCCGGCCGGCGCTGCCCGTCGTGGATTCGGCGGCGGGTGAACTGTACGTGGCCGACGGCTACAAGAACCG
>LNDQ01000082.1 GCA_001464695.1 Betaproteobacteria bacterium Ga0077523 | reverse complement strand
GCGCTCGCGGCCCTGTGGGAGCGCAACGCCTTTCGCAGTTTCGCCGATGTGACCGATGCCGACGTGATACGGCGCATCGCTGCCGACCACGGGCTGCGCGCCCAGATCGACCTGAGCGGTCCGATCCGTGCGGTCGTCTCGCAGGCGGGTGAGTCCGATCTGGTTTTCCTGCAGGCATGTCTCGATGCGGCAGGTGGCTATGGCTGGATCGACTCAGCCGGACGACTGTGTGCCGCCCGCAAACCCGGAGGCCGCGAGGCCGCCATCGTGCTCGATGCCGGCGGCAACCTGCGGGATCTGCGCATGCAGGCAGATGTGCGCGGCCAATCGACGCGAGTGCGAGTGCGCGGCTGGAACGTCGCCGACAAGGTGGCGACGTCGGCCACGGCGGACGCGAAGTCGGTGGCTGGTGAAGCCGGCTCAGGGGGGACGCTCGGCACGGCGATGCGTGCCACGGCTTTCGGCGCTGCGGAACGGTTCGAAGGCACATCCGCCCTGGTCTCGGCCGCGGAAACCCAGACGGTCGCGGCCGTTGCCTTCGCGGAGCGCGCGCGCACGTTCGTGCGTGGCATCGCCTCGCTGGGTGAGGTCCGTGTAGCCCTGCCGGGCCGTCGCGTCGAATTGCGCGGTGTCGGCGGGCTCTTCAGCGGCATCTACCGGATCGAGACCGTGACCCATCGATTCGACACCACCGGCGGCTGGCGCTCGAGCTTCACCGTCGAACGACCGTGGCTCGGCGCCCCCGACTGAGGTAGCAACCCCCCGACAGCCCTTCGGACTCGCCCTCCAAGAGGGCTGAGCGCCCGATCTGCACAACCCAGAGGAGCCCACATGGACGCGAGCAGCATCGCCTCATCCCGGACCCGCCTGTTCGGCGTCTACACCGGCATCGTCACCAACGTGCAGGACCCCCACGGCCTGGGCCGCGTGAGGATCACGCTGCCCTGGAGCGAAGACGCAAGCGCCGCGTACGAGATCTGGGCGCGGCTGGCCGTGCCGATGGCGGGCCATCAACGCGGATTGTGGCTCGTCCCGGATGTGGGCGACGAAGTGGTGGTGGCGTTCCAGGGCGGCGATCCTTCGAGCCCGGTGGTCATCGGTTCTCTGTGGAACGGGAAAGACGCCCCGCCCGAGTCCATGGATGGAGCGGGTCGCAACGACCGCAAGGTGCTGTGCTCGCGCAACGGGGTGAGGATCACGCTGGACGACCAGGAAGGCAGGGAACGCTTCCAGGTCGAGACGCCGGGCGGTCAGACACTCGTGCTGGAGGATGGTCCCGGCGAGGTCACCATCGCAGACCAGAACGGCAACTCGATCAAGCTCACCACCGGTGGTGTCAAGGTCGTGGCGAGTGCGCGGGTGGAGGTGGCGGCGAGCATCGTCAGGATTTCGGCCGGGATGGTGGAAATGGACACGGGCATGGCCCGCATCAGCGGCACGGTGAAGTGCTCGACCCTCATCGCGGACTCGGTCGTGGCCTCCAGCTATACGCCGGGCGCCGGCAATATCTGGTGAGGGGGGACATATACCCCCCCGATGGGCCTGCGGCCCTTCCCCCCGAGGGGGCCAGCCCGCTTGGGGCGGCCCGGCGCGGGCTGAGGTGACGTTCCCCCCGATGGGCCTGCGGCCCTTCCCCGGGGGGGCGGAGCGCCGCGCTGCTAGTCCAGTGCCGTCACGCCGTGCTGGACGGCGAACTTGACCAGCGCGGGCAGGTCGGCGACGCCGAGCTTCTTCATCAGCCGGCTGCGGTAGGTCTCGACCGTCTTGGGCGAGAGGTGGATCTGCAGCGCGATCTGGGCACTCGAGCGGCCCTCCACCACCAGTTGCAGGACCTGCCGTTCGCGGGCCGACAGGCTGGCGAGCGGTGAACTGCTCGGTGTCCTGGGCACCGCCGCGGCATTCTCCAGTTCCCGGCTGAGGTAGCGCCCGCCGCTTGCCACCGTGCGCACGGCGGCGACGATCTCGTCGCTCGCAGCGTCCTTAAGCACGTAACCGTTGGCGCCGGCGGCAAAGGCACGCGCCACGTGCTCGCTGGAGGAGTGCATCGACAGCACGACGATGGCGACGCGCTCATCGCGTTCGCGGATGGCTCGCGTGGCCTCGATGCCGTTCAGATCGGGCATCGAGATGTCCGTGACGAGAACGTCCGGCGCCAGCGTCCGCGCCGCGCGGACGGCTTCAAGTCCCGTGCTTGCGGTGCCGACCACTTCGATGCCCGGGCTGTGCCCGAGCAGGGTGGCGAGCCCTTCGCGCACGATCGTATGGTCGTCGGCCAGCACCACGCGCAGGCG
>LNDQ01000081.1 GCA_001464695.1 Betaproteobacteria bacterium Ga0077523 | reverse complement strand
GTGGGGGAAGGGGTGTAAAGCTCCCTCCCCCTACGAAGTCGGGGGAGGGCTGGGGTGGGGGCGAGCTGCCGAAAACCTACGGGTCGTTCCCGCGCTCCGCCAGAAACTCCCCGAGCACCTTGGCCGTATGCGACCGCGTCGCTTTCGCGACGATCGCCTCGGGGGCGCCCTGCGCGACGATCTCGCCGCCCGCATCGCCGCCTTCAGGACCGAGATCGATGATCCAGTCGGCCTCGGCCATCACGTCGAGGTTGTGCTCGATCACCACCACCGAGTTGCCGGCGTCGACCAGCCGATGCAGCACGCGGATGAGTTTCTCCACATCCGCCATGTGCAACCCGACCGTCGGCTCGTCGAGCACGTAGAGCGTGTGCTGCTGCGCGCCCGCGCGGCCCGGCCTGGCACCGGCATCCGACTGATCGGTGCGCACCTTGGAAAGTTCGGTTACCAGTTTGATCCGCTGCGCTTCGCCGCCCGACAGGGTCGGGCTCTGCTGGCCGAGGGTGAGGTAGCCGAGCCCCACGTCCTGCAGCAACCGCAGGGCGTGATGGATCGAGTTGTGGGCCGAGAAGTACTCGACCGCGTCGTCCACGCTCATCGCGAGCACGTCGCCGATGGACTTGCCCTTGAACTGCACCGCGAGCGTCTCGGGATTGAAGCGCCTGCCGCCGCAGACGTCGCAGGTCACCTTCACATCCGGCAGGAAGCTCATCTCGATCTTCTGCAGGCCCTGGCCTTCGCAGGCCTCGCAGCGGCCGCTACCGGTGTTGAAGGAGAACCGAGTGGCTTCGAAGCCGCGCATGCGCGCTTCGGTCGTGCCGGCGAACAAGCGGCGGATCGAATCCCAGAAGCCGACGTAGGTCGCCGGACATGAGCGCGGCGTCTTGCCGATCGGCGTCTGGTCGACTTCGAGGACCCGGCCAACCGGCTCGGCTCCCTTCACGTCGCGGCAGCCGAGGAAGATGTCTCCCGGTCCGCGGCGCTTGCGGCCTTCGGAAACGATGTGGACGAGATTCGCGTGCAGCACGTCGCGCGCCAGCGTGGACTTGCCGGAGCCGGATACGCCGGTGATCACGGTCAACCGGCCCAGCGGCACGCGCGCGTTCACCTTCTTCAGGTTGTGCAGGTCGGCGCTGACCAGTTCGATCGACGGCGCCGAGGCGGCCACCGCACGGCGCGGAACGAGCGGATGCCGCAAGGGCTCGCGCAGGAATCGACCGGTGATCGAATCGGGCGCCGCCATCAGATCCTCGGCGGTTCCTTGTCCGACTACGTGACCACCGCGCGTGCCCGCACCCGGACCCAGGTCGAGCACATGGTCCGCTCGCCGGATGGTGTCTTCGTCGTGCTCCACCACCACCAGCGTATTGCCCTTCGCTTCGAGTCGGGCCAGGGTGTCGAGCAGGATGCGGTTGTCGCGCGGGTGCAGCCCGATGGTGGGTTCGTCCAGGATGTAGCACACGCCCTGCAGATTCGAGCCCAGTTGCGACGCGAGACGAATGCGCTGCGCTTCCCCACCCGACAGCGTTGGTGCCGAGCGATCGAGCGCCAGATACCCGAGCCCCACATCCTGGAGGAAACCGAGACGCGACTTGAGCTCCGCGAGGATGTCGCGGGCAATCTCCAGATCGCGCCCTTCGAGCACCAGCACCTGGAAGAAGTCGTCGATCTTGCCCACGGAAAGCGCGGCAAGGTCAGCGATGGAGGCGGCGCGGAACAGCACGTTCAGCGCGACCGGGTTGAGACGCTTGCCGTCGCACGTGGGGCACGGTTGCGCCTCGCCTTCGAACCACTCGTTCCACCAGATCTCTTCGCCGGTCTGCTCCTCGTCGAAGCCCTGGATCGCGAGGCCGGTGCCGTAACACGTCTCGCACCAGCCGTGCTTCGAGTTGTAGGAGAACAGCCGCGGATCGAGTTCCGGATAGCTGGTTCCGCACGTCGGACACGCGCGCTTGGTGGAGAACACCTGCTCGGTGATCTCGGCTTTGCCTTCCAGCAGGCCGTCGAGGGGCGCGATCACGTGCACCACACCCTTGCCGTGTTCCAGCGCCGTGGCTAGTGCGGCGCGCAGTGCTGGTTCGCCTTCGGGCGAAACCACGAGATCCGCCACGGGCAGTTCCAGCGTGTGTTCCTTGAAGCGGTCGAGGCGTGGCCATTTCGCCGTGCCGATGAATTCGCCGTCCACGCGCAGATGGGTGTAGCCCTTGCCCGAAGCCCATTTGGCGAGGTCGGTGTAGTAGCCTTTGCGCGCGACCACCAGGGGCGCCAGCACGCCGATGTGCTGGCCGCGATAGTCGCGCAGGATGCGTGCGACGATGCTGTCGACGCTCTGCGGTTCGATCGGCGTGCCGTCGTTCGGGCAATGTTGCGTGCCCAGCTTCATGAACAGCAGCCGCAGGAAGTGATAGACCTCGGTGAGCGTTGCCACCGTGCTCTTGCGTCCGCCACGACTGGTGCGTTGTTCGATCGCCACCGTGGGCGGAATGCCGAAGATCGCGTCGACGTCGGGGCGCGATGCCGGCTGCACGAACTGCCGCGCATACGCGTTGAGCGATTCGAGGTAGCGGCGCTGACCTTCGTTGAACAGGATGTCGAAGGCCAGGGTCGATTTGCCGGAACCGGATACTCCGGTGATCACGTTGAAGCCGTGCCGCGGGATGTCGACGTTGACGCTCTTCAGGTTGTGCTCGCGGGCATTGCGCACGCTGATGACCGTGCTGCCGCGCGCCGCGCGCGCCAGGGGCTTGTAGCTCACCGCCGCTTCGGCGACGCGCGGCAAGTCACCCTTCAGGGCGACTGCGTAGTCGCGCAGCGCCTTGCCGGTATGCGAGGTCGGATGCGCCATGACCTCGGCCGGCGTGCCCGCGCAGACAATCTCGCCGCCCGCGTCACCACCTTCCGGCCCTAGATCGATGAGCCAGTCCGACGCGCCGATCACGTCGAGGTTGTGTTCGATCACGATCAGGGAATGGCCGGCGGCCAGCAGTTTGCGGAAGGAACGCAGCAGTTTCGCGGTGTCGTCGAAGTGCAGCCCGGTGGTCGGCTCGTCGAACAGGAACAGCGATTTCGATGCGGAGCCAAGATTCGCTTCGGCGAGATGGCCGGCCAGCTTGAGGCGCTGCGCTTCGCCGCCCGACAGCGTCGGCACCGGCTGACCGAGCCGCAGGTATTCCAGGCCCACGTCCGCCAGCGGCTGCAGGCGTGCCAGCGTTTCCTTGGAACCGCCGAAGAACTGCACGGCTTCCGACACCGTGAGTTCGAGCACTTCCGCCATGTTCCTGCCGCCCACGGTGATCTCGAGTACCTCCGGCCGGTAGCGCTTGCCGTCGCAATCCGGGCAGCGCAGATACACGTCGGAAAGGAACTGCATCTCGACGTGCTCGAAGCCGTTGCCGCCGCAGGTGGGGCAGCGGCCATCGCCGGAATTGAAGCTGAAGGTGCCCGGGGTATAGGCGCGTTGCTTCGAGGCCGGCGTGTCGGCGAACAGCTTGCGGATGGCGTCGAAGGCGCCGACGTAGCTCGCGGGATTGGAGCGGGTCGTCTTGCCGATCGGCGTCTGGTCCACCATCACGACCTCGGCGATGTGCTGGTGGCCGCGCAACTCGCGAAACGCGCCGGGACTTTCGGTGGGCTTGCCCTTCTGCTTGAGCAACGCGGCATACAGCACGTCCTGCACGAGCGTCGATTTGCCCGAACCGGAAACGCCGGTGATGGTGACGAGACGCTGCAGCGGGATCGTCACGTCCACGTTCTTCAGGTTGTGGTCGCTGGCGCCAAGCAGTTCCAGCTTGGGTCCGCGGGGATCGGGTGCGCGCGCCGTGAGCCCGCTGTCGACACGCTTGCGGCCGGAGAGATACGCGGCCGTGAGCGAATCGGGCGTGCGCATCATTTCCTCGGGCGTGCCGAAGAAGACGATCTCGCCGCCCCGCTCACCGGGCCCCGGACCCATGTCGAGCAGCCGGTCGGCGGCGAACATGATCTGCGGATCGTGCTCCACCACCACCAGCGAATTGCCGGCATCGCGCAACTTCTGCATCACCGCGATCACGCGCAGCATGTCGCGCGGGTGCAGGCCGATGGACGGTTCGTCGAGCACGAACAGCGTGTTGACCAGCGACGTGCCGAGAGCCGTGGTGAGGTTGATGCGCTGGACTTCGCCGCCCGAGAGCGTGCGCGATTGCCGGTCGAGCGTGAGGTAGCCCAGCCCCACTTCATTGACGAAACCGAGGCGGCTGCGGATCTCGGCGAGCAGCAGGTCGGTGGCTTCGTCGAGCGCGCCTTCGAGGCGCAGCCGGTCGAAAAACTTGCGGGTGCGCTCGGCCGGCAACAGCATCAGGTCGTGCAGCGAAAGACCCGGCAAGCTTTCGAGCACTGCGCGCGACCAGTCGACCCCGCGCGGCAGGAAGCGCTGCGCGGGTGTCAGTACCGCATCGGCATCGGCTTTCGAGCCGACGCGCCACAACAGCGATTCGACTTTCAGCCGTGCTCCGCCGCAGGTTTCGCACGGCGTGTATGCCCGGTACTTCGAGAGCAGTACGCGGATGTGCATCTTGTACGCCTTGGTTTCCAGCCAGGCGAAGAAGCGCCGCACGCCGTACCAGGTACCCGGCCACGACTTGCTCCAGCTCTTCCATTCCGGTTCGCCTTCGAGCACCCAGTGACGTTGCGCATCGGTCAGTTCGCGCCACGGCACGTCGAGGGGAACGTCGCGTTTCTTCGCGTACTTGACGAGATCGTCCTGGCATTCGCTGAAACTGGGCGTCTGCCAGGGTTTGATGGCACCGCCGCCGAGTGTCTTCGAGGCGTCCGGTACGATCAGACCGAAGTCGATACCGATGACGCGCCCGAAGCCGCGGCAGGTCTCGCAGGCGCCGATGGGCGAATTGAACGAGAACCGGCTAGGATTCGGCTCGCTGTAGTGGATGTCGCAATCGGGGCAGTGCAGGTCGGTGCTGTAGCGCCAGGAGGAGTGAGGCGCGAGCGGCAAGGTGTCGGAGGTTGCTCGCGAGGTACCAAGCGCAGGCACTCCTTCCCCCGCCGGAACGGCGGGGGAAGGCTGGGATGGGGGCGAAGTATCGTCGCCCACCGGATACACATTCACCCGTCCCTGTCCCACCCGCAGCGCCGCTTCGAGCGCCTCCACGATCCGCGCCCGTTCCGCGTTGCCGGCCCGGAACCGATCCTGGATGACCTCGACCGTATCCTTCGACCGCGCATGAATCCGCGAATACCCCTGCGCCTCCAGCAACTTGAGGACTTCTTCCTCCTTGAAGTTCTTCGGTACCGGGACCGGAAAGGTCACGATCAGCCGCGGGTCGCCCGCGGCGCGGGCGCGCTCCGTCAGGTCGTCGAAGATCGTCTGCGGCGTGTCGCGGCGCACCGCGCGCCCGCAGTGCCGGCAATGCAGGTGGGCCGCCCGGGCGAACAGCAGCTTCAGGTGGTCGTTCAGTTCCGTCATCGTGCCGACCGTGGAGCGCGACGTGCGCACCGGGTTGGTCTGGTCGATGGCGATGGCCGGCGGGATGCCCTCGACCCGGTCCACCTGCGGCTTGTCCATGCGGTCCAGGAACTGGCGCGCGTAGGGCGAGAACGTCTCCACGTAGCGCCGTTGGCCTTCGGCGTAGAGCGTGTCGAACACGAGGGACGACTTGCCCGAGCCGGACACGCCGGTCACCACCACCAGCTCGCTGGTGGGGATCGAAAGGGTCAGGTTCTTGAGGTTGTTCTGGCGCGCGCCGTGAATGACGATCGCTTCGCCGACACGGTCGGAAAGAGGGGAATCGGGGGTCTTCATGACAGATCGGGCAGGGGTCGCGAAGGCCGACCCGGAAGCCCTCGATTGTAGTCTTGCCGCAGTGCAAACAAACTATCGCGTGCCGCTCGGGGAGTCTTTCCCTTGACCTCCCGGGTCGACAGTCGCACCATGTTCAGCCAACAAAAAACTTACAGCAGCATTGGGGAGGACAGGGCGCATGGGACCGATCGGCCGGGCTTGCTCGGCGTTTTCGTTCGTGGTGACGGCCGGCATCGTACCGGCCGACGGGGCAGCAGCAGGATTGCCGCCAGTACCAGTGCCCTCGCACGGGCTGAATTCAGGAAGCGACGGGGTCCGCGCATGAAATTCTCGATCGCGATCATTGCGATGCTCTCGCTCGTCCTCTCGATGGCGGCCACGGCCGAGACCAGCCCGCAGGAAGCCAAGCAGATCTACGATCAGATGTGTGCCGGCTGCCACGGCTTTCAGGGCGACGGCGGCGAAGGCCATCGAGGCGGCTTCAGCCCGCACATCGGCACGCTCGCCAACAAGGCGTACATGGCCTCGGTGCCCGACGAGTACCTCGCCATGATCATCAAGAAAGGCGGCGCGGCCATGGGCAAGATCGCCACCATGCCGGCCTGGGAAAACAAGTTCACCGAAGAGCAGGTCAACGCTCTCGTCAAGCACATCCGCTCTTTCGCGCCCGCAGAGCACTGAGGCACGGGGAGATCACGAACGGCGTCAGGAACAGAAAGGGCAAAGCCCGAGTAGCACGGTAGCTGAAGTCGAACTTCAACCGAGGAGGAGGAGGCGAGAATGAGAATACCAATCTATGCAACAGCGCTCGCGCTGGTGATGGGGTCCGTTGCAGGGCCTGCGGCAGCGGACGATCGCGCCAAGGCGGAGCCGGGCGGTCCTGCCGGCAAATGGTCCACGCGCACGCCGGTTACGCCGGATCCGAGCAAGATCAAGATCGCGAAGGGCTACAAGGTGCAGGTGTTCGCCGCCGGCCTCGACACGATCACGTCGATCGCGGTCGACAAGGACGACAACGTATGGGTTGCCATTTCCGGCAACACCTTCGGTTTTCCGCCCGAAGGCATCGACAAGCCGCACGTGAAGATCTTCGACAAGAACGGCAAGCTCATCAAGGACAAGGTCGGTCTGGGGACGTTCAAGTCCTTCGCCTTGAACGAAATCGGCTATTGCCCGGAAAACGGTCGCATGTACGTGGGCGACTACAGCTACGGCATCTGGGAAGTCGACGGCGTCAACGGTACGCCCAAGCTGATCATGAACGAGGTCCCGATCGGCGACCACGCGCTCGGCGGTATCACCTGCCGCGATGGCTGGCTGTACTACGCCGTGGGCGCGCCCAGCAACTCCGGATTCTCCGACCCCAACATCCATGGCTGGACCGATGCGATCGACCCATACTGGGAAAAGCGCACCACCGACGGGATGCCGGCGCTGCCTCGTGACCCGCCCTGCCGTGACATCGTGCTGACGGGCCTCAACATCCGCGACACCGAAGGCAACCTCACGGGCGCTTACCTGCCCAAGGGCACGCCGTCGAAGCCGGGTCAGGTCATCAAGGCACAGAAGCCCTGCGGCGGCGCCATTCACCGCGCCAAGCTGAAGGCCGACAGCAGCTACACGCGGGATGACTGGGAAGTCTACGCGATGGGTCTGCGCAATTCGTCGGGTGTCGCCTTCGGACCGAAGGGCTCGCGCTTCGAGAAGGCGCTTGCCGTGAGCGACAACGGTCACAACGACAAGGGCAACCGTCGCGTGGCCAATGCTGCCGAGCGTCTGTTCGTCTTCACCGAGAAGGGCCAGGACGCGGGCTTCCCGGACAAGGACGGCGACAACTTCGTCAACATCAAGCGCTCGGGCCCGGATACCTACCGTGGCAACAAGTTCGACCCGACTCGGCCCAATCCCCAGCTGTACATCGGGGACAAGCCCTTCGTGCCGACCTTGCCGCCCTATCGCTTCATCGATCACTCGATCGGTGTGCGCGGTACGCCGCTGATCGTGGCCAACCCGAACCCGAACGGTTACATCAACCCGGTGCTGGAATGGGACACGAACAACCCCATGGACGGCCTGGCATGGTCGAACCCCGGGTTCGAAGGCAAGCCGGGTGACGTGCTCTACACCGCGGTGTTCGGCATCATCGACAACGGCCCGGAAAGCCTGCGTCCGATGTGGCCCGCCGTCGTCCGTGTCGAGTTCCTCAACCCGACCGGGGTGAAGTGGTCCATCTTCGCGGAGAACATCGATCCGGGTCCCAACGCCTACCAGAAGAAGGAGAACCGGGGCGGATTCGAGCGGACCAACGACGTCGAGTTCAGCATGGACGGCAAGACCATGTACGTCGCCGACTACGGCGAGCTGTACGTGAACTACCAGATGGAATCGCCGTTCTACACGACGCCCAAGTCGGCGGTCGTGTGGAAGATCATCAAGGAGTGATCCTTACGGTGTGATGGCATCCCCGGCGGTCTTCGAACCGCCGGGTGCAGCAAAGCGCTCAACGCGGAGGACGCGGAGGACGCGGGGGCAAACCAAGAGCAAAGCTTGGTTCTGACTTACCCCGCGTCCTCCGCGTCCTCCGCGTTTGGCGCTTGTCTCTGCGCTCGCTACCGCGGTGACAGTTGCGGATCCGCCGCGACATCCGCACCGTTGACGATCACGGTGGCGGCGAACGTGCCGTCGTTCAATGTGCGCAGCGATTCGAGCCGGATCTGCTTGTGCTGATGGATCATGCTGGCCAGCAGGGCATTGAGCCGGTCGCGCTTCGCAGCCGCGCCAGCCCCCGCAAAGCCGGTCACGCCGTCGGGGCGGACTCGAATCAGCGACTCTTCACCCGGGAGCGACGGTTCGACCCGGAAGCGACACCACCCGCCGGAGTCGCAGCCGCGGAACTGTGCCTCCGTCGACTCGGACGCATGGATCGTCGCGGCTAGCAGGACGCCGAGCGTCGCGATGTGCACTGCAATCCACTTCAGCTGCGCTTCTGGTACGGAGAACATGGCGGCTATTTTTACCACAGCCCTGTCGGAGAGTCTCTCGCCGTACACTCTCGTGACGAGGAGCATGAGGGAGATCCCCTTGGACGAAACCAAGAGACGGGCGCTGGAGCCTGTGACGAGTACGGCTGGTTCGGTACGCGAGTCCGTGCACGCGTTCCTGCGCGCGCAGGACATGACCACGGTGTTCGGCAACCCGGGTTCCACCGAACTCCGGTTCTTCCGCGACTGGCCGGCGGACTTCCGCTATGTGCTCGGTTTGCAGGAGTCCTGCTGTGTGGCGATGGCCGACGGTTACGCGCAGGCGACGCGCCGGGCGGCCTTCGTCAATCTGCATTCGGCCGCTGGTGTCGGGCATGCGCTGGGCAGCGTGTTCACCGCATTTCGCAACCAGACCCCGCTGGTGATCACGGCGGGCCAGCAGACGCGCGCCATGTTCCCCACCGATCCATACCTGTATGCGTCGCGTGCGGCGGAGTTTCCCTATCCCTACGTGAAGTTCAGTGTCGAGCCTGCCCGGGCCGCGGATGTTCCTGCCGCCATTGCGCGCGCGTACTACCTCGCGATGCAGAAACCCTGCGGCCCGACATTCGTGTCGATTCCGGAGGACGACTGGGATGCGGCCACCGACCCCTTGCCCGAACGTCGCGTGGCCTTCGACATGGCGCCCGAACCGGAAGCGCTCGCTGCGCTTGCGGCGGCCTTGGGCGCGAGCCGCAAGCCGGTGATCGTCGCCGGCGCAGCGGTCGATCAGGACGGCGCCTGGGGAGTTGCCGTGCAGTTGGCCGAACGCCTGGAGGCGCCGGTGTGGTCCAGCCCCATGTCGGGGCGTGCGAGTTTTCCCGAGGACCACCGCCTGTTCGCGGGACATCTGCCGCCCGTGCGCGCCCAAGTGGCCGCGAAACTCGCAGGACACGATCTGATCCTGGTGCTCGGCGCCCCGGTGTTCACCTATCACGTGCACACGCCGGGCGAGTTCGTGCCCGACGGCGCGGCGCTGTGGCAGCTCACGGACGATGCCGAGATCGCCGCGCGCTCCCCCGTGGGGGCGAGCGTGCGCTGTTCGCTGCGAGTGGGTATTACCCAGCTGCTCGGGTCGCTCGACACATCGCAGCAGCGGCCCCGAGCCCAGGGGAGAACGCCGCTGCCGCCGCCCCCTGCGCGCGATCGCCCCTCCGGCGCCTGGTTGATGCACGCCGTCGGACGGCTGATGCCGCCCGATGCGGCGATCGTCGAAGAGGCTCCCACCCATCGCGGCGCGCTGCGTGATTTCCTGCCGATTCGTCGCAGCGGTGCGTTCTACGCAGCCGCGAGCGGCGGCCTCGGCTGGGCGGTGCCGGCGGCCGTCGGCGTGGCACTGGCCGAGCTCGGCCGCAAGGTGATCTGCCTCGTGGGTGACGGATCGAGCCTGTATTCGATCCAGTCTCTCTGGACCGCGATGGAGTGCAAGTTGCCGATCGCGGTCGTGATCTTCAACAACGGCGGATACGGCGCGTTGCGGTCCTTCGGAGCCATGCTGGGTATTCCCGGTGCGCCGGGCCACGATGTGGCGGGTGTGGATTTCGTCGCCCTCGCTCGTGGGTTCGGCTGCGCGGCCGAATGTGTCGATCGAACCGCCGATGCCGAGCGGGCGCTGCGCACGGCGTTCGCTTCCAGTGCGCCGTGCCTGATCGACGTGCGCCTCGACGATGCCGTGGAGAAACTCTACTGATGCGGCGTCTCGTTGATCTCCGGCGAGGGGGCGAGTCGTCGATCGACGCACCGCTGGATCATGACCCAGCCTCCACCCTTCATGCGCTTGGTGCACGCCTCGATGAGGGCGGCGGCCTCGGGCGGATAATTGCGTAACGCCTTCTCGGCTGCCTGATCCTGCTTCACGCAGATGTCGATCGCGTCGGCGCCGAACTCGCCGATCTCGTAGATGCAGCGCTCGACGATTTCGGCGGAATCTGCGGCGTGGCATGACGCTGCATGCAGCAACGCGGCAGCGCAACCGAGCCACAGCCAACGATGGATCGTCGTCATGGTCCAGCTCGCAGTTTCGTGCACGGCATGCTCCATCAAGGTTCAGGCCGAAGCCAGTAGCGCCAGCAACTCGTCGCCGTAGCGCTCCAGCTTCTTCGTGCCGACGCCACCGATATCGCCGAGCGCGTTGAGATCGCGTGGCCGCACTCTCGCGATCTCGGCGAGTGTCTTGTCGTGGAAGATCACGTAGGGTGGGACGGCCTGGGACCGCGCGAGGTCCAGTCGCCACGCGCGCAGACGGTCCATCAGCGCCATGTCGGCGGGGGGCAGACTACTCGGCGCGACACGCCGGCTTCGGCGTGTCCCCGTCGCTGCGCGCACGCGGCGCAGTTCCACGCGCTGTTCGCCCTTGAGAACGGCACGGCTCGCCTCGGTCAGCTTGAGCGCGCCGTGGGCCTC
Organism: Betaproteobacteria bacterium Ga0077523; assembly: GCA_001464695.1. Taxonomy (GTDB): domain Bacteria; phylum Pseudomonadota; class Gammaproteobacteria; order Burkholderiales. Next base: position 58,951 of record LNDQ01000081.1, on the reverse strand, counting down.
GTGATCGACGTGGACCAGATCGAGTGCCGCGAGCTGCCGGAACACGCTGCGCCAGACGGGCTCGTCCACGTCGGCGCCGACGCCGAATACGCCGAGCTGGTCGTGGCCCCAGCGGGCGATGCGCTCGCCGGGCTTGCCGCGCAGCACGTCGATGAGGTGCACGGCGCCGAAGCGCTGCCCGGTGCGATAGATGGCGGACAAGGCCTTGCGGGCGGCTTCCGTCGCATCCCAGGTTTCCGGCGGCTCGAGGCAGGTGTCGCAATTGCCGCACGGTTCGGACGTCTCGCCGAAGTAGGACAGCAGGCGGACGCGCCGGCACCCGGCGGTCTCGCATAATCCGAGCAGAGCATCGAGCTTCGCCGTGGCGACGCGCTTGAACTCGGCGTTGGCCTCCGACAGATCGATCAGGCGCCGTTGTTGCACGACGTCGGCCAGGCCGTAGGTCATCCAGGCATCGGCCGGCAGGCCGTCGCGGCCGGCACGGCCAGTCTCCTGGTAGTAGCCCTCGATGCTCTTCGGCAGATCGAGATGGGCGACGAAGCGCACGTCGGGCTTGTCGATGCCCATGCCGAACGCAATGGTGGCGACCATCACGATGCCTTCGTCGCGCTGGAAACGGGTCTGGTGTTCCGCACGCGTGGCGGCGTCCATCCCTGCGTGATAGGGCAAGGCGTCGACACCCTGAGCGACCAGCCACGCCGCCGTTTCATCCACCTTGCGGCGCGACAGGCAATACACGATGCCCGATTCGCCGGCGTGTTCGTCGCGGATGAAGCGCAACAGCTGCGACCGCGGATCGGCCTTGTCGACGATGGTGTAGCGGATGTTCGGCCGATCGAAGCTCGAGACGAACACGCGCGCGTCGCCGAGTGCCAGGCGGTCGATGATCTCGGTGCGCGTCTGCGGGTCTGCCGTGGCGGTGAGGGCGATGCGCGGAACATCCGGGAAGCGCTCGTGCAGCACCGAGAGCTGCAGGTACTCGGGACGGAAGTCATGACCCCACTGCGATACGCAGTGGGCCTCGTCGATCGCGAACAGTGCGAGGGGCGTGCGCCCCAGCAGATCGAGGGTGCGCGGCAGCGCCAGGCGCTCGGGCGCGAAGTAGACGAGATCGAGTTCTCCCGCTGCCAGTGCCTGCTCGACGGCGCGAGTCTCGGCTGCATCGAGAGTCGAATTGAGGAATGCCGCGCGCACCCCGGCCTGCCGGAGGGCCGCCACCTGATCTTGCATGAGCGCGATCAGCGGCGAGATCACGACCCCCACGCCGGGCCGCAACAGCGACGGAATCTGGTAGCAGAGCGACTTGCCGCCGCCCGTGGGCATCAACACCAGTGCGTCGTTGCCTTCGACGACCGCCTGCACGACCTCGGCCTGGAGACCGCGAAACGCCGGATAGCCGAACACGTCGCGCAGGATTTCGGTGGCGCGGGCGAGGGTCGTCGGGTCAGGCATGGTGGCGGGAGTATGACCGCTCGCCGCCGGCGCCCGCAATGCGTGGAATAGGGGCGGCACGCCGGGCCGACGGTGCGGGAAAGGTTGTATAGTCGCCGCCCCGGAACCCGCACGTCCTGGACCAGACAGCGCGCGTGCAGTCCACCGACCCGGGCCATCGCCTTGAATCCGAACCCACGCAACGTTCCGCTGACCGAAGTCGAGCTCGACCGCCTGGAGGCACTGCTCGCGAGCGACGTCTTTGGCGAGCACGCCATGCCGCTCGACGCCATGCAGGGTTTCCTGACAGCGGTGGTGAGCGCACCGGAGACGATCCTGCCGAGCCGGTGGTTGCCGGTCGTGTTCGGGGCCGAGCGCGAATGGGAGACCATCGTCGAGGCACGCGAGGGGCTCGATCTGCTGATGCGCTTCTACAACGAGATCGCGCTCGATCTGCTGGACGGTCACGGCGTGGACCCGCTGCTCTATCCGGTCAGCGACGACAGCGATGAACACGACTACGCCATGTGGGCGCTCGGCTATCTCGAGGGAGTGGAACTCGCCGATCCGGCGTGGGAAGCTTCGAGCGACCAGGACGAAGTGGAGGACCTGCTGTTTCCGTTCCTCATCCTCGCCGGTGGGCTCGAGCACGATCCCGTGTTGCGGGAGTCGCTCGGTCTGGATGCCAAGGAGCAGGCCGAGTTGATTGCAAGCTGTCGCGAAGAGCTGCCGATCGCGGTGCAGGATGCGTACGACTACTGGCTCGAGAAGCGCCGGCCGCAGACCGTGAAGCGCGAAACGCCGAAGATCGGTCGCAACGATCCGTGCATCTGCGGCAGCGGCAAGAAATACAAGCACTGCTGCGGAGCGCCGCATACCGAGCACTGACCTCTGCCGGTGGGCGTGACGCATCCGATTACCAGGTACGTGTGCCGACCAGGGACTTCGGCCGGCGCTGCCGGCCCCGCAGATCGCACCGCCTACTTGCGCCGTGAGACCAGCACGCCCTGAGACCGCGGCGGCGTGGCGGGTTCGGGCGGTTTCGGCCGGCGCAGTTCGCGGAATTCGTCCAGTTCCCAGGGCCGCATGGCGAGCAGCAGGGTGATGGGACGCCGATCGCCCAGCGGCAGGTGCTTTTCGTCCTCGTGCTGTTCGCCGAACTCGTTCGCCATGCGCTTCAGCTTCGACACCAGCGTCGACTGCGTACCGGCCGAGAGCAGGCCGTTCACCAGCAGCATCACCTCGTTCTCGCGATCGAAGCGGGCCCGGAAGAACTCGTTCTGGGCGCGCGCCTTGAAGTACTGCTGGATCGGTCCGTTCGGCAGCCATGAGAACGTGTGGGTGACCAGCAGCCGGATGCGGTTCTCGGGCAGCAGTTCGAGGAAGCGGATCTTTTCCAGCCGCAGCAGCAGCTTGATACCCTCGGCCTTGGTGATCTCGTAGCCGCGGACGATGTCGTCCAGCGTGAGGTGATTGAGCACGCAGACGGCCATCAGCAACAGCTTGCGGTCGCTCATGATGGCCCGCTCCTGCTCGGGCTCGAGCTGGGACACGACGTCGTTGCCCCGGACGGTTTCGCGGGCCAGGCCGCCCAGGGTGGTGCCGGCCAGGGCACAGACCTGCTCGAACCGCTCCAGGGTGAATCCCCCCTTGGAAAACAGGCGCTTGACGCTTGCCTGGCTCAGGCCGAGCTCCTTGGCCACGTGCTCGTAGTTGAGGCGGCGCTGCTTCAGCGCCCGCTTGAGCGCTTCGGTCAGGACGGCGACTTCGGCCATGGATCCCCCCGTTGTTGGAGTCGGTATCGCTGGATGGTACCAAGAGCTATGCATTCGGCAACCCGTCCCCGGGGCCGCGCGACCTCGGCGGGCACGCGCGCAGGATCGCCTCGCGTGCCCGATCCGGAGCACCTCCACTCAAGGAGAGGAACATCATGATGGCAAGGCAGACGTTGGAAAGAGCGTTCTCCGTCGCGCTGGCGCAGCGCAGCCGCATCCTCGGCGACGAAGGTGCCGAGCACTGGTCCTTCGAGGACGACGATGTGCTCCCCGAGCTGGACGGCGACTACGATCCGGACGTGCAGCTCGCGGTCACGGCAGCCGGGCAGGAGCTGATCGAAGAGGAGTAGGCGGTCGGGGATGAGTTCAACCCCGCCGTCGCTTCCCGGGGCGAGGCGGTTGCGGTGGGTCCGAGCTGTTCACGACTGCTTCCGTCAGCAGCCACTCGGCGAACTTCTGGACTTCGGGGCGCCGCCGCGCCGTCGGCGCAATAAGTAGCCAGTAGGACCGCTGCGAGGCGACGCGAGCGTCGAACGGCGCGATGACGCTGCCCTCGTCCAGGAACTCCTGGATCAGCGGCACGCGCCCCAGTGCGACACCGTGCCCGGCCAGCGCAGCGCGCATCAGCTGGTCGAAGTAGTTGAAGGCGATCGATCCCGCCGGCTTCACCCGCCGCACCCCGGCGGCCTCGAACCATCGATCCCAGGACAGCCACAGCGCCGGATTCACCGGATCCTCCAGGCGCAGCAGGACGTGGTGGCGCAGATCCTCCGGGCACTTCAAGGGTTTCCCCGTGCGCTCCAGCAGTTCGGGCGAGCAGATCGGCATGAACTCTTCGCGGAACAGCCAGCGCGCCTCCGCAGGCGGATCGGCATCGGGCGCATAGCGCACGGACACGTCGATGTGCTCCCGATCGAGATCGAGTACGCGATCGTTGGCGGCAACTCGCACGTCGACGTCGGGATGCATCTGCTGGAATTTGCCCAGCCGCGGAATCAACCACAACGACGAGAAGGCCATCGTCGAGGTCATGGTGATGCCGTGCGGCACGTTGCGCGGCGCGAGTGCCTCGATCGCTTCGCGCACCTGCCCGAGCGCCGCCTGGACCGCTTCGCGCAATCGAATGCCCTCCACCGTCAGCGCCAGGCCGCGTCGCTGGCGCACGAAGAGCTTCACGCCGAGCTGGTCCTCGAGCGTCTGGATCTGCCGGCTCACGGCGGACTGCGTGAGATAGAGCTCATCCGCGGCGTGGGTGAAGTTGAGATGCCTCGCGGCCGATTCGAAGCCCTTCAGCAGGTCCAGCGAAGGCAGGCGACGGATCGATTCAGCCATGCGCCACACTCATGGCAAGCATTCCCATTTCTCGTTTGTCCCTGGAGAGAGTGCCGCGGAGAATCCAGGCTGCAATGATTCTCGCGAATGCCGCTACGGTCAACCGGACCGCGCGGCGAGCGGGGCAAAGGAGATGCCATGAACATCGAACTGCAGGCTTCCAACATCGTCCTGGCGCGCGACGGCATGATCGCCATCCGCGACGCGCGGGGAGTGCGCATCGGCTGCGTCAAGGGTGCGCTCTGGATCACGCAGGACAACTACGTGCAGGACTTCATCGTCGGTCCGGGCGAGACGCACACCATCGACTATGCCGGCCTGACCCTGGTCACCGCGCTCGAGCCGACCACCTTGTCGGTGGGGGAACCGAAGCCGACCCTCACTGCGCGGATCATGCACTCGATCGCGCGCAAGCTGGGTTCCAGCCTGCTGCTGCGGCCTGCACCCCTCTGACGGCTGCTCAGCCTTCGTCAGGCACAGACAGTCCGCAGGGATTGTCTGTGCCCGGCCTCAGCCTACGAGAAGGCTGGCCCCTCCGGGGGAAAGGGCAGCAAACCCATCGGGGGAAGATCAACTCAGGCGCCGGTCGCGTCCAACCGAGAGCGCACGTCTTCGACGCGCTTGCGGTTGACGCCGAAGTCGCTGTGGCCCACGCGGGATGCCGAGCGCACGTGCACGATCCTGGCGCCGCTCGGCAGCCAGAATTCCACATCGTCGACGAAACCCATCAACGCGGATTCGTACTCGGCATAGAGGTAGTCGTTGGTCTGGGAAACGATGCGCGTGCGCGGGGTGGCGCGAACGATCTCGGCGATCGCCTTGAGCGCTGCTTCCGGGGTGGTCTTGTAAGTGAGCGGCGGGATCGAGTGCGTCGAATCCGGCGCCTGGCTGCTGACGCAGTTGGGGGAACTCGGCGCGGGCTTCAACTTGCCGTCTCGCACGCCGAGGTCGGTGGGGCGCTTGCCGCTCAGCAGGCCCATTGTCAGTGCCGCCGGGCCGCCCCAAGGCACTGACGCGCCCCCCCGGGGGGCAGCGACCGTAGGGAGCGTGGGGGTTGTTCGTTCGAGTGCCGCCGGGCCGCCCGAAGGCACCGACGCGCCTCTCCGGAGGGCAGCGACCAAAAGTAGCGTGGGGGCAATCTCATCTCAGTTCCCCGGGTTCATGCCGCGCTGCACCGCAGGCCGCGCGGCCATGGTCGCAGCCCAACGCTGCAGGTTGGCGAAGCCTCCAGCCGAGTCGAGCAGCGCCTTGCGCGCCACGAAGCCCGGATAGAGCATCAGGTCGGCGACGCTGATCTCGCCTGCGAGGAACTCGCGCCCCTCGAGCTGCCGGTCGCAGTCGCGGAAGAAATTCACCAACCGCTTCTGGAAGTACTCCGAATTGCCCGGTGTCTTGTCGGGAATCGAGTTGTCGATCCGGAACAGCGCCCCGCTGGTCCCGGCCACGTCGCTCGTCGCCTGCATCAGCCACTGCACCGCCACGTATCGGATCACAGGATCCATTGGCATGAAACGCCCGGTCTTCTCGGCGGCGTACAGGATGATCGCGGCCGATTGCGTCAGCGTGAACGGCTTGCCGCCCGGGCCGTCGTCATCGACGATCGCCGGAATCATTCCCGCCGGATTCACTTTGAGATACTCGGGGGAGTGGCTCTCCCCTTTCGCGAGGTCCAGCTTGTGCAGGCGATAGGGCAGGCCGCATTCTTCCATGGCCAGCGTGGCCCGATAGCCGTTGGCAGTCGGCCCGAAGTACAAGTCGATCATCTTTACTCCTGCATCGTTGACGCGAGTCTACAGCGCGCCCGCGGTCACGGATACGCGAACGGCATCGGATAGGGTCGCCCGAACGGGCGCCCGGCACGTATCGCCTGGATCGGCTTCAGCCAGCGGTTCCCGTCGCGACGATTGCCGCGCGTGTCGACGAACGTGACCGGTTCTTCGACGAGCTGCAGGATCGACACGTCCGCAGGTGCGCCGACTTCGAGCGTGCCGAGCTTGTCCACGCGGCCGATCACGCGGGCGGGATTGACGGTGGCCATGGCGATGACCTGTTCGAGAGTGACGCCCAGGTTGAGGAACTTGCTCATCACCCACGGCAGGTAAGGCTGCCCCGGGGTATTGCCGCTGACCGCGTGGATGTCGCTGCTGATCGTGTCGGGAACGAGCCCCTGGGCCATGGCCGGTTCGGCCACCGTGTAGTCGAAGCTGCCGCCGCCGTGTCCGACGTCGATGATGACGCCGCGCTGCTTCGCGGCGAGTGCCGCGGGCAGCAGCCTGCCGTCCTGAACGATGTTGTTGCCGGCGCCGCTGTAGGCGTGGGTGAGGATGTCGCCGGGGCGCAGCAGATCGAGCACGGCCGCGAGCTCACCCGGGGCATCGCCGATGTGGCATTGCACGCGGAAGCCGGGCCCCGCACGCTCTGCTGCGGCGATGGCGCGAACGAGCGGCTCGAGGCCGTGCGCGCCCACGACGTTCTTCGACATCCGCACCTTCACGCCCAGGGCCACGTCGGCGTTCTCGGCGACCGTCTTTGCGGCCGCGTCGACGTCGGCGTAGTCGATGTTGAGCGTTTCCCCCACGGGAAAGCCGGCGAGTCCGATGCGCGAGATGTGCACGAACGCGAAGATGCGCGAGCGCGTCTGCGCGATGATGTAGTGCCGCAGGGCGGAGAAGTTGCCCGCCCCGGCGTCACCGGCAGACACGTAGGTTGTCGTCGCCGTGAACGGTGCGAGTTCGTCGGCCGGCAGCCCGATAGCGGAGCCTTGCGCATACACGTGGGCATGCAGGTCCACCAGGCCCGGGACCACCAGATGCCCGCTCGCGTCGATGGCCTGCAGCGCGCGGCCGGGGTCGATCGACGGCTCGACCGCAGCGATCCGACCCCAGCGGATGCCGACGTCGCGCCGGCCGCGCACGGATGCAGCGGGGTCGATCACCTCGCCGCCGCGGATCACCAGGTCGAACTTCTCGTCGGCGAACGCGGTCAGGCTCGCTGCCGCCAGCACGCTGCCTCGGCGCAGGAATGCGCGCCGTTCCGGTCGGGTCGGTTCGTTCATGGGCGTCAGCGTGCCACTGCCTGGGACGGCGGTCCAGCGGCGCCGGGTATCATCGCCCCTTCGTCTTGAATTCGATGTTTTCGCGCACCACCTGCACGAGGCCACGCCCGTCCCGCCACGCTTCGCTCCCGTCTTCGAAGGAATCGTAGTGCCACCCGTTACCCAGGCCCTGCTCGGGCTCAACATCATCGCCTTCGCGCTGCAGGGCATGTTCGGCTTCGGCCTCGAAGCTGCGTTTGCCCTGTGGCCGCCGGCGCAGATCAACCATCCGCAGATTCCGCACTTCGAGCTGTGGCAGGTACTGACCTACGGCTTCCTGCACGGCAACATCTGGCATCTCGCCTTCAACATGCTGGGGCTCTGGATGCTCGGTCGCGACGTGGAGCGCGCCCTGGGTTCCCGCCGCTATCTTCAGTACTACCTCTCGTGCGTCGTCACGGCCGCGCTCGCGCAACTGGCCGTGATGAGTCTCACGAACGCACCGCCGTACCCAACCGTCGGCGCCTCCGGTGGCGTGTTCGGCGTGCTGCTTGCCTTCGGCATGTTGTTTCCGCGCCGCATCGTCATGCTGCTGATCCCGCCGATTCCGCTGCCGGCGCGCTGGTTCGTGATCATCTACGGGCTGATCGAACTGTTCCTCGGCGTCACCGGGACGCAGTCCGGGGTTGCGCATTTCGCGCACCTCGGAGGGCTCGCGGGGGGCTTCTTCCTGCTGCAGTATTGGCGGCGGCGGTGGCCGTTCTCGCGGTGAAGGGTGTTCCTCAGCCGCCCGCAAAAGCGATTCCGTTCGGTTTCGTCCGGATTCCCGGCGCCAATCGCTTCCACGGAAAGTCCGCCGGGTCCGCCAGCATCGGTCCCGGCGCCTTGCACACCAGGATCTCCTCGGCGATGGGGGTAAAGTCGGCGCGGAAATGCACCGAACTCTTGTTGACGAGGATACCCTCGCGCGTTGGTTCGATGCCGACGAAGCGATACATCTCCTGATCGGCCATCTGCGGCTTCTCGCACGCCACCACGACGCGCACGCCGCCGATGCGCAGGCAGGCGGAAGGCCCCAGCGTCATGCGCGCACCGCGGTAGAACGGCCCGGTGCAGGTGAAGCGGCCGTCGGACAGACGCTCCACCGTGAAGCGTCCTTGGAAGGGGGCGTCGCCGGGGATGCGCGACTTGCCGCCGAGCGCGATCTCCAGGCTCGCACCGATGCCGACGGCATGCGCCGCGCGGGCCGCTTCGGGATCGACGATAAGCCCCATGGCGGCGCGCTGCGCATTGGCGCCGACGAGCGCGCGCAGCATGCCGGTGGTGTCCGAATTGCCGCCGGCACCAGGATTGTCCTGGGTGTCGGCGATTACCACGGGGCGTGCCGCTCGTCCAGCCACGGCCATCGCACGACGTACGCCTTCCTCCGGCGACAGCACTTCGAGGGCGAAATCGGATTCGCGCGCTTCCACGGCTTCGCAGAGCCGTTGCGCCGCGCAGGCGACGCCGCCGGCATCGTCGCCGTAGGCGAAAACCACCGGTCCGCATTCGGGGAAGTCCGCTGCCGGAAAGCCGGGCGTGAACGATGCCGAGGTTACGCCGCTGCCTTCGAATCGCGGCAGCTCGCGATACAGCGACTGCGTAGGTTCCAGCATCGTGCATTGGGAACCGAGGGGGATGAGGAACGGCACGCGCTTTACCGCGACGTGCGGCTTCGAGGCGCCATCGAAACGGCGCTGCAGCAGCGCGGCGACCCGCGCGCCGGTTTCGGCCATGTCCACGTGAGGGTAGGTGCGGTACGCCACCAGGGCTTCGGCGTGTTCCACCATGCGCTGCGTGACATTCGCGTGCAGGTCGAGGCTTGCGACCACCGGCACGCTCGGGCCCACGATCTTGCGGACGCGGGCCAGCAGTTCGCCTTCGCCATCGTCCAGGTGTTCGGTGACCATCGCGCCGTGCAGATCGAGGTAGACCGCGTCGACTCCTTGCGCGCGTTTGATGCCACCGACGATCAGCTCGGCGATGCGCTCGTAGGCGTCCTCCGTCACGTGCGCGGAGGGGCTGGCAGCGGCCCAGGCGGTCGGAATCAGCGTGTGGCGCGTCTTCATTGCTTCGATGAAGCCCGCGATCGGCAGGTTGATGCCCGCGACGCCATCGAAGAGGTCGCCACCCTGGAGCAATGGCGGCCATCCGCCGCCGCGCGCGAAGGCGTCGTAGTCGGCCTTGCTGGGGGCGAAGGTATTGGTCTCGTGCTGAAAGCCGCCGATGGCGATGCGCATGGGGGAACCGGTGGACGATGACGGATGCGGGCGGAGCGTGGCTCCGCGACAGCGCGCATTGTGGCGGTGACGACGCGCAGCATGCAACGTCGTGCGCACCGATTTCCCGGCAGCGGGCAACGGGAGGTAAAAACGACGGCGACGGAGCTTCCCGTCGCCCCGCCGCCGTTTCAGGGGAGGCCTGCCGCTACTTCGTGGTGGTCGCGCTGCCGGCGTCGGCGGCGCGACCGAATTCGGCCCGCTTGCCCGAGCGGATCGTGTCGCCCTCGGCTTCCCGGCCGAACTCGCGCTTCTTGCCGACCTTGATGGTGTCGCCTTCGGCAGCGCGGCCGAACTCGGCCTTCCGGCCGGACTTGATGGTTTCGCCTTCGGCGGCGCGGCCGAACTCGGCTTTCTTGCCGGTCTTGACGACGCTGCCCTCGGCCGCGAAACCGCTCACGGCGCCGAGCGAGAAGGCGGATGCGACCAACAGCGATGCGATGAGAGAGTTGCGCATTTTCGATTCTCCATGGTTCAACGGTATGTGCATTCGTGCCACCCGCGAAAGTGGCGCCTGCGGCATGGACACTACGCCCCGGGTTGATCGAAACGGTGCGCAAAAGATCACATTTCGGTCCCGCCGCCGGCATGCCGCCGATGCGGCATCATGGCGACCTTCGCAACGGGGAGAACTTCATGAAGATCTGCATGATCGGCGCCGGCGCCATGGGCGGCGTCTACGGCGGGCTGCTGTTGCGCGCCGGGTTCGACGTCACGCTGTTGGACGTGCGCAAGGACCATCTCGACGCGATTCGCCGCGACGGGTTGAAAGTGGAAGGGGTGCGCGGCGAGCATGTCATCGCGATCGACGCCCACGCGAACGCCGACAGACTGCCGTCGTTCGATCTCGCCATCGTGTTCACGGACGCCAACGCGACGAAAGATGCGGCCGCCATCGCGGCGCGCATTCTCAAGCGGGAGGGCTTCGCCATGACGCTGCAGAACGGCATCGGCAACGTCGAAGCGCTGGTCGATACCCTCGGGTACCAGCGCGTGGTCGCGGGCGTCAGCATGAACAGCGCCGCCAATCCCGCGCCGGGCCGCTCGGCCTACACCAATGCCGGGATGACTTCGATCGGCGAACTCGACGGCCGCGACACGCCGCGCATCCGTGAAGTGGCGCGCATGCTGAACGCCGCCGGCATCGAGACCGAGATCATCTCCGATCCGATGAGCTACGTCTGGAGCAAGTTCGTGCTGAACTGCGGCATCAATGCGTTGACCGCGGTGACCGGGCTCCGCAGCGGCGAGATGTACCGCACGCCGGAAGTGAATGCGCTGCAGGACCGCGTGATCGACGAGATCCTGCTCGTGATCGAGCGCAAGGGCGTCAAGCTCGCCGAGCCCGATCCGCGCAAGAAGATCAAGGAGCACTGCCGCATCCGCTACAACAAGCCGTCGATGATGCAGCACATCGAGCAGGGCCGGCGTACCGAAATCGAAGCGATCAACGGTGCGCTGGTCCGCGAAGCGCACGCTCTCGGGTTGTCGGTGCCGTACAACGAAACAATCGTCGCGGTCGTGAAGGGTCTCGAGAAGAGCCGGAGACAGGCGCTGCACGAGCCGCCGATCGACTACAAGCAGCGCGAGGCCGAAGCCGAAGCGGAAGCCAGGCGGGGATAGGGACCTCGGTCGGCATTGCATTGCCGCGCGCAGATCGCACTCGGCATGCCGGAAAGCATTCCCGGCGTGCGTCGTCTTGACCGGGGCACTGCGCAAGCGTAGCTTGCTTGCAGATCGCAAGGCGCGCGGGCACGACCGGAATTCGCGCGGCGCTCTTTACAAGCAGCGATTGGATCCGGGCAGGTAGCCGCCACGGATCCGTCTCAGGTCCCACGACCCTTCGGCATCGATCCTGGCGCCCGTACCCAACGGAGGGGACCATCGTGCCGCGCAGACTCTCGAGACTCATCGCTGCGACCTTGAGCGTGACGTTGGCGGCGCCATGGACGGCGTACGCGCACAACGAATCGGTCCATCAACGCATGACCGACTACGCCTATCACGTGCTGCTGGCGGGGTCGAAGTTCTCGAAGGGCCAGCGCATGTCGGGGCGCCTGCATTCGATGCTGGAACAACTCGAGAAAGCCGATCCGGCGCTCAAGACGTTCTTTGCCGACGCTGCCGTGGCGGTGCCGAGACTGCGCGCGCTCAAGTCGGGGCTGCCGAACGACGCGACACCGTGCATCGATTCGTTCCTCATCGCCGAGATGGGCGGCCCGTTGCCCAACTGGAAGCTGCTAGCCCCGCTCACGCTCGAGGAGATGGCCATGGGCGGCGTGCGCTTGCCCGTCGGCATTCACTATGGGTACGGCGTACCCGTCTGCGCGATCAACGCTGCCTACTCCTCGAGCGGAGTGCTGGCGTCGGTGAACACCGGTGGATTCACCGGGCGCGACTACACCGGCAACACGCTGGGCTATTGGGCCGCGTCACCCGACAAGGAGACGAAGGACTGGATCCTGCGCTCGACGACGCTCGAGACGCTGCAGAATCCGGTCATCCTGAGCCAGATTGCCGTGGCGACATCGGTGGCGGTGGCCTCGGTCTGCCTGCTCGCGTGCAGTCTGTTTCCGCCCGCCTGTGCGGCCTGTCCGTTCCTGGGCGTGGGCGCGGGCGGGATCGTCATCGACGAGATCACCAGCATCGATGCCGATTCGCTGGAGAGCGAGGACTATGTCGGGTTCGGCCATTTCATCGACATGAAGCCGACGCCGGCGTTTCCGCCTGCCTTCGACGAAAAGCCCGCCAAGCTGATGGAGCGCGCCGGCCCTAGCGGTGTCACAGACGTCACCGAGGATCTCGTCATCCTCCTGTTCGACCTGGGCGGCATCCACGTCAACCACGCCGAGTCGCAGGCGCCGAAGAACTACGAGATCGTGCTCGGTGCGAGCGGGACGACGGGTGACGATTTCCATCGCAATTCGATCACCCGCACTGCGGCGCAATGGGAGACGTCGACCATTCCCGGTCTCCAGCTCACTGCAGTCGACAACCTCGGCATGTTCGGCTACCAGGAGGCGAAGGCAAATCGAGGCACCGCGCTCGAAGCGAAGCGCATTGGCTGGCCGTTGCACGCGTTGGGTGACGCCTCGGTGCCGATGCACGCCGTGGGCGCGTCCGGTTACGGGCACCGGCCCTACGAGGACAGCGTCGAAATGGTGTACGACAACCTCGTAGGCTCGGCTACCGTGGCGGCATCCGTGGTCACGGTGGGCGAGGTGGTCAAGCGCGCCTTCAAATGGCGTAAATTCATTCAGAGCTGGCGTGCCGCTCATGGCACGACCGAAGTTCCGGTGCGCGACCTGATCACGGCCGTGGCGGCAGAGGCGCGCACCAAGGCTACCGCCCAGCCGGCGGTGTTCCAGGCCCTGCAATCTGTCATCTACATTGCCGATCAGGATGCGGCGATCTCGGCCTACGACAATGCGACCATGGCGGCGATCCAGCGCGACCTATTGATCGAGGGTATCGCCGCGGAGATGGCGTTTCTCATGGCGGTGACGGAGGTGGCGCCATGAAGCTCCTGATCGTGGCGGGCCTGCTTGCTGCGCTGTGCGCGCAGACCGTGCGCGCCGCACCGTCGAACGAGGATATCGACACCTGCCTCGAGCAAGCGCGTGCCCGCGCGACCGACCTGTTTCTCAAGAGCGGCTCCCAGGACAACGCACGCCTGCAACTCGAGATCGACGCGGCGAGTTGCTTCGACCCCACGGTGACGCCCGAAGCGGCTCACGCGATCGGCACCGTGCACGCGGACCGCGCGCGGCTGGCCCACCAGTTCATCACCGGCAAGCTGTCGCTGACCGCCTATCGCGCGGCGCGCAAGGATCGATCGCGCAAGCTGGCCGTGCTGGCCGCCGATCCCGCAGCGCAGGCGGCACTCATGCACGGCGACGCCGACGGCGATCTCGTACCGGATGCGGAGGACCGGTGCCCCAAGACGGCTGCCGGCGTGCCCACCGATGCGCGCGGCTGTCCGATACCGGTGCGTCCCGGAGCCAACGACGCAGGTGACGAACGCCGGTTGCGAGCCACGCTGGCGGCGTCGCGCACCTTGTTCAACCGCTCGTGCGCAGGCGCGCCACGGCCCGACATTCCGTCGCCGCTCGAATGGGGGCGAGGTAACCAGACGAAGCACGGTACCGTGGGCTTCAATGTCGCGGTGGCGAAGATCGACGGACAGCCCGACGGCTGTGAGGTCTTCTACGAGATCCAGTTCCGTTTCATCGATCCGAACCCGGGCAATCCGGCGCTGCCGGCAGCAAAGGTCGTGACGGTGGTGTTCAGCCAGTCGGAGGACTTGCTGACCGATTCGGTCCGAGCGGTTTTCGGCCTGCCGGTGGCACCGGCCGTGCTCTCGACCGGACGCGCCGCGGTCCGCGAGGCATTCCTTCGGGAGTACTTCAGAGCGAGCTGGCGCGTGCGAGCGGTCAACGGCGCGAATCAGACTTCGCCCTGGAGTTCGTTCGTCACCCAGGGGCCCGCGAGCGGCGGGGTCGACGGCTGACGGACACGGCGGGCCGGGCCGCTTCGTCCTGCAACCATTGCTCCAGCGCCCGCACCGCGGGCCGGTTGCGTGCCGCGGGTTCGATGACCAGGAAGTAGGCGCGCGGTGAGGCGAAACTGCCCTGGAGCGGCGCGACCAGCTTGCGTTCCTCGAGCAAGCGGTCGATCAACGGCGTGCGGCCCAGTGCGATGCCCTGGCCGGCCACGGCGGCAACGATGACCTCGTCGTAGTTGTTGAAGCTGAGCGTCGCCGCAGGTTCCAGATCGGGCAGGTTCACGGCCTTCAGCCAGGGATCCCAGTCCGTGGGCATGCCGGCGTCTGCCGGCAGCATCATCTGCAGCAGGGGGAAGCGGTGTAGGTCTGCCGCCGAGCGCAAGGGGTGCCCGGTGCGCTTCAACAGTTGCGGTGAACAAACGGGCAGCACCGTTTCCGCGAACAGTTGCGTGCCGTCAATGGAACCGGCGGGGGCGTAGCGGATCGCCACGTCGATACCTTCACCGCGCAGATCGCGGCGCCGGAAGCTCGCGTCGATGCGCACGTCGATGCCGGGATGGGCCTGCGTGAATGCCGGCAGGCGCGGAATCAGCCAGAGCGAGGCGAGTCCCGGCGTCGTGGTGAGGGCGAGCACCTGACGCTGGGTGGGCTGGCGGATGCGCGCCACCGTCGTTCGCAGTTCCGCGAGCAAGGTCGTGCAGGTCTCGAACAGACGCTGCCCTTCGTCGGTCAGCACGAGGGCGCGATGGCGACGCCGGAACAGTGCCACGCCGAGATCGTCCTCGAGCGTCTTGATGCGCCGGCTCATCGCGGACTGCGTCACGAAGCGCTCGGCGGCCGCTTTGGTGAAGGACAGATGGCGCGCGGCCGCTTCGAACTCCACGAGGAGTTCCAGCGGGGGCAGGCGGGTGGCGGGTTTTCGCATGCGTGTGAGGAATGCCTGGCATTCCGAGGTTTCGTTTGAATCCGAGCGTGCTTGGGGAGAGTATTCGATCACCCGCAAGGTCGGGTCAAGTCCATCGCATGCCGGGAAAGCATGCAAGGCGGGAGACGTGCATGAACAAGTTGACGGCGATTCACCCCTTCACCCGCGGCCTCCGCGGCTATCCGTACGGATTGGTCGATCGCGTCCTGCTCGCCGACGGTCGTACCGTGGCCGTGCGGCCGGTGCTGCCGACGGACATGGAGGCGGAGCGTCGCTTCGTCGCCGACCTGTCGCCGGAGTCGCGGCGGCGGCGCTTCCACCTGGGGATTGCATCGTTGTCAGATTCGATGCTGGAGGCCTTCACCCATATCGACTATCGCGCACACGTAGCACTGATCGCCGCAAGCAACGATGGTGCTCTGCCGTTGATGGTGGCCGATGCGCGCTACGTGGTGCTCGACGACGCGACCGACGCGGAGTTCGCCATCGCGGTGGCGGACGACTGGCAGGGCATCGGTCTCGGGCGGGAACTGCTGGTGCGGCTGGGCCGGCACGCCCAGCGCAGCGGATTGCGGCGATTATGCGGTGACGTGCTGCGCGGCAATGCGGCGATGATCGGACTGGTGGAGAGTCTGGGCGGCCGGGTGCGATCGCACCCGGAGGACATGCTGCTGGTGCGCGCCGCCTTCGAGTTCTAGTCAGAATGCTCACGTAGCATTCGGGAGATTGCACCGTGGCTGCACCGGAACGACCGCGTACCGTCGTCGCGAAGCAAGCGCCGCTTCGTGCCAGGGCTTCGAACTATCCGGACATTTATGCGAAGCGATTCGATGGTCGTGACAAACGCCCGCTCGGTGATCTGTTCGGACTGAAGAACTTCGGCGTCAACCTGACGCGCCTGGCACCGGGCGCGGCGTCGGCGCTGCGCCACGCGCACAGCCGACAGGACGAGTTCGTGTACGTGCTCGCCGGGACGCCGACTCTGATCACCGATGAAGGCGAAACGCTGCTCGCGGCGGGCATGTGCACTGGGTTCCCCGCCGGAACGGGGAATGCCCATCATCTCGTCAATCGTGGCGACGAGGACGTCTGGTACCTCGAGGTCGGCGACCGGACGGTCGGCGACGTGGGGAGTTATCCGGACGACGATCTGCAGGCGATCAAGCGGGACGACGGCGGGTGGGAGTTCCGACGCAAGGATGGGACGATGTATTGACGTTTCTGCGGTCGGCGCGCCCCTTCCCAGGTAAAGCGGAGGGAGGGAGTCGTACGCCCCTTCCCCCGGCTGCGCCGGGGGAAGGTTTCGATGGGAGCCGAACGCCCGCCAGTGCCCCTAAGCCCCCTCACCCACGAAGATGTTCTTCTTGACAATGGCGTGCACGCCCCAGTTGCCGTCGACCACCTGGGTGACGCCGAAGTCGACGGCCACCGACATCAGCGAGACCGCTTCGTCTTCGGTGAGGCCCTGGGTCGTCATCAGAAAGTGGCGCATCTTGCGGAACGCGTCCTTCAGCGCGAGGTCCACCGACGATTTCCCGTAGATCTCCGACTGCGCCTTCGCGCCGAGATCGGCCAGGTAGTTGGGATAGCTGAACCCGTGCACCAGGAAATCGGTCTGCGTCTCGAGCAGCGGGAAGCCGAGCTTCTCGAGCGGCGTGCCGGCCAGCGTCGCCTTCTTGTGCAGGATCAGCTGGAAGGTGCCGGTGAGCGAGCACTCGATCGCGGTGCCACACAGTTCCGAGTCACCCTGTGAAGCGTGCGGATCGCCGACTGACAGCAAGGCCCCGGGCACGGACACCGGGTAGTACAGCGTCGCACCCTTGCCGATGCGCCAGTTGTCGATGTTGCCGCCGGTGTAGCTCGGCGGAATCGAGTCGACCATGTCGGCTTCCTTCGGAGCGAGACCCATCACGCCGAAATGCGGGCGGATCGGGACACGCACGTTCTTCAGCACACCCCAGTTTTCCTTGATCGTGCTGTGGTCCACCGGCACGCCGGGGTAGTCGATGATCTTGTGCACCACGCCGAACGGGTCGGTCTGCGGCGTCCAGCGGAAGTTGTAGAGCGCCTTGGCCCAGTCGCGTTCGCCGCTCGCGTCGATCTCATAGATGGTGATGACTTCGCGCTTCTTCGGCTCCTCGATGAGGTCGTTGAAGTGAAAGCCCCACCACGCGGCCGCGTTGCTGCCGAAGCTCTTGCCCTTGAACTCGGGGTTGGCGCTGGGGCGCGGCTTCACGTCGAGGATGCGCACCTCCAGGATGTCGCCCTCCTCGGCGCCCGCCACGGCGATCGGTCCGGTGCAGATGTGCACGCCGAGGCCTTCGCCCGCGCCGCGTCCGAAGAGCGATGCGTCCATGGGGCCGGCGCCGCGACGGTCCACGCCTTTCTTCTTCTTGTCCCAGAAGTAGACGCTCTCGGCGCCCGGGTCGCCCTTCACCATGCGCGCGTTGTCGTCGTTCGCGTGGTGCGTGAGGGTTTCGATGGTGACGAAGTCGCCGGACTGCACTTCCACCAGCGGCTTGAGCGACTTGCTGAAGTAGCCCCAGTGCACCGTGTCCGCGGTGGCCGGAATCGCGAAGTGCGAGATGGTGCTGCGCTTCATTTCGGTCTTGGCGAGCGCGAGCGACGAGGTGCCGAGCCCGCCGAGTGCTGCGGCCGCGGCGCCGCTCGTCAACGCACCCTGCAGGAAGCTGCGGCGCGAGGCGTCCGCGGGCTTCGGCAGATCCAGCGACGACGTATCCAGCGGGACGTCGTGGTGGTGGTTCGGGTCACTGCAGCAGCCGTTGTGATGCTCGCTCATGAATGGTGTCTCCCCGGTAGGCGAATGCATGCGATGGGAATGCGAATTCCCGACGCGCCTTTGTGCAAGAGCGGGACCATGCGCGATGCACCGCGCACCGATTGCGGTTCTCGCTACCGATTCAGGGAGTTGTCCGCGTCGCAGCGCGAGCACGCCGGACCACGAACGCACCGGCGCAGTGCGGCGGGTGCCGCACCGGCCTCACGGCAGCGCACGACCCCTAGGTGATTCCGTTCAGCAGACGCAGAACGGCGTCCGGTTTCGGCAGCGGCGCCACCGCACCATAGCCGGTGCAGGTGAGTGCCGCCGCGGCGTTGGCGTAGCGCACGGCCCGGAAGAAATCGTCGCCCGTGCTGAGGCGGGCGAGGAAGCTACCCGCGAAGCAATCCCCGGCGCCCGTGGCGTCGACCGCCTGAACGCGATGCGGCGCGATGCGTTCGCGTTGGTGGCCGTCCGAGGCCATCACGCCGTCCCCGCCGAGTTTGAGCGCGACGAACTTCGCGCCGAGGGCGTGCGCCCAGTCGACGATCGCATCCGGATCGTCACGACCCGAAAGCACGCGCACATCGTCGAGACTCGGCAGGAAGTAGTCGGCGAGCCCGATGGTGGCGTTGATCACGGCGCGCGCTCGCGCCAGCGGCCACAGCTTGAGCCGCAGGTTGGAGTCGTATGCGATCTTCGCACCCGCTGCCCGGGCAGCGTCGATGGCCGTGAACGCTGCGTCGCAGGCGCTGGTACTGATGCCCTGCGTGATGCCGGAGGTGTGGAGGAACCGCGCACGCCGCACCACGTCGAGCGGCAGGTTGGCAGGGGCAAGCCGGCTTGCGGCCGAACCTGCCCGGCGATAGCTGAACGCATGACCGTTCGGGCCGTGGGTGACGAAGTAGACGGCTGTGGGCGCATCGGTATCGATCGCAACCCCGGAGATGTCCAGGCCTTCATCGCGCCACAGGTCGAGGAACAGCTTGCCGAAGTCGTCGTCGCCGAGCCGCGTCACGTAACCGGCGCGGGCGCCCTGACGGGCCGCCGCGATCATCGCGTTCATCGTGTCGCCACCGAAGCCTTGCAGGTAGCGACGCGGATCGCCGGGTACCTGGTTGAACTCCACCATCGGTTCGCCGACCGAAACGACGTCGAGCGCGGCGGCACTCATCGGGCGATGATCGGGCGGGCCGTCACGCCTGCACTTTGCCGAGATAGCGTCCGGCGTGCTCGATCACGGCCGCCCGATTCCCGGCTTCGAGCGCGGGCAGGTCCACGATGTTGTTGCCGACGCCGACCACCACGGCGCCGGCGCGACGATAGGCCTCCATGTTGTCGAGCGACACGCCACCGGTCGGACACAGCGGCATGTCGGGGAACACCGCGTGCAGCGCAGCGAGATGCGCCGGTCCGCCGGTGCCAGCGGGAAAGACCTTCACGATGTCCGACCCCTGGCGCCACGCGGCGAGTACTTCGCCCGGCGTGAACCCGCCCATGAGACAGGCGCGGCCATGCTCATGGGCGAGCACGCCCATGCCGGGGACGAGGCAGGGCGACACGAGATAGTCGGCACCGGCATCGATGCAGGCGCGCGCCGTCTCGACGTCGAGCACGGTACCGGCCCCCACCAGAAACCCGGATGCCATGCGGCTGCGCAGGTCGCGGATCAGCGCGATCGCATCCGGCGTGGTGAGGGTGAGTTCGACGGTGCCGAATCCCGCCGCCACGAGACAGTCGATGGCCTGGGCGGCGAGCGCGGCGCTCTTGAGGCGCAGCACAGGAATGACCGAAGTCGTGAGCAGCCGGGCTGCCACCGGGTGCATGGGTTCGCGTTGCATGCGTCAATTCTCGTTGGCCCATGCATGCGGGCGCAAGCGAGAAAAGAGGGCGGCACACGTTAGGAGACCCGAGTGTGCGCCGCCCCTGAAGTTGCAGCGGGAGATGGTGAAGCAGTGCTCGAACGCCGCGCCGCATCGCGCCCGGGCCGGATAGGCGGCGCGGTGCGAAGAACGGTGCGACGTCGGTTAGCACTGTGCCCGACACCCCCTTACTGATGGGTTACGGATTGGGGCGACAGGTTCGCCGACGTCCCGGGTTGCGGCATGGTTCTGCTAGACTTGCTGCAACGCAACAAGCAAGACGGGTGTGGGCATGCTGAAAGGCAGGGCAGCGATCGTCACCGGCAGTACCAGCGGCATCGGTCTCGGGATCGCTCAGGTGCTCGCGGCGCAGGGGGCGAACGTGCTGCTGAACGGTTTCGGCAACGTGCCGGAGATCAAGAAGCTCGCAACCCGCATGGAGTCCGAGCACGGCGTCAAGGTGATCTACTCGGGCGCCGACATGAGCCGGCCGGCAGAAATACAGACCATGGTGGCGGAGGCCGCGAGCCAGTGGGGCGGCATCGACATCCTCGTCAACAACGCCGGCATTCAGCACGTGGCGCCCGTGGACGAGTTTCCGCTCGACAAGTGGGACCAGATCATCGCGATCAACCTGACCGCTTCGTTCCACACCATCCGCGCGGCGCTGCCGCACATGAAGAAGCGCGGCTGGGGGCGCATCGTGAACATCGCCTCGGCCCACGGCCTGGTCGCCTCGCCGTTCAAGTCGGCCTACATCGCAGCCAAGCACGGGGTGGTCGGACTCACCAAGACCGTTGCGCTGGAGACGGCGAAGCTCGCCATCACCTGCAACGCCGTCTGTCCCGGTTACGTGCGCACGCCGCTGGTGGAAAAGCAGATCGACGACCAGGCCAAGGCGCACAACATCCCGCGCGACGAAGTGATCGAACGCATCCTCCTCGAGCGCCAGCCGTCGAAGCGGTTCGTCGGCATCGACGAGGTTGCAGCCCTCGTCCTGTTCCTGTGCAGCGAAGGGGCTGCCGGGATCACCGGCGCCGCGCTGCCGATCGACGGGGGTTGGGTCGCTCAATAGCTACGTCGGATCGCGCGCCCGACGGTTCAGGTGCGCGATCGCGTTGGCGTAGTAGGCGAGCAGTTCGGTCTCGTCGGGGTTGGCGCGCAGCAGGCCATCCTCTTCGAAGACGAGGTGGCGCAGCACCAGCATGCGCAGCCCCACCTCGATTGCATAGTCACGGTCCTTGCGCGGCACGTAGATGCGAGCGCCGCGCTGTTCCAGTTCCTCGGTGCGCGCCTGGGCGCGCGCCTTGAGTTCCAGCAGGCTCAAGGGTTGTCCGCCCGCCTCGAGCATGATCGAGGCGACCAGGGAAACGGGCAACACGGGAATGACGTCCTCAAGCCGGTCCATGAGTTCGCGGCCGAGAGTCTCCACGGCCGCATGGCGTTCGGGTTCCGGCATCGACCGGAATGCGATGCCGCGATCGCGACACCAGGCGCGCATCGACAGCGGTGTGCCGAAGTTGACGCAGGCGTAGCCGTAGCGATACCAGCGACCGGTCAGGAACTGCAGCACGTTGCGCCCGACGAAGCCTGCGGTCGTGAGTCCGGCGCCGGCGATACCGCGCCGTCGCGCGGCGGGATCGAGCTTGCGCAGCAGGGTCCGATCCTCGAGCACCCTGTCGTAGTTGATGCCCACGGGGATGAATACGAGATCCCGCACGCCCGCGGCGTCGAAGCCGCGCACCATGTAGTCGATCAGCCCCAGTTTCGGTGAGCGCAGCTTGCCGTCGAGGCTCAAGCCGCCTTCCGGAAACACCGCCTGCGTGACACCGGCCTCCGTTGCCATCCGCACATAGCGCTGCAGCACCAACCGGTAGAGCGGATCGCCGGAGTTGCGGCGCACGAAGTAGGCGCCCATCGCCTTCACCAGCGCCTGCAGGGGCCACACCCGCGCCCATTCGCCGACCGCGTAGGACAGCGCGGCGCGTTCCGCTGCGAGAAAGGCAACCAGGATGTAGTCGAAATTCGATCGGTGGTTCATGACGAACACCAGCGTCGACTGGCGCTGCACGCCCGCGAGGCCGGGTTCGTCGACGTAGCCCAGGCGCACGCGATAGAGCGCGCGCGCGATCGCTTTCGCGAGCCAGTAACCGATCCGGAAATACAGGTATGCGTTGAACGAAGGCACGATCTCGCGCGCGTAGCGTTCCACGCGCCGGCGCACCGCTAGCAGAGATTCGCCGCTTTCCCGTGACTGCCGCTCCGCCGCCGCCTGCACCACGTCGTCGTGGAACAGCCGGTCGATCAGCACCTGGCGCCGGGTGATCTTGAACGGCGGGATCTCGACCTGCAGCTTCGAGCCCAGATCCTGCAGCACCGTGTTGACCTTGCGCTGCACGTACCAGCGTGCGGTCGGCCGCACCAGCAGGTCGAGCGCCGCGAGCGCTGCCAGGGCGCACAGCACGAGAAAGAACCACAGCGGAACGCTGATGCTGCCGCTCAAGGTCCGTGTCGACTGCCGGGAAGGGTTCGGGGTGCATGTTACCGCGGGGGCGTCGGGCCAAAAAAACACCGGCCGCCGCGATGTCACCCGCGACGGCCGGATCTTGGGAGTCGGGGTCTACAGGTGCGAGGCGAGAATCGATTGCGCACCGCGCGGCTCGATCGCCGGATGCGTGTGAATGGTCACCACGGCAGGCTCGGCGCCGGTCGTGTCGCGGCGGAACACGATCACGGCGGGGTGATCGCCATTGTTGTTCACGTCACGCGAGAACCCATGGGCCGGATGCAGGTAGAAGCGCATCGTCTGCTCGTACACGCCAGCCTGGTTGAGCTTGCCGGTTTCGGCGGCCTGAGCGGTCGCGGCTGCAAAGGCGGAAACAAGAGTGGCTGCAAGAAGGAAGCGGTTCATGGTGATCCCCTGTGGTCGATTCTCGGTTGGCGGTGTTCTCGAGGGCGGTGCGCCGTCGGTGCACCTCCTGTTGCACCGGGCGTGCCAGTCGAGAATCGTGAGATCGATCAATCAGTTGCCCGGAATCGCCGAGAACGACTCCGCGGCGATTCGTTGGGCTGGCCCAACACGCCATGCCGGCCGCATGGGCCAAGTCCTTGTCGGCGCGCGATACTCGCTTGTTGGGCTCGCCCAACAAGTCGATCTACCGATCCGGATCCTTGAACTGCTTCGGGTCCAGGGCGTGGCGGCGCATGAGTGCGTAGAACTCGCTGCGATTGCGTTGCGCGAGGCGCGCCGCGTCTGTGACATTGCCGCGCGTCTGCTTGAGCAGTTGCACGACATAGTCGCGTTCGAAGGCCTGCTTGGCCGAATCGAGGGAGGTCTGTGCCTCGACCGGGGTCGCGAGGATCCGTTCCATGAGCGCAGTCGGGACGATGGAATCGGTACACAGCGCGACCGCTTTCTCGATGGCGTTGTGCAGTTGCCGCACGTTGCCCGGCCAGGGTGCAGCCATGAGCAGCTCCATGCCCTCGGGCGAGAACCCGCGCACGGGACGACCATAGCGGGAGGCCACACTGCGCAGGAAGCGCGTAGCCAGCACGGGGATGTCTTCGCGACGTTCGGCGAGCGTCGGGAGTCCGAGAGTCACGACGTTGATGCGGTAGTAGAGATCTTCGCGGAAGCGGCCCGCGCGCACTTCGGCTTCGAGGTCGCGATGGGTTGCCGTGATCAGGCGCACGTCCACCGCGAGATCCTGCACCGCGCCCACGGGACGCACCCGGCGCTCCTGCACGGCGCGCAGCAGCTTCACCTGCAGGCTCGCGGGCATGTCGCCGATCTCGTCGAGCAGCAGGGTGCCGCCGTCTGCGGCACGGAACAGGCCGTCGTGGTCTCGGGCGGCTCCGGTGAATGCCCCCTTCACATGACCGAACAGTTCCGATTCGAGCAGCTGTTCGGGCATCGCGCCGCAATTGACTGCGATGAACGGTCCGCCCGCGCGGCGGCTCGCGCGATGCAGTGCCCGCGCCAGCAATTCCTTGCCGGTGCCGCTCTGCCCGCGGACCAGCACGCTCGCTTCGGTGCCGGCCACGAGCTTCGCTTCGCGCAGCAGCGAGGCCATGGCGGGACTGCGCGTGACGATCTCGGCGCGCCACGCTTCGTCGGCGTGGGCGGCGTAGCCGCTGCTTGCCAGCGCGCGCTCCACCTCGACCAGCAGCGTCGCTGCCTCGAACGGCTTCTGCACGAACGCGAACACGCCGCGGCGCGTGGCCGTCACCGCATCCGGCACGTTGCCGTGGGCCGTCATGATGATCACGGGCAATCCCGCGTGCCGCCTGGCGATCTCGTCGAACAGGGCGAGGCCGTCCATGCCGGTCATGCGCAGGTCGGTCAACACCAGGTCGACGCCCGACACCTCGAGTTGTGCCAACGCCTTGGTGCCGCTGTCGACGGCGATGGCAGCGTAGCCGTCCTTGTCGAGCCGCATCGCCACGACCCGCAGCAACGCCGGATCGTCGTCCACGACCAGGATCGTGGCTTTCGGGGGCAAAGCTGCCGTGCCCGCCGTCACGACGTGCCGGCACCGCCGAGCTGGCGGGCAATCGCCTCGAGGAGCACACGGAACTCGATCGGCTTCACGAGATAGTCGTTCGCACCCTGCGCGAGGCGGGCCGCGCGCTCCGAGTGGTCGGCGCTGGCGGTCATGAAGATGAAAGGCATGCGTACGGTGCGCGGGTCGGCGCGCAAGGCGGCGAGCACGGCGTCGCCGTCCATTTCAGGCATGCGCAGGTCGCACAGGATGAGATCCGGTTCGCGGGTCCGGGCGAGCCGCAGGCCGTCGATGCCGTTGATGGCGGTCAGCACCTCGAAGCCCTCGAGCGTGAGCACCCGGGCGTAGTTCGCCAGGATCGACGAGTCGTTCTCGATCAGCAGGATCTTATGCACGCGACCCGCCGCCGATCTCGGGAATGACCACGGTGAACGTGGAACCTGCGCGCGGCACGCTGCGCACCGCGATGCGTCCGCCGTGCAGTTCCACCGACTTGCGCACGATCGCGAGACCGAGCCCGGCACCGGCAATGTGATTGACGTTGCGGCCGCGATGGAACGTCTCGAAGAGTCGCGCCTGGTCCTCCACCGGGATGCCGATGCCGTTGTCCTCCACCTCGAGCCTGATCGCGCCGCCGTCGCAGACCACGCGGACGTCGATCGCCGACTCGGGGGACGAGTACTTGATGGCATTGCTGAGCAGGTTGCCGAGAATGTGCTGCAGCAACTCCTCGTCGACGACGTGCTCGGCGGCACCACCTTCGAACTGCAGGCGTACTTGCTGCTGCGCATGGGCGGCCGCGCGTGTCTCGTCGACGATGCGTACGCACAGGCCGCGCAGATCGAGCAGCCGGGGACGAAACTCGAGCCGCCCGGCCTCCGAGCGGCCGATGAGCAGAATGTCCTCCAGCATGCGCGTCATCCGCTGCACCGCTGACTTGATGCCGCCGATCAGGTCGGCGCGCTCGTGTACCGAGAGGCGCTCGCCGTAGTCGGCCAGCAGCTCGGTGGAGGACAGGATGGTCGCGAGCGGCGTTCGAAACTCGTGCGAGGTCATCGATACGAAGCGCGACTTGATCTCGTTCAACTCCTTCTCGCGCGCGAGTGCGTCCACCAGTTCGGCTTCTGCGGCCTTGCGCCGGGTCAGGTCGACCACTGTCCAGATGGTGCCGACGGTGAGGTCGCGGCGATCGATCGCGCAACCGCTCACCAGGCACCAGAAGGTGGAACCGTCCTTGCGCCGCACGCGACCTTCGGTCTGGAAGAACCCCTTGTCCACCAGCTGGCGGTTGATCAGCGGTCCGAGTTCGTCGTACGCCTGCTCTGAACCGTAGGTGTGCCGCACCGACTGACCCACGAGTTCGCCTTCTTCGTAGCCCAGCAGATCGCACTCGAAATGCTTGTTCACCCACACGTATTCGCGATGGCGCACGAGTGCCAGGCCCATGACGGACGACTGCAGGATCGCCTCGCGTTCGGAGAGCGTGCGGCGCAGGTCCTCCTCGAGCTTGCGCCGCGAGGTGATGTCCATCAGCACCCAGATGCTGCCGTGGGCCGGATCGTCGGGCCGGATCGCACGGCCGCTGATGAAACACCAGAAGAGCGATCCGTCGCTGCGCTTCATGCGGGCGCGCGTCTCGTAGATGCGGCCTTGCGTGAGCAGCGGATAGGCTTCGGCGCCGAGCCGTTCGTAGTCGTCGCGCGACGGATAGAGCATCGCGGTGTTCTTGCCGGTCAGCGAGCCGCGCGGATAGCCGAAGAGCTGCTCTTCGAGCATGCGGTTGCACCATTCCAGACGGCGATCGCGCAGCAGCCCGATGCCTACCACCGAATGCTCGAGGATCGCGGTCTTCTCCGCGAGCGCCGCCTGCAGCCGCTCCTCGCTGTGCCGCAGCGCCTCGTCGGCTTCGGTCAGTTCGGCGAGCTTCTGCGTCAGTTCGGAGGTGCGCTCGGCGATGCGCTGCTCCAGATCGCGATTGAGGGCCTCGATTTCCAGTTTGCTGCGCTTGCTTTCGCTGATGTCGGAGAACGTCACCACCGCGAACTTGCGCCCGTCCGCGCGCGTGATCGGCCGGAAGCTCACCAGCGAGTCGAAGATGCTGCCGTCGCTGCGGCGGATGCCCCATTCGAGCGGTACCTTCGACGAGTCGGCGAGCAGTGCCGCCAGGAACTTCTCCTTCACCGCGACCACCGCGGGCGGGGCAGCCATCGAATAGTGGCGGCCGACCAGGTCCTCCGGTCGATGGCGTACCAGCTCGCAGAAGAACGGGTTCACGCGCACGAACCTGCCCTGCTCGTCGATCACGCAGATGCCGATGCGCGCGACGTCGAACACGGTCGCGTACAGGTCGAGATCGAGCTGGTCGAGGTCCACGGCGGGGAGAGGTGCTGTCGGTCCGGGCGGCGGGGAGCCGCATTATCCTCCCGTCGTGCCGGACCTGCGGCGGCCGGTCGCGGACCGCCAGGGTGCCGGCGCCCTTCACCGAGACTCCGGGGGATTGCTTCGAATGATGATCCACAGGCTGGCGGCCCGCGAGTGGGCGTTGCTGTTCGCCGTGATGCTGTCGTGCACTGCTGCCGCCGCTGCGGACGACCAGGATGCGGCAGTCCTCGCGGCGACGCATTGGGTTGCGCGCGGCGATCTGCGGCTGCATGTGTGGGAGAAGTTCGTCGGTTCACCGGCGGACAAACCCGTGGTGATCCTCGCTCACGGTTCGGCGACGGCGGGCAAGGAGAGTTTCGATCTCGAGGTACCGGGGCGGAGCGACTACAGCCTCATGGACCGCCTCGCGCGTGCGGGCTTCGACGTGTTCGCGCTGGATGTGCACGGCTTCGGGCGCTCGACGCATCCCGAGGGCCACGTCACCACCGATGGTGCCGCGGAGGACCTCGATGCCGTCGTCGATGCCGTGCGGCGCGAGCGCGGCGTGGCGCGTGTCCATGTGCTCGCCTGGTCCTGGGCCACGCAGTACGCGGGACTCTTCGCTTCGGCCCACGGCGACAAGATCGACCGCTACGTGAGTTACGCGCAGATGCACGCGGACAGCCCCGACATCGTGCGCCGTCGTGCGGATGTCGAGTTGTATCGGAGCCGGCCGTGGATCGTCGTGCCGCGCGACGGCTGGAAGGCTCGCTTCCGGTCCCGGACGCCGGCGGACGTTACCGAACTCGAGACGATCGAAGCGTATGCCGATGCCGCTGCGGCGATCGAAACGCGCACTTCCACCGGTCCGCAACTCGATATGGTGACAGGCCTGCCCATGGTGGATCCGGCCCGCATCACAGTGCCGATGCTGATGATCCACGGGCAATACGACGATGTTGCCGACACGACCGGGCTGTTGCCCTTCTTCGCGCGCTTGCCGAACCCCGACAAGCGCTATGTCGTCATTCCCCGTGCCGGGCACATGCTGCATTTGCAGGCCGGGCGGCATGCATTCTTCGATGCCGTGGTGGATTTCCTGAAGGCAGACGCGCCGCGGTAGAGCCGCTTCGAGCTGCGATCGCCTACGTCAGGTGCGGCCGATATCCCGCGATCGCCGTAGCCCGATGCCGGCCAGAAGCACCAGACCACCGGACATCAGTGCCCATGCGCCGGGTTCGGGGATGGGCGCCGCAGCCCACGTCAGGTCGACCCGTACGTGCGGGTCCCCAGTGCGGGCACAGACAGTGCGGCCGCAATCTGCAGCACCGCTCACACCCAGGACGAGGTCGGCACTGAAGAACAATGTCGGAGAGAGCAGTCCGACTGTGGCGGGTGGAAACGCACCCTCGGTATTCTGATTCCAGGTGACGTTGAAAATGGTGGGAAAAGTGCCGCTCGCATCGGCGGCTGGCCCGGGGTTGATGGCGACCCAGGTGCCTCCCACGCTGTAGCCGCCCTCCCAGGCCTCCGAGGGGGCGGCGCCGCTGACCGTCATGCCCGTGAGGATGTAGCCGGGCTTGGCATCGAACCGTGCACTGGTGTGCAGGGTGACGGAATTGCTCTGCGAGGCCCCGACTTCCAGGAGGAACGGCGTTTCCGTCGAGAACCTGGTCGTCTGCGCGTTGTTGAGCACGATTCCGAAATCCGAATCCGGCTGGGACACTGTGACCGTGTAGAACGGCGTCTCCGAGAACAGCACTATGGCCTGGACGGAGGGCGACGCAGCGAGCGCGAAGAGGCCAGCCGCGAGGGCGGCGCAGGCGGGGCGGGTGTGGCGAGCAGGACGCATGACGATTCCCTTGGGTTCGAACCACAGCCGGGCAGTGGGTGCCAATGGATTCCCATGACAATGGAATCGTATTCGCCACCGTGTGGCGACTATAACAAGGAATCGTCGATGGGCAAGCGGATCCTGGCGATTCGGGAGAATTTTGGCGCGGCTCGGCTCTCAGCCCTCGCCGGGCCGCCCCAAGAGGGCTGGCCCCCCGTGGGAGAGGCCGCAAGTCCTATCGGGGGATAGTCACATCAGCCGTTGTGCGCTGCTGCGAGCACCGTCTGCTGGCCCGGCTGGTGCTCGTGGGCTGCAGCCATCCGCTCCAACACGTGGCGCGTCATGCTGAGCGCCAGTTCGTGTTCCCCGATGAACACCATGCCTGCCTTTTCCGTCCGCAGCAACTCGGCTTCCTCATCGCTGTGAGTACGTACTAGCGTCTCCACGTCCGGCTTCAGCGTGCGGGCGATGTCGATCATCTTGCGGGCCCGGAAGGCGTCGGGCGTGGCGATGACGAGCATGTGGGCGCGATGCACGTGCGCCTGGATCAGTACGGCAGGATCGGACGCGTCCCCGGACACGGCCGGGATGCCCCGGCTGCGCAGCTGTTCGACGACCTCGCGGTTCTGTTCCGCCACGACGATCGGCACGCCGCGCTCGATGAGTGCCTCGCCGATGCGACGCCCCACGCGGCCATAGCCCACGATCAGCACGTGCTCCGTGAGCCGGCTCTGGTCCACGCTCATGGGCAGTTCCGCAAGCGGGTCGTCCGATCGCTCCATGGCGCGGGCGAGTTTCGAACGCGACCGTATCCAGCGCTGCAGCGGCTCCACTGCATTGAACAACAGCGGATTGAGCGCGATCGAGATCAGCGCCCCCGCGAGGATCAGGCTCTGGCCCTCGGTCGGCAGCAGTTTCATCGCCACGCCGAGGCCCGCCAGGATGAACGAGAACTCGCCGATCTGCGCGAGGCTCGCCGACACGGTGAGTGCCGTGTTGAGCGGGTAGCGAAAGGCCAGCACGATGAGGAAGGCGGCGAGTGTCTTGCCGATCACGATGATGGCTACCACGGCGAGGACCTTGAGGGGTTCCTGCAACAGCATCGCCGGGTCGAACAGCATGCCGACCGAGACGAAGAAGAGCACCGCGAACGCATCGCGCAGCGGCAACGATTCGTCGGCCGCCCGATGGCTGAGCGCCGATTCGCGCATCACCATGCCCGCGAAGAACGCGCCGAGCGCGAACGAAACGCCGAACAGCTTGCCGGAACCGAACGCGATGCCCACCGCGGCGGAGATCACGCACAACGTGAAGAGCTCGCGCGATCCGGTGCGCGCCACCTGCCACAGGACCCACGGAAACACCCGTCGGCCGACGACCAGCATGAGAGCGATGAACGCGGCGACCTGGCCGAGCGTGATGAGCAGCATGGTGGTGAGGCTGCGCTCCGGCGCAACGGGTTGGCCTGTGTCGCCGCCCAGCCATCCCGCGAGCGGCGGCAGCAGCACCAGCACCAGCACCATGGCGAGGTCCTCGACCACCAGCCAACCCACCGCGATGCGCCCGTTGATCGAGTCGAGCACGCCACGGCTTTCCAGCGCCCGCAGCAACACGACGGTACTCGCCACCGAGAGCGCCAGGCCGAACACCAGACTCGCGCCCAGACTCCAGCCCCAGAAGTGCGCGACGGCGCCGCCCATCAGGGTCGCCACTGCAATCTGCACGATGGCCCCAGGCACCGCGATCTTGCGCACCGCCAGCAGATCGTTCAGCGAAAAATGCAGGCCGACCCCGAACATGAGCAGCATGACGCCGATCTCGGCGAGCTGAGTCGCGAGCTCCACGTCGGCCACGAAGCCCGGCGTGGCCGGGCCGATCAGGATGCCGGCGACCAGGTAGCCGACGAGCGCCGGGAGTTTGAGGCGGACGGCGATGAAGCCGAGGACGAGCGCGAGACCGAGCGCGGCCGCGATCGTGGTGATGAGGGTGATTTCGTGGGGCAAGGGGCTTCGTGGCGGGCGGGAGGTTGATCGGGCAGGGACTATGTACCACGCGGTTCGCGCACGCGGGCAGAGTAGAGACGACGATGGCATTCACAAGTTCGCGCTGGAGCGCACCGTTGCGGTGGATTTCCTGCGCGGGACCACGAGGTCGGCGCCGGCGTCAGCGCGGAGGATGTTTGCCCCCATCCCAACCTTCCCCCGGCGTTGCCGGGGGAAGGAGTGCCTTGGGATGCTGGCGGCGCGAGATTCACACGCAGTACATTCCCTCCCCCGGCTGTGCCGGGGGAGGGATAGGGAGGGGGCAGCCAACGCCCCACCACGCGACCACCGATGATTCGAACACCGGCTCGCGGGGAAATGCCCGAGGCAGCGACCGCTGCTCTCAGCGCACGGCCCAACCGCCGCTGATCGGAAACGCCTGGCCCACGAAACAGTCCGCGGCATCGCTGCACAGGTACGCAGCGAACAAGGCATCCTCGCGTGCGGATACCAGTCGGCCGAGCGGTACTTCGCGCTTCAGCCGTTCCTGGAACGCAGGCTTCGCCTGCACCTCGGGCGGAAAGTACGTGGGATTCTCGACAAAATTCTGGGCGATGGCGTTGACGCGGATGCCGAGCGGCGCCAGCTCGACGCCGACTGCCTGCACCCAGGCGAGCTGCGCTCCCCGTGCGGCGCTGTATGAGGACGTCCGTTTCATGCCGCGCAAAGCCGAGGCGCTGCCCATGACGAGGAACCGGCCACGGCCGCGCGCCTGCATCTGCGGCAGCACGGCTTTCAGCAGGCGCGGCAACGGGTCGACCATGTGCGCAAAGACGTGCCGCCATTCCGCGTCGGTGACGTCGGCGGCTGGGGTCGATGGTGCGGGCACCGCGAGGTTGGCCAGGAGGACGTCGATATCCCCTGCGGCCGTCACGGCCGCGGCCGCCGCCTCGGGTGCATCCAGTGCCCGGGTGTCCGCTACGACGTCTGCGCCGCATTCGGCAAGAGTCGTCCGCAGGGCAGGCCCCATGAACTGGTCGGCCTGCGTGAGGAGGATGCGGCAGTGGGAGAGATCGATAGGCGGCATGGCGTGACGCGGCAGTGGAGGAGCGCCGCCGCGATGCGACGGCGGGATCGAACCCTAGACCTTGAACGCGCGCCGGATCTCCGGCTTCACCAGGTCGAGGTACTCGGGATGCTTGCGCAGGTACGCGGCGATGAACGGGCAGGCGGGGATCACGTGCTTGCCCTGCTTGCGCGCATCGTCGAGCACCGCGGCAGCGATGAAGCCGCCCACGCCCTTGCCTCCATGCTCGGGCAGGACTTCGGTGTGGGTGAACATCACGCTGTCGGAGAGCAGGTTGTACTCCGAGAAGCCGACGAGCACGCCGTCGTCGAAGGCTTCATAGCGGTGGAGCGGATCGTTGTTGCCGAGAGTCAGCATGGTGCAATCCTTCAGCCCGCCAGACTGCGGCGGATCTGGTCGGCCAGGCGGCTTCCCGTGGTACGGTTCCAGGTCTCGTTGACGTTGAGCACGAATACGGCCCCATCGTTCCCGCGGATCGGTGCCGGCATCGCGACGCCCTGCGCCCGCATCCGCTCCGGCAACTGCTCGGCCTTCGCGTCGTTGACGTTCATACGAAACACGTTGGTGCCGTTCGTGACCTTGTCGATCCTGACCGTGCTGCCGGCGAGAGCACGCTGGAACTGATCGAACACCGCAATGGCCGACGCGAACCGACCGACGAAGCCCTCGGCATAGCGCCGAGCCAGTATCGCGGACGGCCAGGCGTTGAACAGGGCGCCGCCGAACATCCGGCGCGTATGCACCATACCCTCCAGCAGCGCAGCAGGCCCGGCAAGGATCGCACCGTTCAGGGAGTTGAAGCACTTCCACAACGACACGTAGACGGTGTCGAAGGGGGCGGCGTACTCCGCCGGCGCGATGCCCGTGTAGGCCGAGGCGATGAACATCCGCGCGCCGTCGAGATGCAGCCCGATACCGCGGCGGCGCGCTTCCGTGCATATGCGCCCCATCTCGCTGCGATCGAACAGTTCGCCGTAACGGCGGCGTACCGGCGATTCGATCGAGATCGCCCCGACCGACGTCGCGACCCGTCCGGATGCGGTTCGGCCGAGCGTGCGCTCCACCTCGGCCCATGCGAACGTCGCGCGATCGGGTGCGAGCGGCAGCAACGTGAGCCCGCTCAGAGCCTGACTGGCATCCCCCGTGTCGTTGTAGACGTGGCTCACGTCCTGCACCAGGACGCGGCGGCGATTGCCCGCCAGCGCGCGCAACGCGAGCTGGTTGGCGAGCGTGCCCGTGGGCATGAACAGCGCGCGTTCCTTCCCGAGCAAGCGGGCGAAGTAGGCTTCCACTTCCTCCACCACACCGCCAAGGCCGTAGATGTCCGGCGAGGGCGACTGGGACGCGCTCAGCCGGGCGAGCTCGGCAGCCGCTTCCGCCGGGGTCAACGAAAGTCCATCCTGTTCGAGATGGACCAGGGACGAGGATTCGGACGAGGGGTCTGGCGTTGCGCTCATGGCCGGCAATGGTATGCCGAGCGCCGCAGTCGCGGCGATCTGCCCGAGAAAACGGCGCCGCGGCAGATCGTTCATCTCAGCCATGGTCGCGACAACATGGCACCCCGTGCGGGCAAGGCGGCAGGCAAGAACCGGCGATGGTGGGCCTGACCTCGGACATCCGGCTACCTCCCTCCAGGATGGATGCAGAAGGCTACCCCAACTGCACGTGCCGTGGCGGACCGTCGATTCAATCCACGATCGCGCCGGCGCCGTCGGGCGGCCCAGCGGCGAGGACGGACCAAGTCTGCTAGCGATCCGGGTTCTCGAACACGACCAACTGCGCAATGCTCAAACGCAGTTCTCCATCGATCATCTGTTTTGCGCCGTAGTGCAGGATCGTGCGGCCGGTATCGGGCGACCACCCCAGGGCGAAGTAGACCTTGCTCCCTGTCGTCGCGGGCTCATCCAGGTATTCGCAGGCCCAGAGCACGCCCTCCCAGGGCCCGCTCACCGTGTAGTACTCCGAAGCGGAAAACGCGACGTGCCTGGCGCAACGACCCCCGGGCCATGTGATTTCGTCCTTCGCGAGGTCGATGACGATGCCCGACAGGCTCGCCAGGTCCGTTCCCCCGTCGACCTCGAATCGATCCTCGGTCTCGAGAACGAAGCTGAGCGGTGCTTCCTTCCGTGGCGCCATGCGCAGTCGCGGCGTCAGGCGCACCAACTCGGCATGGTCGTCGGAAGACAGGCCCATGTCGGGATCGTAGGGCGGCAGGCCTGCGGCCCGGTCATGCTCGGAGACCTTCATCCAGAACGTTGGGTTGTCGCGCACCGCAGCGGCATAGCGGGCGATGAGGTCCTGCTCCGACGGCGACAGCGCCATCCCGAGCTCCGTCGCCCGCACGGTCCCGAGGGGCAGCCGATTGCGGGCCGGATGCGACGCTGCATCCGCGCACCTCGCTTCGCTGCGGAAAGAAGCTCCGCGCGGCGGCCCGTCTGCAGGCAGACCCGCGAATGCGAGGACCACGACGAACCCGGCCACCAGCGATTGCAGGATGCTCCATGCGGAATCGCACTTGGATGCAAGAGCTCGTGGCACGGACGCCTCGATCGTCGGGGTGGCGAAGTTCGATCTGGAAAGTCATCGGCAAGCACACTTTCCGTTGCCGCCAGGCGGCCGGGAACGGGCATGCGCTGGCCTCACTGCGGTACCGATAGTGGATCGGACACGCTTACGAATCACACACCGATTGGATCGAGACTACCGGCGTGCGATCGAGGATCCGAACCAAAGCTCGAGCATGGCGCCAGCCCGCTCGGGACAGCACGGTCTGTCCCGGGACGGTCTTTCGTGTCAGCTCTTGCGGCGCCGGGCCTTCGGCTGAATGCCGAGGTTCTCGAGATATTGCTTCACGTCGCGCTTGCCCACCGACCGCAGGGCCACGATCTTCTGGATCTGCTCGGCGCGCGGACGCGCGTTTCCAAGTTCCCAGTTGTAGACCGACTGGCCAGTGACGCCCAGAATCTTGCCAAGCTGCGCGGCGGACAAGCCGAGGCGGCCACGCAGCGCCTTGAGCCCCTTGGTGCCGAATCGGACCGGCGTTCCCGACGCGGCTTCAGCCGCTGGTGCTGCTGGCGCACCCTTGCTGGTGCGACGCTGGAACTGCGCGATCTGTTTTTCCAGGCTCGCCACCTTGGTCTTGAGCGCGGCGATTGCGTGGCGGTACTGGGCGGAGGCCTTCTTGGTGGCGAGGAGTTCGGCGCGCAACTCGCGCCGCGCCAAACGTGTGATTTCCTGCTTGAGGATGGTGCCGATGTTTGGCATGGACAACCTATAGTGTTTGACTACGATTTGGACTGGCCCGGGTCCAGGCCGCACGACAGACTGCTGCTGCAAACACGGATGGATGAACGGCGTCCATCTTGTATTCCTGTGGCGGGATAGGTCTCGACCCTGTTGAATCGCCCGCGGCTTCCCGTGCGAAGCGGGGCTGAGGAAGTTTAGCGCAGTCCCAAGTGGGGAGGGGTTGTCCACGGCCGACCGGCCTATGGACCGGAGGACCGAGGAGCCCCCCGGTGGTGGCGCACCACTCCGGGGCGCCGAACGCTGAAACAGTGCGCGCCGGCGGCGAGGAAGCCGGATCAATCACGCCAACCCTCTGAATCCTAAGCGCGTCAGAACTGCGGGCAGCGCGGACACCCGTGGTCTGCTTATTGCCGTTCCACCCCTTGGCTCGAGGCGGCGAATCGCCGCCCGGACGCCTCGGCCGATGATCTTCTGCATGGCCAACCACTGGGGAGACGACGCATGACAACGGCAAAACCGGCAATCTGGGTGCCCGGAGACTGGAACGCGTTCTTCGGTTTCGGCACCAACATCCTCGTCAACATGCTGGTGCTGACGGGGCTGCTCCGCTACGTGGTGCAGATGCCCGACGACATCGTGTTCGGACGCATCCTGCCCGCATGTGGACTGATGCTCTTCATGAGCACGATGTACTACGCGTATCTCGCATACAAGCTCGCGCAGTCCACGGGGCGGTCCGATGTCTGCGCGCTGCCCTCGGGCACCAGCGTTCCGCACATGTTCGTGGTGGTCTTCGTCATCATCCTGCCGATCAGCCTGAAGACAGGGGATCCCATCAAGGGCTGGGAGGCGGGACTTGCGTGGGTGTTCATCCAGAGCTTCGTGCTGATGGCCGGCGGATTCATCGCCCCGTACATCCGCAAGATCACGCCGCGCGCCGCACTGCTGGGCACGCTCGCCGGTGTTTCGATCGCTTTCATCTCCATGCGCCCCGCCCTGGAGATGTACATGTCACCCGTCATCGGTGTCCTGTGTTTCGCGATCATCATCGCGAGCTGGTTCGGCGGTGTTCGCTACTACAAGGGCATTCCCGCCGGACTGGTGGCGATCGCTGTGGGCATGGTCGTCGCCTGGGGCTCCACGTTCCTGGGATTCAGCTACGGCGGCATGAGCCTCGACAAGCTGGCGGGATCGTTCTCGAGTTTCGGCTTCTCGCTGCCGATCCCGGCCATCGGCCATGTGTTCTCGGGCTTCGAGTTCCTCGCCATCATCCTGGTCACCGCCATCCCGTTCGGCATCTACGATCTGGTCGAGGCCATCGACAACGTCGAGAGCGCCTCCGCTGCCGGCGACAGTTTCCCGACCACGCGTGTGTTGACCGCAGACGGGTTCATCAGCCTCATCGGCTGCCTGATGGGCAACCCGTTCATCCTCGCGGTGTACATCGGTCACCCGGGCTGGAAGTCGATCGGAGGCCGCATCGGGTACTCGGCCGCCACCGGCATCATGGTCATCCTGTTGTCGTGGCTGGGCATCATCGCGGTGATGATGTCGCTCATCCCCGTGGTGGCCATCGCGCCGATCCTGCTCTACATCGGTATGCTGATCGGAGCGCAGGCCTTCCAGGAAACGCCGAAGAGCCATGCGCCGGCTGTCATTCTGACGCTCGTGCCGCACGTGGCTGCCTGGGGCAAGTTGCAGATCGACAATGCGCTCGGCGCGGCCGGAACGAGTGCTGCCGCGGTTGGCTTCGACAAGCTGGGGCAGGTGGGCATCCTGTACCACGGGCTCGAAGTGCTGGGCGGTGGTGCCATCCTGACCAGTCTCGTGCTCGGCTCCGTCGCCGTGTTCCTGATCGAGCGCGAGTACGTCAAGGCGTCGTCGTTCGCCCTGGTGGGTGCCGTCATGACGTTCTTCGGTTTCATGCACGGCGAGCACATCGGGTTCGCCCAGTCGCCCACCGTGGCCTTGAGCTATCTGCTGGTGGCCTTCGTGCTGTTCGCGTGCAAGTACGCGACGGCTTCGCCGAAGCCGGTCGAGCATCACGAGCACGGCGGGGCGGTAGCGGCGCCCGCAGGCTAAGGCGCATTGTCGCGCCAGCATGGACGCCGGCCTCGAGCCGGCGTCCTTGTTTCCGGCGGCGGTCAGAAGAAAGCGTGGGGCCTCGGGTCGGTGCCGATGTAGCTCGTGTGGCTGACCGCAAGTCGAGCCCCGTGGGCGCGCCCGATCGCAGGCTAGCGACCGGCCCGTCGCACCCTTGTCGACCTATTCGATCGCGGTGTCTGCTGCAGCGGCGATCTGCGCCGGTGCCTCCGCCTTCGCGGCCGGCGGCCCGCCGGGTAGCTCCACCGTCAGCTCGAGCGATGTGATGCCGACGGTGACCGTTGCGGTGAGAGTCGAAGGCCGCTCCGACGGCGGTTCCCGCAGGAGTTCTTCGGTCGCGATGCGCACGATCTCGCGCAGACGGGTAACAGCCGTGCGCACAGCCTTGTCGGTGACGACGGCTGCGACGCTACCGGTCGCCGAGGCGACCTTGTCGGCACCTTCCTTGACCGAGGCCGTGGCGCCTTGCACCGTATCGGACGCCAGGGAACTGATCTGATCGCCGATGTCCTTCAGCTTGTCGAGCATGTCTGCCTCCTGCCGTGAAGCGGTGCCACTGTGCCGGGCGTGCCCGCTTCGGCTCAGATGGACTCCAGATAGAACAACAGATTGTCCCGATCGGACTTCGGCAGGCTGCGAAACCGCTCCCGCGCCGGAGTCGCCTCCCCGCCGTGCCACAGGATCGCTTCCACTATCGTGCGGGCGCGGCCGTCGTGCAACAGCGCTGTGCTGCCATTGACAGTTCGCGATAACCCGAGCCCCCAGAGCGGCGGCGTGCGCCAATCGCGCGGACCGGCTGCGAACTCGGGTCGGCCGTCGGCGAGTTCGTCGCCCATGTCGTGCAACAGGAGATCTGTATACGCGCGGATCGTCTGGTTCGCGAGTTGCGGCAGGTGCGGCACGCGCGCCGCGGTCCTCAGCTCGGGGACATGGCACACGGCGCACTTTGCTTCCACGAACACCGCGGCCCCGCGCACGAATCGCGGATCGGCCGTGGCACGGCGCGCGGGCACGGCCAGGCCCTGCAACCAGAACTCCATCTCGACCCAGTCGTTGTCGATCAGCTCACGCGGCGCACCGGGGGTTTCGTCCAGGCAGAGTGCCTGCACCGGCGGGCAGTTCTGCTCCGGAAACAGCTCCGACGTGACGCCCATGTCGCCGATGGCTGCCGCGGCAATCTGTTGCTTGAGGCTTGGTTGGTTCGCTTTCCAACCGAAGCGGCCGAGCGCCTGGCGCCCGTGCACGGCATCCCACACGCGGTTCGGCCGGCCGCGGATGCCCTCCTCGACCTGCTGCTGCGCGATCGCGAGCAGGGTCTCTTCGGGGATCGCTTCAAGCAGACCGAGCCCGATCAGCGGCTGCGCGTTGCGCACGGACGTCATGGCACCCGGGCCGAGCGGACCGAAGCGCAGCTTCTCGATGCGCAGCCGCGGTTCGCGCAGCTCGACGGTGTCGCCGTCGGCAAAGGCTATCGTGCGCGACTTCCACTCTAGGTACAGGTCCGCCTCGGGCGGGACCGGCTCGGTGCTGTAAGCGTCGTCTGCCGTGCGCCCTTGCAGCGAATCGTTCTGGAACTGGTCGCCGTAGTTCGGATCGGGCCGCGGCGTGCCGCGCTCGTCCGTCCCCGGCACGCTCAGGCGCACGATCATCGAGCGCAGCTGCCGATCGGCGGCCGCAGGTGGCGCACCGCGGCCCGCGCGCGCATGGCAGACATCGCATCGGTCGGCAACGAATGTCGGACCGAGTCCCCAATCGCCGTTCACGCCGGCAAAGACCACCCAGCGCCGATGGAAGTGACCACGTCCCATGTCGAAGGACTTGCGCTGCTTGTAGTCGAGCACCGTCGCCGGTTCGGCGTACGCGCTCTCGTCGGTGCGGGCGATGGTGAACGTGCCTGCCGACAACGCCTCGTCGGGAATGCGGTCGGCATCGGCCGACAGCAGCGGCGGCGCGAGCAATACCGCCAGAGCGAGGATGGTCCGCATCATCCGGTGTACGTCACGCGTCGCCGTTGCGGTTTGGGGCGTGCCACGTGATCGAGCGGCAGCTCGTGGGTCTGTTTCACTTTCGACAGCGCGATGTTGGTCTTCACCTGCGCGACGCCGGGCAGTGTCAGCAGCCGCTGCATCATCATGTCGGAGAACGTTGCCAGGTCCGGCGCAACGATCCGCAGAACATAGTCGGCCTCGCCCGTCACGGCGAAGCATTCGAGAACTTCGGGCATGGAGACGACCGCACGCTCGAAATCAGAGGCGAGATTCTTGTCATGCCGCTCGAGCACGATCTGCGCATAGGCCGTGACGCCCAGGCCCAGAGCCTGCGGGTCCAGCAGTGCGGCATAGCCCGTCACGACCTGCGCTTCCTCCAGCCGCTGGATGCGCCGGCTGACCTGCGATGCCGACAGATTCGCGTGCTCGCCCAGCGTCGCGTTGGTGGCGTGCCCATCCCGCTGAAGCGCGGCCAGGAGTTGCAGGTCGTATCGGTCGATGCTGATGTCGTTCACGATCCGGGTCTCGGGTGCACGAAACGTGTGCAGATTAGCATCCTGGCGCCTTACTTCGAACGCTTCGTGCGGGCGATGCGCGCAATAATCCGTGCATCGCTTCCAGGGAAGGGCCGGCGCCATGAACCTCACCGAATCGCTTCTGCATGCGTTGAAGGCAAACGGCGCGCGCCAGATCTTCGGGATTCCCGGTGATTTCGCGTTGCCGTATTTCCGCATCATCGAGGAGTCCGGGATCCTGCCCCTCCATACTCTCTCGCACGAACCCGGCGTGGGTTTCGCTGCCGATGCCGCGGCGCGCGTCAACCGTTCCCTCGGCGTTGCCGCCGTCACGTACGGCGCGGGGGCGCTCAACATGATCAACGCCGTAGCGGCAGCCTACGCGGAGAAGTCGCCTGTGGTCGTGCTCTCCGGCGGACCGGGCAAGAGCGAATCGAGCTCGGGCCTGCTGTTGCATCACCAGGCCAAGACTCTCGATTCCCAGTTCCGCATCTACGAGGAGATCACCTGCGACCGCGTACGCCTGGACGATGCCGGGCGGGCGCCCGCAGACATCGCGCGGGTGCTCGGCAATTGCCTGCGGCATTCACGCCCGGTCTACATCGAGATCCCGCGCGACATGGTGGGCGTCCCGTGTGGTGTCGTTCCGGCGGTGCAGCCGGTACCGACCGATCCCGATGCGCTCGGCGCTTGCGCGGAGGAAGTCCTGGCGCGGATCCGCAGCGCGTCGCACCCGGTGCTGGTGGTGGATGTCGAAGTGCGTCGCTTCGGTCTCGAGGAGAAAGTCGCCGAGCTGGCGCTGCGACTGTCGTTGCCCGTGGTCACGTGTTTCATGGGTCGTGGCCTGCTCGCGGATTCCGACGCGTCGCTGGTCGGCACCTACATGGGCGTGGCCGGTCTGCCCGAGGTCACGCAGCTCGTGGAGAACTCCGACGGGTTGATCCTGCTCGGCGTGATCCTCTCCGACACCAACTTCGCGGTGTCGGAAAAGAAGATCGACATCCGCAAGTCCATCGTCGCCTGCGACGGCGAGGTGCGTCTGGGCTATCACGTCTATCCGGACATGCCGCTCGCGGCGCTGGTGGATGCGTTGCTGGAGCGGACGCAACCGCGAGCACGGCCGCACGCCGTCGCGCGCACCACCTATCCGCGTGGGCTGGTTGCGGACGACGCCGAGATCACGCCCAACGACATCGCCATCGCCGTGAACGACCTGATGGCCGAACACGGCAAGATGCCGATCGCCTCCGATGTCGGCGACTGCCTCTTCACTGCGATGGACATCGAGCACACGGCACTCGTGGCGCCCGGCTACTACGCCACGATGGGCTTCGGCGTACCCGCCGGCCTCGGCCTGCAGGCCACGACGGGACAGAGGCCGTTGATCCTCGTCGGTGACGGCGCGTTCCAGATGACCGGCTGGGAGCTGGGCAATTGCCGGCGCTACGGGTGGGACCCGATCGTGCTGCTCTTCAACAACGCGAGCTGGGAGATGTTGCGTACCTTCCAGCCCGAATCCCGGTTCAACAATCTCGACACGTGGGGGTTCGCTCAGATGGCGGCGGGCCTCGGCGGCAAGGGTGTTCGAGTCAACACTCGACAGGAACTCAAGACCGCGATCGACCGGGCGTACGCGCGACGCGGCCAGTTCCAGTTGATCGAGATCATGATCCCGCGCGGCGTGCTGTCGCAGACGCTGGAGCGGTTCGTGAAGGGCGTGAAGCGGCTGACAGCACCGCAGAATTGCTAGCAGTTTCGACTCCATCCCCCGCGACGCCATCGTGCGGGAAGATGCCGTCTTACACGTCATGGCACGGACAAGCCGGTGTTGCGTTGAGACCTACCGCCGCCCCCACCCCAACCCTCCCCCGGCAATGCCGGGGGAGGGGGTGTACACCCCTTCCCCCACCTTTGGTGGGGGAAGGCAGGGATGGGGGCAGAAGCGTCCGCCGTCGTGAATCCTCCTGTAGATCGGCTGCCGGAAGCAGTGCTGATCATCGGAGTGGATCGCCCTGCAGAGCGCGGCTTGCGTCAGCAATCCTTATGCAGATGAAGCTCGCCTTGCAGTCCGCGCAGAACATGGTACGAACGTGTGCCCGCCTACCTCACACGCATTCCGACTCGGCCGGGTTCGTCCGTACTCCACCAGATCATGGCGGCCTTGCCCACGACGTTGCTCCGCGGCACGAAGCCCCAGTAACGGCTGTCGCTGCTGTAGTCGCGGTTGTCGCCCATGACGAACAGGTGACCGGACGGGACCTTGCAGCTGAATCCTGTCTCGTCGTAACTGCAATTGTCCCTGTGGGGGAACGGGCGCACACCCGCCAGTTGAACTGGCGGTGCGTTCGGGTCGATCAGGATCGAGTGCGCGTGCCCGCCCAAGGTTTCGGTGCG
Organism: Betaproteobacteria bacterium Ga0077523; assembly: GCA_001464695.1. Classification (GTDB taxonomy): domain Bacteria; phylum Pseudomonadota; class Gammaproteobacteria; order Burkholderiales. The sequence continues at coordinate 16,979 of LNDQ01000081.1, read as the reverse complement.
CCGTTCCACCTGTACCGTGTTCTGTCTATCGTACGAGTACCAGTAGTCCGATGCACTTTCCGTCTGAACCGGTTTCCCGTCGATGGTCAGTCGCTTGTCCCGATATGAGACCTCATCCCCGGGAAGTCCGACCACGCGCTTCACGTACAGCAATTCAGGATTCCCCGGAAATCGGAACACCATGACCTCGCCCCTTCTGGGTTCGTTCACGGGAACAAGCTCCACATCGGAACCGGGGACCCGGACGCCGTAGGTGAACTTGTTCGCGACGATGAAGTCGCCCATCTTGAGCGTAGGAGTCATGGCCCCGGACGGGATGCGAAACGGTTCGAAGAGAAATGCGCGGTTGCCGAGGATGAGCACGATGGACAGGACCATCAAGCCCCCGATGCCGTACCACCGCGAGTACCAGGCACCCGAGAATCCTTCCCGCATGCGCCGGGCGATTCGGAACGAGTCGATGGCGCCGACGATCATCGGCGCCCAGTAGAGGAGCGACCAGGGTAGTCCTTGCGGCCACCACCCCATCGCGGCCAGCACTAGCGGCGCGACGATCGCAAGAATCGTCAGAGCAAGGTACGCCAGGGCTCGTTGTCCTCGCCCGAGGTACAGCATGCCGAAGGTCGGCGAGGCGAGCAATGCAAGGGCGACTGCAACCCAGACGTACCGTCTCCTGCCGGGCGTTGCGGGTGTGTCGCCGACGAGGTTGGCGTTCATCATCGGGGTGACCTCAAGACTTTCGCCGCGTGCGGTTGATCGGTTGGCTGCCTGCCGGCTGTGCGCTCCGGTCACCAACGTTGGATTGCGGAAACTACCGGATCATCTGATCAACCGCTCGCTCGAATTCCGGCCCGAGAATCTGGTTCAAATCGATTCGAGATAGAACAACAAGGCGTCCCGATCCGCTTTCGGCATTTTCCTGAAAGTCTCCTTCGACACCTCGGCCTCCCCGCCGTGCCAAAGGATCGCCTCCGTCGCATTCCGTGCCCGTCCGTCGTGCAACATCGGTGTGGCGCCTGTCCCCAGCACGACCTTCGCGAGCCCCAATCCCCACAGCGGCTGCGTGCGCCAATCGCGCCCTCCCGCCTTGAAGTCCGGCCGGTTGTCCGCCAGCCCTTCACCCATGTCGTGAAGCAACAGGTCGGTATAGGCGCGCACCTTCTGGTCCTCGAGCATCTTGAAGTGCGGCACCTTGGCCGCGGTCCGTAGCTCCGGCACGTGGCATACCGAGCACTTCGCCTCGACGAACAGCTTCTCACCCTGCTTGAACTTCGGATCCTTCACGTTGCGTCGCGCGGGCACTGCGAGGCCCTGTTCCCAGAACGTGATCTCGTTCCAGTCGCTCTCGATCAACTCCGGCTGGTTGCCCGGCGGCTGATAGGCGCAGTCGGTCTGCGGGCCCGGGCAGTTCTGCTCCGGGTAGAGGTCCGATGTCACGCCCAGATCGCCGGCATAGGCGCTCGCGATCTGCTGGCCCACGCTCGGTTGGTTGGCTTTCCAGCCGAACCTGCCGAGGGAGGTCTTCTTGTTGATGTCGTCGCGCACCCAGTTCGGCCGGCCGTTGAAGCCCAGTGCCTTCTGCTCTTCGGCGAGCCTGAGGATGGTTTCCTCCGGCACCGCTTCGAGCAGTCCCAGGCCCTGGATCGGTTGCGCCATGCGCAGCGAGATCATGGTGTCGTCACCGAGCGGACCGAACCACAGCTTGCCCCAGCGCACCTTCGGCTTGCGCAGCTCCACCTGTTCGCCGTCCGCCAGCGTGACTGTGCTGGTCTCCCAGTCGAGGAACACCTCGGCTTCAGGCGTCACGCGTTCGCCCAGGAAGGTGTCGTCGCGGTCCTGGCCCATCAGCCCCTGGTTCTGGATCTGGTCGCCGTAGGCGGGATGCGGTTTCGGACCTCCGTGCTCGGTTTCACCAGGAATGCTGAGGCGCACCAACACGGCCATGACCTGCTCGTCCGGCTTCTCCGGCGGGGCGCCGCGGCCGGCGCGCACGTGGCAGGTCACGCACTTGTTGGTGATGAACGTGGGGCCCAGGCCCCAGTCCCCGCCGATGGACGGGAACTGCACCCAGCGCTGGTTGAAGTGGTGGCGGCCGCGCATGAACTTCTGCAGCGGCTGATAGCCCATGCCGGCTGGCGCCTGGTCGAACGCATGCTCGTCGAACTTCGCGACGGTGAGCGCGCCGGCCGACAACTCCTCTTCTTCCAATGCGCCGGTCGGATCCACGCCCATGGCGACGCCGGCACAAGCGAGGGTCCCGAGGGCGACCACCACGGTCCAACGGCGGGTTTTCGGTGACATCGAGATCCTCACTGCGGGCTCCTCGTTGTTATGTCCGGCCTTGCCGGTACGGTAGCCAAGCAGCGTGCCGAATACAACCGCGTCAACGGGTGGGGCGGTGACGGGTGTAACAACCTATTCTGCGACGAACCCCGCTTCGCGGTGACTGCCGTCGCAGAAGGGCTTGTTCTTCGATGCACCGCAGCGACAGAGGGCCGTCTCCTGCCCCTGCCAGGCGAGCCGGCCACCGGCATCGAAGATCTGCATCTCGCCATCGAGCCGCAGCGGGCCGTTCGGGCGCAACGTCACCTTGAGTCCGGCCCCGGCCGGCGCATTCGCCGGCTTGGCGTCGGTGGGCCCGGCGACCACGCCCAGATCGGAGAAGCCGGTCTTCGCATGCGATCGGTCGCAGAACGGCTTGTTGGCCGATTGCCCGCAGCGGCACAGCGCCACACGCGTGTCCTTGGCGACGGCCCCGCCATCGGATCCGCGCACGATCTCGATCTCGCCACGCACGTGCAACGGACCGTCACCCGTGACGGTGATCGCGTTGGACTTGGCGGGCCGCTCGGATTTCGCCCCGTTCCCGAACTGGTACTTGAGTGCGCCCGACGGGCACCGCTCGATCACACCCATGATCGCCGTCGCGCTGGCGGCGTTTGCGTCCACCCAGGGCTTGCGCGAGGTGTCGAACACCTTGGGCAGCCCGCGCACGCACTCGGCCGCGTGGATGCAGATGGCGGCGTCCCAGGTGACGGTGATCGTGGTGCCTTTGTAGACGTGAATACGGGAACCCAAGAGAACGCTCCTCGACTGCCAGTCGTGCAGTATCCGCGAAGCGGCCGCAGGCCTCAACCACTGACGGATCATCGGGCGACGCCGCCGGATCGTGTAGATGCGTACAAATGTAAATGGACCGCAACTCTCGACGTGGCGGTGCGACGGTTCGAAAGGCACTATTGCGGGGACGTGCGACTGCGGCGATATTCGTGAGCACCGAAGATGCCGCCGCCTCGCAGCGTGCGGGCCGATCCTTTCGGCGCCCTTCCAGCGTCCCACTTTGCCAACAACAGGAGACCACCATGGCTGTGCAGATGCCGACTGCCGAACAACTGCTGGAAGCCGCCGACGAAGTCGGCCTCGCGCTCTCCGACGCTGACATCGCGTCCTACCAGGGTCTCTTGAAAGGCAACATCGATGCGTACAACGTGGTCGACGCGCTGCCCGACAACCTGCCCACCGTCAAATATCCTCGCACTCCGGGCCGATTCCCGACGCCCGCGGAGAACACGCACAACGCCTGGTACGTGCGGACCTCGATCAAGGGTGCGGCGAGCGGTCCGCTCAAGGGCAAGCGCGTCGCGGTCAAGGACAACGTGATGCTGGCCGGTGTCCCGATGATGAACGGCAATGCGATCCTCGAGGGCTACGTGCCGGAAGTCGACGCCACCATCATCACGCGGCTGCTCGACGCCGGCGCCGAGATCGTCGGCAAGACGCACTGCGAGTCCTACTGTATCTCCGGCGGCAGCCACACGGGCGCCAAGGGCCCGGTGCACAACCCGCATCGGATGGGTTATTCGGCCGGCGGGTCGTCTTCGGGCAGTGGGGTGGTGGTCGCTCTCGGTGAGGCGGACATGGCCATCGGGGGTGACCAGGGCGGCTCGATCCGCATGCCCTCGGCGTGGTGCGGCATCTACGGCATGAAACCGACGCACGGGCTGGTGCCCTACACCGGCATCATGCCGATCGAGGTCTACCTCGATCACACCGGTCCGATGACCGCTTCGGTGGCGGACAACGCTCTCATGCTGGAGGCGATGGCCGGGCACGACGGCTACGATCCGCGGCAGTACGGCCCGACGAAGAAAGTGAAGTACTCGAAGCTGCTCGACGGTGGCGTGAAGGACTTGAAGATCGCCGTCGTGAAGGAAGGGTTCGCGCGCCCGGAATCGGAGGCCGATTCCGACGCCAAGGTGCAGCAAGGGATCGCACTGTTGAAGAAACTCGGTGCGAAAGTGACCGAGGTCTCGATCCCCGAGCATCTGCTCGGCCCGGCACTCTGGGTCCCCATCGGGGCCGAGGGCATCACCCAGACCATGATGTTCGGCGATGGCTATGGCCTTTCGCGCCAGGACCTCTACGTGACCAGCCTCATGGACAAGCTCCACGGTTGGCAGTTGCGCGCGAACGAATTGTCCGAGACCACGAAGCTCCTCACCGTGTTGGGCGTATACATCCGGAAGCATCACGGTAGCCGCTACTACGGGAAGGCCGTGAATCTGGGACGGCGCGTGACGGCGGCCTACGATGCCGTGCTCGCCGAGCACGACTTGCTGGTCATGCCGACCATGCCGCTCAAGCCGACACCGTTGCCGCCGCCGGACGCGAGCCGCGAACTCTACGTGAAGCGCGCGCTGGAGATGCTGAACAACACCTGCCCGTTCGACATCACGCATCACCCGGCCATGACCTTGCCCTGCGGTCTGGTGGACGGCCTGCCGATCGGCATGATGCTGGTCGGCAAGCATTACGACGAGGCGACGATCTATCGCGCGGCGGCCGCGTTCGAGGCGGCGGGGGATTGGAAGAAGATGTGATGATGGTGGTGATGGGGTAGGCGCTGCCCCCATCCCGACCTTCCCCCAGCGCTGCTGGGGGAAGGAGAGGAACGCGACGATCAGTGAGTCTGATCGTCGGAGGCTAGGACGGCCCCCATCCCGACCTTCCCCCACCGGAGGTGGGGGAAGGAGTGCATCTGGTCAATGAGCCTCGGCGCTGTGCAGCGCAGGCACTCCTTCCCCCGGTGCGAGCCGGGGGAAGGCTGGGATGGGGGCTCGCAGTACCCGTCAGCCGACTGTCCTATGCATACTCCGTCACCGGCGGACACGAACACACGAGATTGCGATCGCCATGCACGTTGTCCACGCGGGCGACGGGCACCCAGTACTTGGTCGCATGCAGCGAGGGCAGGGGATAAGCCGCGCGCTCCCGCGAGTAGTCATGGGCCCAGTCGTCCGTCAGGCACATGCGCGCCGTGTGCGGTGCGTTGCGCAGCGGATTGTCGTCGCCGTCGAGCTCGCCGCGCTCGACCGCGCGGATCTCTTCGCGGATGGCGATCATCGCGTCGATGAAGCGATCGAGTTCCACCTTCGATTCGCTCTCCGTCGGTTCGATCATCAGCGTGCCCGCGACCGGAAAGCTCATGGTGGGCGCGTGGAACCCGTAGTCGATGAGACGCTTCGCGATATCCTCGTTGCTGATGCCGATCGCGTCCTTGATCGGGCGGATGTCGAGAATGCACTCGTGGGCCACGCGGCCGCCGCGGCCCGAATAGAGCACTGGGTAGTGCGAGGCGAGGCGGGTCGCGATGTAGTTGGCATTGAGGATGGCGACTTGCGTGGCGCGCTTGAGGCCGGTGGCGCCCATGAGCGCGATGTACGCCCATGAGATCGGCAGGATGCCAGCGGAGCCGAACGGCGCCGCGCTGACCGGGCCGACAGTTCCGGTACTGCTCACCGGATTTCCGGGCAGGTACGGTGCCAGATGCGCGCGTACCGCGACCGGGCCCACCCCCGGACCGCCGCCACCGTGGGGAATGCAGAACGTCTTGTGCAGGTTGAGATGCGACACGTCGGCGCCGAATTTGCCCGGACGAGCCACGCCGACCAGCGCATTGAGATTGGCACCGTCCAGATAAACCTGTCCGCCGTGAGCATGGACGATGTCGCAGATGTCGGTGATCGTGCCTTCGAACACCCCATGGGTCGAAGGATAGGTCACCATCAAGGCGGCGAGACGTCCGGCGTGTGCCTCCACCTTGGCGCGCAGGTCGGCGACATCGACGTTGCCGTGCTCATCGCAATCGACCACCACCACTTCCATGCCGGCCATGTGCGCCGAGGCCGGATTGGTGCCGTGGGCGGACGACGGTATCAGGCACACGTCGCGATGACTATCGCCGCGAGCCCGGTGATACGCGCGGATCGCCAGCAGGCCGGCGAACTCGCCCTGGGCGCCGGAGTTCGGTTGCATGCTCACCGCGTCATAGCCGGTGATCTCGCAGAGTGCCGACTCGAGGCCCCCGATCAGTTCGGCATAGCCTTCGGCCTGGTCGGCGGGAGCGTAGGGATGCAACGCACCGAACTCGGGCCAGGTGACCGGGATCATCTCGGTGGTGGCGTTGAGCTTCATGGTGCACGAGCCGAGCGGAATCATGGTCCGATCGAGCGCGAGATCCTTGTCGGCGAGCCGGCGCAGGTAGCGCAGCATCTCGGTCTCGGAGTGCAGCGTGTTGAAGATCGGATGCGTGAGGAACGGCGTCGAGCGCGCTAGCGCCGGCGGGAGGGCACTGCGAGCGTCGCGCTCGCAGTCGCGAACGTCCGGCGCAGGCTTGTCCGCGATATCGGCGAAGAGGGCAAGCAGCGCTGTCACATCCTCGGTGCCGTGGGTCTCGTCGAAGGCGATGCCGACAGCCGGCCACGTGCCGAAGTCGCGCAGGTTGATGCCGCGACTGCGGGCGAGCGCCAGCAGCGGTTCCTTGCGGTCACCGACCTGCACCGTGAGCGTATCGAAGAATTGCGAGGCCATCGGCGCGAACCCGATCTTGCGCAGCCCCTCCGCGAACACGCAGGCCAGTGCGTGCACGCGCCGTGCGATGCGCTTCAGACCTTCGGGACCGTGATAGGCCGCGTACAAACCCGCCATCACGGCGAGCAACACCTGGGCGGTACAGATGTTCGACGTCGCCTTCTCGCGGCGGATGTGCTGCTCGCGCGTCTGCAGCGCGAGGCGCAGTGCGCGGTTGCCGTGGGCATCCACCGAGACGCCCACCAGGCGACCGGGCAAGGAGCGCTTGAACTCGTCGCGGCACGCCATGAACGCCGCATGCGGACCTCCATATCCCATCGGCACGCCGAAGCGTTGCGAACTGCCGACCACGACATCCGCGCCCCATGCGCCCGGAGCTTCCAGCAGCGCGAGCGCCAGCGGATCGGCGGCCACGAGAAAGAGTGCCCCTTTGGCGTGGGCCTCTTCCGCCTGCGGGCGCATGTCGTGGATCTGGCCGGAAGTCGCGGGATACTGGGCCAGCACTGCAAAGTAGTCACTCTGCTGCATGAGCTCCGGCGCGAAGCCGACCCGCACGTCGATGCCGAGCGGCTCGGCGCGCAACTTCACGACCGCGATGGTCTGGGGGTGGCAGTCGCCCGCGACGATGATCGTGCCGCTCTTCGATCTCGCATGACGCCGGGCCAGGGCCATGGCTTCGGCCGCGGCGGTGGCTTCGTCGAGCAACGAAGCGTTCGAGATCGGCAACCCGGTCAAGTCCGCGATCATGGTCTGGAAGTTGAGCAGTGCTTCGAGGCGACCCTGCGAGATCTCGGGCTGGTACGGGGTGTAGGCCGTGTACCAGGCGGGGTTCTCCAGGACGTTGCGCAGGATCACGCCCGGCGTGCGGGTGCCGTGGTATCCCTGCCCGATGAAACTGCGGAACACTCGATTGCGGGCGGCGATCCGCTTCAGCGCGCCGAGCACTTCGGCCTCGGTGCGGGGGCCGGGCAGAGCCAGATCGCCCCGCGCGAGGATGCGCTCGGGAACGATTTCGCCGATCAGCTCGTCGAGCGTGGCCGCACCCACCGTGCGCAGCATGTCGGCGATCGACTGTTCATCCGGGCCGATGTGCCGCCCGATGAACTCGTCGCGCGATTCCAGCGCCGCGAGGTCCATGACGCTACTCCTGTGCCGCTGCGTAACCCGCGGCGTCGAGCAATCCCGCAAGGTCGCCGGGCTTGGCAGGTTTCAACTTGAAGATCCAGGCTTCGTACGGCCGCTCGTTGATCTGCTGCGGCGAGTCGTCGAGCGAGGCGTTGAATGCGAGGACCTCGCCGGTGACCGGCGCGTAGATATCGGATGCGGCCTTGACCGACTCGACCACGCCTGCGGTCTCGCCGGCGGCGAGTGTTGCGCCGACCTTCACGTCACCGACGAAGACGATGTCGCCCAGCATCTCCTGCGCCGTGTCGGTGATGCCGATGGTGAGGGTGCCGTCGCTTTCGGAACGGACCCATTCATGGGTTTTCGCGTACTTGAGTTCTGCGGGAAGATTCATCTTGACCTCATGAGATGAGCGCCTTGCCGTGGCGCACGAAGGGAACCTTGACGATGCGGGCGGGGAGCAGCTTGCCGCGCACGTCGACCTCGACCTCGGATCCGGGTTGGGGGTCCGCGCCGTCCTTTCTGGGAAGACGGGCGAGCGCGATGGAGAAGCCGAGCGTCGGCGCGAACGTGCCACTCGTGATCTCGCCGTCGCCCATGGACGTGGCCACCCGCATGTGGGCGCGCAGTACGCCGCGATCGAGGAACTTGAGCCCCACCAGGGCGCGCTGCGGCGGCGCCGCAACGAGCGCACGGCGTCCGACGAATTCGCGAGCGGTGTCCTTGAGATCGACAGTCCACGTCAGACCGCTTTCCAACGGCGACGTGGACTCGTCCATATCGTTGCCGTACAGATTCATCGCGGCCTCCAGGCGCAACGTGTCGCGGGCACCGAGCCCGCACGGTGCAACGCCGGCATCGCGCAGCGCTTTCCAGAATGCTGCTGCGCCGCCTGCGGGCAGAGCGATCTCGAAACCGTCTTCGCCGGTGTAGCCGGTGCGCGAGACGAGCCGTGCGCCGACTTCGGCGGCGTGGAACGGCTTCAGGTTCTCCGTCGCTGGACGAGACTCGGGCCATGCCGACCACACGGCGGCACGGGCTGCGGGGCCCTGGATCGCGATCATCGCGAGATCGCGACGGGGTGTGAGCACCACGTCCGCAGCGGCGGCCGCGATGCGTGCATTCATCCACGCAACATCCTTGTCGGCGGTGGATGCGTTCACGACCGTGCGAAATCGTTGCGACGCCAGCAGCGTGACGATGAGATCGTCCACGACGCCGCCTTGCTCGTTGAGCATGCAGGAGTAGAGCGCACGACCCGGCGCATCGAGTTTCGCGACGTCGTTGGCGAGTAGCGTGCGCAAGTACGGGAGCGCGTCCGGCCCGGTGACGTCGACTCCGAGCATGTGCGACACGTCGAACATGCCGGCCGCCTTGCGTACCTGATGGTGTTCGTCCACCTGGGAGCCGTAGTGGAGCGGCATCTCCCACCCGCCGAAGTCCACGAGCTTGGCCCCGCTGGACAAGTGCGTGTCGAACAAGGGTGTGCGCAGTGGCATCGCGGCTCCGGTTGGACGAGGATCGGTATAGACCGTCAACCGGCGCGCGCGCCCACCTGACGATCACCCCTCTGTCCGTTTGCCTGAGAGTTCGGCCTATCCGCTCGGATCGCCTGCCCCTTCGGCGCCGGCGTGGTTGCCGGTCTCTCCAGAGTCGCCACCGGAGCGCTTGCGCGCCCCGCCACGGCGGTATGGGAAGCCTGAGCGATTCCGGGTGGTTGCGCCTTCGGCGGCAGATCGTGCTTGGCGACCCGCTCTCTCCCGCTGTGTTGCAGCTACGGCAGCATAGCGCAACGTCGGGCAGTATATCAACGCGGTGAAGTCACCGCCGCATCGAGCAACTCGTTGGTACAGGCATCCCCCGCGCAATCGGCGCCGACCTGTGTCGGATCAAAGGCACCCAGGGTCATGCCCGCTCGTCGCGGCGGTGCGATGAGAGGCCGTGCGGCAGCCCATTTGGCGTGCTCGCGCACGGTGTCGAGATGAGGGTTGGCGGCGGTGAGTGCAGCGACACAGGCTTCGGGGGCGTTCGCGCAGCTTGCATACCCACGCTGGGTGCTCTGCACGAAAGCTCGCGCCGGGCCGGTGTGGTCGGTGATCCATGCACGGGACAGCACCAGCACGTTGCCGACCGGGTTCGGTCCGATGTCGCGCCACCACAGGACGCGCAGGCGATCACCGAAGGCGTCCAGATACTCCACATGGTGGTGATAGAAACCGTTGGCGGCGACCTCGATTTCGTTTCGTGCGAGGGCCGCGACCTTGGCGTTGTTCGGCATATCGATCCACGAGACGAGCTCTTCCGCGAGACCATGACGCTGCGCGAAGGCGGCCCACAGGCGTCGGGGCGGATCGGTCGCGTAGCCGGCGATGCGCTTGCCCGCCAGGTCGGTCGGGACGAGGACTGGCTTGTCGGCAAGCGAGTAGAAAGCGAGCGGCGAGTCGGTGAAGATCGCCATGACGGCGACGACGTCCTTGCCCGATGCGCGATCGGCGCGCACCGCGCTCAGGTCGGCGATGGCCGCTTCGCATTCGCCGGCCGCGAGCTTCTTCAGGGCTTCACCGGAGCCGCCGCCGGGCAGCAGGTCGACCGCTACGTTGGCGTCCGCATACCAGCCCTGCTGCCGCGCGAAATAGATCGGCGCGTGGTCCGCGCCGGGTGCCCAGTTGAGGCAGAGGCGGACACCTTCGGCGGCGAAGGTCTGGCTGTCGAGGAGGAAGCAGAACAAGGTGAGGAGGAGGGTGCGCATGGTGCGAGTTTATTGTGAGTCTGGCCCCCATCCCAACCTTCCCCCGTCTGCGACGGGGGAAGGAGTGCAACTGGTTCGCGCGACGCGGCAACAGGCACTCCTTCCCCCGCGACGCAGTCGTGGGGGAAGGTTGGGATGGGGGCAACACACCGCGCGACTCACGCAGAGAATCATCATCCACGGCTCACCGTCCGTGGACTCAGCACCAAACCAACCGCTGCCACCCCCGTGAACACCGCCCCCGCCACGAACGTCAATGCGGGCCCGTACACCGTCCACAACAGTCCCGCCAGCGAACTCGCGATCAGCAGAAACACGCCGCTCGCCAGATGGAACACGCCGAAGGCAGTTCCGCGCAAATCCTCCGGAGCGGCATCGGCGACAAGCGCCGACAGCAACCCTTGGGTGAGGCCCATGTGCAGGCCCCACAGTGCTGCTCCGACGAACGTGGCGAGCGGTCCCGTCGCGCGTGCCAGCACCAGATCGGCGACGACCAGCACGCCCAGGCCCCACAAGAGGAGCGATCGCCGACTCATCCGATCCGCGGCGATGCCGGCCGGCGCCGCCGCGACCGCGTAGACGACGTTCATCACGACCATCACCACAGGAACCCATGCGAGTGCTAGGCCCACATCGTGGGCTCGCAGCACGAGAAACGCTTCGCTGAAGCGCGCGAGTGTCAGCACCGAGGCAAACACCAGCACCAACCAGTAGTGCTTCGGCAGTCGCGCCAGTTCCGCGGGAGCGAGCGGTATTCGGCGCCGCCCGTCGCGCTGCGACCCCTCCGGCTCGCGCACGAACACCACGATGCAGGCGACCGACAGCATCGCAGGGATCACCGCAATCCAGAACACCGTGCGCATATTGCCGGCAAATGCCGCCATCAGCGCCAGGGCCAGCAGCGGGCCGACGAACGCACCGATCGTGTCGAGCGATTGGCGCAAGCCGTAAGCCGCGCCACGTTGGCCGGGCGCAGTGACGTCGGCGATCAACGCATCACGCGGCGCACCGCGGATGCCCTTGCCGATGCGATCGACGAAGCGCGCAGTCACGATCACACCGATGCCGCTCGCCAGCGGAAACAGCGGCTTGGTGACCGCTGCGAGCCCGTAGCCGAGCACCACCAGCGGTTTGCGCCGGCCGATCCAGTCGGACAGCGCCCCGGAGAACACCTTCACGACCGCGGCCGTGGCTTCGGCGACGCCCTCGATCACACCGACGGCGACGATGCTCACGCCGAGAACGGTGGTCATGAACACCGGGAGCAGCGCATGGATCAGTTCGGACGAGGCGTCCATGAACATCGACGCGAGCCCCAGGGCCCAGATGGCGCGTGGCAGACGCATGACGGAAGGTATCGGCGGACAGACTGCCATGGTAGACGGTTGGTAACGCCAATCACCCATTTGGATCAGGAAGGAGGTCGGAAACCGAAACGCATCTGACATACGGGCGTCATTCGAATCGCACAGTCTCCCGGGTTCCAATCGACTTCCGGAGAACGCGATGCGATCACTTCTCGTCGGGCTTGCTCTCGTGGCAACGCCTTCCTTTGCGGCCATCACGTCGCTCGATCTTGGCAACTACACGTTGTCGGCAACGCATGCGCTACCGTCCCCGGCGGCCAGCGAAGCTTCGGCGGTCACGTGGAACTGGGACAACGGCAATCTGTTCGTGCTCGGCGACGAAGGCGATGCGCTGGTCGAGGTGACGAAGACCGGCGCGTTCGTGAGCCAGATGTCATTGAGCGGGTTCGACGACACCGAGGGTCTCGCCTACATCGGCGCCGGCCGCTTCGTCCTGGTGGAGGAACGTCTGCAGGATGCCTACCTGTTGACCTACACGGCCGGGGGGGCGGTCACACGCGGCAGTCTGTCGTCCATCTCCCTGGGTGGCACGGTGGGCAACATCGGCCTCGAAGGCATCGCCTACGAGCGGTCCACCGACAGCTTCTTCGCCGTCAAGGAGAAGACGCCGCAGGCCGTGTATCAGACGGGGCTCGACTTCGGTGCGGTGACCTCCGTGATGCCCGCCGAAGTCTTCGCCCCGGGGTCGCTCGGGGCGACCGATCTGTCCGACATCACGGTGCTTTCCAACGTTGCTTCGCTGGTCGGCACAGCGGACGGCGACGGCTTGCTGATCTACAGCCAGGAGTCGGCCAAGCTGTATGAGGTGGGCCGTGACGGCGTCGTGCGCAGCACGTTCGACTTCGCGGCGTTCGCCGATTCGGCCGAGGGCGTGACCATCGATGCCGATGGCGTCATCTACATCGTCGATGAGACGCCCAACCTCTATGTCCTGAGGCCCGTCCCGGAGCCCGGCACCTACGCACTGATGGCCGTCGGACTCGGCGGCCTCGGTTGGCTTTCCCGCGCGCGCCGGCGCGCCCGTTCGTAACAGCTTCCTTCACTACTGGAGACCATAACCATGAAACGTATCGTCAACGCTTTCGTCGCCGCCGCCATCGGAATGGGTGCCTGTGCCGCCCATGCACAAGGCGTTCGCATCACCGAGTGGATGTACAACGAGGACGAGTTGATCGAGTTCACCAACCTTGGGGCGACCGCCGTGAACTTCGAGGATTGGACCTACGATGACATCGACCGCAATCCCGACCCCCTGCTTCGCGTGGACCTCTCGGCGTTCGGCCTGGTTGGTTCCGGGGAGAGCGTCATTCTGTCGGAGGCTTCCGCCGACGAGTTCCGCACTCGCTGGGGGCTGGATGCGACCGTGAAGATCATCGGCGGCAATGAGCAGAACCTCGGACGCTCGGATGAGATCAACATCTACGACGCCGCGGGGAACCTCGTGGATCGCCTGACCTATGGCGACAACACGATCGGCGGACCGCGCACTCAGGGAACCAGCGGCGTTCCCAATTCGCCTTCGGTGGTGGGTGCCAACACCGTGACGCAATGGGTGTTCTCGGTCTCCGGCGTCGATGGAGCCACGACTTCGACGCTCGGCCATGTCGGCAGCCCCGGCTTCACCACTCTGCAACCGGTGCCGGAGCCAGAAACCTATGCGCTGATGATTGCCGGTCTGGCAATGCTAGGCGTCGCTGCGCGTCGGCGCGCGGCGCGCGCGTAGTCGCGGCGAGGTTCATCGCTGCCCCCATCCCAGCCTTCCCCCACCAACGGTGGGGGAAGGGGTGTACAACCCCCTCCCTCGGCTTTGCCGGGGGAGGGCTGGGGTGGGGGCAGCCCTGCCTTACATCGAGAAGATCTTCCCGGGATTCATGATCCCCAGCGGATCGAGCGCCTTTTTCACTTCGCGCATCACGCTTACTGCCTCGCCATGCTCGGCCACCAGGAACTTCATCTTCCCGAGCCCGATGCCGTGTTCCCCGGTGCAGGTGCCGTCCATCGCGAGCGCGCGCATCACCAGCCGTTCGTTCAGGCGTTCGGCTTCCGCGAGTTCCTTCGGGTCTTCGCGGTTGATGAGGAAGCCCAGGTGGAAATTGCCATCGCCGACGTGGCCCACGAGCGGCGCGATCAGGAAGCTCTCCTTCAGATCCTTCTTGGTCTCGAGGATGCACTCCGCCAGGCGCGAGATCGGCACGCACACGTCGGTCGCCCAGATCTCGCAACCGGGGCGCAGTGCCTTGTTGGCGTAGGTGACGTCGTGGCGCGCAGTCCACAGATGGCTGCGTTCTTCGGGCTTCGTGGCCCACTTGAACTCGCCGCCACCGAAGTCCGCCGCGATGGATTGGACGATCTCGGCCTGTTCTTTCACGCCGGCCTCGGTGCCGTGGAACTCGACGAACAGCGTGTCCTTCACCGCATAGGAGAGATTCGAGAACTTGTTGACGGCATCCATCTGCACGTCGTCGAGCAGTTCGATGCGGGCGATGGGCACGCCGAGCTGGATGGTCTGGATGACGGTGTTGATGGCGCCTTCGAGCGAATCGAAGGAGCACACCGCCGCCGCCATCGCTTCCGGAATGCCATAGAGGCGCAGCGTGACTTCGGTGATGATGCCGAGCGTGCCCTCGCTGCCGACGAACAAACGGGTGAGGTCATAGCCTGCGGCGGATTTCCGAGAGCGGCGCGACGTGCGGATGATGCGGCCGTCGGCCATGACGACCGTCAGCCCCAGCACGTTCTCGCGCATCGTTCCGTAGCGCACGGCGTTGGTACCCGACGCCCGGGTCGCGGCCATGCCGCCCAGCGAAGCATCGGCACCCGGGTCGATCGGGAAGAACAGGCCCTGATCGCGGATGTAGTCGTTCAGCTGCTTGCGCGTGACGCGCGCCTGCACGGTCACGTCGAGGTCTTCGGCGTTGACCTTGAGCACCTGGTCGAAATTGAGGAGGTCGATCACGACGCCCCCGAACTCGGGGATCACCGCGCCTTCGAGCGAGGTGCCGGTGCCGTAGGCCACGACCGGAATCCGATGTCGGGCGCAGACCTGCACGATGGCGGAGACTTCTTCGGTGGTCTTGGGGAAGGCGACCGCGTCCGGACGATGCGGGATGTGCCACGACTCGTCCTTGCTGTGGTGGTCGCGCACGCCGGTGCTGGTGGAGAGCCGATCGCCCAGCAACGCCGTGAGTTCGTCGATGGCGGTCTGGACGGCGGTCTGGCTGATCGGGGTGACGCTGGCTGGTTGCATGGCGGATCTCTGGGAAACAGGTGAGTCGGGCAGGAGTGCAATGGTCCGGCTTCCTGGGCGGGGGTGCAAGTCCGGTCGGTTGCGCCCGGCAGGGGCACGCGCCGTCCCATTCGTGCGCAAAGGTCCTTGATTCAGGACGATAAGCCGGTCGCCCCGAAGAAAGTCCGCGATATCCGGGGAACGCTTCCCGTGCGAACATCGTCCCAGCGCCTGTGCCCACCGATCAGGGAGTAGCGACCATGAACGACCGACGACGATTCTTGCAGCAAGCCGCCGGCGCCGCGGTGGGCCTGGCAGCCGCCGATGCCCTGGCCCAGTCGAAGGCACGGACGCCTTCGATCCAGCGCTACGTTCGCCTCGGCCGGACCGAGTTGAAGGTTTCCGACATCTCGTTCGGGTCGGCGAGCACTTCGGAGGCGGATCTCGTCCGCTACGCGCTCGATCGCGGCGTGAACTACTTCGACACCGCCGAGAGCTACCGCTGGGGCAACGCGGAGGAGGCGATCGGCGAGGCGTTGAAGGGCAAGCGCGACAAGGTCGTGCTGTCCACCAAGAGCAAGGCCGGCGCCTCGGACACACGTGCCGACATGATGAAGGCACTGGACAACAGCCTGAAGCGTCTGCAGACCGACCACGTCGACATCTACTTCAATCATGCGGTCAACGACGTCGATCGGCTGAAGAACCCGGAGTGGCTCGAGTTCACCGAGGCGGCGAAGAAGCAGGGCAAGATCCGCTTTCGCGGTATCTCCGGCCATGGCGGCGAACTCGTGCAGTGCCTCGACTACGCCATCGACCAGAACCTGGTGGACGTGATCCTGGTCGCCTTCAGCTTCGGGCACGACCCGAAGTTCGTGGACAAGCTGCGGCACACCTTCCACTGGGCCGCGATCCAGCCCGAGCTCCCCCGCGTCCTGGCGAAGGCCAAGCAGAAGGACGTCGGTGTGGTCGCGATGAAGACGCTGATGGGCGGCAAGCTGAACGACATGCGGCCCTACGAGCGCTCTGGCGGCACATTCTCGCAGGCGGCGTTCCGCTGGGTGTTGTCCAATCCGAACGCCGACGCGCTGGTCATCTCCATGACCAGCCGTGATCTGATCGATGAGTACGTGGCCGCCTCGGGCAACCCGAAGGTGGGTCGATCGGACTTCGAACTGCTGGAGCGCTACGCCGAATTGCAGGCAGGCAACTACTGCCTGCCCGGCTGCAATGCCTGCCAGGAGAGTTGCCCCGAGAAGGTCGCGATCTCCGAAGTGCTGCGCACGCGCATGTACGCCGTGGACTACCGCGACGAGGTGCTCGCGCGCAGCGAGTACGGCATGCTCGACGGCGCCGCGTCAGCCTGCATCACCTGCAGTCACCGTGCATGCCTGGGCGCTTGTCCTGCAGGGATCCCCATCGCGCACCTCACGCGCGATACCGCGCTGCGGCTGGCGTGACGATGTTTGGCCGAGCCGTGCAGCGTGGCGCTGCTTCCCTCATCCCCATCCCTTCTCCCGGAGGGAGAAGGGGGTTGCCTTCCCTCTCCCTCCGGGAGAGGGACAGAGGGTGAGGGAAGCAGTACCGACTCGGCCAAACATCGTCACGCCAGCCGCAGCGCGGTATCGCGCGTGAGGTGCGC
>LNDQ01000080.1 GCA_001464695.1 Betaproteobacteria bacterium Ga0077523 | reverse complement strand
GTGGACAAGGGGCACGAGCGCGGTCTCACCGCGGAACTCGTCCGTGAGTTCGAGCGCTACCTCAACCAGCGCTACGAGAAGCAGCTTGGCAAGCGCCCGCTGACGGTGTTCATCATCCCGACCGCGCGCGACCAGTTGCTCTCGGGTGTGGCGCAAGGTCGCGGCGACATCGCGGCGGGCAATCTCACGGCAAATGGGGAGCGGCTGAAGCTCGTGGATTTCGTCGCGCCGGAAGACCGCAAACCAGTGCGTGAGCTGATCGTCGGGGGTCCGGCGTCGCCGGCGCTCGCCGTCCTCGACGATCTTTCCGGCAAGGCGGTACACGTGCGCAAGGCGACCAGCTACTACGACAGCCTGGCGGCGCTGAACCAGCGCCTGACGACGGAGCGCAAGGCGCCGGTGAAGATTGTCGAGCTGCCGGATGCCCTCGAGGACGAGGATGTGCTCGAGATGCTCGCGGCCGGACTGCTCGGACTCTCCGCGGTGGACGATTGGAAAGCGCTCCTGTGGGCGCAGATCCTGCCCAAGGTCAAAGTGCGCGCAGATCTTGTCCTGCGCGCTGAAGGCCATACGGGCTGGGCGGTGCGCAAGGAGAGCCCCAAGCTGTCCGACGTGGTGACGGACTTCTACCGTCATGTCGTCAAGAAACAGGGCGTGATCGAATCGCGCCTCAAGCAGCAGGAAAAACGGCTCAAGCGTGTCGGCAACAATACTGCGAGCGCCGAGTGGAAGCGCTTTCAGTCGACTGTCCAGCTCTTCGAGAAGTACGGCGCGCAGTACGGGTTCGACCCGCTGATGCTTGCGGCGCAGGGATTCCAGGAATCGAAGCTGCGCCAGGACGCACGCAGCCACGCCGGCGCGATCGGAGTGATGCAGATCATGCCGAACACGGGTAAGGAGCTGAACGTCGGCGATATTCACCAGCTCGAACCCAATGTCCACGCCGGGGCGAAGTACATGAACCGGCTGATGACGCGCTACTTCGCCGACGCGAAGTTCAGCGCGCAGGACCGGACGCTGTTCGCTTTCGCCAGCTACAACGCCGGCCCCGGGAACATTGCGCGCATGCGCGCCGACGCCGTCAAGCGCGGCCTCGACCCGGACAAGTGGTTCGACAGCGTCGAGATCATCGCGGCCCAGCGCATCGGTATGGAGACCACGACCTACGTTCGCAACATCTACAAGTACTACGTGGCCTACAAGCTGGTGCTGGATGCCCAGGAGGCAGCGCGCAAGGCGCGTGAGCAGGCGGCGCGCTGAACGACATCCACCGGACCATCGATCGTGAGTGCAGCCAAACTGTGACATGCCCAACCGGACGCTCGAGCGGACGCGCGGCCACCGGCGCTTCGCTCGCTGCCCAGGCGCTGGTTGCGGGCATCATGTTACGCGCCAAGGAAACATCATGACGGTCAAGCGCATGGACAACGTCGGCATCGTGGTGGAAGACATCGATGCCGCCATTGAATTCTTCACCGAACTGGGCCTTACCCTGGAAGGGCGCATGCCTATCGAAGGCGAGTGGGCCGGCCGCGTCACCGGAGTGCGCGGCCAGCGCGTCGAGATCGCCATGATGCGCACCCCCGACGGCCACGGCCGCGTCGAGCTCTCACGCTTCGACGCCCCCGCCATCGCATCCGATCACCGTGCGTCCCCCGTGAACTCGTTGGGTTACCTGCGCGTCATGTTCACCGTGGAGGACATCGACGACACCCTTGCCCGGCTCAGCAGGCTCGGCGCTACCGTGGTCGATGAAGTCGTCAATTACGAAGACATCTACCGGCTCTGCTACATCCGGGGTCCCGAAGGAATTCTCATCGGGCTCGCCCAACAACTCGGGCAGCAGACCTCCCGAGAGAATCCCATGGAACGTAAGCACTGAAAGCTCGGGCGCTGGTGTCTAACAACCGGTCGCAGCGATCGTCTCGCTACGCGGCACACCGCTCAACTGGAGCGGTGACCATTCAACCACAGAGGTGAAAGATGTCACGTATTGCGATCGTTCAACGGCCTCCGACCTTTCTGGACAAGGCCGAGACGACCGGCACTGCGGTGACCGGCGTGGGCGAGGCTGCCGCGGCCGGCGCGGAGTTGGTTGTATTTCCCGAGGCGTTCATACCGGGGTATCCGGCGTGGATCTGGCGACTTCGCCCCGGCGGGGACATGACGCTTTCCGAACGACTGCATTCCGTGCTGCTCGCCAATTCCGTCCGCCTGGCGGGGGACGACCTGGCACCTCTGTGTGGAGCGGCAAGGCAGCACAAGGTCACCGTCGTATGCGGCGTCAACGAACGTGATACCGATTTCAGCCGGAGTACGATCTACAACACCGTTGTCACCATCGGGCCAGACGGCACGATACTCAACCGTCACCGCAAGGTCATGCCGACGAATCCCGAGCGCATGGTCTGGGGTTTCGGGGATGCCTCGGGCCTCAGGGTGATCGAGACGCCCTGCGGACGGATCGGAACTCTCATTTGCTGGGAAAACTACATGCCGCTTGCGCGATGCGCGCTTTACGCTCAGGGCGTGGACATTTACATCGCGCCGACCTACGACACGGGCGATCGGTGGATTGCCTCGATGCAACACATCGCGCGCGAAGGTGGGTGCTGGGTACTCGGCAGCGGCTGTGCTTTTCAGGTACGCCACATTCCGGACACCGTTCCCGGCAAGGCCGAGCTGTATGCGAACGCGGACGAGTGGGTGAACGCCGGCGATTCGGTGGTCGTCGCTCCCGGGGGCAAGATCGTCGCAGGCCCCCTGCATAACGAACTCGGGATCTTGTATGCAGACATCGACCTGGAGCGCGTCGGGGTTGCTCGCCGCAGTCTCGATGTTGTCGGACACTATGCGAGGCCGGACATCTTTCAGCTGCATGTAAACACCGGGCCGCTCAGGCCGGTTGAGTTCAGCGCGCCACCGGGACCGGACCGATCTTGAACGACTTCCACGTCGGTCCAGAGGGGGCTCTGCGCCTTACGACCGCACGACTGGTTCTCAGGGATTGGAGGACAGCCGATGTTTCCGACCTGATCGAAGGGCTCGATGACCTGCGTGTGTCACAGTGGCTGGCGTTCGTGCCGCATCCCTATACGAATGCCGATGCAGAGCGTTGGCTCGCGCTTTGCGCGCAGTTGACCCAACAGGGTGCGACTCGAGCGCAGTACGAATTCGCGATCGAGGAATCAGCAACGCAGAAAGTCATCGGTGGCGTCAGCTTGACTCGCGTAGATCGTGTACACGGAACAGCCGGCGGCGGAATCTGGATGAACGCTCGCTATCAGGGCCGCGGGTATGGGCGCGAGGCCTTTGCGGAAAAGATCCGCTTCGCCTTCGAGGATTTACAGCTGCGGCGGTTGGAGAACGGCTTCTTCAAAGGCAACGAAGCCTCACTCGCCATGCAGCGGCGCTTTGGCTACCGGCTCGAGGGAGAACGACGGCAAGCCTATCGATGCATGGCTGACGGAGTGCTGAAGGATGAGTGCATTACAGGCTTGTTGAGGGCGGAATGGACGCACGGAAAGGAAGCGGGATGGCCAAGCTAGTGTTCGGAATGAACCAATCCCTGGACGGCTACGTCGACCATACGGAGTTTGCGCCAGATCCCACGCTGTTTCGCCACTTCATCGAGGAAGCGCAGGGGCAGGCGGGTAGTGTCTACGGGCGCGTGATGTATGAAATCATGCGTTACTGGGACGACGATCATCCTGAATGGAATGCAGAGGAACGCGCCTTCGCGGTGGCTTGGCGGAATCAGCCGAAATGGGTCGTCTCGCGCTCGTTGAAGTCGGTCGGCCCCAACGCACGGCTGGTTGCGGGTAATCTCGAGGCCGCAATCCGCGCGCTGAAGGCCGAGCGCGATGGGGAGATCGAAGTGGCTGGCCCGGACCTGGCGCGAAGTCTCACGCAACTTGGCCTGATCGACGAGTATCGAATATATGTTCACCCCGTCGTGCTTGGTCGCGGCAAACCCTATTTCGCCGGCCCCCGGCCGCCGCTCCGCCTCATGACCAGTGACAGGATTGGCGAGGATGTGCTCAGGTTGACCTACGTTCCTGCTTGACCGCGCCACTTGCTGGGTGGAGACCGCCGCGAAGGTGGCCAAGGAGCAGCGCAGTGTGGCCTGAGCCCTCGCTCGAATCGGCCCGCTGTGGCAAGCAGCGTCCGGTTGCTGTGGGTGCTGGTGTGGTGGGAATGATCGGAGCCATGACCAACAGGGCGAGCCGGCGGCGGACTGTGTGTATATTCCCGTCCACCTGAAACCTGTAGGAGCAGTCGATGCGTGGGCTCGCCCCTCCCGCGGCCGTGTTCACGGCTCTGTGGGGAATGCTTGGATGCGCGATGGCGCAGGACAAACCATCGAGTTCGCCGCCCTCGAAGAACTGTGCGCAGGAGTTGCGCGAGCGCGGCCTGACAAGTGGGATGCCCGGCTTCGACACCGAGTACATCGCCTGCCGGGACCGGAAGAATGCCGCGGTTCGCGCTGGAGCGAGCGGCCTGGATGCGCAGCTCATCACGCTCTGTAAGGACGAACTGATCGACCGGGGGTTCACACCCGGCATCGGGGCGTATCAGGCCGAGATGCACCAGTGCCTCGCGCGCAGGAAGAGCGAGGGCAAAGCCGGAACGGTCGATTTCACGGATGACAAGCCCTTCGGGCGCGGCAAGGTGCAGGACTATCTCAATGCGCTGTACTCGGACGACGTGCCGACGCTGCGTGCCATCGACGCCGAGTTGGCGCAGCGCATGCAGACGAGGATGCCGGTCTCCTTGTTCAATCTGGTCGTGCAGAACTATCTCGCCATCTATCCGGGCGTCTACAAGGCGTGCCTGGAACCGAACGCGCCGACCGTCACTGTCGGAGAAGTCTTCGACGAGGTGAAGCGCGATGGCAACGGCATCGAGATCAGTCGCCGGCAGGTGGATCAGCGCAGGAAGGTTCCCGTGAACCAGCGCTTCCTGCCGATGGCGCGCAGTTCCGGAGTGCAGATGAGCGGGTCCACCGAGGATCTGGTGGCGAAACTCGCCGGGTTCGATCTCGGTGAACTTTCGTTCGGCAACATCGCCCTCGTCGTGCAACGAACCATGCAACGTCGTCCTTGCAGCGATCCGGTCACGAGACGCCTGGAGGATGCGTTCATCCAGTACTCCGCTGCTGGCGGTGTGCGTTGACCCGCATCGTGTCCGAAGCGTTGTCGGTGAACCCGCAGCGTGCGGTCGTCGCTGCCGTGCAGCTTCCCGCGGTCAGCGATGCCGAATTCGAGGCGTCGCTCAACGAGTTGCGCGAACTCGCGAGGACCCTGGGCTTCGAGGTGGTGGCCACGTTCACGCAGCGGCGCACCAGTTTCGATACGGCGGCTTACCTGGGTACCGGCAAGCGCGAGGAGCTGCGCCGCTTCGTGCAGGGCGAGACCGATCAGGCTGACGAAGCCGCGCCCGAGGCGTCGAGTGATGCCAGGCGAACGGGGAAGCACGGTGAGGGTCGCATCGCGCACCATGGCCTGGTCGCGGCGCGCGAAGCAGCCAAGTCCAAGACCGGGACGGACAACCGCAGAGCCGCTTTCGTGCTGGTGGACCACGAGATCTCGCCGTCGCAGGCTCGCAACCTGGAAAACGAGGTCGGTTGCGAGGTGATGGACCGCACCATGGTGATCCTCGAGATCTTTCACCGTCACGCGCGTTCCAACGCGGCGCGCGCCCAGGTCGAGATCGCGCGGCTGCGCTACCTTGCGCCGCGCCTGCGCGAGGCGGCCAAGCTGGCCGGTCCGCAGGGGCGGCAGCGCAGCGGGGTCGGTGGTCGCGGCGCCGGCGAAGCGGCCGGTGAGGCGGACCGCGCCAAGATCCGCGATCGCATCGCGGAGTTGAAGCAGGAGATCATCGCCCTCGATCTCGAACGCAAGACGCAGCGCGCGCGGCGCCAGGAAAGCCAGGGTCTCGCGCGCGTGGCACTGATCGGCTATACGAACGCCGGCAAGTCGACCCTGATGCGGGCGCTGACGGGCAGTACGGTGCTGGTCGCCAACAAGCTGTTCGCGACGCTCGACACCACCGTGCGCACGCTGGTGCCCGAGGGCGTGCCGCGGGTGCTGGTGAGCGATACGGTGGGCTTCATCAAGAACCTGCCGCACGATCTGGTCGCCTCGTTCAAGTCGACGCTGGAGGAAGCCGCCGAGGCGTCGTTGCTGCTAAGGTGCTCGCCGAGATCGGGGCCGGCAAGGTGCCGCGCCTGCGCGTGTTCAACAAGATCGATCAGGTGGGGGATGCCGGGGCGCAGTCCGAGCGAGCGAAAGAGTTGCGCGCGCGATACGCCAAGTGCCTTGTGGTGAGTGCGGTCAACCCGCATGACGTCGCCAGGGTGCACAAGGCGATCCGTGCGTTTTTCAGTCGCGGCCTCGTCAAGGCCGAGTTGTTCATGCCCTGGTCGGCGCAGCAGTTGCGCGGTGAACTGTTCGCCCGTTGCGAGGTGCTGGAGGAACAGGCCGACACGGACGGTGCCTTGTTCCGCGTGCGCGGTACGCCGGAGGACATCGAGGATTTGCGGGCACGGATCGGGCAAGGGCAGGGCACGGCGTAGCGACGGGCGTATCGCGTCATTTGCGCGAATCGACGGCGTCCGCCCGGCCGATCCGTGCCGTGGTTTGCCGGAAGTACTAGCCCCAGCGCGGGGGACTACCCGCGGGTCACGTGGGCCGCGACGCACAGCCATTGGCCACCGCGCAGCATCCAGATATCCGTGTAGCGCCCGGCGCCCGGCTGGCCGTCTGGTCTGATGTACGTCGTGCGTCCGTGGATGATCGCGGTGTCGCCCAGGAGGCGGATGCGAACGTCCTCGCACCTCAGGTTCGAGACCGCCGCGAGACGGCCGATCTGCGCCAGGAACTGCGGCTTGTCCACCAGCGTGGCGTCGGGATTGCTGTTGAGGAAGTCGTCCGACAGGATTTCCCCGAAGCGCTTCACATCGGACTTCGCCACCGAGGCGATGTACTCCTCGTTGAGCTTCTCCAGTGTCTGCAGGTGGGCGTCGTGGTCGGGTGCATCGCCAGGCATGGGGGCTCTCCTCGGGTCGGTGATGGTCGGGGTGGTGTCGCGCGGCCGCTCGCGGGAAAGGTGAAGAGTACCAAGCCTCGGGCCCGGGCCTGCCGTGCGGGCGACCCTGCTCGCGTACAATCGCGAGGCATCGAACGACCGGCTCCGCCATGGGGTACGGTTCGCCCGGCCCCTGATTCCTCGAGGATTTATCCCATGCTCCCCCTCCGCTTAGCCGCAGCGTTGCTGCTTGCCTCATCGATCCTGGCGCCCGTCCACGCCGAGGAAGTCGCCCCGCCCACCACCAAGCTGGAGCGCTTCCAGGTGAAGCACGCCAACTGCAAGTGGACCAACGAGATGGGCAACTACATGTACGAGTGCCTCAAGGCCAACTTCAACATGAATGCCCACTGGTGCCACAACGAAGCCATGGACGTGTTCTGTCCGAAGCAGGACGGCGAAGCGCAGGCCGCCGAGGCGAAGCCGGCCGAAGCAGCGAAGCCGGCGAACTGAGTACGGCAGTCCGTCAGGGGTGCGAAGGCCGGCGCCGATGCATCGGCCTTCGTCGTGTCCGGGGTGGCGAGAGACACGTTCGTGAGGGCCTCTGAGGTCGATGCGGTCTTCCCTCACCCCCGACCCCTCGCCCGGCGGGAGAGGGGGGAAGTGCGGCGCATCGCCCACCTCGACATGGACGCCTTCTATGCGTCGGTCGAGTTGCTGCGTTATCCGGATCTGAAGGGCCGGCCGGTGGTGATCGGCGGTGGCCGGCGACATCAGCCGGTAGAGGAGGGCGGAATCCGGACCTACGCCACGCTGCAAACCTATGCCGGCCGCGGCGTCGTGACCACGTGCACCTACGAGGCCCGTGCCTTCGGCGTGCGCTCGGGGATGGGGCTGATGAAGGCCGCTGCGCTGGCACCCGACGCCGTGTTGCTGCCCACCGATTTCGATGAGTACCGGAAGTATTCGCGGCTCTTCAAGGCGGCGGTGCGGGAAGTGGCTCCGCTGGTGGAGGATCGCGGGATCGACGAGATCTACATCGACCTCACCGATCTGCCCGGAGAGACCGAGGAGATCGCCCGGCACATCACCGGCCGGGTCCGAGAGGCAACCGGCCTGTCGTGTTCGATCGGGGTGTCGCCCAACAAGCTGCTGTCGAAGATCGCTTCCGACCTGGAGAAGCCGGGCGGCATCACCATTCTCGAGGCGGCGGACATCCCGACCCGCATCTGGCCGCTGCCGGCGCGCAAGATCAACGGTGTGGGTCCGAAGGCCGCGGCGAAGCTGGAAAGCCTGGGCATCCTCACGATCGGCGAACTGGCTGCCGCCGAACCCGCCTGGCTGGTCGAGCGATTCGGCCGCAGCTACGGGGCCTGGATGCACGAGGCGGCCCATGGCAGGGACGAGCGGCCGGTGGTGACCTACAGCGAGCCGAAGTCGATCAGCCGCGAGACCACCTTCGAGCGCGACCTGCATCCGGTGCGCGATCGCGCCGCGTTGTCGGAAATCTTCACGGACCTGTGCCTCCGGGTCGGAGAGGATCTGCGGCGCAAGGGCTACGAGGGTCGCACCATCGGCATCAAGCTGCGGTACGACAATTTCGTCACGGTCACGCGCGATCACACCCTCGATGCACCCACGGCCGACGGGGCCGCGATCCGCCGGGCTGCCGGGTTGTGCCTGAAGCGAGTGCCGTTGGAGCGCCGGCTGAGGTTGCTCGGAGTCCGGGCAGGGTCGCTGACCCGTCCGGGCGCGGCGGTCAACCCGGCGCTGCGGCTACGCGTTGGGGAGGAGCCCGCGAGCCTCGACCTTTTCTAAGGTGACGCCCTCCCGGTAGGCATTACGGCCCTCCCCTCCAGGGCTGAGGTTACCGTGAGGCGGCGCATGCTATCCTCGCGGCCCGACGACGAATGCCGGAGATCACATCCGGCGATGGGGAGAAGACCTTGAAGCGGTTCGCAACGATGCTCGTGGCGGCGGCGCTGGCCGCAGCAGTGCCGGCTCTGGCCGACGAAGCGGCGCTCGGCATCAAGGTGCGCAAGCAAAGCGGCATCAACTACATCACCGGCGGACTCGGCGACGAGGCCAAGGCCTTCGAGCAGCTAGCCCCGCGTTACCCGGTGCAGATGGTCTTCACCGTGGGCGGAGAGCACGCCGAGATGCGCGGCGTGAAGGTGACCGTGCGCGACATCAAGGGCGATGCCGTGCTCGAAGCCAATTCCGAAGGCCCGATGTTCTTCGTCAACACGCCATCGGGCCGCTGGACCTTCGAGGCCGAGTGGAACGGCGAGAAGCAGTCGAAGGTGAAGGATCAGACCGGCCGTCGCTACCTGGTGATGGATTTCGATTTCAAGAAGCCGGAGTGATCCGGTGCCGACGGACCCGAGACGTCCGCGGCAACCCAGAGGGAGAGAGACAACGTGTTGAAACCGATCATTCGCGTGCTCGCGGTGGCCGCGCTGGCCGTTGCCGTGCCGGCATCGGCCGCCACCATGAACCTGCGCTTCGGCACGCCCTTCGTTTCGGGCAGCAACCTGCACAAGGGCATGGAGAAGTTCGCCGAGGTCGTGGCCGCGGAGTCGAAGGGCACGATCAAGATGCAGGTGTACACCGACAGCCAGATCGGCGACATCCAGCAGTTGATCGCCGGCATGCAGTTGGGCACGGTCGACATGGCCTATCTCGGACCGGGCAACCTCGGCCAGGTGAAGGGCTGCGGGCCGCTCAACATCAACTATCTCCCGTACCTGTACAAGAGCAAGCGCTCCGCCGAGGAGGTGCTGAACGGGCCGATCTTCGCGGAGTTGTTCGACCAGTGCGCGAAGGCCTCGGGGGTGCGCATCTTTGCGGTGGCCGGCGATCGCAGCCCGCGGGCACTCGTGACCACCAAGGGGCCGATCCGGAAGCCCGAGGATCTCAAGGACATGCGCCTGCGCATCCCGCCGATTCCGATCTTCCGCGATGTGTTCGAGAAGGTGGGCGTGAAGGTGGTGCCGCTGGGGTTGAACGAGGTCTACATGGCACTCTCGCGCGGGCAGGTGGACGGGCAGGACAACGGCTTCGACCTCACGCTGTCGTTCCGTTTCCATGAAGTGTCCAAGCACTGGTCGGCCACCGACCATGTGTACGACATGGGTGCGTTCCATGTCTCCGAGCGCAAATGGAAGACCTTCACGCCGGAGCAGCAGGCCATCTTCAGGAAGGCGGCCGTGGAAGCCGGGAAGCTTGCCACCCAGCTCGGCGAAGAGCTGGATGCGAAAGGGCTCGAGGAGTTGAAGAAGGCCGGCATCGTGTACACCGTGCCGGATCGGGCTGCCTTCGAGAAGGCGTGGGCGGACGTGTACAAGAACTACGAAGGCAGCGTGTGGCCGGAAGGGCTCGTGGCGCGCGTCAAGGCCGCGCAGAAGTAGTACGACGTGGGTCGAAGTCGAGTTCTCCCGGAGGGAGAAGGGAGCTACTGCGCCAACCTCTGCAAGCTGAAAGGTGGCCTCCCTCTCCCTCCGGGAGAGGTTGGCTGCGCCAACCTCTGCGAGGTAAAGGGTGGCTTCCCTCTCCCTCCGGGAGAGGGATAGAGGGGGAGGGAAATCTTCACTCGACATGGCGCGATCTCGCTTGGCTTGATGACCGACGTGTAGATCTGCCGAGATGATCGACACGCTGGATCGTCTGTTGCACGTCGTCGAACGCGTGCTGGAATGGCTCATGGCCCTGCTGGTGGCAGGGCTGGTGCTGATCGTGGCTTCGCAGTTCGTCGATCGCCATTTCGTGACGTTGCCGATCCCCGCGCCCGATGCGTACGCGCGCGTCATGCTGGTCTGGCTGACGTTCGTCGGGTTCGCGCTGGCCGTCAAGAACGGCCTCAACATCCGCGTCGACCTGATCGACACGCACCTGCCCAGGCCGGTGCAGACCGCGCTCGAGTACCTCTTCGACGCGACCATGTTGTTCCTTACCGTGATCATCGGGTTCCACGGCTGGCGCCTGGTCGAGATCGGGCAGGGACAGGAGCGGCTCGGTACCGTCCTGTCGGAAGGGTGGCCATCGTCGGCGTTGTTCGTCTCGTGCATCGTGCTGGTGCTCTTTCTTGTGCTGCGCATCGTGTTGCGCGCCGCGGGCCGCAAGCTGCCGCGTCACCTGCAGATCGAAGGCGAGTAGCTGGCATGCTGCTGCTCCTCTTCATCGCCTTCATCCTGGCACTGATCGTCGGCTTCGACGTCGGCTATTCGATGGTGCTGGCCGCCTGGCTGGGTGTGGAGTACCGCGGCGACGCGGTCGATCCAGCGATGATGCCGCTGTCGATGATCGCCGGGGTCGACACTTACGCGCTGGTGCAAGTGCCGTTGTTCATTCTCGCCGGCGAACTCATGAATCGCGGTGGCCTCACCTTGCGGCTGATCGACTGGGCGCAGGCCATCGTCGGGCGCATCAAGGGCAGCCTCGGGCACGTTTCGATCCTGACCAATCTCATCATGGCCGGCGTGTCGGGCTCGGCCGTGGCGGATGCTGTCGCGACCGGCAAACCGCTCATCCCGGCGATGCGCAAGGAAGGTTACGGCGACGGCTTCGCCGGTGCGGTGATCGCGGCGGGCGCGCTGCTCGGCCCGATCATCCCGCCGTCCATTCCCATGGTGGTGTACGCACAGCTCGCGCAACAATCGGTGGTGAAGCTGTTCATGGCGGGCATCCTGCCCGGCGTCCTGCTCGCTGCCGGCTTCATGGTGATCTGCTCGATCGTCGCCAAGGTGCGCAACTTCCCGAGCCGGCCCCCGGTACCCTGGGCCGGCAAAGCCAGAGCGACCGGGCGGGCCGGGTGGGCGCTGCTGATGCCGCTCATCGTGATCGGCGGCATCCGCTTCGGCCTGGTGACGGACACCGAAGCCGCCGTTGCCGTCGTGCTCTACGCGCTGTTCGTGAGTCTCTTCATCTACCGCGGCCTCAAGGCGAAGGAGCTGCCGAGGATCCTCTACGACGCCGGGCGTTCCGCGGCCGTGATCCTGTTCCTGCTCGCTGCAGCGGGCCCGTTCAGCTGGCTCGTCGCCGAAAGCCAGATCAGCAACACGGTGGTGGACACCATCCAGAGCTGGTCCACCAATCCGGTCGTGGTGCTGCTCATCATCAACGGCTTCCTGCTGCTGATCGGCTGCATCATCGAGCCGCTGCCGGCCATGATCATCTTCCTGCCGGTGCTGATCCCCCTCGGTGCGCAACTGGGCATCGACCCGATCCAGTTCGGTGCGGTGGTGGTGCTCAATCTGATGATCGGCCTCATGCATCCGCCGATCGGGTTGCTGCTGTTCGTGGTGTCCAGCGTCGGGCGCATCCGCATCGCGCCGGTGATGTGGCAGATCCTCCCGTTCCTCGGGTGGGCCATCGCGGTGCTGATCCTGACGATCGTGTTTCCGCCGCTGACCACCTGGTTGCCCGGGCATCTGCGCTGAGCCGGATCAGAATCGATAGTCCGCGCCGATGCTGAAGAAGTTGAGCTCGGCTCGCGGTGAGCGCGCCGAGTCCTTCAGGGCATAGCTGTCGTAATCGAGCCGCAAACCCCATTTCGCGCCGACGCGATAGCGCACCCCGAAGCCCCAGGTGATCGGGGTGGAGGGACAGTTCTGCTGCACGACGGTACCCCAGCGCGTCTGGCGCACGCACGTCTGCTCCGTGTTGTAGGTGCTGTTGATCACGGCACCGAGGCGCGCGATCAGTTCCCAGCGATCGCCGAGCGGCAGGAAGCCGACGAAGCCGAACGGTATCGCCTCGTGGGTGAAGCGGTCGCTGAAGGGAGCACCGTTGGAGTCGACGCCGTCGAAAGTGGTATCGCCGAGCTTCGCATAGCCGATCTCGATACCGAAGTAGCGCACTGCGCGGTAGCCGACGTAGATCTTCGCCCCGGGGTTGGTGAGTTCCTGTGAGGTGACATTCGCGCCGGTGAACGTGTAGTTGCCGTCGTCGCGGGCAATGCCGAGGCCCCCGCCCACGTAGAAACCGGTGTCGCGCACTGCTTCGTCGGCCTGGGCCGGAAAGATCATCAAGGTGCTGATTGCCATCGCCGCGCCTGCGGCCTTGCCGGCAACGCAATACTGCGACGTCGGACTCACATGCACCTCGCGGTCGAATGGGTGACGGCGCTTCGACCGCCACCTCGTGCCGTAAGTTGCCTGTCGGGATCGAGGCAGGATTGCCGGACGTCTGTTCGCTTCCGGAAGGCCCCCATCCCAACCTTCCCCCAGCTTTGCTGGGGGAAGGAGTGTACTGCTCCCTCCCCCGGCTGCGCCGGGGGAGGGCCAGGGAGGGGGCGGCAACTACCGCACGTTCTCCTGCGGCACCACGTCGAGCAGTTCGACTTCGAACAGCAAGGTGGAATTGGGCGGGACTTCACCGAATGCGTGCCGGTTGCCGTAACCCATGTTGGGCGGGATCACGAGCGTGCGCTGGCCACCCACCCGCATGCCCATGATGCCCTTGTCGAGGCCGGCCACCATGCGGCCGACGCCGAGCAGAACCGACAGGGCCTGGCTCCGGTCCTTCGAGCTGTCGAATTTGTGCCCCTTGCGGTCTGGTGCCAGCGGGTCGTAGACGAAGCCTTCGTAGTCGATCACGACGAAGCGTTCGCCTTCGGCCTCGATGCCGGTGCCGGCCTTGCGGTCGATGACGATGGTCTTGCTGCCGATCGTGCCCTGCGGCAATTCGGTTGCGGTCTGCAGCGCACGGGATTGAGCGGAAGCGGTCGGAGCGAGCGCAACGCAGAGCAGTGCCGCCGCGGCGATGGTGAAGTGACGCAAGGTGATGGTCCGAATCAGTGGTGATCTAGTAGGCCGCGTACGTCCTTCGGCTTGGGCATCTGCCGTGGGTTCAGCACGATGTGGCGAATGGAGGCCGATTGCAATGCGCGATCCACCATCGCCATGCGCTGGGCAGTCGCAGGGTCGGCGATGTCGACCGCGGCAGCCACCGTGAAATCCGGTCGGCACACCACCAGCGCGAAAGCGTGACGACCGAGGTCGGCGCCGGCGAGTTCCATCGGCAGGAGTTCGCCAAGGGCCACGCGCGCAAAGACGTGGTGGTCGGGCGCTCCGGCCTTGAACACCAGGTAGGCAAGCTTGCCGGCGCCGGAGAGCATCATGGGCGCCTGCAACAGGGCGGGTAGCGGCTGCGGGGTCGGCGCCGGTTGTGGCACGACGGCAGGCGTGACCGCGAGCGGCGCGTCGATGGAGCCGTTGGACCCGTTGCCGGCGCGGTGCGCCGCGATGATCTGTTCCAACTCGTTGACGCCGCTGCTGCGACCTTTGCTGCGGCCTACGCTCATGTCGAGGCCGCTACCGCCGCCGCCCCGGATCGACTTCATGATGCGCAGCCAGGCGATGAACACGCCCAGGATGAGCACGAACCCGATGAGAACTTTGCCCCAACTCATCGCTCGAGGCTCCGTGGCTCGGCCGGTGGCGACACCGTGGCCGGATGGCAGGACGACTGCATGGCGGCGTAAGTGTAACCGCACCCGCCGCGTGCCGAAGCATGGGGTCCGGGGGGGCAGGCTAGAATCGATGCTCCTCCCGTCTGCCGTGTCGACCCGATGCCCCTCGATCGCTACCTGCGCTACGACGAACTCACCGAAGCCCTGCACGCCCTCGCCGCCGAGCATCCGGACCTCTTCGCGGTGGCGAGCATCGGACGCAGTTTCGAGCACCGCGACATCTGGCTCGTCACCGCCACCAATCGCGCGACGGGTCCCGCGGCGGACAAGCCGGCGCTATGGATCGACGGCAACATTCACGCGACCGAAGTGGCGGGGGCCATGGCGTGCCTGCATTTCCTGCAGCATCTGGGGCGCGAGTACGGAAGCGACACGGATGTCACGCGTGCGCTCGACACGCGCGTTTTCTACGTGGTGCCGCGCCTCAATCCCGACGGTGCCGAATGGGCGCTCGGCGACCGGCCGAAGCTGATCCGCTCGTCGACGCGACCCTATCCCTACGACGAAGAGCCCGTCGGCGGCCTGCGGCACGAAGACGTGGACGGCGATGGGCGCGCGCTCACCATGCGCCTGCGCGATCCCAACGGTCCGTGGAAAGTGTCCGAGCGCGATCCGCGGCTGCTGGTGCGGCGCGACCCGTCTGAAGTCGGCGGTGTCTACTACCGGTTGTTGCCGGAAGGACCGGTGGAGGAGTGGGACGGCGTCACCGTGCGCATGCAGCCGCGCAAGCAGCAGCTCGACCTCAATCGCAACTATCCGGCGGGCTGGCGGCAGGAGCACGAGCAATACGGCGCCGGACCCTTTCCCGTCTCGGAACCCGAGGTGCGCGCGGCGGTGCAGTTCATCGCGGAGCATCCGAACATCACGGGCGGCATCGCGTTCCACACTTACAGCGGCGTGCTGCTGCGGCCGTACTCGCACCACGCGGACGACACGTTGCCGGTCGAGGACCTGTGG
The DNA here is from genome assembly GCA_001464695.1 of Betaproteobacteria bacterium Ga0077523. Taxonomy (GTDB): domain Bacteria; phylum Pseudomonadota; class Gammaproteobacteria; order Burkholderiales. The sequence continues at coordinate 891 of LNDQ01000080.1, read as the reverse complement.
ACCTATCAGAAGATCGGCGCCAAGGGCACGGAGTTCACTGGGTATCCGAACATCTCCGTGTATCACGACTTCCGCTATCACCCGAAGGAGGTGATCACCGGTTCCTTCGACGACTGGCTCTACGATCACCAGGGCGTGTTTGCCTGGACCGTGGAGATCTGGAGTCCGCAGCGCGAAGCCGGCATCCCCGACTACAAGTTCATCGAGTGGTATCGAGAACATCCGGTGGAGGACGATCTCAAGCTGCTCGACTGGAACGATGCGGTGCTGGACGGGAAGGGTTTCGTCGACTGGTATCCCTTCGAGCACCCGCAACTCGGGCCCGTGGAGATCGGCGGGTGGGACACGCTCTACACGTGGAGTAATCCGCCGCCGGCGCTGCTCGAGCGCGAGGTCGCGAAGTTTCCGGGCTGGCTCGTCTGGTTGGCGCTCGTTTCGCCGAAACTCGAGCTACTGGAGACGAACGTCACGGCGCTCGGCGCGGATGCTTGGCGCGTGCGCCTCGTCGTCCACAACACCGGGTGGTTGCCGACCTACGTGACCAAGCTTGGCCAGAAGAACAAGCGCACGCGCGGTGTGGTGTGCGAGATCGAACTACCGGGCGACGCACGGCTGGAGGCGGGGTCCGCGCGCGTGGAAGCCGGCGAACTCGAAGGCCGTGCCTACAAGTCCGCGTCGCCGTCGAGCTGGGGTGGTTGGGGCGGGGACGTGACCGACGATCGGGTGACGGTGGAGTGGGTGGTGCGCGGGCGTGCAGGAATACGTTTGCACCTGTCGGCCCGGCATGAGCGCGCGGGTGTCGTGAGATCTGAAGTCACGCTCGGTTGAAGGCGACGTAGGGCGTTCCCTTCGTCGCTGCCCCCTCCCCAACCCTCCCCCGGCGAAGCCGGG
>LNDQ01000079.1 GCA_001464695.1 Betaproteobacteria bacterium Ga0077523 | reverse complement strand
ACACCCCTTCCCCCACCTTTGGTGGGGGAAGGTTGGGATGGGGGCTGCTCTTACGCCAGCGCCACCTTGCGACGCGCCTGCCGCAGAGCGATGCCCGCCAATCCCGCCGCGAGCAACGCGTAGGTGCCTGGCTCGGGCACCGGGGCGACACCGCTCACGCCGAAGTCCACGCTGTTCAGCGCGCCGGGTGTGCCGCGGTCGCCGAGGCCGTAGACCAGGTTGACCGGTGTTGCCGCAAGGTCGTCGGGACCGATGCTCGGCAACGTGCCGCCATGCACTTCGAGGCTTGTGCCACTCACCGAACTCGACCACGCGAGCCCGGCGAGCAAGGTGCCGTCGGGCATCTCGAGCCGCAGGTAGTCGCTGGTGTTGCCCAACGACAGCGCAGTTCCCCAGGCGAGGTTGGCGTTGAAGCCGCCGTTCAGCGCCGTATCGGTGCTGCGACCGAACACGAAGAACCCCTGCGCGGGGATGATGGCATCGGTGGTCACGATGTACTTCTCGCCAGCGGTACCGCCCTCGCTGCGGACGATCAGGCTGGCGAGATTCACGTCTTCGGTACGGGTGTTGTAGATCTCGAACCATTCGCCGCGGGTGTCGGCGACTTTCGCGGGGTCGGGCATGACTTCGGTGATGAAGATGTGGCCGGGTGTCAGGTTGCCCACGCCCAGGGCGGCGGAGGCGGGTTGCGATACGGCCAGGGCGGCGGTGAGGGCGACGGCGAGGAACGTGCAGCGCGAGGCGAAAGCGGGCTTGCTCATGGATGGACTCCCCGAGGTGGACTGGCAGCGGCGGTCCGGGACGAGTCGGACCGCGGGTGGGTGTGCGGTCCGGTACTTCGAACATCCGCCAGGACCCCGGCCGCACGGGAGGGAATCTATGCGCGGCGCACGCGACGAGCCTCGATGCCGGTCGAGGTAGCGAATTGCAAGACCGGCAGACGCGCTAACCAGATGTCACGGGCATACCACCGGAATCTCGGTGCGTAACTCGACCCGCTCGGGCGTGACGACGGCGCGCCACGCGATCGCCTCGACGCCAGCGCTCAGCGCCTCACGCAAAGTGCGGCCGTAAAGCGGATCGAAGGCGTCGGCCGGACGGACCTCCTGCGCATCGCCGCGCTGGACGCAGAAGACCAGCACGGCCCGGTGACCTGCGCCGACCATGGCCATCAGTTCGCGCAGGTGCTTGGTGGCGCGCTCGCTCACGGTATCGGGAAAGAGCGCGATGCCGTCGGTCACCGCCGCGGTCACGTTCTTCACCTCGACGTAGCAGTCGGGCTTGCCGCCGCCCTGAAGGAGGAAGTCGATGCGGCTCGATTCGTGCCCGTACTTCGCTTCCGCGCGGATGAGGTCGTAACCCCGCAGAGCCGCGATGCGATCGTGATCGATCGCCTCCTGTACCAGCGCATTGCTGCGATGGGTGTTGATGCCGACACCGGTGCCATCGGGCAGTTCGGTGAGCTCCCAGCTGTAGGCGTACTTGCGTGTCGGCGAGGGCGCGTGGTGGAGCCACACGCGGCTGCCGGGGTCGGCGCAGCCGAGCATGGAACCGGTGTTGGGGCAGTGCGCCGTGATCGTGCCACCCGTGTCCAGAGCCACATCGGCGAGGAAGCGCTTGTAGCGCTGGATCAGGCGGCCCGGAACGAGCGGCGCAGGGAAATCCATCGGCGGCAGCCCGTCAGAGCGCGGCGACCAATTCGCGGGTGAGCTGCGCCGCGGGGATCTCCTTGCATCCGGTTGCATTCTGTCCGGACCACAGCGGCGTGAAATCGCCGGAGCCTTCGGCCTCGGCCTTCGCGCGCAACGGCACGATGGCGGAGGTGGCGAGCGGGAACGCGGGCGCGGCGCTGCTCATGGGCCCGAGTTCGCGCATCACGCGATTGACGATCCCGCGGGCCGGGCGGCCGGTGAACAGATTGGTAAGCGCGGTGTGGCGCGTGGCTTCGCTCTTCAACGCGGTGCGGTGCACCGCCGAGATGGTGGCTTCGGGGCACAGGAGATACGCCGTTCCGACCTGGGCGGCTGCGGCGCCCATCGACAGAGCCGCGGCTACGCCCTGTGCGTCCGCGATGCCTCCGGCTGCGACCACCGGCACCTTCACGGCCTTGACGACCTGTGGCAGCAACGCGAAGGTCCCGATCTGGGTGGTCAGGTCGTCGGTGAGGAACATGCCGCGATGGCCGCCGGCTTCCACGCCCTGCGCGATGATGACGTCGATCCCCTGGGCTTCCAGCCACTGTGCCTCGGCCACCGTGGTCGCCGAGCAGAACGTCTTCGCTCCCATCGCTTTCACTCGAGCGAGCAGGGCAGAAGGCGGCAAGCCGAAATGGAAGCTCACGACCGCGGGCTTGATGTCCTCGAGCAGGTCGGCGGCTTCGGCACTGAAAGGGGCACGGCCGGGCCCCGCGGGGATCTTGTCCGAGTCGATGCCGTATTGCCGGTGATAGGGTGCAAGCGCTGCGCGCCACGTGCGCTCGCGCTCGGCGTCCACCGGCGGCGGTGTGTGGCAGAAGAAGTTCACATTGAACGGCCGGCGGGTGCCTGCGCGGATGGCCTGCAATTCCGCGCGCAAGGCTTCGGGCGACAACGTCGCGCAGCCGATGGAGCCGAGGCCACCGACGTTCGACACGGCCACGGCCATGGCGCTCGCCGCCGCGCCAGCCATCGGCGCCTGGATGATCGGGATGTCGATGCCGAGCCAGTCGGTGAATTGCGTCATGGCAGGTTCCTCATGGGTGCGGTGCCCGGGTGTCGCTGGCGATGGCTGCGGCGAGAGGGGTCTTCAGTGCGGCGACCAGTTCGATCGATCGCAGTCGCGCGGGCTGATCGTGCAGGTGCGCGGTGATCATCAACTCGTCGGGTTGCAGATCGGCAATGAACGCCGAGAGCCCGGCACGCACGGTGTCGGGTGAACCGACGAATGATACGGCGAGCGCGCGTTCCACCGTCGCGCGCTCGGCGGGCGACCAGAAGCTGTCGATGTCGTCGATGGGGGGTGGTACCTGACCGGGTGTGCCGCGCCGCAGGTTGACGAACGACTGCTGCTGCGAGGTGAACTGGCGCCGTGCTTCGGCATCGGTGTCGGCCGCGATCACGTTCGCGGCGAGCATCGCATAGGGCCGGTCGAGCTGCCGCGACGGTTCGAACCGGTTGCGGTAGATGTCGAGGGCCTGTCGCATCAGATCCGGCGCGAAGTGCGAGGCGAAAGCGAAGGGCAACCCGAGCATGGCGGCGAGCTGCGCACTGAAGAGGCTCGAGCCCAGCAGCCAGATCGGCACTTCCAGCCCTTCGCCCGGCACGGCTCGCAGGTGCTGCCCCGGTTGGGCCGCCGCGAAGTAGCCCTGCAGCTCCAGCACGTCCTGCGGAAACTGGTCGGCGCTGTCCACGGCGTCGCGGCGCAAGGCGCGCGCGGTCTGCATGTCCGTGCCCGGGGCGCGGCCAAGGCCGAGATCGATCCGGCCGGGGTAGAGCGAGGCAAGCGTCCCGAACTGCTCGGCCACCACCAGCGGCGAATGGTTCGGCAGCATCACCCCACCCGAACCGACGCGGATCGACCGGGTGCCGCCGGCCACGTGAGCGATGACGATGCCCGTGGCTGCGCTCGCGATGCCCGGCATGTTGTGGTGTTCGGCCAGCCAGTAGCGCCGGTACCCGAGCGCTTCCGCGTGCCGCGCGAGTGCCAGGGTGTTCGCCAGGGCCTCGGTGGCGGTTGCACCGCGGGGGATCGGTGCCAGGTCGAGTATGGAGAAGGGAATCATGGATCGAGAGTCTCGGTGTGTTTGAACGGTGCGTGCTCCTCGAGCTCGTTCACGTAATTGCCGATGCTTTGGCTTTCGCGTTCCAGGAACTTCTGGATCGCGCGCGCGAACTCCGCATCGGCCACCCAGTGCGCGGACCAGGTGGTCACCGGCATCAGGCCGCGCGCGAGCTTGTGTTCGCCCTGGGCGCCGCCTTCGAACGCGCCGATGCGGTTGGCAATGCAGAACTCGATGGCCTGGTAGTAGCAGGTCTCGAAGTGCAGACCGGAAACGAAGCCGAGCGTTCCCCAGTAGCGGCCCCATAGCGCTTCGGGTGTAAAGACATCGAGCGACGCGCACAGCGGCTCGCCGTGCTGCCGGCCGATCACCAGCAGGAGATTGTCCGGCATGGCGGCGCCGATGCGCAGGAAGAAATCGAGATTGAGGTACGGGCTGGAGTGATGCTCGCGGTAGGTGTTGTCGTAGCAGCGTACGAAGAAGCGCCAATCGGCCTCGGTGATGGCACGGCCCACCTTCCACTCGTACTCGACACCTGCTTCGCGGACGCGGCGGCGTTCCTGCTTCACCTTCTTGCGCTTCTCGTGATTCATCCGGGCGAGGAAGTCGTCGAAGTTCGCGTAGCCCTCGTTGGTCCAGTGGAATTGCACGGTCTTGCGCAGCATGAAGCCGGCGGCCGCCAGTTCGGCCGCTTCGTCTTCCGTGGGGAAGAGGCAGTGCAGGGTCGAGACTTCGAGTTCCTGTGCGAGCTGCTTCGCGGCCTCGGCCAGCACGGAGCGATACTCCGGCCCGGCCGCCAGCAGCCGCGGGCCGGTCACCGGCGTGAACGGAATGGCCGACAGGAGCTTGGGGTAATAGCGCTGGCCGGCGCGCCGCCAGGCGTCGGCCCAGGCCCAGTCGAAGACGTACTCGCCGTAGGAGTGCGACTTCAAGTAGAGCGGCAGTGCCGCGACCAGCGCATCCGCCTCCCGCAACAGCAGGTATTGCGGCGCCCACCCTGCGTCCGGTGCGGCCGAGCCGCTCTCGTGCAGCGCATGCAGGAACGCGTGCGACACGAGCGGGTTGGGACCGGCGAGTCGGTCCCATTCCGCGGGGGTGACCGCACCGAGCGAATCGGCGACTTGTAGCGTGTGGTGCTTGGACATGGATGGTGCAGGCCCAATGCTATAGTACGGCGCATGCGCATCGCCATCGCACAGATCAATTGCACTCTCGGCGACGTCGCCGGCAACGCCACACGGATTTTCGATAGCGCCACGCGGGCCATCGCGCTCGGCGCCGATGTCCTGATCACTCCCGAGCTGTCGCTTTGCGGCTATCCGCCGGAGGATCTGCTGCTGCGCGATGACTTCATCGCCGCCTGCGACAACGCGCTGCTCGAGCTGGCGCAGCGGATCCGCGGGATCGCTGTCGTCGTCGGTCATCCGGCGGGTGTGCGTGGCCGGTTGCACAACGCCGCCTCGGTGCTGATGGACGGGCGCGTGGTCGGCACCTATGCCAAGCGCGACTTGCCCAATTACACGGTGTTCGACGAGGAGCGCTATTTCGAACCTGGCGATCGGCCCTGCGTGTTCGACGTGGCCGGCGGCCGGCTCGGGGTGAACATCTGCGAAGACGTGTGGGGGCCGCAGGGGCCGCGTACCGCTCGGCCGGCTGTCCCGGAAGTGCGCGACCAGGATGAGTTGCGCGGTCAGCCGTCAGTCGCCGAAGCGCCGCGGATGGCGCGAGCCGCCGGTGCCCAGGCGCTGCTGGTGCTGAATGCTTCGCCCTATCACGTGAACAAGCTCGCGACCCGCTACGATGTGGTGAGTGCCCGGGCGCGCGAGACCGGCATGCCGATCGTGTTCTGCAATCTCGTCGGTGGGCAGGACGAACTCGTGTTCGACGGCGCTTCCTTCGTCGTGGATGGCGCCGGCAAGGTGACGCACCAATTGCCCGCTTTCGAAGAGGCGCTGACCGTCATCGAGATCGTCGATGGCGTGCCGGTGCCGGGCGAGGTCGCACCCGAGCAGCCGCTCGAGGCGATGGTCTACAAGGCGCTGTGCCTCGGCGTGAGGGACTACGTCGGCAAGAACGGCTTTCCCGGCGTGCTGCTGGGCCTGTCGGGCGGCATCGATTCGGCCCTGGTGGCCTGCGTTGCCGCCGATGCGCTCGGCCCCGGGAAGGTGCGCACCGTCATGATGCCCTCGCAATACACGGCGCGCATGAGCCATGAGGATGCGGAGGCGCTCGCGGCCAACCTGAACGTCCGCTACACCGTGCTGGCGATCAAACCGGTGTTCGACCGTTTCCTCGAGACGCTCGCGGGTGAGTTCAAGGACCTGCCGTTCGACACAACCGAAGAGAATCTCCAGTCGCGCATTCGCGGCACGCTGCTGATGGCGCTGTCGAACAAGTACGGCTCCATCGTGCTCACCACCGGCAACAAGAGCGAGATGGCCACCGGCTACGCCACGCTCTACGGCGACATGGCGGGCGGCTTCGCGGTGCTGAAGGACATCAGCAAGACCCTGGTCTACCGGCTGTGCAACTGGCGCAACGGGCAGGGCAGAGTCATCCCCGAGCGGATCATCACGCGCCCGCCGTCGGCGGAACTGAAGCCGAACCAGGTGGACCAGGACAGTCTCCCGCCCTACGAGGTGCTGGACGCGATCATGGAACTCTACGTCGAGCACGATCGCGGTCCGCAGGAGATCATGCGGCTCGGCTTCGCACGGGCCGACGTGGAGCGGGTCATCCGGCTGCTGACGATGTCCGAGTACAAGCGCCGGCAGGCGCCGGTGGGGGTGCGGATCACCCCGCGCGGCTTCGGCAAGGATTGGCGCTACCCGATCACCAACCGGTATCGGGACAAGTTCTAGCAGCTGCGCCGCGGCGCTACCTTCAGTTCGCCAGCAACTGGCTCAGTGCCGCCCGCAGGCGCACCGGCCGCACCGGTTTGTGCAGCAACGGCAGGCTGTGCTGCGTGACCTGCCGGATCGCTTCCATGGTGGTATCGCCGGTGATGATCAGCGCCGGCAGTTGCCTTCCCATGGCCTCACGCACCGCGTCGATGGTGTCGATGCCGCTCGAGCCGTCGCGCAGACGCAGATCGGCGACGATCAGGTCGGGTTGCGACGTCTGCACCGCTGACAGGGCTTCGCTGCACGAGGCTGCGGGAATGGGCGTGCAACCCCATCGTTCGAGCAGTGTCGCCATCCCGTCGCGGACACTGCGTTCGTCGTCCACGATGAGAATGCTGCGGCCGTGGAGGATGTCGGTGGTTCCCGCCGAAGGTGCGACGGCGTCGTCGGGCTGGACCTGCGCCGCGTCACCCAGGGGCAGGACCAGTTCGAAGCGGGAACCTCGTCCCACCTGCGAGTGAAGTTGCAGGGGCGTGCCGGTGAGAGTCGCGATCCGCCGCACGATCGCGAGGCCGAGCCCCAACCCCTTGCGCCGGTCGCGCTCCGGATTGCCGATCTGGAAGAACTCCTCGAACACGCGTTCGCGGTGTTCCTCGGCGATGCCGGGTCCGGTGTCGCTCACGCTCACCACCACGCTGTCGGATGCCATCCGTGCCGTCATCGTCACCGAACCGCCGGGTGTGTACTGGATCGCGTTGGCGACCAGGTTGCCGAGCATGCGTTCGAGCAGAGCGGGATCGGCGAAGACCGCTGCCCCGCCTGCATCGACGCAGAGGTCCAGCGGTTTCGCTGCGGCGATCGGGGCGTACTGCGCGCGGACCCTGGTGAAAACGTCGGCGAGCAGCAGGTGACGCGGCAGCGGCTTGGTGAACCCGGCCTCCAGCCGCGAGAGGTCCAGCAGTTCCACGAACAGCGATTCCAGCGCATCGATGCTCGCGAAGATGTTGTCCACCACGGCCCGCTTCTCGGGATCGATCCGCATTTCCTGCAGCGAGGCGCTGAACAAGCCCAGCGCATGCATCGGTTGACGCAGGTCGTGACTCGCCGCAGCCAGGAAGCGCGTCTTCGCGAGGTTGGCCTGTTCCGCGCGCAGTCGCGCTTCGTCCGCCTCTGACTTCTCCGCCTGCAGCGCTTCGACCAGTTGCTCCTTTTCGAGCTTCAGGCGGATGGCCTCGCCCAGCTGTCGGCTCTGGGTGCGCGCATAGGCGAGCAGGAACAGGTAGAACAGGCACAGGGTGAGCGCCATCGGCAGATAGCGCAGTTCCCAGAAGGAAATGAGGCGCAGCGCCGTGGGCAGGATCGCGAGCGACAGGACATTGCGCGCCGCGTGGGGCAAGTACGACTGGGACGCGACCACGCCGCCGGCGAGCAGCGCGATGACCATCAGGAACGAAGCCAACGCAAACGGATCGTCCTTCGGGATCATGAGAAAGGCGGCCAGGGCCCAGCATGCCCCGACGGCGGAGATCATCCAGAGATAGCGGCGGGCCCAGACGTGTGCCCGGGCCGCTCGGTCCGGATCGGCGCGGAAGCCCCGGATCAGCGGAATGCGAAAACTGATGGCGAACAGCGTGAGCGCGAACCAGCCGAGCAGGACCGGGATCGGCGTGAAGCGGCCCATCACCAGAACCAGGCAAAGCGCCACGGCCACCGAGCCCCAGCCGCTCGCCACGGCTGCCTTGTAGATGGCGGCTACCCGTTCGACGAACTCGCGATCCGTCAGCGCGGCCGGGCTTGGCGTCACTGCCCTCATCGGGTCAGGCCGAGCTGTCGTGCCCGGGCGAGGGCACGGGTCCGGGAATCGACGCCGAGGGTGTCGAACAACAACCCCAGGTGTGCCTTGACTGTGCGCTCGGCGATGCCGAGTGTCGCGGCCATTTCGGCATTGGAGTGGCCGGCCGCCAGCAACGACAGGACTTCCCGCTGCCGCAACGTCAACGACACCGATGCGGGCGCCGGCTCCTCGCGGTCGCTGGACGGCGGCCAGGCCACGTCGCCGTCCAGCACTTTGCCGATCGCCGCCAGCATCTCGCCGATCGGCAAAGATTTGGCGAGGAATCCCTGCAGCCCGGAGGCCTGAGCGGCGCGCCGGACCTCCGGGCTGTCGTCCGCGGAGACCAGGATGCGGGCGACACCGGGATGCTTCGACCCGATGAGTCGCAGCACCTCGAGGCCGTCCTCGCCGGCGAGCTTGAGATCCGCCAGCACCAGGTCGATGGCGGGATCCTCGTTCAACGCGACGAGCGCTTCGTGTGCGTTGGCCGCACCCACGACGACGGCGTGGAGCGGATGGCCGCTCAACGCGTGCACCACGCCTTCCCGGTATAGCGGATGGTCGTCGACGATGAGGAACTTGGGCATGACGGTGTCTCGGAAAACGCCAACGCTCGACGGAGCAGGTTCACGGATGGTTACGCATGGAGCATGCCCTTTCGGACAATTGTGCACGGCGGGCCGGATTCCTACGATGGCCTCACCGCGACATTCCTGCATGTCCGGTGCGTTGTGCGTCGCGACTTTGCGACACCTCGCGTGTATTCCCGCAGCCGGACGGTCAGGCACCGGCGGTCCTCGAGCCGCGGCACGGTTGCCGATTCGAAGGAGGGCTTCACCATGTTCCGACTGCGCTGCGCGATCCTGATCGGGGTCGCGATCCTCTGGTGTTCCGCCCATGCCCAGGATCGCGTCGGCACGACGAAGGGCTACGTTCTCACCCACGAGCACCCGACCCAGGGCATGGCCTTCGGTGGCAACTACGCGTTCGCCGGCGCAGCGGGGAACTACCGCAACGGCATCATGGACAAGGGCTACACGGCCCACTGCGGCGGCTGCAGTGTGGTCGGCAAGTGCGATCACGGCGAGGTGAAGGGCAGCATCGCGGCTGCCACCGGCGGGCTCGGCGGCGACATGGGGAATCACCGGTCCCACATGGGCCCGGTGCACGACAGCAACTCGCACGTGCGCTACAGCACCGAGTGGATCAAGGAGGCCTTCGCACCGACCGATCCGTCGTTCCGGGACAGCTCCATGCGGATCATGGTCGCGTTCGCCGTGGAAAACGAGGCCATGTGCGAGCAGCTCTACTATGTCAACAAGGGCAACGGCGGCGCCGGCGGCGACGGCTTCGCCTGCTCCAAGGGCGACAGCTGGGCCTCCCTCAAGCGCCAGCTGGACAACCTCAAGGCCTGGGCCGTGGAGAACAAGGACTGGATGCAGATCGCCTACACGGCGGACCAGGCCCGCAAGATCGTCCAGTCCGGCAAGCTCGCGATCGTCCTCGGCGTCGAGTCCGAGTACGCCTTCGGCTCGGAAGCGAGCAAGATCGACCCGGTGGAACGACTGAACAAGTACCACGCCGAGGGCGTGCGCACGTTCTATCTCGCCCACAAGATCAACTCGCGCCTGAGCGGTGCCGACCTGTACATGCCGCGCGGCTCGGCGCCGGGCCGGGCTCTGCGGGCGGTCCAGGCCATGTCGGGGTGCTTCCACTACGACGACAACGTCGGGCATTTCCCGCTCGAGGGGCGCCTGGGCGAGAACCTGTGCGACAACACGAACAAGTGCGGCCCGAATGCGCTGAAGGGCGGCAAGGTCACCGACCACTGTAACTACCGGCTGGGCGAAGTCTCCGAGATCAACTATCTCGACTACCTGTCGCGCGGGGCGGGTGCGTTCAACGGCTTCAACCTGTATCCCCTGCCGCCGGGCTTCACGCGCGAGGCCGTGAAGCTCGGCGAAGCGAGCCGCGCCGGGACCCGCCTCGACGCGGACGACATCGAACGCAACAACCTCGGACTGTCCCACGACGGCGAGCGCGTCGTCCGGGAAGCGATGGTGAAGGGCATGATCGTCAACATCGATCACGTGTCGAGCCGCGCGCGCAAGCAGATGCACGAACTCGCGACCGAGGTCTTCGACGGCTATCCGCTGAACGCGCTGCACAACAAGCCGAACGAGCGCCTCTCCGACGAGAAGGGGTTCGAGCGCCACGAATACGACCTTGATGGCGCGGAGCTCGATTTCGTCCGCACTACCGGCGGCTTCTTCGGCCTGCGCATGGGCCCCACCGATTCGAAGAACTACCCGGAGTCGGGTGTGAAGACCAAATGCCCGAAGACCAGCACCGAGACGGCCAAGATGCTAGCGTGGCTGCTCGATCAGGGCTTGAGCGTCGGTTACGCGCTCGATTTCGCGACCGTGACCGAGGGCGTGCATTCGCGCACGCTGCGCAGTTGCGGCCTCGAGCTCGGCGTCGACATGATCCACAAGCACGGCCGGCACGACGCAGAAGGCCTGTCCCACGTCGGCATGATGCCGCGCTGGCACAAGGAGCTCGAGACCATCGGGATGGACTCGAAGTATCTCGACCAGTTGCGCAACGACGGCGCCGAGCAGTTCCTGCGGATGTGGGAGAAGTCCGAGGCGAAGTCGCGTACCGGTAGCCAGATCCCGCGGATGACCTTCGCCGCCGCTTCCGTCGATCGCGGGTGCAAGGAGGATTCCGACTGCGCCGACGGCGAGTACTGCGCGCGGATGGGTGCCGACGTTCGCACCAATGTCTGCCGCGACCTCAAGGATCGCGGTTCCGTGTGTACCGACAAGCGGCAGTGTGCCACCGGGCGCTGCGCCTGGGGCATGTGCGCCGATCCGGACGAATGCCAGGAAGACAAGGACTGCGCCGGGACCGAGTACTGCGGTGACCCCATCGCCGGCAAGCGGAGCTGCAAGGCCCTTCTGTCCGACGGCAAGGCGTGCACCAAGGCGGACCAGTGCGCCTCGGCTCGTTGCACGGTTTTCGTGTGCGGCGCGGCCCACGAATGCCAGACCGGCAAGGACTGCGATGCCGGCGAGTATTGCGGCGACCCGGTGGGCGGCCGGCAGAGCTGCAAGACGCAGAAGTCGAAGGGCCAGACGTGCACCAAGGCGGAGCAGTGCGACACCAACCGCTGCTCGTTCGGTTTCTGTGCCGACTCCGACGAATGTCGCTCGAATGCGGATTGCCGGTCCAACCAGTACTGCGGCGATCCCATTTCCGGGAAGCGCGAGTGCAAGAATCTCAAGGGCAAGGGGGAGGCTTGCACCAAGGCGATGCAGTGCGCTTCGGACAAGTGCTCGTTGTTCAAGTGCAAGTGACAATATTCCTGGTGGCGGTCCGTTGACCCAGGCGGGTCAGTACGCATCACGGAACCGCGCCGCACCCGGCGGCGGTCCGTCAGCGCCGCAGCAGTTGTTGGGGGGGTGATCTCGTGACGAAATTGCGGAGGGATTGGATCTCGCTGCTCGAAGCGAGCTACAACCTCGAGCTGCCTGCCGAGGCGTGGCTGCAGACGCTGGTGGATGGTGCGGTACCTCTGATCGAGCGGCCCGGCGTCCCGATCTCGTTGTTCACCTTCAGCGTTACGCCGACAACGCATCGAGTCATCGACGTTGCGGTTCATGGCCCTCCGTTCGTGGCGGAGGCCACCCGCAGCACCAATGCCGCCGCTTCTCAGGCGGAGATCGATCTGATCTACCGATGCGGCTTTTTTGGTGGCACCTTGAGCGAACTGGTCTTCCCGCGCTTTCCCGGTTCACGCGAAATGTTTCTCGAGAAAACCGGCGGACAGGCGCGCGACGTGTTCGGATGGTGCGGCCACACGGGTCGCGGTACCGGTGTGATGTTGAATGCGTCGCTGCCGACCGAAGAGACCACCGCGCCCATCGCTGGCCGGCGATGGTCACGTGTGATCGCCCACATGGCCGCTGGTCTGAGATTGCGCAATTTGTTGAACGCCATGGACCTCGACAACGCCAACGTCGAAGCGATCTTCGACGCAGGCGGCAGGCTGCGCGATGCGCGCGAGCGGGCCCGTTCGGGAACGGCGCGCGAGCGGCTCCGTCGGGCGGTGCGCGCGATCGATCGCGCGCGCACCGTCGCCGGCCGGACCGAGGCCGACACGGCCTTGCAGGAGTGGGAAGCACTCGTCGCCGGACGCTGGTCGCTGGTGGATCGATTCGATACCGACGGCAGGCGTTTCGTCGTTGCCATGCGTAACGACCCGGCACATCCCGATCCGCGCGGCCTTTCCGTGCGCGAACGCGCGGTAGCGGAGTTCATCGGCCTCGGCCACACGTCGAAGCAGATCGGGTATCGACTCGGCGTTTCGGTTTCGTCGGTGGACAACTCGATCGCGCAGGCGATGATGAAGCTCGGCATGGGTGCCAGGACGGAACTGGCTGCCTTTTTTTCTCCGGCAGGACCTCGCGCCAAGCTCGCCGAAGTCGCGCTGGACGGCGACAGGTTCCTGGTCGGCGAGTATCCACGGGTGCACGCGGCAAACCTGGACGCCCTCACCGGGGCGGAGCAGCAGGTGGCGGCACTCCTGGTGGGCGGCAGCACCTACCCGCACATCGCGCGGACCCGCGCGAGCCATGAGCGAACCGTTGCGAACCAGGTTCAGTCCATCTACCGCAAGCTAAAGGTGCGCTCGCGGGTCGAACTGGCGTCGCGCCTGCAGGCGCGGCCTTGATGCGTCGACGTGCGGCCAACGCCACGCAACGGCAATCGCTCGCGGGCGGCGATTGCGCCGCACAGTGTGTGAAATTGACTATGTCGCGACGGTGACCGAGCAGCTACCTTAGGCAGCGAAAGTCCCAGGCGGGTGCGTGGACCATTGACAGCCGGATCCCGGAAAGTCTGACTGTCGGTCTGCTGTGCCGTCTCGATCCAGAGTCGTGTCACAGACCCGGCCTCGTCCCGGTCGGCCGATCAGGAGGAACTCGTGTCCACCGTCGCCATGCTTCGCCGGCTTTCGCTGCACAACGTTGCGCAGGCCGTTGTCCTGGTGGCCGTCGTCGCGCCGGCTATACCGGTCGCGGGGGCGGCGACACTCGTCGAACGCCAGTCGCTGGTGCGAGGCTCATTCTCGTTCGGGTATGCCTCGGTGGGCGACTCCGGCTCGGCGTACTTTCTCGAGCGTGACCTGGAGTCGTCGTACGACCAACTGGCGACCGACGCCGGGGCGCTGGACGGCGACTATCGCGGCCTTCCGGTCGTGGGGTCCGCCGGTTTCGTCAGCGATCTCAGTTTCGAAGTCCTCGGCGGCATCGCCGACGCATACGGAATCGTAGCCGGTGGCACCGCCACCGCGTCGCTGGTGAAGCAGGATTACATGGTCGGCGGGTCGAACTCGGTCAGCCAGCTGTGGCTGTACGTCCGCGTCCCCCAGGACAGCACCTACACGTTCTCGGCGGACATCGAATTCTCCGAAGGTTCCGGTCAATTCGATGGTGCGACGGCCGGCGCATCGTTTACCGGTCCGGGCGTTCAGGTGGTCTTCAATACACCGGGCAGCGGGAGTGTCAGCGGTGCACTGCGCTCCGGCGAATACCTGTTCTACGGGTCCGCGACCGCAGAGAACAACGGCATCGCCGAATGGAATGCCAACCTCGTCATCGGCGCCGTCCCCGAACCCGGCACCTGGACCCTGCTGGGCCTCGGGATCACTCTGGTTCTGTTCGGGGCCGGGCGCCACCGTCGCCAGCGGCTGGTGGCATGAGTCGGCTCCCACACTCAAAGCGGTAGCGATCCGGCGTGTCCACGCGTATCGGCGCTGTCGGTGCAGTCCCTCGGACGGAGAGGCAACGATGAAGCGACACCATGCCGGCATGGCATTGATCTGCGCGTGGAGCGCACTGGCCTGCCATCCTGCAGCGGCGACGGTGGCCATCGGCCAGCCCGTGTACTACATCGAATTCGTCGAGTACATCAGGGGCCAGGACGAACCGCGTCAGGTGCCGCCGGAAACGTTCATCGTACCGCCCGCGGAGCGCTGGGGAATCGGTGTACTGCAGTACGGAGGCGAACCCTGGATGCTGCATCTGCTCGGACGAGACATCCAGGGGTTGCCTGCCTTCCTGCAGGCGGGCGCCACGAATGGCGGCCGCACGTTCTGGGCCGGCGCTGCGACACCATTTCGGGGTGGGCCCAATCGCGACGTGGAGGGCGGGGGGGCGTTTCTCAACCTCTCTCAGTCCTATGTCAAGGACTCGGAAGATGCCACGTTGACGTATACGTTCAACGTGGGGTCCATGTACCTGATGAACTACGGGGGATCCGGAGCGGGCACGCTGTCTGCCACTGCGTCCTTCGATATTCAGGTGCTGCGCTTCGCGCCTGGCATGCTGCCCGAAGCGCTCTGGAGCGACTCGCAAAGTGCCGCTTTGTACCTGGACGGGGGGAACCCGGGCAACCCCCAGGATGACCGCTGGATCGGCGACACGGTTCGATGGCATGCCGAGTCCGATGCGACCTATCCGGTCTGGACCTGGAACTGTCCCGCGTGTGACGGTCCGGGTTACGGAATGGTCGATATGAAGCTCGATCCCTACACCCAGCAGATCGATCTGTCCGACGTGGAGGTCGGCGAGGAGTTCGTGGTGGTGTTCAACCTCGATGCCCGCGCCAACGATCCCCTCCAGGGAGAGACGTTTGCCGAAGTGACTATCCAGGATCCGGTGACTCCGGGAGGCGGCGGTGTGGGGTTCGATTTCAGCGGGCTGACGCCTACCAACCGCGGGCTCGCGATCGCGCCGGTCCCGGTGCCGGAACCGGAGACGTGGCTGACGTTGCTCTTAGGGTGCTCGGTGTTGGGATGCCGGTTGGCACTGCGTCGGCGCGGCTGAGCACCGGCGCTCGAGGCAGAGGTCGCGCTCGGCGTTGAGTGCGCTGGGCCGAGGTGGCCGCTCACAGGCGCTATACTTCCCGCCGGTTTCCAAGCATCCGAGCGCGGAGGGGTGTCGTCATGAAGAAGATCGAAGCGGTCATCAAGCCGTTCAAGCTGGACGAGGTCCGGGAGGCGCTGTCCGAGATCGGCGTGGCGGGCCTGACCGTCACCGAGGTCAAGGGCTTCGGGCGCCAGAAGGGGCACACCGAGCTCTACCGGGGGTCGGAGTACGTGGTGGATTTCCTGCCCAAGGTGAAGATCGAGGTGGTCATCGGCGATTCGCTGCTGGATGCAGCCATCGACGCGATCATCAAGGCGGCCCGCACCGGCAAGATCGGCGACGGCAAGATCTTCGTGAGCGACGTGACGCAGGTGATTCGCATCCGTACCGGCGAGACGGACGAGTCGGCCATCTAGTCTGGAGAAGCGGATGCAGCGCTTGACCCAGTTCACCCAGCTGCGACAGATCGGCCAGAGCATCTGGCTCGACAACCTGTCGCGCGCGATGCTGGAGGGCGGGGAACTCAAGCGCCTGGTGGATGCCGGTGAAGTGACCGGCATCACCACCAATCCGAGCATCTTCCGCAATGCCATCGTGAACGGTGCGTCCTACCGCGCCGATCTCGAGCGGTTGAAGCGTGAGGAGGCTGATCCGGAGCGGCGTTACGAACGGCTCGCCATTGCCGATGTGCAGGCCGCTTGCGACATCCTGCGGCCGGTTTTCGACGTGACCCGGGGCGACGACGGCTACGTGAGCCTCGAAGTCTCGCCGCAGCTCGCGCACGATGCCGACGGCACCATCGCCGCGGCGCGCCGTTTGCGGGCCGAGGTGGCGCGCGACAACGTGCTCATCAAGATTCCCGGCACGCCGGCTGGTGTGCGGGCATTCGAGCAGTGCGTCGCCGACGGCATCAGCGTCAATGTCACGCTGCTATTTTCGCTGGGGCAGATGAATGCGATCTTCGATGCCTACCTGACCGGCCTCGAACGCTTGCAGGCCAACGGTGGCGACGTGAAGCGCGTCAAAACCGTCGCGAGCTTCTTCATGAGCCGGATTGATTCTCTGGTCGACAAGAAGCTCGACGGCCTCGGAACGCCGGAAGCGCTGGCATTGCGTGGCAAGACCGCCGTGGCGGTGGGCAAGCTTGCGTATGCACGCTACGTCGAGGTGTTCGGGTCGGCGCGCTTCGCGGCGTTGCGCGCGATCGGGGCGCGGCCCCAGTACTTGTTGTGGGCCAGCACCAGCACCAAGAATCCTGCTTACGATGACCTGCTGTACGTGACGCCCCTCATCGGGGCTCAGACCATCAATACCGTCCCGGACGTGACCCTCGCGGCATTCCGCGATCACGGCAAGGCGGCCGACACCATCGGACTCGACTTGCCGGCGGCGCAGGCGGCCTTCGCCGCGGTCGAGCGCCTCGGAATCGGCCATGAGGCGATCGGCACCCAGTTGCAGCAGGAAGGTGTCAAGCTCTTCGACGAGGCATTTACCGCGCTGCTGCAGGCGGTGAGCTGAAGTCAGGGCCCCCCGATGAGCCTGCGGCCCTTTCCCCAAGGGGCCAGCCTTCTTGGGGGCTGAGCCGGCCCCGTCGGCTGCCGCCGTAAGGTAACTCGACCCGCGCGCCCGGCAGTTCTCGCTGCCGCCGGGAGCGCGTATCGTCGCAAGCGTGCGGCCGGTGGATTCCATTGTCATTCCGCCACCGCCATTCCCGAGCGCATCAGCCGTCGACTCGGTGCAGGCCCGATCTCCGCCGTTTCCCGGTGTCGCTCACTCATCGGAGTCAACCAGGAGAAACACCATGTGGCCATCATCGACTGTCAACGGCACGGCCGTTGCCGTACTCACGTTCATCGCTTCTGCGTGCGCCATTCCTGCGCATGCGGACGACTACTACCTGCGTCTCACCGGCGGTTCGACCAGCATTGTCGGCGAGAGCACCACCGAGGGTTACGAAAACTGGATCGACATCGATTCGGTCTCGTGGGGAGTGGAAGCCGACAGCAGCTGGACCAGGGGCGGCGGTGCGTCCGTAGGCAAGCCCAATCCGGGTGCGATTTCCTGGATCCAGAGTTTCGATTCCAGTGTTCCCGCGATGTATTCGTACATGCTGAAGGGGCTCTCCGTGCCGAACGCGGTGGTCGAATACACCCGGCGGAACGGCGCGGGAGAGACCACCTACCTGCAGCTCAACATCGAGGACCTCTTCTTCACCGAACTCGCGTTCAACGGCAGTTCGGTGACGGGGTCCGGTGTGTTCAAGAAGATCTCGATGACCTACTGGCCGCAGGACGGGAGCGGCGGGCGCGACAAGCCGATCAACGTGGTCTGGGATATCCCTGCGGGGACGGTCGGAAGCAACGGTGCCCTGGCTGCGGTCGTGGCGGGATACGGGCCCGGCAATCTCGAAGGCAAGGGTCTCGCGCTCGCTGCGTTGTCGGCACCGAACCTTGCACCCGTTCCCGAACCCGAAACCTGGGTCATGGTGGTGTCCGGACTGGTCCTGGTCGGCTTCGCCTTGCGCCGCAACCGGGTGCCGACCAGCCGGGCACTGTCATGAACGCGCCACGGTGGTTCCATCGATCGCTCCTGATGGCACTCGTCCTGTGCATCGTCGAGGGCGCAGCACCTGCGCGAGCGGGCCAGGCGTTCATGCGCATGACCGGCGGCGCACCGTCCGTGAACGGCGAGAGCCAGGTGAGTGGGTACGAAAAGTGGATCGAACTCGATGCCGTGGCCTGGCGCGTGACGGCGGAGAGCAGCTGGACCAGGGGCGGCGGGGCGTCGGTCGGCAAGCCGCAGCCGGGCGAGCTCACCTGGGTCCAGGCGTTCGATGCGAGCGTACCGGCGATGTACGCCTATCTCCTGAAGGGCGATGCCATCCCCGTCGTGACGGTGGAACTGGTGCAGGATGGGGCAGCAGGACCCGTCACGTTCGCACAGCTCTTCATGAGGGACGCGTTCTTCACCGCGCTGCACTTCGACGACAGCACTGTCCACGGCGCCTTCGTGTTCAAGGAACTCACCCAGAGCGTATGGCCGGTCGGTGATGACGGAGCCCGCGGCCCGCGAGCGGCGGTCAGCTGGAACATTCCCGCCGGCACCGGTACGAACTCGGGTGACCTCGCACCGTTCGTGACGGGATACGGCGCCGGCAATCTCGCGCCGGCTCCCGTTCCCGAACCTGGGACCTGGGTCATGCTGCTGGTTGGTGCAATGATCGTGGGTGGAGTCGCGCGCTGGCGCTCATCGGGATCGGTCGAGCAGTGACGGCGCGGTGAAGCGCGCTGCGTGCGGCATGCGACGACAGCGGGGCATGGGGACCCGCTGCTGTCGTGCTGCCGCGGCACTCCTCTCGACCGCCGAGTCGGCGTTGCCGATACACTGGCGTGTCTCCCGACCCGACCCTAACCATGTCCTCCTTGCCGTATCGCGCCGTGACCTCCTCGGGCACCGTCATCGACGTGGCCTTCGAACTGCATCCCGAAACCGTCTCCGCGGCGCGCGTCGGGGAACTGCTCTCCGCCCTGTTGAACGCGCTCGATACCCAGGTGGAGGGCGGGCGCACGGCTGCCAACGGCGACGTGTTGCAGGCCGTCGCCATGGCGTTGGCCCTGCGCGCGGAAATGCTGCCGGCCCCGCGCGAGATGAAGGAGGAGCTGGCGCGAGACGTGGTGGCCCGTGCGTTGAAGAGCGTGGCGGGTGCCGAGCACGGGCGCACGTCGGTGGGGCGGGCTTGATGGGCTGCGGGCAGCGACAGCAAGCCCCATCCGCGCGGTGCGGTGCAGGCTCCCACCCCATCCCTCCCCCGGCGCTTCGCTGCCCCCTCCCTCCGCCCTCCCCCGGCACAGCCGGGGGAGGGGACGTACGGCTCCTTCCCCCAACTTTGTTGGGGGAAGGTTGGGATGGGGGCTGATGTCCACGTATGCGTCGAACCCCGTTCCTCCGGTAACGTGCGGGCCATGAAACCCCACGCCTTCCTCGCCATGCCGTTCGGCACCAAGCCCGACGCCGACGGCAAGCCGATCGACTTCAATCGCATCTACGAGGAGCTGCTGAAGCCGGCCCTGGAAGCGGCTGGGCTCGACGTGTTCCGCGCCGACGAGGAACAGCGTGCCGGCGACATCCGCATGGACATGTTCCAGGAGCTGTTGGTCGCGGACCTCGTCGTGGCTGACCTCACCCTCGACAACCCGAACGTCTGGTACGAGTTGGGCGTGCGTCATGCGCTGCGCGCGCGTGGGGTGTTGCTGGTGCAGGGGCCGCGCGCCACGCAGCCCTTCGATATCTACACCGACCGCAAGCTGCGCTACCGGTTGAAGGATGGAGTCCCCGACCCGGCGACCCTGGAAGCGGACCGTGCCGCGATCACGAAAATGGCCGAGGCCACGCTCGCAGCCTGGTCCGGCCGCAAGGTGAGCCCGGTCTACCATTTGCTGCCGCACCTGCAGGAACCCGATTGGCGCACGCTGCTGCTGGAGCAGCACAACGAGTTCAGCGACGCACAGGAACGTTGGGCGAGCCGGATGGAGGTCGCGCGGCAGCGCGGGCGACCGGGCGACATCCTGGTGCTGGCCGACGAGACGCCGACGCGGGCGTTGTGGCTCGAAGGCAAGACCATGGCCGGCACCACGCTGCTGCGCCTGAAGCAGTTCGAGTTCGCGCTCGAACAGTTCGATGCGGTGCTCGACGTGGATCCGACCCGCAAGGCGGTGCGCGAGAAGAAGGCGATCTGTCTCGGCCGCCTGGGGCGGTCCGAAGAAGCGATCGAGTGGGTGCGCCGCCTCACCGAGGACCATCCGGACGATCCGGAATCGTGGGCGCTCGCTGGCCGCGTCAACAAGGACTCGTGGATCCAGCGCTGGGCACAGCCCGGGGCGAGCACCAGTGCAATGCGGGCGGCCGCGGCTGCGGAAGACGCGGCGCTGCGCGAGGCCATCGATCCGTACCACGCAGCGTTCATCCGTGACCCGTCGCACTACTATTCCGGCATCAACGCGCTGGTGCTGCGCATGGTGCAGGAGCACCTCGGCGACACGGTGGACAAGACCGCGCTCGCCAATCTGCAAGGCGGGGTGCTGTGGGCCTGCCTCACCGCGCAGGAGCGCAAGCCGAAGGACTACTGGGCCCGGGCGAGCCTGGCCGAGCTGTTCCTGCTGGTGAATCCGAAGGAATCCGCGCTGCGCGAGTACAGGACCGCGGTGGCCGCCGCGAACAAGGACTGGTTCGCGCTCGACTCCACGCGCCAGACGCTCACGCTGTTGCGCGATCTCGAGTTCCGCCCGGAGGAAACGGCTGCCGTGCTCGATATCGTCGATCGCGAGATCGCCCGCAGCACGCCACCGTTCGCGCCGCGCCAGGTCTTCCTGTTCTCGGGGCACATGGTGGATGCGCCGGATCGGCCGAAGCCCCGTTTTCCAGCGGAAAAGTTACCCATCGCGACGGCGGCCATGGCCAAGGCCCTCGATCAGCTCGGAGCGGGGGCGGGTGATCTCGCGCTCACACAGGGCGCCGCCGGCGGCGATCTCCTCTTCTGCGAAGCGTGCCAGGAGCGCGGCGTGCGCGTGCAGCTGCTGATGCCCCTCGAGGAACCGGAGTTCATCGAACGCTCCGTGCTGGTTTCGGCGGACGGCGAGTCCTGGCGGCAACGCTATTTCGCGGTGAAGGCGAAACTGCAGGATCCACTGCGGATCATGCCGGACGATCTCGGGCCGCTGCCGAAGGGCGCCAATGCGTTCGAGCGCTGCAACCTGTGGCTGCTCTACACCGCACTGGCCCATGGCATCGACAAGGTGCGATTCGTGAGCCTGTGGGACGGCGGCGGTTCCGACGGTCCGGGCGGCACGGCGCACATGTACAACGAAGTGAAACGGCGCACCGGCCAGGTGACCTGGCTCGACACGCGCAAGCTATGGTAGCCGCGGCCGCCGCGGTCACGACGAGGAGCCCCTGATGACGAGATCGCTGGCCGATAAACTGGCCCCCGACGGCCCCAAGAAGATCCTCGCCTGCGACGGCGGCGGAATTCTCGGTCTGATGAGCACCGAGGTGCTCGCGAAGCTCGAGGCCGACCTGCGAACGCAACACGGCAAGCCGGACCTGGTGCTGGCCGACTGGTTCGATTTCGTGTGCGGCACCAGCACCGGAGCGATCATCGCGGCGTGCATCGCCGCGGGTATGTCCATGGATCAGATGCGCGAGTTCTACGTCGGCAGCGGCCGCGACATGTTCGACAAGGCGTCGCTGTTCAAGCGCCTGCGCTACACCTACAACGACGAACCGCTCGCGAAGAAGCTGCGCGCCGAGCTGGATCGTGCCCTCGGTCATCAGGCCAGTGCCCGGTATCCGAATGCGCCGCTCGGCAGCGATCGACTCAGGACCTTGCTGATGATGGTCATGCGCAACCACACCACCGATTCGCCCTGGCCGGTGTGGAACAACCCGGCCGCGAAGTACAACCAGCGGACTCGGGGCGACTGCAACCTGGATTTGCCGTTGTGGCAACTCGTACGCGCCAGCACCGCGGCGCCCACGTTCTTTCCACCGGAAGTGGTGACCTTCGGCGAGGGCTCACCGAAGGAGTATTCGTTCATCTTCGTCGACGGCGGTGTGACGACCTACAACAACCCCGCCTACCTCGCGTTCCAGATGGCGACCGCGGCGCCGTACCGGCTCGACTGGCGTACCGGTACGGACCAGCTGTTGATCGTCTCCGTCGGGACCGGCAATGCGCCGAAGGCCCGCCCGAAACTCGAAGCCGACGACATGAACATCCTCCATCATGCGACGAGCATTCCCGGCGCCTTGATGAACGCCGCCTCGGCTGGCTGGGACATGACCTGCCGCATGCTGGGGGATTGCCGCTTCGGGGCCGAGATCGACCGCGAATTTGGTGCGATGGTCGGGGCCGTCGACGGCAAGGCGAACTGGACCGGACCGAAACTCTTCACCTACCTGCGCTATGACCCCGATGTCACTCACGCCGGCCTCAACGCACTGGGCCTCGGTGACATCGATCCAGCGACGATGCAGGAGATGGATTCGATCAAGCACATTCCCAACATCCAGCGGGTGGGCGCTGCCTACGCGCAGCGCCATGTGCGCCTGGCCGACTTCGGCCCGTTCGCCACCCAAGCCTGAGGTGATTCACCGTCCGAGGAGACGATCCGATGAGACTACCCTGCAAGATCGCGCTGACCAGCGCCTGCCTTTGCATTGCTGGTGGCGTGTTCGCCGCGGACTCCGCACCGATCGAGTACTACAACTCGGGCAGCGTTCTGCCCACCACGCTGCCGTTCTCCGAGGCGGTCCGCGTGGGCAACACCGTGTACCTCTCCGGCCAGGTGGGCATCGCGCCGGGCACGATGAAACTGGTGCCGGGCGGCATGAAGGAAGAGGCGCGCCAGACCATGGAGAACATCAAGGCCTCGCTCGAAGCCAACGGCTACTCGATGCGCGACGTCGTGAAGTGCACCGTCATGCTGGCCGACATCGGCGAGTGGGCGGCGTTCAACGAGGTGTACCGCACGTTCTTCGCGTCACCCTATCCAGCGCGTAGCGCACTGGGCGCCAATGGCCTGGCGCTGGGTGCGCGTGTGGAAGTGGAATGCATCGCGGCGGTCACACCCCGCTAGTCCGTCGCACCGATTTCGAGAGGAAAGCATGGCTGCCGTCGACGTCTATCGCATCACCGATCAACTGGACGGCGACACGCTCGGCGTGCTCGAAGCGCGTCTCGAGGCGCGTGGGCGCCATCCG
Source organism: Betaproteobacteria bacterium Ga0077523 (assembly GCA_001464695.1). Classification (GTDB taxonomy): domain Bacteria; phylum Pseudomonadota; class Gammaproteobacteria; order Burkholderiales. The sequence goes on along the minus strand of LNDQ01000079.1, from coordinate 157,181 downwards.
AAGTTCCTGCACATGATGGGCGAGTACCTCGACGGCATGGGCATCGACGGGGCCGGCACCGTGCTGGACGTCGGCTGCGGTACGGGGGTCGTGGCCCGGACCATCGCGCGGCGGCCAGCGTTCAAGGGGCACATCACCGGCATCGATCTCAGCCCGTCGCTGATCCACGCGGCGCAACGGCTGGGTCAGGCCGAAGGGCTCGCGGCGAGGATCGATTTCCGGGCCGGGGATTCGCAGGGTCTCAAGTTGCCGGATGCGGCGTTCGACGCGGTGATCGCCCACACATTGATCAGCCACGTGGACAATCCCCAGGCCGTGATCGAAGAGCTGGCGCGCGTGGTGAAGCCCGGCGGCATGATCGGCATCTTCGATGGGGACTATGCGTCGATCACCTTCGGGACCGACGATCCGGTGCGCGGCCGCGCCATGGACGAAGCCATCATCGCCGCCATCGTCACCAATCCGCGCGTGATGCGCGAGATGCCGCAACGGCTGCGCGATGCGAAGGTGGACCTGGTTTCGTCCTGTTCGTACGTGCTGGCCGAGGTGGGTGCCGCCGATTTCTGGAAGCCGGGAATCCAGTCGTTCATGAAGCTGCTGCCGAAGGCCGGGGCCGCCACGGAAAGCGAGGCGGTGGCGTGGGCGGAGGAAGTGCTGCGCCGGTCGGATCGCGGCGTCTTCTTCGGTGCCTGCAATTTCTACAGCTACGTAGCGAGGCGACGATCATGAATACACCTTCGTTCGCAGAGATGTTCCGTCGTTTGTTCGCCGCGGAGGGGCAGGGCCGCTCCGCGAAGACTGTCGAAGTGTTCGGCTGGTTGATCCTCGCCGAGAGTGTCGGCATCGTGTTCGCCCCGCAGCTCGCGGTGAAACTGCTGCACCTGCCGGAGATGGTCGAGCAGACGGAGAACTATTTCCGTCTGGTCGGCCTGCTCGTCGGCGGACTGGGCATGCTCTACGTGGCAGCCGGACGGCTCAATGCGCAGGGCTTCGTGTTTGCCTCCCTGCTCGATCGGCCGCTGGTGCCACCGGCGATGCTGGTCCTCTGGTTGACCGGCATCTTGCCGTGGCAGCTCGCGGCTGCGTTCGCGGTGCAGGATTTCGCGAGCTTCCTGTGGACTTTGAGCGCCTGGCGCGCGGAGCAGAGGGTGGCCGCCCCCGTGGGATGAGAATCTTCCTGAGCTATGCGTCGCAGGATCGCGTGATCGCCGAGGCGATCAACCGGGCGCTGCTCGACCAGGGGCACGACGTCTTCTTCGATCGCGACGATCTGCCGCCGGGGGAGGAATTCCACATTCGCATCCGCCGCGCGATCGAGCAGGCGGACCTGTTCGTCTTCCTGGTGAGTGAGGAGTCCATCGACCCGGGCAGCTACACGCTGAACGAGCTCGAGATTGCCGAGAAGAAGCTGCGCCAGCCGTCCGGCCGGCTGCTCCCGGTGTTGCTGCGACCGATCGCCCTGGATCGACTGCCCGCCTTCGCGAAGGCGGTGACCTTGCTCGAATCTCCGGGAAACATTCCCGCGGCGGTGGCCGATGCCGTGCATCGCATCGACCTCACGCGCCGCCGTGCTCTTCTGACGAAGTCAGGCGTCGGGGTGGCCGCCGCACTGATCATTGCGGGAGGCGTCTGGTGGTACCTGGCCACTCGCGAGGCGCCGGCTGAACTCACCGGCAAGGACGGTGCTGCGCTCGTCCTGGTGCCTGCAGGCAATTTCATCATGGGAGACGACGAGGAGTCGCCGCGGCGCGAGGTCTTCGTCGATGCCTTCTACATCGATCGCTTCGAGATCACCACCGGACGGTACGCTAAGTTTCTCGAGGCCACCGGGTCGGCGCGTCCGCCCGACGGATGGGAATCGATGGATCCCGGCCGCCACGACGAACTGCCGGTCGGTGGCGTCGATTGGAACGATGCGGCGGCCTACTGCAAGTGGGCGGGGCGACGCTTGCCCACGGAAACAGAATGGGAGAAGGCCGCACGCGGCATGGACGAGCGCCGTTTTCCGTGGGGGAACGACAGACCGACATTCGATCGACTCAACTACCAGAATGCATCGCCCGGGGCTTACCTTGGCGGACTGAAGAAAGTCGGCACGCACCCGGCCGGCCGCAGCCCCTACGGGGTCCACGACATGGCCGGCAACGTCGCGGAGTGGACGGCGGACTGGTATGCGGAGGGATTTCCGGTGAGCGAGCGGCGCAATCCCCGGGGGCCGGAATCGGGCGCGTCCAAGGTGATCCGCGGTGGTGGGCGGTTCGAGCCGGCGGAGCGGATGAATTCGGCCCGGCGCTCGCACGGCAATCCGGAACTGCGCAGCGAGGACATCGGATTCCGCTGCGCACGGGCCCCGTGAAGGGTTGACTGCCCCCGGGGGACGGTCTGGCGCGAGCTAGCGCAACAGCCCCGGCAGCCACAGCACGGTGGCGGGCCACAGCGACACGACCGCGATCACGGCGATGAAGCTCAGGTAGAAAGGGATCGAGGCGACGATCGCCTTTTCGTAACTGACCCCGGCGATGCGTGCCGTGGTCATCAGCGACATTCCCACCGGCGGCGTGATGTTGCCGACGTTGAGGGTGAGGATCATCACCATCGCGAAATGCAGCGGGTCGAATCCTAGTTGCGTCATGGCCGGGGCCAGCACCGGCGCCACGATCACGAGCGCCGGCAGGACGTCGACCATGGTGCCGACCACAAGCAGCAGCAGGTTGACCATGAGGATCTGCACCATCGGGTTGGTGCTGAAATCGGCGATGAGTTCGGCGGCTTCGCGCGTAATGCCGGAGCGCGCGACGAACCACCCGAGCACGGTGGACGTGGCCAGCAGGAAGAACACCACGCCCGACAGGCGCACGGTGGTGACGAGCGCTTCGAGGACCTTGCGTACGGTGAGCGTCCGGTAGAGCAGGGTTCCGACGCCGATCGCGTAGACGGCCGCGAAGGCCGAAGCCTCCGTGACGGTGGTCCAGCCGGCGAGGATGCCGCCGAGGATGATCACCGGAACGAGCAGGGCCGGGACGGTCGGCAGCAGTCGTCGGAGTGCGAGACCTAGACCCGAATGGCCGTGCACCGGGAAGCCGCGCCGCCACGACAGCCAGAAGCTCACCAGCAGCAGCGCCGCCGCGAGCAGCAGCCCCGGCACGATGCCGCCCACGAACAGCGAGATCACCGAGACGTTGTAGAGCAGGGTGGCGTAGACCACCATCACGATGCTGGGCGGAATGATCGGGCCGATCACCGAGGCGCACGCCGTGACCGCCGCGGCATAAGCCGGTGAGTAGCCCTCCTTCTTCATTGCCGGGATCAGCAGCTTGCCGATCGCCACCGCGTCGGTGACGGCGGCGCCGGTCAACCCCGCGAACAGCAGGCTGCTCAGGATGGTGACGTGGCTCAGCGCACCACGCACGCGACCGAGCAGCGCGTTGTTGAGGTCGATCAAGCGCTGGGTCAGGCCGGCGTGATTCATCAGCTCGGCGGTGAAGATGAAGTACGGAATCGCCATCAGCAGGAAGCCGCCGACGCCGGAGAACATCCGGTCGGCGACGATCTCGAGGAACTCCGGCCCGCCGATGGACATCGCCCCCGCCAGGCCCGAGAACAGCATCACCAGCGCGATCGGCGCGCCGATCAACAGCACCACGACGAAGACCGCGAGCGCGGCGGCCATCAGTCGCCTTCCGCCTCGGCCGGAGGTGCCTCCAGCAACTTGCGGCCACTGGCGAGGTGCACCAGCAGGATCGCGCCGGTCACCGGGATGCACGCCGCGACCCAGCGGCCGTGCACGCGGATCTGGTCCGACACCATGTAGTACTGGTTCGATCCCCGGAAGAAATCCCAGCCGAACCAGAGCAGCAGCACGGCGAACAGGGCGATCAGGCCCAGGCTCGCCCACTGCAGCAGGCGCGTGAACGTGGCGGGCACCAGGCCGAGCAGCAGGTTCATGGTGACGTGCTCGCCGCCCTTGAACGCCACCGTGATCGACAGCATGCCGATCCACGGAATGAACAGACGTGCCAGCGAGTAAGTCCAGCTCAACGCCTCGCCGGTGCCGATCATGTAGAAGAAGCCGATGAACGAGATCGCGAGCATCGCGATCACACACGCGACGCAGAAGGCGATGACGGCGCGATTCAGCGCATCGCTCAACCGCTCGAAGAAAGCGATGGCCATGCGGCTACTGGCCGTAGCGCTTCGCGTCGAGCGCGCTCGTTTCCTTTTCGATGCGGGCGACTTCGGCCCAGAGCTGGTCCACCAGTTTCACGTCGATGCCGAAATCCTTGGTGACCCACTGCTTCCAGGCGGGTCGCGCCACCGCGGCCATGCGATCGCGCTCGGTCTTGGTGAGGATCCAGCATTGCTTGAATTTCTTGCAGGAGACGTCCCAACCGGTGGCGGCCGCGAGCACGGCGATGCCGTGGGAGACCACGGTGGCTTCGCGCGCCGCCTCGATGACGATCTGGCGGTACTCCGGGGGCAGCGACTGGTACCACTTGTCGCTCATCATCCAGGAGATGGTGTTGTAGACGTGGCCGCTCCACGTCGTGTACTGGTTCACCTCCCACAACTTGAACGCGAGGCTGATACCCGGTGCGTTGAACTGGCCATCGGCCAGCCCGGTGCCGAGCGCGGTCAGCACTTCACCCCAGGGTAGCGGGGTCGCTGATGCACCCAGCGCCTTCATGGTCGCCACGTGGGCCGGGTTCTCCTCCACGCGGATCTTGAGGCCCTTCAGGTCATCGACCGTCTTGATGAGCCGCTTGTTGTTGGTGAAGGCGACGAAGCCGCCGCCGTCGTCCAGCGTGCCGAGATAGCGCAGGCCGCTCGCCTTCAGTGCGCCACGCATGAAGTTCGCGTGCCATTCGCCGTCGAGGTAGGCCCGTGCCACGTGGTAGTTGGGAAACAGGAACGGGGTGGTGATGATCTGGTAGGCGGGGAAGAACGACGACATGGCGCCGGACGAGATCAGCGTCGCCTGCACCGTCTTGCCGGCCTGGGCCTGCTTCGCGGTCTCCACTTCTGAGCCCAACTGGCCGTTGCCGAACACCTGGACGTCGATGTCGCCGCCGGTGCGTGCCTCGACCATGGACTCGAAATGCTTCATGGCCGGATGCATTTCGTTGTTGGTCCAGTCCTCCGGCCCCATGTGGCTGATGACCATGACGTACTTCGCGGCATGCACAGGCGTCGTGGACAGCGCAGCACATGCAAGCGCGGCGGCAAGGACGGCGATTCCCCGCTGAATCATGGCTCCCCTCCGGAGGCGTCGACGGTGGCGTCAGCGCGATTGAAACACACAAACGCGCCTCCAGCATTCATGCGCAGCGGAGATGACCAATCCGACCTGGTCGGCTGGAACGTCCTCGGTCGGAGGCGAAGCGGTGAAGCGAACGTCGTGGCGACGACGCTAGGCTTCGGCCCGGATCGCTACCAGTGCGCCTGCTATGCCCAGCGCCTCTCCACCGAGCGCGTAAACGTCTGACTCGTTGAACGCACCACTGTGCTGGTCGACTGCGTCGGCCAGCTTGGCGAGAACCTGAGCCTCGAGCGTGCCGGTTCGCGCAGCGATCAACGTCCGTGCCGCGGCCCGTGGATCGCGTTGCGTAGCCTCAGGGATGCGAATGCGCTTCGCGGATTCCCGGACCAGCAGGGAGAAGCGAGCAAGGTCGCAGGTGACCATCGAGGGTGGCTGCCTTGTGGCTGCTTGCGCTGCAGCTACTGGGATTCCTGCTCCGGCCATTCGAAGCTCGACCAGATTTCTCTTTGGAGGCTCCCGACACGGGTGCGCCGCTTCGCGAGCTCGATCGCTTCACCTTCGATATGGAACGGTCGGACCGTGTCGATGACCCACTTCGTCCACGCCGGCGCGCCGGGCGGCCGCCGATACATGGCTGCGAGCGTACTTTCGTATCTGACGTAGACCTCGGTCTCCGATTGCTTCACGAAATCGGGATTGTGTGCCCCGTGGTCGATGGGGTGCGCTACCACCCCCGGCGCTTTGCGTCCGACATACCAGGTAGCCATGACTATTCCCCGTTGCCGGAATGCAGGCGCGCCGCGTACGCGAGTGCCACGGCTTGTTCCTGCGCGAACGATGCCCGGACCAATTGCCCGACGGCGTCGATCCCGATGATTGGTAACGCATTGGCGTTGATTGCGACGCGTGCTGTCTTGCGCATGGCGGATTCCCAGTGTGGCCGGTCAGCATTGACCGTGACGCTATCAAACCACACACCGGGTGGAATGTAAAATATTGATTTAAAATAAAAAAATAGTGACCACTAGCGCCGCGGCTCGCGCCACTCGCGCGTCGCCACAAAAGCGTTCCGAATGAAGCAGGCGCAGCTGTCGAATGCCTGGCCCTCTTCCTGGTCCCGCTCTCGATCGTGTCTTGCGAGCGCCGCCCGCGATTCGGCGGGGCGTCTGCATCTCTTGCGGGATGGGAAGCCAGGACTCCCGCCTGCCGCTGTCAACGCAGCGCGGCTGTCACGCAAGTTCTAGCAACAGGTCGTGCGCCGCCACCACATCGCCCGACTTCACCTGGATCGCCCTGACCGACCCGTCGCGCTCCGCCCGGATCTGGGATTCCATCTTCATGGCCTCGATGGACACCAGGGGGTCACCGGCCTTCACCACCTGGCCGAGTTTTACGGCCACGGTCACGATCATGCCGGGCATGGGGGCGGGAATATGGCTCGGATTGGCCGGATCGGCCTGGGCACGCTTCGCTGCACGCGCGGCGCCTGCCTTCTCGACGCGCATGGTGCGCGCCTGCCCGTTCAGCTCGAAGAAGACTTTCACCAGGCCCTCCTCCTCGGCCGGCGCAGTGCCCTGCAGGCTGATCACCAGCGTCTTGCCCGGGTCCAGCTCCACGGCGATCTCTTCGCGGTCGGCCATGCCGTAGAAGAAGGTGGGCGTGGGCAGGACGCTGACGTCGCCGTAGTGGCGATGGTGCTCGGCGTATTCGCGATACACCTTGGGATACATCAGCCACGAGGCGAGGTCGGTGTCGGACACGTGATGGTCGACGGCCTTCTGCGCTTCCCTGCGAGCGGCCTCGAGATCCACCGGGGCGAGCGTGTCGCCGGGGCGGTAGGGCGCGGGCGGTTCGGGCAGGATCGCCGCCGGCGAGCCGCACTTCAGCACCTTGCGCGAGAGCGCCGCGGGAAAACCGTCCGGCGGAAAGCCCAACTCGCCCTTGAACAGCGACACCACCGATTCCGGAAACGCCACGTCGCGCTCGGGGTCCATCACGTCCTCGGGCCCGAGGTCGTTGGCGACCATGAATAGCGCCATGTCGCCCACCACCTTCGAAGTGGGTGTGACCTTGACGATGTCGCCGAACATGCGGTTGACGTCGGCATAGGCGCGTGCGATCTCCGGCCAGCGGTGATCCAGTCCCATGGCCCGCGCCTGCTCGCGCAGGTTGGTGTACTGGCCGCCGGGCATCTCGTGCCGATACACATCGGCCGTGCCCGAGCGCATGTCCGCTTCGAACGGCACGTAGACCTTGCGCACCCCTTCCCAGTAGTCGGACAGGGACTGCAGCGCTGCGCGATCAACGCCGTCGGGTCCGCACGGATCGCGTTCGGAACCCTCGAGCGCTGCGACGATGGCACCGAGGTTCGGCTGCGACGTGAGGCCGCTCATGGCGTCGAGCGCGCCATCCACGGCGTCGGCCCCGGCGTAGACGGCGGCGAGCACCGAGGCGGCCGAGATGCCGCTGGTGTCGTGCGTATGGAAGTGGATCGGCAGGCCGGTCTCGTCTTTCAACGCCTTCACCAACGCTGCGGCGGCGCGCGGGCGGCACACACCCGACATGTCCTTGATGCCGAGGATGTGCACGCCGGCCTTCTGGAGCTGCTTCGCGAGCTTCACGTAGTACTTCAGCGAATACTTGCGCGAGTCGTCGTAGAGGTCGGCGGTGTAGCAGATCGCGCCTTCGCACAGCGCATCGGCCTCGATCACGGCGTCGATCGCGACGCGCATGTTCTCGACCCAGTTGAGCGAGTCGAACACGCGGAACAGATCGATGCCGCCGCGGCCGTCGACGCCACGCGCCGCCTGCTGCACGAAGTAGCGCACGACATTGTCGGGGTAGTTGGTGTAGCCGACCGCGTTCGAGGCGCGCAGCAGCATCTGGAACAGTACGTTGGGAACGGCCTCGCGCAGGCGATCGAGCCGCTCCCAGGGGTCTTCCTTGAGAAAACGCAGTGCCACGTCGAAGGTGGCGCCGCCCCAGCACTCGAGCGAGAACAGTCCGGGGGCGAGGTGCGCGTACGCCGGAGCGATGCGGACCATGTCCGCCGTGCGCATGCGCGTGGCGAAGAGCGACTGGTGCGCATCGCGCATGGTGGTGTCGGTCAGCAGCACGCGCGGCTCGTTCAGCATCCATTGCGCGAATTTCTCGGGGCCCAGCTCGCGCAACCGGTCGCGGGTGCCGGGGCGCAGCGGCGCGGTGTAGTCGACCTCCGGCATGATGAGGTGCGCGTGCGACAAATCCGGCTTGGTGCGCCCCTTCATGTCCGGATGACCGTTGACCGTCACGTCGCCGATGTAGCGCAGCACGCGCGTGGCGCGGTCGCGCCGCTTCGCGAACCGGAACAATTCCGGCGTGGTGTCGATGAAGCGCGTCGTGACCGTGCCGGCCGCGAAGTCGGGATGGTTGATGACGTTCTCGACGAACTGCAGGTTGGTCGACAGGCCGCGGATACGGAATTCGCGCAAGCCGCGATCCATGCGGCGGATCGCCTCGTGCGGTGTCGGCGCCCAGGCCGTCACCTTCACCAGCAGCGAGTCGTAGTAGGGCGTGATGACCGCACCGGTGTAGGCGGTGCCGCCGTCCAGCCGCAATCCGAAGCCGGCCGCGCTGCGATAGGCGGTGATGCGCCCGTAGTCGGGCGTGAAGTTGTTCTCGGGGTCTTCGGTGGTGATGCGGCACTGCAGTGCATGACCGTTCAGGCGGATGTTCGCCTGTGCCGGCACCGGGCAGTTCGCATCGCCGATGCGCGCGCCCTCGGTGATGCGGATCTGCGATTGCACGACGTCGATGCCGGTCACCTGCTCGGTGACGGTGTGTTCCACCTGGATGCGCGGGTTCACTTCAATGAAGTAGAACTTGTCCGTGTCGGCGTCCATCAGGAACTCGACTGTCCCGGCGTGCGTGTAGTTGACGGCGCGCGCCAGGCGCAGCGCGGCGTCGCACAGTTCGGTGCGCTGCGCTTCGTCGAGATACGGCGCGGGCGCGCGTTCCACCACCTTCTGGTTGCGCCGCTGCACCGAACAGTCGCGCTCGAAAAGATGCACGATGTTGCCGTGCAGGTCGCCCATGATCTGCACTTCCACGTGGCGGGCGCGGCGCACCAGCTTCTCGAGGTACACCTCGTCGTTGCCGAACGCCGCCGCTGCCTCGCGCCGCGCGACGTCGACCTGCGCGTCGAGGTCGGCTTCGGTCTCGATCACGCGCATGCCGCGGCCGCCCCCGCCCCAGCTCGCCTTCAGCATCAGCGGGTAGCCCACGGCCGCGGCGAGCTTCTTGACCGCCTTCATGTCGCGCGGGAGTGGTGGGGTCGCCGGCATGACCGGCACGCCGGCCGCCACGGCGGCGTTGCGGGCCGCGACCTTGTTGCCCAGCGTGGTCATGACTTCGGGACTGGGCCCGATGAAACGGATGCCGGCTTCCGCGCAGGCGCGGGCGAAGTCGGGGTTCTCGGACAGGAAGCCGTAACCCGGGTGAATCGCGTCCACCTTCGCCTGGCGGGCGATGCGGATGATGTCCTCGATATCGAGATATGCCTGCAGCGGTTTCTTGCCCTCGCCGACGCGGTAGCTCTCGTCGGCCTTGAAGCGGTGCAGGGCGAACCGGTCCTCGTTGGAGTAGATCGAGACGGTGCGGATGCCGAGTTCGGCCGCGGCCCGCATGACGCGGATGGCGATCTCGGAGCGGTTGGCGACGAGGAGGGACTTCAGGGCGGCCATGGGAGCGCAACGGGAGGTGGGCGACGGATGGGCCAAGTATCCTATGCTTCGCTGCATTGCACCATGACTTCCCGACGCCGGGTCCGCTGACGGGCATTGCGCCTTCGGGATGCCACCGTTGCCGTGGGGCCGGCGTGGCGGCGGGGCTCGAACCGGCCCGGGCGTTCCCATCGGGCGGGCGCCTTACAAGCCCGAGTTCTCAATTCCCCCCGCAAAGGGACGATAACCCCACTCGGGATGTGTCATGCCACGCCGATGGAGCATCCCGATGGGATATCCGCTCCAGGAGAGGGAGGCGATGCACGCCACGGGGTCGGCGGGCATTCCATCCGGCTTCCCCCAAGGAGATTGCACTCTTGTCCCGATTCACGCCGGGTTGGCGCGACCATCTGCGCTACCGTTTCGAGAAGACCCTTGCCAAGGGCGCGATCGCCATCATCGGCTGGCTCGCGCTGATCTCGCTTTCGATCGTCGTCGTCGCGACCGTAGTCCTGGTGTCGTTCCGGATGACCCAGGACCCCAAGGACCCGGCCTCGGACTACGGGCTGCTGGAGGGGGGCTGGCACAGCCTCTTGCACACCATGGACCCGGGGACTCTCGCCGGCGACCAGGGCTGGGGCCTGCGCCTGGTGATGCTGGCCGTCACGATCGCCGGCATCTTCGTGGTCAGCATGCTGATCGGGACCATCACGTCGGACCTGGACGCGCGCCTGACGGAAATGCGCAAGGGCCGCTCGCGCGTGATCGAAGCGGACCACACGCTCATCCTGGGATGGTCCAGCAAGATCTATTCGATCATCGGCGAACTGATGATCGCCAACGAGAACCGCAAGCACGCCCGCATCGTCATCCTTGCTGACCGGGACAAGGTCGAGATGGAGGACGACATCCGCGCGAAGTTTCCCAGCACCGGCAACACCGCCGTCATCTGCCGGCGCGGCGATCCGCTGGACCTGGACGATCTGGCGGTCGTCGATCCGCACTCGGCGCGTTCGATCGTCGTGCTCGCGCCGGAGGCCGGCAATCCCGACATCCACGTGATCAAGTCGGTGATGGCGGTGACGAACAACCCGGATCGCAAGCAAGAGCCCTATCACATCGTCGCCGAGCTCCGCGACCGGCGAAACCTCGAAGCCGCGCAGCTCGTGGGCGGCGACGAGACGATCTTCGTGCAGGGCGAAGACCTGATCGCGCGCGTCACCGCGCAGACCTGCCGGCAGTCGGGCCTCAGTGTCGTGTACACGGAGCTGCTCGATTTCGACGGTGCCGAGATCTATTTCAAGGAAGAACCTGCCCTGGTCGGCAAGTCCTTTCGCCACGCGGTGGCCGCCTACGACGAATCGGCCGTGATGGGGATCATGCGCGCGGACGGCGAGGTGCTGATCAACCCGCCGATGCAGACGCGGATCGCGCCGGGCGACCAGGTCATCGCGATCAGCGAGGACGACGACACCATCGTGCTCGGCGCTGCCGAGCCGCCTGCTCCGAATCGCGGCGCGATCGTTCAGGGGGCAAAGCCCGAGGCGGTCCCGGAGCGCACCCTGCTGCTCGGGTGGAACGAGAAGACCGAAGCCATCGTGCGCGAGCTGGAAAACTACGTGGCGCCGGGCTCGGAAGTCGTGGTGATGTGCCAGCGCACTGGTGCGCGCGACACGTTGCTCGCCTTGTCGAAGAAGCTCGGCCGGCAGACGCTGCGCTTCGCCGACGGCTCGATCACCGACCGCCGCACCCTGGATGCGATCAAGGTGCAGGATTTCGATCACATCATCCTGATGAGCTACACGGACCTGCCGGTGCAGGAGGCGGATGCGCAGACCCTGATCGCGCTGCTGCACCTGCGCAACATCGCGCGGCGTGCAGGACGCAAGTTGAGCATCGTCAGCGAAATGATGGACATCAAGAACCGTGCACTCGCCATGGTCGCACAGGCCGACGACTTCATCGTGAGCGACAAGCTCGCGAGTCTCATGCTGGCGCAGCTGTCGGAGAACAAGGCGCTCGACAAGGTGTTCCGCCAGCTCTTCAGCGCCGAGGGTTCGGAGATATACATCCGGCCCGTCACCCAGTACGTGAAGCCTGGCGCCGAAGTCGACTTCCACACGCTGCTGGAGTCCGCCGCGATGCGCGGCGAAACGGCGCTGGGCTACCGCCTGGCCGCGCAGGCGAACGACCCGAAGGCGGGATACGGCGTGAAGGTGAACCCCACCAAGTCGGAGCGGTTGCGCTTCGCCGCCGAGGACCAGATCATCGTGCTGGCCGAGGACTGATCGCCGGGGCGCGAGCGGCCCTCGAGCCCCGCCATGTGGATGAGACCCGCGGGCGCACTGCGATCGCCCGTGGGCACGCTTGCACCACGCTTCCAAAGGATGGTAGAAGTCGCGGTGAATGTGTGACGCGCCACGCGACCGACCGATTCGCAGTCGCAAGGTGATCGCTGCGCAATCCTGCGCTTCCGGACAGCGCGGCACCCGCGGACTGTCCTCGAACGGCTAGGGCCTGTTAACACTTGGAACGGACCTGCGTGACCTCCATGACGAGCGCAATCAAGGCGCAAAGCACAGCTGGGGCAGGACCCCCGGCGAGCATTTGTAACGCGGAGTGCGCTCGTCATGGAGGATCACCCGGAGGGCTGGGGGCTGAGAAGGCGCAGGGCGTTGTTACGAGCTCCTCATGTAGGCCAACTACACGTCGTCGCTCGCGCCTAGCCCTGCGCCTTCTCAGCCCCCAGCGCAGATCCGTTCTAAGTGTTGACAGGCCCTAGTCCAACCAGGCGACCGGAATGCTACTCATCGACGATGTCCGCGCTGTCCCGTTGTTCGCGACGCTGAGCGCGGCGCAACTGCAATGCCTGGCGGAAACCTCTGCGGATATCCATCTCGATCCCGGCGAGTATGCCGTCCACGAAGGCGGCGAACGAGCGCTCTTTGCGGTGCTCACCGGCAAGATCGAGGTCGTGAAGCTGGTCGACGGCATCGAACGCCACTTGGGCTGGCGCGAACCCGGTGCGATGTTCGGCGAGATCCCGATCGTGTTCGGCACCGTGTTCCAGGGCAGTTTCCGTGCGGCCGAGCCGTCACGCGTGATGCGGGTGGATGCCCGCTGGTACTTCACCATCGCGGCCGAGGCGCCGGCGATCTCCGAGCAGCTGGGGGCCATCGCGCGGGATCGCATCAGCGGGTTGCAGGGCCTCGCCGCGCAGCCGCCCAAGTCGCGCCTGACCTTGCTCGGCAACCGATGGGATACGCACTGCGCCGATCTGCGCCGCTTCCTGGCGCGCAATCAGGTCACCTTCGACTGGATCACCCGCGATTCGCCGGAACTCAAGTTGCAGTGGCCGGAACTGGTTTCGACCGACGGCGATGACGCCGTGGCACGCCTGGAAGGTGGAACGCTGCTGTGGCGCCCCAAGGCGCGCGAGCTCGCCGAGGCGCTGGGGCTGCAGACCCGCCCGCGGCAAGCCGAATACGACACCATGATCATCGGCGGCGGACCGGCAGGACTCGCCGCCGCGGTATACGGGGCTTCCGAAGGTCTGCGCACCATCGTCGTGGAGCGGGAGGCTCCCGGCGGTCAGGCCGGCACGTCCACGCGCATCGAAAACTATCTCGGCTTTCCCAGTGGGGTATCCGGCGACGAACTGGCGAGCCGTGCCCTGCAACAGGCACGCCGCCTCGGCGCCGAGATCCTGGTGACCAGAAGGGTGACCCGCATGGATCCCGCAACGGGCGAGGTGTGCCTCGATGGCGAAGAGGTCATCAACGCTCGCACCGTCGTGCTGGCCACGGGCGTCAGCTGGCGCCGCCTCAATCTGAAGCGCTTCGATGAACTCATGGGCAAGGGGATCTACTATGGCGCCGCGCGGAGCGAGGCCGGCGTCACCCACGGTCTCGACGTGCACCTGATCGGCGCGGGCAACTCTGCAGGACAGGCGGCGCTGCATTTTGCCAATCATGCCCGCAGCGTGAACCTGGTGGTACGCGGGGACTCACTCGAAAAGAGCATGTCCCGCTACCTCATCGAACAGCTCGCCCACAAGACCAATGTCATCGTGCAACTGCGGTCGGAGGTGGATGCAGTGCACGGCGAGACCCACCTGACGGCGATCGATGTGCGCGGCGCCGACGGTCAGATCACCCGGCAGGACTGCGGTGCGCTGTTCGTGTTCATCGGGGCCGATGCCGATACCAACTGGCTCCCGGCGGCGATTGCCCGGGACAAGCGCGGCTACGTGCTGACGGGAGACGACGTGGTGAAGGCCGGAGGCTGGTCGCACCAGCGCGATCCCTATCTGCTCGAGACGAGTGTTCCCGGTGTATTCGCGTGCGGGGACGTCCGACTGAGTCCGGTGAAGCGTGTGGCTTCGGCGGTCGGTGAAGGGAGCATGGCGATCGCGCTGATCCACCAGTACCTGGCGCTGGAGGGGCGCCCGCGGCAGCAGGCGGGCTGATCAGGGCGAGGGTACTGGGGCTCGCTTCAGTCCCTTCAGCAGCACGATCACCGCGCCGCCGCCACCGTCCTCCGGCCGCGCCTGCACGTAGGCCAGCACTGCGTCGCGCTGGGTGAGCCAGCCGGCCACCTTGCGCTTCAACACTGGTTCCCCGTTGGCCGAGCGATAGCCCTTGCCGTGCACGATGCGGATGCAGCGCAGCCCGCGCTTGACGGAGGCGTCGAGAAACGAGTTGAGCAGGGCGCGCGCTTCCTCCACCGTCAATCCGTGCAGGTCGAGCTGGTCCTGCATCGCCCATTCACCGCGGCGCAGCCGACGTAATGTGTCGTGCGGGATGCCGTCGCGGCGCCAGGTCAACTCCTCGCCGATTTCGAGGCGGATCTCGTCGGCAACCTTGTCGCTCAGGCTGTCGGCCAGGGCCTCGCGTTCATCGAGCGCGCTCTGCACCGGCACGGGCGGTGGCTTCCTGGGGGGCGCGGCGACCCGCTGCTTGACGCGGATGGGGGCGACGTCCTTCACCTCTTCGAAGAAGGCGGAGGCGTCGTCATCGGGGTCGGTGGCCATGTTGGACGTTCAGAACATCCTTCAACACGAAGGGCACCAAGGACACGAAGGAACACGAAGGAAAAGGCCGAAGGAATTGTTCAGACCTTCCTTCGTGTCCTTCGTGACCTCCTTGGTGTCCTTCGTGTGCAACGCTGTTCGCACTTGATGTTCAACTCAGAGAATCCAGATACCGCTCCGCATCGAGCGCAGCCATGCACCCGGTGCCGGCACTGGTCACGGCTTGACGATACACGTGGTCCTGCACGTCGCCCGCGGCGAACACGCCGGGGATGCTGGTCGCGGTGGCGTTGCCCTCCAGCCCGCTCTTCGTGACGATGTAGCCGTTGCGCATGTCGAGCTGGCCTTCGAAGAGCTGCGTGTTGGGTGTGTGGCCGATGGCGATGAAGGTGCCGGTCACCGGAACTTCCTTGGTCGCACCGTCGGTGGTGCTCTTCAGGCGCACGCCGGTCACTCCGGTCTTGTCGCCGAGCACTTCGTCGAGGGTGTGGTTCCACTCGAGCTTCACCTTGCCTTCCTTCGCGCGATCGAACAGCTTGTCGCGCAGGATCGCTTCGCAGCGGAACTTGTCGCGCCGATGCACGACGGTGACCGTCTTCGCGATGTTCGAGAGGTAGAGCGCTTCCTCGACCGCGGTGTTGCCGCCACCGATCACGGCCACGTCCTGGTTCTTGAAGAAGAAGCCGTCGCAGGTGGCGCAGGCGGACACGCCCTTGCCCATGAACGCCTGCTCGGAGGGCAGCCCCAGGTACTTGGCCGACGCCCCGGTGGCGATGATCAGCGCGTCGCAGGTGTACGTGCCGGAATCGCCCTCCAGGCGGAACGGGCGCTCGTTCAGCGCGGCCGTGTGGATGTGGTCGTAGACCAGTTCCGTGTCGAAGCGCTCGGCGTGCTTCTGGAAGCGCTCCATGAGCTCGGGCCCTTGTACGCCCATGACATCGGCAGGCCAGTTGTCGACGTCGGTGGTGGTCATGAGCTGGCCGCCCGCGGCCAGCCCGGTGATGAGGACCGGCTTCAGGTTGGCGCGGGCAGCGTAGACCGCCGCGGTGTAGCCGGCCGGACCCGAGCCGAGGATTAGAAGCCTGATGTGTCGTGTGGTCTTTGCCATGATGCTCGAGTAGATGGGGACACTGATCGAAAAGCGCTAGTGTGTCAGCTAGACCGCGACGCTGTCGATTTGGTGCCGGCAAGCATGGCTGCGACGCGCGGGTCACGACTATAATCGCGCATGGTTGACCCGAATAATCAAGGACCTGATGGCTCGCGCCCGCGCCGTTAAAGCGCCCGAGAACGCACCCCTGCCGCCACGCCTCGTGCTGCTCGTCCGCGAGGCCTGGTGGATCGCCTTCGCGGGCGTCGGGGCGTATCTCGCGCTGATTCTCACCACCTTCCGGAAATCCGATCCGGGCTGGTCGCATGCGGCCACCGATTCCAACGTCGGCAACGCCGGTGGCGCTTTCGGTGCCTGGCTCGCGGATCTGCTGCTGTACATCTTCGGCGTGTCGGCCTGGTGGCTGGTCGTGCTGTGCCTGGTGGCCGTGTACTGGATGTACCGGCGTCTCGAAACCGGGCGGCCCGATGACCGGCGGCCGGTCTACATCGCGCTGGGCGGGTTTGCGCTGCTGCTGGTCGCCTCCAGCGGGTTCGAGACCATGCGCCTGCACTCGGTCGGATTCGCGCTGCCGTACGTGCCGGGTGGCATGCTCGGCGAGATCCTGTCGAGCGGGCTGCAGGCGAGCGTCGGGTTCGTCGGCGGAACGCTGCTGCTGATCGTGGCGATCGCCATCGGCCTGTCGCTGTTCACCGGGATCTCCTGGCTCGCCGTTTCCGAACGCATCGGCCATGCACTGGAGCGCGGCTGGAGCATGGTGGCGGAACGCCTGGAAGAGCGGCGCGATCGCCGCTTGGGCGAGGAAGCCGCGATCCAGCGTGAGGAAGTGGTCGAGGTCACGCGCGGGCGTCTCGACGTGGACGAGCGCGAGCCGATCCGCATCGAACCGCCGGTGATGGAGATTCCGAAGTCGAAGCGGGTCGCCAAGGAGAAGCAAAAGCCGCTGTTCCACGACCTGCCCGATTCGCCGCTGCCGCCGCTCGAACTGCTGGACGATCCGCCGGAGAACATCGAGGTGCTTTCAGCCGACACCCTCGACTACACGTCGCGCCTGATCGAGAAGAAGCTGATGGACTTCGGCATCGAGGTGAAGGTGCTGGCGGCCTATCCGGGGCCGGTCATCACGCGCTACGAAATCGAGCCCGCGACCGGGGTCAAGGGCAGCCAGATCGTGAATCTGGTGAAGGACCTCGCGCGGGCCCTGTCGGTGATCAGCATCCGCGTGGTCGAGACCATTCCCGGCAAGTCGTACATGGGGCTCGAGATCCCGAATCCGCGCCGGCAGGTGGTACGGCTGTCGGAGATCGTGTCCTCGCAGGTGTACGCCGACATGGGTTCGGCATTGACACTTGCCATGGGCAAGGACATCGCGGGCAAACCGGTGGTGGCCGACCTCGCGAAGATGCCGCATCTGCTGGTGGCGGGAACGACCGGTTCGGGCAAGTCGGTGGCGATCAACGCGATGATCCTGTCGCTGCTGTACAAGGCCACGCCGAACGAAGTACGGCTGATCCTGGTGGATCCGAAGATGCTGGAGCTGTCGGTCTACGAAGGCATCCCGCACCTGCTGGCCCCCGTGGTCGTCGACATGAAGCAGGCGGCGTACGCGTTGCAATGGTGCGTGGCCGAGATGGAGCGGCGCTACAAGCTGATGTCGTCGCTCGGCGTGCGCAACCTCGCGGGCTTCAACACCAAGATCAAGGACGCGCAGAAGGCCGGGCAGCCGATCACCAATCCGTTCACGATCACGCCGGAAGCGCCGGAGCCGTTGCAGGAGCTGCCGCTCATCGTGGTGGTCATCGACGAACTGGCAGATCTCATGATGGTCGTCGGCAAGAAGGTGGAAGAGCTGATCGCGCGGCTCGCGCAGAAGGCGCGCGCGGCCGGCATCCACCTCATCCTCGCGACCCAGCGGCCGTCGGTGGACGTGATCACCGGTCTCATCAAGGCGAATATTCCCACGCGCGTGGCGTTCCAGGTGTCCTCCAAGATCGACTCGCGCACCATTCTCGACCAGATGGGGGCCGAAGCGCTGCTCGGTCAGGGTGACATGCTGTATCTGCCGCCCGGGACGGGATTCCCGCAACGGGTGCACGGCGCGTACGTGGCCGACGACGAAGTGCACAAGGTGGTCGAGTACCTGAAGTCGCGCGGGGCGCCGCAGTACATCGAAGGTATCCTCGACGGCAACGAAGGCGAAGAGGGTGGCGAGGGCGAAGGATTGAACGGCGAGGGCGGCGGCGAGTCCGATCCGTTGTACGACGAGGCCGTGGCGGTCGTGATCAAGACCCGCAGGGCTTCGATCTCGCTCGTACAGCGCCAGCTGCGCATCGGCTACAACCGTGCCGCGCGGCTGATCGAACAGATGGAACGGGCCGGGCTCGTGTCGAGCATGGCCACCAACGGGAACCGCGAAGTGCTGGTTCCGGCAAGGAGTGAATGAAGGTGCGCATCATCGTTGCAGCAGTCCTGGCGGGGTTCGCGCAGGTGTCCCTGGCGGCGGGCGTCGATCTCATCAAGAGCTTCGTCACCGAAGTGCGGGGTGCCAAGGCCGAATTCATCCAGACGGTGGTGGATGGCTCCGGCAAGCCGGTGGCGCAATCCATGGGAACGTTCCTGTTTCAACGCCCGGGCAAGTTCCGCTGGGCCTACGTGAAACCCTATGAGCAGCTGATCTTGGGCGACGGCAACCGGGTCTGGGTCTACGACAAGGACTTGAACCAGGTCACGGTGAAGGCGCTGGGTGATGCGCTCGGATCGAGCCCCGCGGCATTGCTGGCCGGCAGTAACGATCTCGATCGCGCCTACACCTTCGCGCAACTGCCGAAGAAGGATGGGCTCGACTGGGTGGAGGCCACGCCCACGGACCCGGACAGCCAGTTCGAGAAGATGCGGCTCGGATTCCGCAAGTCGAATCCCGAGTCGATGCAGCTCTACGACCGGCTCGGCCAGGTGACCACGATCAAGTTCACGAAGCTCGAGCGCAATCCGAAGTTCGCGGCCGACATTTTCCGCTTCACGCCGCCCCAGGGGGCGGATGTGGTCGGGGATCAGTAAGTCGGTGATGCATTGCCCCCATCCCAACCTTCTGGGGGAAGGTTGGGATGGGGGCCGCGGCGCTAGCAGACTCCCATGTCCGACCTCTTCCCCCCGCCCACCGGCCTTATCCCGCTGGCCGAGCAGATGCGCCCGCAGCGGATCGACGACGTGGTGGGCCAGGCGCACCTCGTCGGACCGGGCAAGCCGCTGCGTCTCGCCGTCGAATCGGGGCGGCCGCATTCGATGATCCTGTGGGGGCCGCCGGGTGTGGGCAAGACGACACTCGCCCGCCTGCTGGCTCACACCTTCGAAGCGGAGTTCATCGCGCTGTCGGCCGTGTTCTCCGGCGTGAAGGACATCCGCGAAGCCGTTTCCCAGGCCCAGGACACGCTGTCGCGCACCGGCCGCCACACCATCCTGTTCGTCGACGAAGTGCACCGCTTCAACAAGGCGCAGCAGGATGCCTTCCTGCCGTACGTCGAGCAGGGCGTGGTGACCTTCATCGGCGCCACCACCGAGAATCCTTCGTTCGAGGTGAACGGGGCGTTGCTGTCGCGCGCCGCGGTGTACGTCCTGAACTCCCTGACACCCGAAGAGCTCGATGTGCTCTTCGAACGCGCACGCGAGCGTGCGTTGGCAGGCCTCGCTTTCACCGACGGCGCGAAGCGGATGATGATCGGCGCGGCCGACGGCGATGCGCGGCGGCTGCTCAACATGCTGGAGACGATCCGCGCGGCTGCGAGCGCGGCGCAGCGCAACGACGTCGACGAGGAATTCCTGCAGGGGACCCTCGCCCAGAACCTGCGCCGCTTCGACAAGGGCGGTGAGGCTTTCTACGACCAGATCTCGGCATTGCACAAGTCCGTGCGCGGGTCGAACCCCGACGCCGCGCTGTATTGGTGCTGCCGCATGCTCGACGGCGGCGCCGACCCGCTCTACGTGGGCCGCAGGGTGATCCGCATGGCGATCGAGGACATCGGCATCGCCGACCCGCGGGGTCTGCAACTCGCGCTCGATGCCTGCGAAACCTACGAACGGCTCGGCTCCCCCGAGGGCGAGCTCGCCATCGCGCAGGCGGTAATCTATCTGGCATGTGCGCCGAAGAGCAACGCGGCCTACGTCGCCTATAATGCGGCGCGCGATTTCGTGAAGAACGATGGCTCGCGCGCGGTGCCGCTGCACCTGCGCAACGCGCCGACCAGGCTCATGAAGGAGCTGGGCTACGGCAAGCAATATCGCTACGCCCACGACGAGCCGGAGGCTTATGCCGCCGGCGAGACCTACCTGCCCGACGACCTGAAGGCGCCGCGGTTCTACAAACCGACGCCGCGTGGTCTGGAGGGCAAGATCGGCGAGAAGCTCGCGCATCTGCGATCCCTGGATGCAGAGTACGGAAAAGCCTTGCGCACGAAGGACACGAAGGAAACGAAATAAGCTGAAGCAGGGCTTTGCGCATTTCCTTCGTGTCCTTCGCGTCCTTCGTGTTGAAAGAGGTTCTCTCTAGATGCTAGACATCCAACTGCTCCGCACCGACATCGACGCCGTCGCGAAACGCCTCGCCGATCGCGACTTCCATCTCGATGTCACCACCTTCAATGCGCTCGAAGCCGAACGCAAGAGCATCCAGACCCGCACTCAGGAGCTGCAATCGAAGCGCAACGCGCTTTCCAAGGGCATCGGGCAGGCCAAGGCGAAAGGCGAGGACACGGCTCCGCTCATGGCCGAAGTGGCAGGCCTCGGCGACCAGGTGGCCGCGTGCGAGAAGCAGCTGGAGGCGGTGCAGGCGAAGCTCTCTGAAATGTTGCTCGTCGTACCAAATGTCCCCCACGCAAGCGTTCCTGCGGGGAAGTCGGCCGACGACAACGTCGAGGTGCGGCGGGTCGGCACGCCACGCAAGTTCGATTTCACACCCAAGGACCATGTCGACATCGGGGAAGGTCTCAGACTGCTGGACTTTGCCGCCGGCGTGAAGATCGCCGGTGCGCGCTTTACCGTCATGAAGGGCGGCATCGCGCGGCTGCATCGTGCCATCGCGCAGTTCATGCTTGACGTGCACACGCAGGAACACGGGTACACCGAGGTCTATGTGCCCTATCTCGTAAATTCGAAGAGTATGGAAGGAACCGGCCAGTTGCCGAAGTTCGAGCAGGATCTCTTCAAAATCCCACGAGAAGTGTTTGATGACGACGCAGTCGTGTCTGAGTTGGAGGCATCTGGGGCCTCGGTGTCATCGGTCTCTGCCAAGACGATCGATCGTAGTCTTTACCTAATTCCTACCGCGGAAGTTCCCGTGACTAATTTGGTCCGGGGTGACATCGTCCCGCTTGACTCGCTGCCCTTGAAGTTTGTCTGTCATAGCCCGTGTTTTCGCAGCGAAGCCGGCTCCTATGGAAAGGATACGCGCGGCATGATCCGGCAGCACCAGTTCGACAAGGTCGAATTGGTGCAGATCATCCACCCCGAACAGTCCTTCGAAGGGCTGGAAGCGCTCACGGGCCATGCCGAAACCATCCTGAAGCGGCTCGAGCTGCCGTTTCGCACCGTCACGTTGTGCACCGGTGACATGGGTTTCTCATCGGCGAAGACCTACGACATCGAAGTCTGGTTGCCGGGGCAGAACGCCTATCGCGAGATCTCGTCGTGCTCGAACTTCGAAGCGTTCCAGGCGCGTCGCATGCAGGCGCGATTCCGCAACAGGAATGGCAAGCCGGAACTCGTGCACACGTTGAACGGATCCGGTCTCGCGGTGGGCCGTACGCTGGTGGCGATTCTCGAGAATTACCAGAACGCCGACGGCAGCGTCACCATTCCGACGGTGCTGCGCCCCTGGATGGGCGGCGCGGAAAAGATCAGTTCGTGAGCGCCTTCAACGACGACCACTTGAACTCGTCGTTGAAGGTGGTGAGGAGCTTGTCCAGCACCGGAGCATCCGGGCGGTAGGGTTCCGCGAGGCGCACGAGGATGTCGTAGTACGTGCGCACGTTCTCGGTCAGCACGACGGCCTCGCCGCCGCGCGCGAAGCCGTGCTTCAACGTCACGTAGTAGTCCGAGCGCGCGATGAGAGGCAGGGCCTTCTTCACGTCGATCCAGATGTCGGGATTGAAGCCCATGCGCTGGGCGAGCACGCGACCGTCCTCGAGATGGCCGAGGCCCTGGTTGTAGGCGGCGAGCGCCATCCAGGTCCGATCCGGCTCGGCGATGCGGGGCGGCAAGGAGTTGCGCAGGTTGACGAAGTACCGGGCGCCGGCGAGGATGCTCTGGCGGGGGTCGAGGCGATCCTTGACCCCGAGCCGATCGGCGGTGGTGCTGGTCAGCATCATCATGCCGCGCACGCCGGTGGGGGAGGTCGCCATCGGATCCCAATGGGATTCCTGGAAGGCGAGTGCCGCCACGAACCGCCAGTCGAGGCCGGTGAGTTCCTGTGCCTCCTGGAACAGTGCCCGGTACTCCGGCAGCCGTGTTCGCACCGCGTCGAAGAGGTTGTCGAGGTCGCTGCGTTCGAGGCGTTTCACGTGCCCGTAGTAGCGGTCCATGAGGCGCTTCAGGGTGCCATCGGCCGTGATGCGCGCGAAGAACTCGCGCGAGCGGCGGACCAGCAACGGATCGCCATCCTTCGGAAATGCCCAGGCGAGCTTCTCGACGTCGCCGAAGGCCATGCCCTTCGCGATGTTCGGATAGAAATTGCGCGCGACATCGACGATGTGGGAGCCGGCGACGGCGTAGGCGGCGTTGCCTTCCGATACGCGCATCAGCAGGTCTTCCGGATTGATGGTGGGAACCTCGGCCCAGTCGAGGCGGGGCATGCGGCCGGACAGGCGCCGCAGGTGCTCGGCGCCGCTCGAATCCGACACCACTTCGATGCGCTTGGTCTCCAGTTCCTTCAGGCTGCGCGGACGCGGCAGGGTGGCGTTGTAGACCAGCACCTGCTGCACCTCCATGTAGGACGGGCTGAACAGGAAGCGCTGGGCGCGGTCGGGCGTGACGCTCATGCCCGCTGCCGCCATGTGCGCGTGCCCGTGCTCCAGTCGTGGCAGGACGTCGGCGTAGTTGTCGACCTCGAGGTAGCGCACCGGTACGCCCAGATCGCGCGCGAACATTTCCACGAGGTCGTGCTCGAGACCGATGAAATTACCATCGGCATCGAGGTAGCGCGTCGTGGGGCTGTTGCGCGTGAGAACGACCAGTTCGCCCGCGATGGAGAAGCGCTGCAGCGGAGGCTCCTGATCGATCAGGCTCACGGGAGCTGAAGCCGTGATGGCGAGCAGTGCGAGCGGCGCGGCAAGGTGTCGCATGGCGCTATCCTCGCTCCTCGAATGTCGACCTGACCAGCAAAATTGCGGTGTTACAATCTCGGTCCGCCGGAGAGGTACCGAAGCGGTCACAACGGCGCTGACTCGAAATCAGATGGTCAGGGAAACCTGGCACGTGGGTTCGAATCCCACCCTCTCCGCCAAATAAAAGGCCCCCGTCGAGGGGCCTTTTGTTTGGCGGATACGGGTGTCTATTCGAACCCACCGGTTCGACCAGAACGCATGCGTTCTGGGACGCCCGCAGGGCGGTCCCGAAGCGCAGCTTCGGGATGATCGGATCGCCACAAGGCGAACCGATCACAATCCCACCCTCACGGAACTCGCGCACTCGTGCTGTCAAAGACCGCGCAGTACCGCACGCGACCACAACGCGAACCGTCGACGCAGCGAGGCCTCGAGCGCTACCACCCGCTCGCAGCCCCTGCGTCATCCAATCGCGTTGTCCGAGTTCCATGTCGTCTCCATGCAGCGGTGCTCGTGGGCTCCGTTGCCTTTCGATGCCTGCTCTTCGAGTTGCTTTGGATTCGCGGTCGGTACCACGGAATCCGGGGGAACTTCGACGACCCTGGTCCCCCTCAAGGGACCTTTCGCCGCGTGATTCTGACCACAGCCGGATGCTCAACGCCTGCTGCATTCGGCCCCAGATTCATCGCACATCGCGTGACGCACGCGATGTCATCGGGCGGGTGCTCGCTGCTGCGAACATGGGCTGATTATAACCACACGTTGCCTGTCGAAGACACCCGAAATCTCACAAAAGTTCGCGCGAAGTTGTTGATCCGGAGAATCGTTTTGTGCGCGATCAGACATTTAGCAGTCCTTCTTGTCGTGAACTCTCGGTGAAATCTTTCTGTCCCTCAGGGGTGGTTCGCTATAATTCAAGGTCATTCAACAGGCTGGCTGCGCCACCATGCTCGAAGTCCGCGATCTCGCTTGCCAACGTGGGGAGCAACCGCTGTTCAACGGCGTCTCCTTCGACGTGAGCGCAGGGGAATTGCTGTGGGTCGAGGGTCGCAACGGTTCGGGCAAGACCAGCCTGTTGCGCATCCTGTGCGGGCTGAGTCCGGCAGAGGCCGGCACCGTCCGCTGGCGGGGCGAAAGCATTCACGACGCTCGTGAAGCGCTGCTCCACGACACATTGTTTCTCGCGCATGCGAACGGACTGAAGGATGACCTGACCGTCGCCGAGAATCTGCGATTCGATGCACGCCTGGCAGGCCTGCATGCCAGTGCCGAACGCATCGAGGCGGCGCTGCGGGCCTGTGGACTTCGCGAGCGCCGTGATCTCGCGGTGCGCTATCTGTCGCAAGGCCAGCGCCGCCGCGCCGCTCTGGCGCGCCTGTGGATGGCCGAGTCGCGCAAGCTCTGGATACTGGACGAGCCGTTCGCAGCGCTCGATGCAGAATCGGTGGACCGGCTCGCGGCGCACCTTGGCGCGCACCTGGACGCCGGCGGCCTTGCCGTGCTCACGACGCATCAGGAAGTGCCGCTGCCCGCCGGCCGCACACGCCGCCTGCGGCTCGCTCACTGACGATGTGGGATGCTTTCGTTGCCGTCTTCGCGCGTGACGTACTCCAGGCATGGCGCCGCCGTGCGGACTGGCTCACTTCCATCTTCTTCTTCGTCATCGTGGTGAGCCTCTTTCCCCTGGGTGTCGGTCCCGAGCCCGCACTGCTCCGGACGATGGCGCCGGGTGTCGTCTGGGTCGCTGCGCTGCTCGCCGCCATGCTCTCGTTGCCGCGCGTGTTCGGGTCCGACTTCGCCGACGGCACGCTCGAGCAGCTCGTGCTGACGCCGCATCCGCTCACCGTTCTCGTGCTGGCCAAGATGCTGGCCCACTGGCTGTTGTCGGGTGTGCCGCTCGCGCTGATCGCGCCGGTGCTCGGCCTGCAGTTCGGCCTCGAAGGCGGGCCGGTTGGAGTACTGTTCGCCGCACTGCTGCTGGGCACACCCTGCCTGTCCCTGATCGGTGGCGTTGGCGCGGCCCTGACCCTGGGCGTGCGCGGCAGTGGGGTGCTGATAGCGCTGCTGGTGCTGCCGTTGTACGTCCCGGTGCTGATATTCGGTGCCGGGGCGGTGGAAGCGACGGTTGCGGGAACCGGCGCGGCAGGTCACTTGTCCCTGCTCGCGGCAGGATTGCTGATCGCGATCGTGCTCGCGCCATGGGCCATCGCCGCGGCGCTGCGTATCGCGCTCGAATAGCTGGAGTACATCGTGGCTCTCAACTGGTTCAAGTACTCGTCGCCCCAGACCTTCTACCCGCTGGCGGGCCGATTGATTCCGGTCTTTGCGGTGCTCGCTGCCGTGCTCGGCGCCGTCGGGCTCTACATCGGCTTTTTCGTCGCGCCGACCGATTTCCAGCAGGGCGAGGCCTACCGCATCATCTTCATTCACGTCCCGGCGGCGTGGATGTCCATGTTCATCTATCTCGTGATGGCCGCCTGGGCTGCTCTCGGACTCATCCTCAATACGCGCCTGTCCTCCATGATGGCCACGGCGCTGGCTCCCACCGGGGCGGTGATGACGTTTCTCGCGCTGTGGACCGGGTCGCTCTGGGGCAAGCCCATGTGGGGTACGTGGTGGGCGTGGGATGCACGCATGACTTCCGAGTTGATCCTGTTGTTCCTGTACATCGGCTTCATGGCGCTGCAGGCCTCGATCGACGATCCGCGGCGCGCCGACAAAGCCGGCGCGATCCTCGCGCTGGTGGGTGCGGTGAACGTGCCCATCATCTATTTCTCGGTGAAGTGGTGGAACACGTTGCACCAGGGGGCATCGATCAGCGTCGGGCGGTCGCCTTCGATGGCCAGTACGATGCTGCTCGGCATGCTGGTGATGGCGCTCGCCTACTGGATGTACAGCATCGCGGCGACCTTGATGCGTGTGCGCTCCATCATTCTCGAGCGCGAGCGCAACGCCCAATGGGTGCGCGACCTGGCAGGAGCGCCGGCATGAGCTGGGGCAGCCTCGACGAATTCCTCGCCATGGGGGGCTACGCCACCTACGTGTGGGGCTCGTACATCGTCTCGGCGGTGGTGCTCGCGATGGAGGTGGTCCTGCTCAAGCGGCGGCACCGAACGTTGCGTGCCGGGGCCGGTCGTAGTTCACAACAGACGGACAACCTCGCATGAAATCGCGCCACAAACGCCTGGCACTGGTGGCCGGCGGCGTCGCAGTGCTCGGCATCGCCGCGGCACTGATCCTCAACGCCTTCCAGAGCAATCTCGTATTCTTCTACAGCCCGTCGCAGGTGGCCGCGCACGAGGCGCCGCACGACCGGTCGTTTCGCATCGGCGGGCTGGTGGAGCAGGGCAGCCTGCAGCGCCAGCCGGACGGTGTTACCGTCCGCTTCGTCGTGACCGACACCGCCAAGAGCGTTCCGGTGCTCTATGCCGGCATCCTTCCCGACCTGTTCAAGGAAGGCAAAGGCGTGGTAGCGCAGGGCAAGCTCGAAGCCGACGGCGTCTTTCACGCGCGCGAAGTGCTGGCAAAGCACGACGAGAACTACATGCCACCGGAAGCGGCCGATGCGTTGGAGAAGGCGCGCAAGGCCGAGCACGAATCCCAGCGTACGCTGGTCATGGAACGCGCGAAGGAGACACCGAAATGATTCCGGAGCTCGGTCAGTTCGCCCTCATCATCGCCCTGTGCATCGCCCTCGTGCAGGGGACGCTGCCACTGGTCGGCGCCGGCAGCGGCAGTGCCCGCCTGATGGCGATCGCCCGCCCCGCCGCGCAAGGCCAGTTCGTCTTCGTCGCGATCGCGTTCGGGTGCCTCGCGTGGTCGTTCGTGCACAACGACTTCTCGGTGCTCAACGTCGCGACCAACTCCAATTCCAGCCTGCCGGTGCAGTACCGGTTCGCCGCCACCTGGGGCAGCCACGAAGGATCGCTGCTGCTGTGGGTGTTGATGCTCACCGGATGGATGATGGCGGTGTCGCTGTTCAGCCGGCACCTGCCCGATGCCATGGCGGCACGGATCCTCGCAGTGATGGCGCTGGTGAGCGTCGGCTTCCTGCTGTTCATGCTGCTCACGTCCAACCCCTTCGAGCGCCTGCTGCCCATGGCGGAGGATGGCCGCGACCTGAATCCGTTGTTGCAGGATCCGGGCATGGTGATCCACCCGCCCATGCTCTACATGGGCTACGTCGGTTTCTCCGTGGCCTTTGCCTTCGCCATCGCGGCGTTGCTGGGTGGGCAGCTCGATGCGACGTGGGCACGCTGGTCGCGTCCGTGGACCACCGCGGCGTGGATGTTCCTCACCATCGGCATCTGCCTGGGCAGCGCATGGGCTTACTACGAACTCGGATGGGGTGGCTGGTGGTTCTGGGATCCGGTGGAGAACGCGTCGTTCATGCCCTGGCTGGTGGGCACGGCGCTCATGCATTCGCTCGCCGTCACCGAGAAACGCGGCGGCTTCAAGATCTGGACCGTATTGCTCGCGATCGTCGCCTTCAGCCTGAGCCTGCTCGGCACGTTCCTGGTGCGGTCGGGCGTCCTGACTTCTGTGCATGCGTTCGCCACCGATCCGAAACGCGGTGTCTTCATCCTGACGTTCCTCGCGATCGTGATCGGCAGTTCGCTCGCCTTGTTCGCGTGGCGGGCGCCACGCGTGGGGCTGGGCGGCCGGTTCGATCTCGTCTCGCGCGAGTCGGCGTTGCTCACCAACAACGTCCTGCTGGTGGTGGCGGCAGCTTCCGTATTGCTCGGCACGCTGTATCCCCTGTTTCTCGATGCGCTCGACCTCGGCAAGATCTCGGTGGGTCCGCCGTACTTCGAATCGGTGTTCGTACCCCTGATGGCGCCGGCGCTGTTCCTGATGGGCATCGGACCTCTGGCCAAGTGGAAGCAGGCGCACCTGCCCGACCTCGCCCATCGCCTCAAATGGGCCTTTGCCGTGGCCGTGATCGCCGCGGCGATCCTGCCGTTCGTGGCGGGACGCTGGTCGCCCATGATCTTCATGGGCCTGGCGCTCGCGCTCTGGATCATGGCCTCCGGGGTGGTCAATGTCCGCGAGCGTGTCGTCCCGCTGCGGGCCGCCAACGGCGGCAGCACCGCGAAGGCGTTGCGCGCACAACCACGCGGTTACTGGGGCATGCTGCTTGCCCATTTCGGTGTCGCCGTGTTCATCGTCGGGGTAACGATGGTGCGCGGCTACGAGACCGAGAAGGACGTGAAGATGAAACCCGGCGACGTGGTCGAAGTCGGCGGCTACGGGTTTCGGCTCGACGGATTCGAGCGTCGCAACGGACCCAACTACGAGGCGACCATCGGTAACGTCACCGTGTTGAAGGACGGTCGCGAACTGCGCGTGATGCGCCCCGAAAAACGTTTCTATCCGGTGCAGCAGATGCCGATGACCGAAGCCGACATGGACTCCGGCCTCACGCGCGATCTCTACGTTTCTCTCGGAGAACCCGTGGGTGACGACGCGTGGGTCGTTCGCGTATACCACAAGCCATTCGTCGACTGGATCTGGGGCGGCGGTTTCCTGATGGCCTTGGGCGGATTGCTCGCGATCACCGACCGGCGCTACCGCATCGCCCGTCGCGAAGCCGCCTCGAAGGCGGACGCGGCAGCAGCACCGGTCACGGCCACGGCGTAGGCGATGACGCGTTACCTCATTCCTCTGGCGATCTTCGCGGTACTGGTCGCATTCCTCAGCATCGGCCTCAACCTGAAGCCGCGGGAAGTCCCCTCGCCGCTGATCGACAAGCCGGCGCCGGCGTTCACCTTGAACCAGTTGCACGAACCGGCGAAGCAGATGTCCCCGGCGGATCTCAAGGGCAAGGTGTGGCTGCTCAATGTCTGGGGTTCGTGGTGCGTGTCGTGTCGGCAGGAACACCCGCTGCTGGTGGAGCTCGGCAAGGCCAACGTCGTGCCGCTGGTGGGCCTCAACTGGAAGGACAATCGCGAGGCTGCACTGAAATGGCTGGGCGACCTGGGTGACCCCTACACCGTGTCGGTGGTGGATCCGGACGGCAAGGTCGCCATCGACTACGGCGTGTACGGCGCACCGGAAACCTACGTCATCGACCGCGATGGCGTGGTCCGCTACAAGCAGATCGGTCCGATCTCGCCGGAGGATCTGACCAAGACCATTCTGCCGCTCGTGAAGAAATTGCAGGGATGATCCGAGTCCTCACGTTGCTCTTGTTCCTGCTGCCGATGGCCGCCACGCCAGAGGACACCGCACAGCCCGTCGAGGCGGACCCGGTACTGGAAAAGCGGGTCATGGCGCTCGCCGCCGAGCTGCGCTGCCTCGTGTGCCAGAACCAGTCGCTGGCCGATTCCCACGCGGATCTCGCGATCGACCTCAAGAACCAGGTACGGGCGATGATGAAGGAAGGTCGCAGCGATGCCGAGATCAAGGCTTTCATGACCGAACGCTACGGCGACTTCGTGCTGTATCGCCCGCCGGTCAGGGCGACCACGTGGTTGCTGTGGGTCGGGCCGTTCGTGTTGTTCGCGGTGGGGCTGGCCGTGATGTTCGCCTACATCCAGCGCCGGCGCGCTGGTGCTGCGGAGTCCGCTCAGCTCACACCGGAGCAGCAGGCGCGCGTCCGTGCCTTGCTCGACGACGCGACGTCCTCCAGACGCTGAAGCACGTCGATCGGTTTGCGCCGGAATGGTGTCGGGCGACCTGCATTGGTCCACGGTCTATCTGGCCGTCGAGTGGGTGATTCGCCTGACGATGCTGGCCATCGTTCCGCAGCAGCGTTCGCCAGCCGCCGCGAGGACCTGGCTGCTGCTGATTTTCCTGCTCCCGATTCCCGGGCTCGTCCTCTACGGCATCATCGGCCGGGTGTACCTGCCACGACGCAGGATCGAGATGCAGCGCCGCGCCTCGGAAGTGATCCGACTGGCGCAGAAGCAGCTGCCCGCGTCGTCCACCGCGATCGACCTGCCGGAGCCGGCGGCCATGGTGTCCTCGCTGACCGTGGCGCTGGGAGAGTTCCGTCCGTTCGCCGGCAATGCCGTGGAACTGATCGCGGCCTACGAAGACGGTATCGGGCGACTCGTGGACGATATCGAGGCAGCCCGACACGAGGCGCATCTGTTGACGTACATCTTCGCGCCCGACGCGACCGGTACTCGCGTGTCGGACGCACTCCTGCACGCTGCCCGGCGCGGCGTGACTTGCCGCGTGGTCCTCGATGCCGTCGGCTCGTCGCGCGGACTCAAGCAGTTTTCGCATGCGTGGCGGGTGGCCGGTATCGAGGTGCACGCCGCGCTGCCGATGGGTTCGCTGCGCCGCCGGGGCAGTCGGTTCGATCTGCGCAACCATCGCAAGATCGCGGTCATCGACGGCAGCGTCGGCTACATCGGGTCCCAGAACATAGTGGATCCGACTTTCATTCCCGGGTATCCGAACGAGGAGCTCGTGGTTCGAATGACCGGGCCTGCAGTAGCGCAGTTGCAGGCGCTCTTCGCCTCGGACTTCTATTTCGAATCGGGGCGGACCCTCGACGCTCCGGCATCCTTCCCGAAACTCGGAGCCACCGGGTCGTCGGTGGTGCAGTTGCTGCCGAGCGGGCCGGCCTACGGCCGCGAGAACGCCAAGGAGTTGATGGTCACGCTTGCGTATGCAGCTCGGGGGAGCATCGTCGTGACCACACCGTACCTCATTCCGGACGAGTCCTTCCTGCAGGCCTTGGGCGTTGCTGCACGGCGCGGTGTCGACGTGCGCATCGTGGTGTCGCGCCATGCGAATCAACGGCTCGCGCAGCTCGCGCAACAGAGCTATTACGAGGCCCTGCTCGATGCAGGTGTCGGCGTCTACCTCTACCGGCCGCGTTTCCTGCACGCGAAGCACATGAGCGTCGACGACGACGTGGCGATGATCGGCTCGGTCAACGCCGACATCCGCTCGTTCTCGCTCAACGCGGAGGCGAGCCTGCTCATCTACGATCGCGCGATCGTCGCGAGCCTGCGGGGCATCCAGGACCGCTACTTTGCGGACAGCGAACGCTTGACGCCGAATGCATGGGCCGACCGCCCGGTCGCTGCCCGCATGGCGCAGAACGTCGCACGCTTGGCCGACTCCTTCCTGTGAAGCGAGGCTGCCTGCCGGGCGAGTGCTTCCCGGAACCGACCCTGCGTGGCCGACACGCGGCGGCCGTTCGCCCCTTCCTTTGCAGGCTACCTGACCACTCGCATCATTCATGATCGAATCGCTCATCCGCTGGTCCTTGAAGCAACGCATCCTCGTTGCGGTCGTCTGCTGCGTCCTCGCCGTGGCTGGCCTCTTCGCCGTGCGCGGTCTTTCCGTCGACGCATTCCCCGACGTCACCAATATCCAGGTCCAGGTGGCGACCGAGGCGCCCGGCCGTCCTCCGACGGAAGTGGAGCGTTTCATCACGATCCCGATCGAGATCGCCATGACCGGGCTACCGGGCCTGGTGGAGATGCGCTCGCTCAACCGCAACGGCATTTCGCTCATCACGCTCGTGTTCACCGACAGCACCGACGTGTACTTCGCACGCCAGATTGTTCTGGAGCGCCTGATCGAGGCCTCCGCGCAGATGCCGGCCGGGATCCGCCCCGTGCTCGGTCCGGTAACCACCGGCCTCGGCGAGGTCTACCAGTACACGCTGGAACACCCGAGCGACCGGCTCGCCGACGGCAGCTATCGCGAAATGACGAAGGAGGAACTCACGGAACGTCGCACCATCCAGGACTGGGTGGTCCGGCCGATGCTGCGCTCGATCCAGGGTGTGGCGGAGATCAACACCCAGGGCGGTTTCGCCAAGCAGTATCTCGCCTACATCAATCCGGACCGCCTGCGGCACTTCGGACTCACGGTCACCGACCTGCATCAGGCCCTCGCACGGAACAACGCCAACAGCTCAGGCGGGGTAGTCCCGTCCGGACCCGAGCAATACCTGGTGCGCGGACAGGGCCTGATCCGTTCGCTCGCCGACATCGGCAACATCGTCCTCAAGGAGAACCAGGGCACGCCCGTGTACGTGCGCGACGTGGCGGAAGTGCGGTTCGACACCGAGGTACGTCAGGGTGCAGCGGTCAAGAATGGGCAGACCGAGATGGTCGCCGCCATCGTCCAGATGATCCGGGGCGGCAATGCCCGCGAGATCGTGAACCGCATCAAGGACCGTGTGGCGGAGATCAACGAGCAGAAGCTGCTGCCGGGTGGACTGCAGATCGTGCCCTTCTACGACCGCACGATGCTGGTCGAGTCGGCGATGAACACGATCGCGAAGGTCCTGCTCGAAGGCGTGATCCTCGTGATCGTGGTGCTCTTCATCTTCCTGGGGGATGTTCGCTCGAGCCTGATCGTGGTGGCGACCCTGTGTCTCACGCCGCTGCTCACCTTCTTCGTGATGAACCGCATCGGACTGTCCGCGAACCTCATGTCGCTCGGTGGGCTCGCCATCGCCATCGGCCTGATGGTGGACGGTTCGGTGGTGGTGGTGGAGAACACCTTCGCGCGACTGGGAGACCCTGCGAACCGGGGTCGAGCGCGGCTTCAACTCATCGGTGCGGCAGCGGCGGAGGTCGGCACGCCCGTCCTCTACGGCGTGGGCATCATCATTCTCGTGTTCCTGCCGCTGCTGTCTCTCGAGGGTATGGAGGGCAAGATGTTCGCGCCGCTCGCCCTCACCATCGCGATCGCACTCACCATCTCCCTCATCCTGTCCTTCACGATGTCGCCGATGCTGTGCGCTTTCATCCTGAAGGGCGGCGCCGACCACGACACATGGCTGCTGGCGCGCGTGAAGCGCGCCTACATGCCGGCGCTGCGCTGGTCCCTGGCGAATCCCCGCAAGATCGTCGCTGGCGCGGTCGGCGCGATGGTCGGAAGTGTCGCGCTGGTGCCGTTTCTGGGCACGGCATTCATTCCGATCATGCAGGAAGGATCGGTGACGCCGGTGCTGGTGCGTGCCCCGAAGATCTCGGTGGACGAGTCGGTCAAGATCGAGACCCAGGCGTTGCGTCAGATCATGACCGTGCCCGGTGTCGAAATGGTGGTGGCGCGCCTGGGCCGCGGTGAGTCACCGGCGGACCCGGGTCAGCCGCACGAGTCGGATCCCATAGCGACCCTGGTGCCGCGTTCGGAGTGGCCCAAGGGCTGGACGCAAGCGGATTTCAACCAACGCATCCGCGATGTACTCCATGGTCTTCCCGGCGTGGAATTGTCGATCAGTCAGCCGATCGCGGCGCGCGTAGACGAGATGGTCTCTGGCGTACGGTCCCAGGTGGCCGTCAAGATCTTCGGCGAGGACCTCGATCAACTGAAGCGCACCGGGGACGACATCGCCCGCGTCCTGAGGAGCATGCAGGGCGCCACCGATCTCAGGATCGAACGCGGATCCGGCCAGGAGTACCTCAACATCGACATCGACCGCGATCTCATCGCCCGCTACGGTCTCAACGTCGAGGAGGTGAACGACACGATCGAGATCGCGGTGAAGGGCCGGGAAGCGACCACGGTCTACGAGGGCGAGCGGCGCTTCCAGGCGGTGGTGCGTTTCCCGGAACAGTACCGCAACAACATCAGGGCGATCGGATCCATCATGCTGCAGGCGCCCAACGGCGGACTCGTACCCTTGAGCAACGTTGCGCGCATCGTGCTGGACGAAGGGCCGGCGCAGATTTCCCGGGAGAGCGGGCGGCGGCGCCTGGTGGTCGGCGTGAACGTGACCGGGCGGGATCTCGGCGGCTTCGTGGCCGAGGCACAGCAGCGCATTGCCCGTGAGGTGACGCTGCCGACGGGGTACTACCTCTCGTGGGGTGGTCAGTTCGAGAATATGGAACGGGCCCTGAAACGCCTCGGCATCATCATTCCCATCACGATCGCCGCCATCTTCTTCCTGCTGTTCATGCTGTTCGGTGCGGTCCGCTATGCGACGCTCGTGATCACGGTCCTGCCCCTGGCGGCGATCGGCGGCGTTGTCGGCCTGTTCGTTTCAGGCGAGTACCTCAGCGTGCCGGCGGCCGTGGGTTTCATCAATCTGTGGGGCATTGCCGTGTTGAACGGCGTGGTCTTGGTGAGCTTCATCCGCGAACTGCGCGAGCAGGGACTCGACCGGACCGAGGCGGTGATCGAGGGGTGCTCCCACCGGCTGCGGCCGGTGTTGATGACGGCCTCGGTTGCGCTGCTGGCGTTGATCCCCATGCTGTTCTCGACCGGGCCGGGCTCGGAGGTCACGCGGCCGCTCGCAGTGGTCGTGATCGGCGGCCTGTTCTCCTCGACGGCGTTGACGCTGCTCGTGGTGCCGTGTCTGTACGGCTGGTTCGAAGGGCGGCGGGAACGGATGCCGCCCCTGGTGGTCGGAGCGGGACCGGCCGAAAGCGGTACCTGAGGCGAGCGCCCGGGCCGTACCGGCGGTGAGGGCCGACGATGGCACGATGGGTCTGGTTGCCGCTGCTTCTGCTGGCGGTCGAAGCTGCTGCGGGTGATGGGGCCGACGGCCGGGTGGGCCAATGGTTCTGGGCGCGCCCCGCGCTGTCGGAAACGAGCGTCGAGTTCTTTGGTGACCTGTCGCTCCGCGATCGCCGCTCCGTGCGCGCCAAGGCGCGCTTTCGCATCGTAGAGGTCCAGGTCGGCGGCCCGTGGCCGCCGAGCGATCCGATCTATCGGGTCGAATTCGACGACGGCCGGCGCGCTTTCATCGACGCGCGTGATTTCGAGCGCCGGCTGTACCGGGAGCTGCGTCCCAACGAGGTGGCGGTGGCACCGAGTTTCGAACCGCCGCTCGGTCGTGGTGTGCAGGTCCACCAGTTCGAGCGGGCGAGCATCTTTGCTGCGGACCCCGACGTGATGTGGACCCGGGTCCGCGATCAGGGCCCGCGCACGTTCCTGCCGTTGCAGTCCGGTGTGCCGGTCCCCGTTGTACCGCCGGTCGTCACGCCGGCCGATCCGGTGGCGCCGATCATTTTGCCGCGCTGAGCGGGGGTCTCAACGAAAGGGATTCGGGTAGGCCCGTGTGCCCGTGGTGGTGAGTTGCTGCGCAGCCAGGTCGTCGAGGACTCGCTGCATGCGCCGACGCAACTCGAGGAGCAGCGCGTCGGTCGTGTCGACGCTGGTGACCTCGATGGGTTGCGGCACGCGCATGTGCACGACCCGCGGTCCCACCGGTCGCGGCACGAAGCGGTGCATGTGGTCGCCCAATCCGGTGAAGCAATAGTCGGTGCGCAGGCGCTTCACGTTTTCAGCCACCTGTTCCTGTGTGAGCTGAGCCGACGGATACCACGAAGGGTCGAATCGCATCGCACGACGCAACGTCTTCGCCGCGGCCCGGACTACTTCGCGCGTCACTGAAGTCTGCGATGCCGGATCGCGCATCCAGTGATCCGCGCGTCGTACCGCGGTTCGTCCGCGATCGAACGCGTCGTCGGTATTCGATTCCAGCGATCCGAAACCGGCGGTGTCGAGCTGCGCGTGAAGATGATCAGTCAGGGCGATCAGCATGGACCTCTGGCGAGCGGCGAACGGTTGGTCCGGTCCCGCACGCAGCTGCCAGTGTCGTTCGTCCCGTTCGAGCATCGTCGTGTAGAGATCGAGTACGCGCTCTGCCGGTGTGGCGCCACGACGCCCACGGTGACCGACCTTGCGCTCCACCCGATCGAGTTCATCGCCGAGCGCCTCGTGAACGTCGCCGGTGAACCGGTAGCACCACACGACCGGGACCACGTACACGGGTCGGGTGGGCGACGCGGCCTGAGCACGTCGAGCCGCTTCGAGCGCCATGTCCGCGACGCCGCCGAACAACGGTTGCACGCGATCGGCCGTCCAGGCGACGCTGCCCTCGGGATGCAGCAGTACGGCGTGACCCTGCAGTGCCCATTCGGTCGAGTATTCCTTGCCGGCGGCCCCGCCGGCACCGGGAATCTGGGCGATGAGGTTGTTGCTCAACCAGAACCATTGCATGGCCGCGCCCATGCCGTTCACCACGTCGTGGGTGGCCCAACTCGCCATCAACGGAGCGTGGCGCGCCGACAGTTCCTTGTCGAGCAGCCAGTCGGTGAGGAACTCGGGATGGTTCGGCGCGATGAACGCCGCGGTGTCGGCGTTCACGTGCGCCCGGAAGCGCGCTTCGTCGGCCTCGGGAAAGTCGATCCGCGCCACCTTCATCAGGCCGCGCAGGAACACGCCGCGGCTGACGGGCGTCAACATGCCGATCATCCAGCGCTTCGGTCGGGGCGGAACGAACGTCAGCAGGCGCGACATGTCATGTCGTGAAGGTCGGACTACATCGCCACCAGCGTCTGTCGCCCTGCCCATACCAGGCCCGGCTTCACGGTCACGGGCGTGCCGATCGCCGCCGCTTCGACGCACAGCATGCGACGAAACCCGAGGGGTGGCAGGTCCTTGAATGCCGCGGTGCCGGTGTCCCAGGGGTTCCAGATCACCGCGTCGGGGAACCCGCTCGATTCGATGAGCAGCCGGCGTCCGGATTCGCTCAGGAACAGTCGCGGCGGCACGTTGAGATGGATGCGATCGATGGGGCCATCGAAGGCCATCGTTTCGTGCGGTTCCGTGCGCACCTTGCCGCCGGCGAGTTGGTCGCGGAACTCAGTGTGCTCGAGCCCGGTGAGCTTCGCATGTTCGATCTCGCGCACTCGCAGGTAGGTGTGCAGGGCGGCTGTGAAATCGAACGGCTCGGAACCGGTGTTCTCGATCGCGAGCTCCACATCGAGTTGACTGCCGCCCACGCTCACGGTCAGTTCGGCGTGGAAGTCGTGGGGCCAGAGTGCGCGGGTGGTCGCGTTGCCGTCGAGATACCAAGTCGCCATTGCGTAATCGGCACCGGCCCGACTCTCGTCGAGCGTCCACGAGGCGGTCCGCGCGAAGCCGTGCCGCGCAAGGGGTCCGAGGGTGCCGAACTGCGGAAAGATCACCGGAATGCCGCCGCGAATCGGTGTGTCGGGGGCATAGACGGCGGTCTCCGACAGGTACAGGCGCTCATCGCCACCAGCCGGGATCCACGAGAGAAGGTGAGCACCGTGCCCGGTGACCAGCGCGCTGGCGCCATCGGGGGCGGTGAGGCGCAGGGCGTCGAGTCCGTGGACGTTCTCGGCAGCGAAGGAGGCCATGCGCAGATTATGCCTTCTCGGGAGGCACCGCCGTTCGAGTGGGTACACTTGCCGGCAACGTCGCTACTTCTCCCGTGCCCTCCCGCCTTCGACTGGTCCTGATTCTCGGCGCCCTCAGTGCCTTCGCGCCGATGTCGATCGACATGTATCTGCCGAGCCTGCCGACGCTTGCCGCCGAGTTCGGCGCCTCGACCGCGGCCACGCAGCTCACGTTGTCGGCGTTCTTCGTCGGGCTGGCTCTCGGCCAGGCACTGTACGGTCCGCTGGCCGATCGCTTCGGGCGCAAGCCGCCGCTCTACTTGGGACTCGTGCTGTATGCGGTGGCGACGGCCGGCTGCGCGGTGGCGGGCAGTGCCGAGAGTCTGATCGCGTGGCGCTTCGCCCAGGCCCTCGGCGGTTGCGCCGGCGTGGTCATCGCGCGGGCGGTCGTGCGGGACCTGTTCGACCAATGGGGATCGGCGCGGATGCTCTCGACCATGATGCTGGTCATGGGGGCAGCGCCGATGCTCGCACCACTGGCGGGCGGCTGGTTGCTGGCGGTGTCGGGCTGGCGGTCGATCTTCTGGACCTTGCTCGCGTTCGGACTTGTCTGCCTGGCTGCTGCCTTCCTCGGACTGCCGGAAACGCGCCAGCGATCTTTGAAGCGCCTGGGCGTGCGGTCGGTCCTGCGCGACTACGGGCAACTGCTCGGACATCGGCGCTTCCTCGGATACACGCTCGCCGGCGGGTTCGCGCAGGCCGGGATGTTCGCCTATATCTCGGGCTCGCCGTTCGTCTTCATCGACGTCTACGGCGTGCCTGCGGGCGCTTACGGCTGGCTGTTCGGCGCCAACGCGCTGGGGCTCATCACCGCCTCGCAGATCAACGCGCGGCTCGTCATGCGCCTCGGTCCGGACCGGTTGCTCGCCTGGGCGAATCTGGCCAATGCGCTCTTCGGCGTGCTCCTCGTGGTCGCGGCGTGGACCCGGTGGGGTGGATTGATCGGCCTGTTGGTGCCGTTGTTCGGCTACGTCGCGAGCCTGGGCTTCTCGTATCCCAACGCAGCCGCGGGAGCCATGGGCCCGTTCCCGGACCGTGCGGGCAGTGCATCGGCGCTGCTCGGCACGGTGCAGTTCGCGATCGCGGCAGTGGCTGGTGCTGCAGTAGGGTGGTGGCACGACGGTTCGGCACTGCCGATGGCCGTCGTGATCGCCGTGTGCGGCGCTACCGCATTCGCGCTTCAGCGCGCGCTGGTGGCGCGCTAGCAGTACGGCCCCCCGATGGGCCTGTGGCCCTTCACCCCGGGGACAGCCTTCTTGGGGCTGAGTTTCCTTGCTTACGCGGCCCAGGGCTCCGGTGCCGAGCCGTCGATGCCGTACTTCGCGATCGCCTGCTTCACCGCGTCGCGTGGCACGGTGCCATCGTCGGCCAGCGCCTTCAGCGTCGCGATCACCACGTGGAACCGGTCGACCTCGAAGAAGCGTCGCAACGCCGCGCGCGTATCGCTGCGGCCGAAGCCGTCGGTCCCGAGAGTGACGTAGCGGCGCGGCACCCAGGCGCGGATCATGTCCGGCAGCGCGCGCATGTAGTCGGTGGATGCGATGACCGGGCCTTGCGTGCCGTCGAGGCAGCGTTCGACCCAGGTCTTGCGATCTGCCTCGCCCGGATTCAGGCGGTTGGAGCGTTCGATCGCGAGACCTTCGCGGCGCAGTTCGGTGAAGCTGGTGACGCTCCAGACGTCGGCGCCGACGTTCCAGTCGTTCTCCAGGAGTTCGGCCGCGGCGATGACTTCGCGCAGGATCGTGCCGGAGCCGAGGAGTTGCGCACGCGGGCGGTGACCACCCCCACCCTTGCCCTCCCCCATGAGGGGGAGGGGAGAAGGCCGAAGACGGTACATTCCCTTGAGGATGCCTTCTTCCGCGCCCGCCGGCATGCCGGGATGCGCGTAGTTCTCGTTCATCACCGTCACGTAGTAGAAGACGTCTTCCTGGTCTTCCAGCATGCGCCGAGCGCCGTCCTGAACGATGAGCGCGAGTTCATATCCGTAGCACGGGTCGTAGCACACGCAGTTCGGCACGGTGGAGTAGAGCAGGTGGCTCGAGCCGTCTTCGTGCTGCAGGCCTTCGCCGGAAAGCGTCGTGCGGCCGGCCGTGGCGCCGAGCAGAAATCCGCGGGCGCGCGAATCGCCCGCCGCCCATACCAGGTCACCGATGCGCTGGAAGCCGAAGCACGAATAGAAGATG
The DNA here is from genome assembly GCA_001464695.1 of Betaproteobacteria bacterium Ga0077523. Taxonomy (GTDB): domain Bacteria; phylum Pseudomonadota; class Gammaproteobacteria; order Burkholderiales. Next base: position 117,453 of record LNDQ01000079.1, on the reverse strand, counting down.
TAGAACGGCAGCATCGGCACGCCGTGCGAGCTGTAGCTGGTGGCCGCAGCGATCCACGAGGAGATGGCGCCGGCTTCGCTGATGCCCTCTTCGAGGATCTGGCCGTCCTTCGCTTCCTTGTAGTAGAGCAGCTCGTCCTTGTCCTCGGGTTCGTAGAGTTGGCCCACGGAGGAATAGATCGCCACCTGGCGGAACAGCGCCTGCATGCCGAAGGTGCGGGCCTCGTCGGCGACGATGGGCACGATATGTTTGCCCAGTGCCGCGTCCTTGAGCCATTGGGTGAGCATCTGCACGAACACCATCGTGGTGGACTGTTCGCGCCCGGCCGTGCCTTCCAGGAACTTCGTGATGGTCGACCGCGCCGGCACCGGCAGCGCCTTGCTCTTCGGCACCCGCTGCGGCATGTAGCCGCCGAGCGCCTCCCGGCGCGCGCGCAGGTACTTCATCTCGGGGCTGTCGGCCGCCGGCTTGTGGAACTCGAGCTGTGTCACCTGCGCATCGGACAGCGGCAGCGAGAAGCGATCGCGGAAGGCGAGCAGCGCTTCGTCATCCAGCTTCTTCTGCTGGTGCGTGGTCATCTTGCCCTGGCCCCAGTGACCCATGCCGTAGCCCTTCTTGGTCTGGGCCAGGATCACCGTCGGTTGACCCTTGTGGTTCACCGCGGCGTGGTAGGCCGCGTAGATCTTGACCGGGTCGTGGCCGCCGCGACGCAGGCGATCGATGTCCTCGTCGGACATGTGGGCGACCAGGGCCTGCAGCTCGGGGTACTTGTTGAAGAAATTCTCGCGGTTGAAGCGGCCGTCGGTGGCAGCGTACTTCTGGAACTCACCGTCCACGGTTTCGTGCAGGCGCTTGATGATCACGTTGTCGTGATCGCGTGCGAACAGAGAGTCCCATTCGCTACCCCAGAGCAGCTTGACCACGTTCCAGCCGGCGCCGGCGAAGAGGCCTTCCAGTTCCTGGATGACCGAGCCGTTGCCGCGCACCGGGCCGTCCAGGCGTTGCAGATTGCAGTTCACCACGAAAATGAGGTTGTCGAGACCTTCGCGGGCGGCGAGCGACAGGCCGGCCAGCGACTCCGGTTCGTCCATCTCGCCGTCGCCCGGGAATGCCCATACCTTGCGGTTGGCCGCGTCCAGAATGCCGCGGTCCTGCAGGTAGCGGAGGAAGCGCGCCTGGTAGATCGCGTTGAGCGGGCCCAGTCCCATGGAGCCGGTGGGGAACTGCCACAGCTCCGGCATGAGATACGGGTGGCAATAGGAACACAGGCCGGGACCGGAGTGCGCACTGCCGCGCGCGCCAGGCGGCGACGCGCCCGGCGTGAGGCCGGTTTCGCGGCGGTAGTTGTCGAGCTGTTCGCCGGTGAGCCGGCCCTCCAGAAACGCCCGTGAGTAGATACCAGGCGCCGAGTGCGGCTGGAAGTAGACGAGATCGCCCGACTGGCCGGCGCGGAAGAAGTGGTTGAAGCCGACTTCGAAGAGGTCGGCGGCCGAGGCGTAGCTCGCGATGTGTCCGCCGAGCTCGGCATGGGCCTTGTTGGCACGAACCACCATCGCCAGCGCATTCCAGCGGACCAGGCCGATCAGGCGCTGCTCGGTTTCGAGGTTGCCGGGGAAAGGCGGCTGGTCGGCCAGCGAAATGGTGTTTGCATAGGGGGTGTTGAACACCGGTGGAATCGGCACGCGCCTGCGGCGTGCATGGTCGAGCAGCTTGCGCAGCATGAAGGTGGCACGCTCGGACCCTTCGGTCTCGAGGATCGCGTCGAACGCCTCCAGCCACTCCTTGGTTTCGGTGGGATCGAGATCCTTGGGCAGCACCCGCCAGAAGAAGGAGGTGTCGAATTTCGAGAGATCGGAAAGATCGGTCATGTCAAAGTCCTCATGTACACTCCGCGCCGCCCTACGGCAGCCGCAACGCTTCTCGCATCGTACCGCGAAGCCCCGAGCATGGGGTTGCGTTCTCCCCATTGATCCCGACGCAATACGGAATAAAATGCTGCCAGTACGCCTTACCACAGCACGTCATGCCGACCATGCCGGACGCGATCGATTGGCGCATTCTTCGCCTGCTGCAGGACAACGCCCGCCTTTCCAACGTCGAGTTGGCTCGTGCGGTGAACCTTTCGCCTTCGCCTTGCCTCGCGAGAGTGCGGGCGCTCGAGGCGGCGGGCTACATCAGCCGCTACGTGACGGTCCTCGACCCGCTCAAGCTCGGGCTCCAGTTGTCGGTGTTCATCCGCGTGCGGCTGGAGCGGCAGATCGAACCCTCGCTCGAGGCGTTCGAGAAGGCGATGCTCGATCGGCCCGAGGTGATGGAGTGCTACCTCATGACCGGCGATGCGGACTACCTGCTGCGCGTGGTCGTGCCGGACATGCAGGCGCTGCAGGACTTCATCGTGAACTTCCTCTCGCGCGTGCCCAGCGTGGGCAACATCCAGTCGAGTTTCTCGCTGAAGCAGGTGAAGTACCAGACGGCGCTGCCGTTGCCGGCGGAAGCCGGTCGGTCGCGCCGGGCTGCGACTCCTCGCACACGCAAAGCGCGATGACGGAGGCTCGTCGATGACGCGCCGTGCGGGAGTGCGCGCACGCGCATTCTGCGGTGCATTGGGCATGGCGATCGCGACGAGCGTGTATGCCGACAACAACGACACCGTCATCCCGCGCGGGTTGATGCCCGACCGCGATGGTCGGTGGGGTCTTGGCATCGGCACGCGCCTGGAGCAATCGCCCTACCGCGGCGAGTCCGGCTCGGCCGACCTCTATCCGATCCTCACGTACGAAGGCAAGCGCGCGTATCTGCGTGGTACCCGTGGCGGATTGCGCCTGATCGACACCCCGTCCTTCCAGCTCGAAGCGGTGGCACAAGGACGTCTCACGAACTATCGCGGCGAGACCGGGCAGTACCTGGAAGGCATGTTCCGTACGACCGCGCTCGACGGCGGACTGTCCGCGATCTTCGGCACGGCACTGGGCGAGTTCTCGGTGGACGTGCTCGGCGATATTTCCGACACTCATCACGGCTATGAGGTGTCGGGTGCGTGGGCGCGCAACTGGGATTTCGGCGCCTTGCGCCTGCGGCCCACGGTGATCCTGACCGGCTACAGCCGCGATCTCGCCGACTACTACTATGGCGTGCAGGCCGGCGAAGCCCGACCCGATCGTCCGGCCTACGCGCCGGGCAGCTCCGCCAGCGTGCGTGCCGCCCTCCATGGCAGCTACCGGCTCACCACCAACAACTACCTGATCGGCAGTCTCGCGGTCACGCGCTACAGCGGTTCGATCGGCGACAGTCCCATCGTGGAGCGCGCCACCGACTTCACGGCGTTCGCGGGCTACCAGTACCGCTTCGGCGACAACGGCATCAAAGCCCCACCGGATGCATCGGGATCATCGAGTGCGAAGTGGTCGGTCCGCGTTGCGCGCGGCTGGAATGCGGAAGCCAGCCTGCTCGGCATCATTCCAGGTGGCGATTTCGAACTGAGTCCGGAACGCACCGGGGTCGCGAGCATCGAGGTTGGCCGCATGCTCGACGAGCGCTTCAACGACTGGCCGGTGGATATCTGGGTGAAGGGCGCGTACATGCGCTATCTCGACCAGGGCATACAACCCGACGGCAACGGTGTGGCCCTTTATCTCAAGGGTTTCTACTACGGCTTTCCTTGGAGCAAGTACGTGAAGACGCGGTTCGGATTCGGCCAGGGGCTCTCGTACGTGGACCGTGTGCCGGCGCTGGAACAGCGCGACATCGCGAAGAAGAACCCCAACACGTCGCGCTTGTTGTGCGCGCTCGACGTGAGCATCGACGTGAGCGTCGGCGACATCGTGCGCTACAAGCCACTGCAGGAAACGTACTTCGGCGTGGCGGTGATCCACCGGTCCGGCATCTTCGGTTCTGCGGACATGTTCAACGACGTGGACGGCGGTTCGAACTACATCTCGTTGTACGTGGAATCGGTGTTCTGAGGGCGCGCGCCCCTGTGACCCGCGGCGGACGAGGGCGCGCCGGTATAATCCGCGCCTCTTTCCGTTGCCCCGCGAACCCGATCGCGGGACCTTCAGGCCCCACCCGATGATCGCGTTTCTGGTCGCGGCGGCGCTGCTTCTTGCCGTCGCGCTCGCCTTCCTGTTGCCACCGCTGGTGAAGCGCATGTCCGCCGGCGGTCCGAGCGGCAGTGCGGCCAATCTTTCGGTGTATCGAGATCAACTCGCCGAACTCGAGGCCGATCTTGCGCGCGGCACGATCTCGGCGGACCAGCACGTCCAGGCGAAGCTGGAGCTCGAGGGGCGGGTGCTCGAGGAGGTCGGGAACGGGTCTCAGGCAGCGGCGGCATCGCGCCGCCGGAACTGGATTGCTGCCGGGATCGTCGGCGTGGCGGTCCCTTCGGTAGCGGTGATCCTGTACCTGTTGCTGGGACAGCCGGCGGCGCTCGACCCGGTGGTGCGGCTCGGCATGACCGAGCAGGAGGCTGCAGAGCGCAGGAAGATGCTCGACCTGACGGCTCAACTCGCCAGGAAGATGCAGAGTCGACCCGACGACGTGATCGGTTGGACGATGCTCGGACGGTCCTATCTGGCGCTGGGCAAGCCGGCGGACTCGGCGCTTGCCTTCAGCCGTGCCGCGCAGCTCAAGCCCCAGGATGCGGGGCTCCTGGCGGATTTCGCGGAGGCGCTTGCCGTGGCGGGGCGCGGCTCGATCGGTCCACAGGCGGTCGAGGTGGCCAACCGGGCGCTGGCCCTCGATCCGCAGAATGCGAAAGCCCTGGCGCTTCTGGGGACCGCAGCGTTCGAGATCAAGGACTATCGCAAGGCGATCGCTCTGTGGGAGCGCCTGCTCAAGCTGGCGGAACCCGGTTCGGAATACCAGCGGGCGGTGCAGGGCGGCATTGCGGAAGCCCGGGCGGCACTGGCCGCCAGCGCCCAGCCGAAGGCAGCGGGTGCAAAGGTGACGGGCAGGGTGGACCTGGCTGCGGCGTTGAAGGCCAAGGCAGCGCCCGACGACACCGTGTTCATCTTCGCGCGCGCCGCGAACGGCCCGCGCATGCCGCTCGCGATCCTGCGCCGTCAGGTGAAGGACCTGCCCACGGACTTCAGTCTCGACGATACGATGGCGATGGCCGAAGGCCTGCAACTGTCCGCGTTTCCGCTCGTGATCGTCGGCGCACGCGTATCGAAATCCGGCAGCGCCACGCCGGCCAGCGGGGATCTCGAGGGTTCGAGCACGGAAGTGAAGCCCGGCACGAGCGGCATCGCGGTGCTGATCGATCGCGTGCGGCCGTGAGGCTTGCAGCGCTGGCCGTGCTGCTGGTGGGAGCGGGTACCGCCACATCTGTCAGCGCCTACGAGTTTCCGCCGCAGTTGCGCGAAGACATGCAGATCTTCGCAGACCGCGTGGTGGCGAAGCACAGGCTCGACGAGGATCGGGTCCGCGAGACGCTGCTCAAGATCCAGTTCCAGCAGAGCGTCATCCAGGCCGTGAACGCTCCCGCCACGTCCAGGCCGTGGAAAGACTTCAGAGTCGGCCTGCTCAGTCGGCAACGCATCGACGGCGGCGTGCGCTACTGGGCCGCGAACGGGGCGACGCTGCAGCGCGCGCGCGAAACGTTCGGTGTGCCCGAAGAGCTGATCGTGTCGATCATCGGGATCGAAACACTGTACGGACGCAACATGGGCAGCTACCGCGTCCTCGATGCGGTCGCCACTCTCGCATTCGAGGTGCCGGCACGGTCGACATTCTTCCAGGGCGAACTGGAGGAATTCCTGTTGCTTTGCCGCGACCTCGATCTCGACCCGCTAGCGCTGCGCGGCTCATACGCCGGCGCCATGGGAGCACCTCAGTTCATTCCATCGAGCTACCGGCGCTACGCCCGCGACTTCGACGACGACGGTCGCGTCGATCTCTGGGCGAGTCCCGCGGACGCGATCGGCAGCGTCGCCAACTACCTCAAGGAGTTCGGCTGGCGATGGACCGGCGAGGTGGCATTGCGGGCGAACGTGACCGACGCGCAACGCGCCGATGAACTGGTGCGCCTGGGCGTGCGACCGGTGCATTCCGCGGCGCAGATCGAGGAGAAAGGGGTCACGCCGCACCGGCCGCTGCGCGACGGCGAGAACGCCGCACTCATGCTGTTCCAGGGCGACGGCGGGCCGGAGTACTGGCTGGGACTCGACAACTTCTACGTGATCACGCGCTACAACCGCAGCCAGAACTACGCGATGGCAGTGTGGCAGTTGTCGCAAGAGATCCTGCTGGCGCGGCGCAAGGCGTCGGCGGCGGGGAGCGGGTTGGGGAAGTAGGGAGCCCTCGCCATACCTGAGCCGCACGTGACCGCGTCAGGTGCCGACAGTGAAAGCGACCCGCCCCAGGGTCTGGATCTCGGTCTGAACGAAGAGTCCGCGCTGCAGCGGTTCCGCGGTGGTGGCGCTCCCGGCCATCACGATCCAGCCTGCTTCCAGGCGTTCGCCGCCTGCAGTCGACATGCGAGCTGCAGCCACCAGTGAACGCAACGGATGCCCGAGGATGGCTGCACTCGATCCGATCTGTACCGGCCTGCCATCGAAGGACAACACGATCCCCAGGTTGGAGAAATCGACGTCCGGTCGGTGCCACGGACCGACGACGAATCCCGACGAGGAGGCGTTGTCGGCGACCACGTCTTCCAGCGAGAACTTGAAGTTCTCATAGCGCGAATCGATCAGTTCCATGGCAGGCGCGATGGCCTCGACGGCTGCCAGGGCCTGGGCCGGCGTCACGCTACCCTCCAGCGGGGCTTTCAGCAGGAAGGCGACCTCGGGTTCAATGCGCGGATGCACGTAACGCGCAAAGTCGACGGTGCCGCCGTCCTCGATGACCATGCTGTCGGTCAGACGACCGCAGACGATGTCGTGCACGCCCATCTGCACGGCTTTGGCGCGGTTGGTGAATCCCATCTTGACGCCGACGCGACGCTCGCCGCGGGCGAGTCTCAGGCCGATGGAAGCTTTCTGGATGGCGTATGCCTGCGCGAGAGTGAGGGTGGTGCCGGTACTCAGTTGAGCGATTGCCCGCGCTTCGCGCGCGGCGTTGTCGACGGTACCGGCCAGTTTCTGGATGTCAGTCATGGTCTGCTCCCGGTCACGCGGAAAAGGCAGTACGCACGCTACCGAGCCCACCGATGCGGACTTCGATCACGTCGCCGGGTACCACGGTCACCATCGGGCCGAGCGCGCCGGTCATCACGATGTCGCCTGCGCGCAGCGGTGAGCCGACGCGCACCATGGTGCGTGCCAGCCACAACGCTGCGTTCAACGGATTGCCGAGGCAGGCTGCTCCGGCGCCGATGGAAACCTGGTCGCCACGGCGTTCCATGACCATCCCCGCGAGGCGCAGGTCGAGCCCTGCGAGTCCGACCGGTGTCGTTCCGAGCACGAAGAGGCCGGATGAGGCGTTGTCGGCGATGGTGTCCACCAGCTTGATGTCCCAGTTGGCGATGCGGCTACCGACAATCTCGATGGCGGGCACTGCATAGGCCACGGCGGAGATGAGTTCCGTCAGCGTCGGGTCCGGCACGGCGAGGTCCCGCTCCATGACGAGTGCCACTTCGGCTTCCACCTTCGGCTGCATGACGCGTCCCAGGGCGACATCTTCACCGTCGGCCAGTGCCATGTCGGCGAACAGCATGCCGAAGTCGGGAGAGTCCACGCCGAGTTGCTTCTGCACCACCTTCGACGTGAGGCCGATCTTGCGACCGACTAGGCGTCGGCGCGCATCCAGCCAGTGGTCGGTGTTGACCTTCTGGACGGCGTAGGCGGCAGCCACGTCACCGGGTGGCAACTGGTCGCGGACGGGCGGTGTCGGTTGGTTGGTTTCGTGGGCTGTTCGGATCCGCTCTGCGGCAGCCAGGATGGCGGCGTCGTGGGGGGGCATGAAGACTCCCGCTTCTGGTGCAATCCTCAATGATCGCAGAAGAGGCGGCGACTGCAAGTGGGGCGGACATGCTCGGAACGGCGGCACTACACGTATAGTTCTCATAGCGCGAGCCTCATGCCCGCGCGAACGAAGGAGGCGGAGAAAAATGAGTCGACAACTGTTGAGATCCGACAAGCTGTACACGCCGCGCTATCGCTATACGCCGTGCGTGCGGACGGGCCCGTTCTATTTCTTGTCCGGCATGATCGGCTTCGATCCTGCCACCGGTCAGCTCGTGGGCGGGGGAACCTACTGCGAGACCCGGCAGATACTGAAGCTGCTGCAACTGGCATTGCCCGACTGGGAGCTGACACTCGAGCACCTGGTGCAGGCGCGCATCTATACCACCCGCATGGATCAGTTCTCCGAGATCAACCGGGCCTGGGAAGAAGTGTTCAGCACGGTCGATCCGCCTGCCCGGACCTCCATCGGGGTCGCCGCATTGCCGGCCGGAGCGACGGTGGAGATGGAATTCTCCCTGTACTGCGCTTGATCGCTTTGTAGTACTTGTACGGACTTTTCAACAGAAAAAGTCTGGTTTAAGATCGGCCCTTGATGACCCCTGCCCGTCGCGACCGTTCGGTTCACGCGCCCACCCTCGAGGACATGAGCGCTGCGGGGCTGCGTGCCTTCATCCGGATCGCGGCCGCATGGGGTCTCTCCGTGGACGAGCAACTGCGCCTGCTGGGTGACCCGCCGCGCTCCACCTTCTTCGCCTGGCGCAAGGTGCCCGAGAAGGCCAAGCTCTCGCGCGATACGCTCGAGCGGCTGTCCAACATCCTCGGCATCTACCAGGCGTTGCAGATCCTCCTGCCGCAACCGCAGGCGGCGGATGCCTGGGTGCGGCAGCCGAATACCGCGCCACCGTTCGGCGGGAAGCCGGCGCTGGAGCGCATGCTCGCCGGCAACGTGAGCGATCTCAATCTGGTGCGACGCTATCTCGATGCCGCGCGGGGTGGTGGTTGGTCGTAGCGCCGCCGCTGCGCCGGATCCACTGGGATCCCGCCTGCCGCATCGTGCCCACGCGTCACCCCACGGTGTACCTGTTCGACCGCGTGGCGGGTTCCGGGGACTTCGAGGCGTTGTATGCACTGGAGGCGCTGACCAACGATCGCGTTCGTGAGGAGTACGGCGCGCTGGCGCTCGTGCCGCCGGAGGATCGAGTCTTCGGACTCGGCAGCGGCCCCATCATGGCGGCTTTCACCTATCTGAATCCCCTCGGCAGCCGCTTCTCCGACGGCAGCTATGGCGTGTTCTATGCAGCGGGCGACCGACCCACGGCGATCGCGGAGACGCGCCACCACCACGCGCGCTTCCTCGCCGCCACGAGCGTGCCGCCCATGTCGCTCGCCATGCGGCTCTATCACGTGATCATCGATGCGAGGCTGCACGACCTGCGTGGTGAGGCGATCGATCCTGCGGTCCACGATCCGGACAGCTACTCGGTATCGCAGCAACTCGGCGGCGCGCTACGCGAGAAGGGTTCGGCGGGGGTGGTCTATCGCAGTGTTCGGAAGGACGGCGGGCGCTGCGTCGGACTGTTCAAGCCGAATGGCGCGCGGGATTGCGTGCACGCTGCGCACCTCTTGTATGTCTGGGATGGCGTGCAGTTCAGCGGGGTGTATGAGGAGGTGTCCTAGCTAGGGGGGCTGTGGCGATTTTGTTGCCCCCATCCCAGCCTTCCCCCGGCGCAGCCGGGGGAAGGAGTGCATTGGCGATCTTTCCGACCCAATTGGCGGGCTCCTTCCCCCAGCATTGCTGGGGGAAGGCTGGAATGGGGGTGCGAGCAAGAGCCGGAACTACCGGCGCTTCCCCCGCCGCACTCTCGCCACCCTGTCGCGACGCGGCGCCTCGTCCGCCACCGCGCTCTCGGGATCCAGGTTCAGCAGCAGTTTGCGCAGGATGGCGTCGAGCGCCGTCTGTTCCGTCCGCGTGAGCGCCGACAGGATGCGTGCTTCGTTCGCGACGTGGGCAGTGACCGCAGCATCCACGCGCTTCAGCCCGGCCGGCGTGAGCGTGACCAGGATGCCGCGCCGATCGCCCGGGTCGTCGGCGCGCGCCACGAGGCCGCGCTGCTCGAGATTGTCGAGCCGGCTCGTCATCGTGCCCGAGGTGAGCATCAGGCTCTTGTAGAGCTGCGTAGGCGTCACGCGATAGGGCGGGCCCGCGCGCCGCAACGTGGCGAGTACGTCGAAATCGGCCACGGCGAGATCGAACGTTGCCAGTTCGCCTTCCACCAACTTGCGTACCAGGGCCGTGGTGCGCCCGAGACGCCCGATGGTTGCCATCGCGCGCAGATCGAGATCGGGCCGCTCCGCCCGCCAGGCGGCGATGAAGTGATCGACCGCGTCCGTGCGGTTTTCCATGGAACGATAGTATCTCGATATCAAGTTACTTGACAAGAAGGCATCTTGGCTTTTATCTTGAAATGAAGATACTTGTAGGCGAGACAGAATCGGGCATGCCGGCCCCGCCGGCGGGCCCAGCACCCCGCTGTACCAACCCAGGAGGACCTCCCCTTGAGCGGCAGCTTTTCCCATGAAGTCTCGATCGACCTGCCGGTGGCCCCGGCGGTTGTGTGGAACATCGTCGGCGACTACGGGCGCGATCCCGACTGGCGCCGCGGCGTGCGCATGCGTCACGAACCAGCGGGACTGGTCCAGGAGGGCACGCGTACGTTCGAGGACTTGAAATTCCTCGGCAGCGTGCACCGGACGGTGGCTCGCATTGCCGACGTCGTCCCCGGTCGTGCCTTTCGGTTTCGGTCGGACGACGGTGCAGTAGAGGGATTTCGGCGCGTGGAATCGACCCCAGGTGGTTGCCGCGTCGTCCTGGGCATTTCGGTGACGATGCCGTTCGGCCCCATGGCGCCGATCGTCGGGTGGCTGTACCGGCGCGAGGTGCGTGGCAACCTGCGTCGTCTCGCCGCTTTGGTGGGAGCGCCGACGGATGTACCCATCTTGCAGGCTTGAGCAGAGCCGGTCACGATCGCGGACCGGTCCCGCCCGATGAGGAAACAACGATGACACCGCAGCGCCACGCCGGCGAACTCGCTCGTGCAGCCGCCAGGCTCGCCGAGATCGATCCGCGCATGGCGCGCCTGGTCGCTGCGCATGGTCCATGCGGACTGACACCGTACTGGAAGCGCTCACCCTACGAGAGCCTGGTCCGGGCGGTGATGTTTCAGCAGCTTCACGGTACCGCAGCCAAGGCGATTCTCGGCCGCTTCATGGCGCTGTATCCGGCCTCGCCGTTTCCCACGCCAGACGAGGTCCTGGCCGCCGACGAGGCCACGTTGCGAGGTGTCGGATTGTCGCGGCAGAAATCGTCCTACATCCAGGCGATCGCCGCGGGTGCGCGCGATGGTGTCGTGCCGGTGCGTCGTGGCGACCTGAGTCGCCTCTCCGACGCAACGATCATCGAGCGGCTGACATCGATCAAGGGTGTGGGCCGCTGGACGGTCGAGATGATGCTGATCTTCACCCTGGGCCGGCTCGACGTGCTTCCCGTGGGCGATTTCGGCGTGCGCAGCGGTTTCGACCGGATGGCCCGGCGCCGAGCCCCGGTGACGCCGAAGCAGCTCGCGGAACATGGAGAGCGCTGGGCACCCTACCGCAGCGTCGCGGCGTGGTATCTCTGGCGCGCCGCCGACGGCTGACTGCGCTATCGTTCGCCCTCGACGCCCAGGAGCCACCGATGAACGCCCCCGCCAGTCCACCGCTCGACAACCGCCGCTCGCCGTTCTTCACGCACGACCACGAGCTGTTGCGTGACACCGTGCGTCGCTTCATCGCCGAGCGTGTCCTTCCGCACGCCGACGCGTGGGAAGAGCAGGGTTATGTGCCGCGCGAGATCCTGCGAGAGATGGGCGAGCTCGGCCTGTTCGGCATCCGCTACGATCCGGAATACGGCGGCAGCGGTCTCGACACATTGTCCACGGTGGTGCTGGCCGAGGAACTGGGCCGGTCGACCTACGGTGGCTTCGCGATCACCGTGCTGGTGCACACCGACATGGCGAGCCCGCATCTGCAGCACGCGGGCTCGAAGGCACAGATCGAACGCTACATGCCGGATTTCATCGCGGGGCGCCGGATTGCGGCGGTGGCGATGACCGAGCCCGATGCCGGCTCCGATCTCGCGTCGATGCGGACCACGGCACGGCGCGACGGCAACGATTGGGTGTTGAACGGGGCCAAGATGTTCATCACCAACGGTGTGTACGGCGACGTGTACTTCGTCGCGGCGAAGACCGGCGAGAGCGGGCGCAACCACCAGGTGTCGATGTTCATCGTCGAGAAGGGCGCGCCCGGATTCAGCGTTGCCCGTCCGCTCAAGAAGCAGGGCTGGCTTTCGAGCGACACGGCCGAGCTGGTGTTCGACGGTTGCCGCATTCCGGCGGAGAACCTGCTGGGCGAAGAAAACCGCGGCTTCCACGCGCTGATGCGCAACCTGCAGAACGAGCGCATCGTGTTGGGTGCCCAGGCCATGGGCGAGGCCGCGAAAGCGATCGAGATCACCCTCGACTGGGTCCGCAATCGCAAGGCGTTCGGCGCGAACCTATGGGACAAGCAGGCGATCCGGCATCGGCTCGCGATGCGCGCCGCGCAGGTCGAGGCTGCGCAGGCGCTGATCTACAACACGGCCTGGCGCGACGCGCAGGGCCAGTCGGTCACCAAGGAGGTGTCGATGATCAAGGCCCTCGCCGGTACATTGGTGAACGAAGTGATGTATGACTGCCTGCAGTTCCACGGCGGCATGGGCTACATGCGCGAGAGCGCGATCGAGCGCATGGCGCGCGATGCGCGCGTTCAGGCCATCGGTGGCGGAGCGACCGAGGTGATGCTGGAGGAAGTGGCAAAGAGAATGCTCTGACCTGCTCAAGGTCAGAACGGTGCGCACGCCGACGTGTTGCCGCCCAGGTGGCTGCTGACGCGGCGCGCGCAAGCCTGCTGGGCGGCGAGTACAACGAGGACGATGCGGGCGCTTGCCTGGTGAAGTTCGCCTGACTCGAAGTCAGATGGCGCGTTGCTGCAGGGAGGCAAAGACACCCACGGCCAACGCGATCGCAGTTACCGCGGCGATGCCGAGGAGCGACAGGGATCCATGCCACAGGCCGAGCACCAGCACGGCCGCAGCGACTGTCGCCCAGTTGGCAGCGACGATCCACGAACGAAAGCGACCGAGTGCACCACTGGAGCGGGCGACCACGACAGTATCGAGCGCGAACACGAGCAGGAACAGGCCGAGGAAGCGCAACACCGACGAGACGGCGATGCCGAGGATGCTGGCGTGGTCCGGCAGAATCATCGGCGCGATGGCTTCTGCGAACGACACCAGACCGACGCCGACCACGGTATCGGCGATGGCACCCACGTAGAAGGGCAACGGTTTGTGATCGAAGGCGCGGGAATCCGGCGTTTGCGAATTGGCATGCGACATGATGTTCTCCTGTGTTGGGTTGGGACTGCGATGCCATCTTCGAATCCCCGTTGCGCCCCCGCAATTACCTGGGAGGTAATGGCGCGGCCGCCGCGCCGGGTAGGACAATGACGTCATGAAAACCAACACAGCCAACCGAACCACACCCACGGCCGGATTCGGCCCGATGCTGCGCGAGTGGCGCCACGCGCGCGGCACGAGCCAGCTCGACCTATCGCTCACGTGCGGTGTTTCGCAGAGGCACCTGAGCTTTCTCGAATCGGGACGCAGCCGCCCGAGCCGCGACACGGTGCTGCACCTGGCCGCGGCGCTCAACGTGCCCCTGCATCAGCAGAACGCGATGCTGCTGTCAGCGGGATTCGCCCCGGTCTACGCGGAACGCGCCTTCGACGCGCCCGACATGCGGCCGATCGATCGCGCCATCGAGCATCTGCTGAAACAGCAGGAACCCTATCCGGCACTGGTCGTGGACGAGGCCCACAATATTATCCGAGCCAACGCGCGTCTGGGTTCGCTGCTCGGTTTTCTGAGCGGACTTGCACCCGAAGCCTTGCTGGGTCAAGGCCCGGTCAACGCGATCGAGATCGTGCTCCGGCCGGATGGATTGCGACCGGCGGTCGAGAACTGGTCGGAAGTGGCGGCATGGTCAGTGCTCCGCCTGCGGGCCGAGGCGATGGCGGATGGTCCCGGCAGCGCAGCGGCCGGTCTGCTCGACGCGGTGCTGAAACTGCCCGACGTCGCCGCGATCGATCGAACCCTGCATCTCGAACAGCACCTGCCGCCCACGCTGGTGATCCGATTCGTTCGCGGCGAGACTCGCCTCTGCCTATTTTCGATCATCGCGACGGTCGGCACGCCACTCGACGTCTCGCTGCAGAATTTGAGGCTCGAGCTGTTCTTTCCCGCGGACGAGCAGACAGCGGAGTGGTTCGCCAAAGTGAACTGACCTGGCGCACGCGCGAGCCGGTGATGCCCTATCTCGCCGGTGCTGGTGCCAACCTCGGAGCCATTACGGTGAAGATATCGGACGACTTTGGATCCACGTGGACCGGCACCCAGGCCACGGTCGGTGAGCCCGGAACTTCCACGCGCTGAAGGTTCGGAATGCCTGCGCTCGTCTTGGCCTGCCACCACGGCCGGTCAAGCCGGAAGCGATGCGTGTCGCCATGTACCAATAGCACGGGCCGGCCGAACAGGACCGTCTCGTCCTTCAGGAGTTCGAGTACATCGACGTACGCGCGGTGGAATCGAGGTATGCGTTCGATGTTCGCGTTCGCGTGGATGAACAGGACTATTCCTGCGGAGCCTCGGGTGTGCGCCATCGCAAAGCTCTCTTTGAGCCACTGGATATTGGCCGAATTGCGGGCCGCGAACTCCGGCGTCGGGTCCTGGCCGGAGCCCCGATTGTTCGCTGAACCCACTATGTGCAGGCCGACGAACAGAATGCCGATGTGCCACCACCGGACGTTCTCCGGGCAACAACCGGCCTCGATGACGGGCTGGCGCTCGAGTGCCATGCGTTGCCTGCCGAGAGATTCGGGTCGGGTGAAGAACATTTCCCGCAGCTTCGCGAGCCGTTCTTCCGGCACCCAGCCGCCGCTGGTAATGCGATTGCAGTCGGTCCAGTCGTTGTCGCCGGGGATCAGGATCAGGGGAACAGGCGTGTCGTCCAGCAGCTTCAGGCGATCGGAGTAGGTCGCGTCGCTGCAGTCGCTGTGGCCGCTCTTGATATCACCAATGTGCACCGCGAAGGCGAGACTCTCGCGGCTGAAGCCGTCGAGCATCCGGACCATGGCATCGCGCTCATTCCAGTTGTATGGGGCGTCGCCCAGTGCCGCGAAGGTGAAGGATTCGGCGGCCGACAGGGTGCATCCGGCCAGTAGGGCTACTGCGGCCAGGCTACGGCGCATCACCCGCCAGGCGCTTGAGTTCGTAGAGCAGTTCCAGGGCTTCGCGCGGTGCGAGACCGTCGGGGTCGATGGCTGCGAGGCGTGCAAGCAAGGGCTGGGCGTCCGGCCCGGTCGTCGTCTCGGACGAGACGTTCGGCGGTGCACCGAAGAACAGATCGCCTTGCGGGCTGGCCGCCGATTCCAGATCAGCGAGTTTCCGGCGCGCGCTGCGGATGACGGCGCCGGGCACGCCGGCGAGCTGTGCGACCTGCAACCCGTAGCTTTGCGACGCTGGTCCTTCCTCCACCGCGTGCAGGAACACGATGCGGTCCTTGTGTTCGACGGCGTCGAGATGCACGTTGGCGACTTCGCGATAGTCCTCTGCGAGGCGGGTCAGCTCGAAGTAGTGCGTGGCGAACAGGCTGAGGGCACGGTTCTTCTCGACCAGGTGGCGGGCGATGGCCCATGCCAGTGCGAGGCCATCGAAGGTCGATGTGCCGCGGCCCACTTCGTCCATGAGCACGAGCGAGCGTTCCGTCGCGTTGTGCAGGATGTTCGCCGCTTCCGTCATCTCCACCATGAAGGTGGAACGGCCGCCGGCCAGGTCGTCCGCGGCACCGATGCGGGTGAAGATGCGATCGATCGGTCCGATGCGGGCGCGGGTCGCCGGCACGAAGCTGCCGCAGTGGGCGAGCAGTGTGATGAGTGCCACCTGCCGCATGTAGGTGGACTTGCCGCCCATGTTGGGGCCGGTGATGAGCAGCATGCGCCGCGCGTCGTGCAGGCGGGTGTCGTTCGGGACGAAATTCTCCACCTGGCGCTCGACGACCGGATGGCGACCCGCTTCGATCTCCAGTCCGTCGTCCTCGACGAGATCGGGCGCGACCAGGCCCAGGACCTGCGCGCGCTCGCCGAAGGTGGCGAGGACGTCGAGTTCGCCGAGGGCGGCGGCAGTCGCCTGCAGGACCACGATGTGCGGGGCCAGCCATTCCAGCAGTTCTTCGTACAACAGCTTCTCGCGGGCGAGCGCACGATCCTGGGCGGAGAGCGCCTTGTCCTCGAACGCCTTCAGTTCGGGCGTGATGTAGCGCTCGGCGTTCTTTAGAGTCTGGCGACGGCGATAGTCGTCGGGCACCTTGTCGGCATTGGCGTTGGTGACCTCGATGTAGAAGCCGTGCACGCGGTTGTACTCGACCTTGAGATTCGCGATGCCGGTACGCTCCCGCTCGCGCGTCTCGAGTTGCAGCAGGAAGGTGCCGCTGTCGTTCTGCAGCGAGCGCAACTCGTCGAGGTCGGTGTCGAATCCATCGGCGATCACGCCGCCGTCGCGAATGGTGGCTGCCGGGGTGTCCAGCAGCGTGCGCTGCAGGCGTTCGGTGATCGCGGGGTCGACGTGCAGTGCGCTCGCGAGGCGGGAGACGCGCGGCGTGTCGCTCGGTGCGAGCAGCGCGGTGATCTCCGGGGCACGGGCGAGCGTGTCGCGCAGCCCGGACAGGTCGCGCGGTCGGGCGCTCTTCAGAGCGACGCGGGCGGTGATGCGTTCAACGTCGGCACACTCGCGCAGCACCGTGCGCAGAGCTTCGCCCGGACCTTCGCGCAGCGCGGCGACGGCTGCCAGCCGTCCGCGCAGCACCATCCGGTCGCGCAACGGGTGATGCAGCCAATGGCGCATCAGGCGGCTGCCCATGCTGGTCGCACAATGGTCCAGCACTGAAAGCAGGGTCGGTGCGGGTTCGCCTCGCAGCGTTTCGGAGATCTCCAGATTGCGCCGCGTTGCGGGGTCGAGAACCACCACATCGTCCGATTGCTCGACACCCAGTTCGCGCACGTGAGCGAGAGTCGCACCCTGGGTCGTGCGGGCGTATTGGAGGAGGGCTCCCGCCGCGCCCAGTGCCGGACCGAGTTCGTCGGCGCCGAATCCGGCGAGGTCGCGAGTGCCGAACTGCTCGCACAACAGCCGACGGCCGCTGTCCACGTCGAACTGCCACGGCGGCAACCGCTTCAAGGCGATGCCGGCGCCGTCGAGGGTCGGGCTGCCGTCGTCGTCCGCGAACACGATCTCCGCCGGGGCGAGGCGCGATAGCTCCGACGCGAGTTCGGTGGGTGTAGTTTCCAGGACTCGCAATCGGCCCGAACTCAAGGAGAGCCAGGCGAGTCCGAGAACGCCCTTCGCGCGTGCCAGCGCCAGCAACACATTGTCGCGCCGGTCGTCCAGCAGTGCCGCGTCGGTCAACGTGCCGGGTGTCACGACGCGCTGCACCTGGCGTTCGACCGGGCCCTTGGACGTGGCCGGGTCGCCGATCTGCTCGCAGATCGCGACCGATTCGCCGAGCTTCACCAGCTTCGCGAGGTACTGCTCGACGGCGTGGTAGGGCACGCCGGCCATCTTGATCGGCTCGCCCGCCGAGGCGCCGCGCCGGGTGAGCGTGATGTCGAGCAGCTTCGCGGCGCGCTCGGCGTCCTCGAAGAACAACTCGTAGAAGTCGCCCATGCGGTAGAACAGCAGCATGTCCGGGTGCTGAGCCTTGATGCGCAGGTACTGCTGCATCATCTTGGTGTGGCCAGCGTGTTCAGGCGGGTGGACTGGTGTGTTCATGCGGTCAACGATTGGTAGCTGCCTCGGGACACGCGGCGGTTGAATGTACCAGCGCCGTTGCCCAATGCGGGCGCCGGGCGGGCGCGGCCCGCCCTGATGCCGAGTGCGAGGAGGGCATGCGGCGCTCTCCCGGTATGGCGATGCAGCGGATCAAGTTCCGTCGTGATCGCGTACTGCGCGCGACATCGATGTTCCTGGCGCTGCTTCGCCCCAGCAAAAGCGGTCGCGAACGATGACTCGTTCGACTCGACGATGCGTCCGCCCGCTGATCCCGCGGGCATCGAGTGCCTCGCCGTGAAGGTGGATCCGGGCATTCTCCATCGGATCACTCTATGGGAGCCACCACCTTACTTCAAGGTGGGCGAATCGGCGGTGAGGTGTGGATCGCCGCGAACGGTGGTGTGGCTCGGTGGTATTCGCGCCGGGCAGTGCGCCCTCGAGCGGGCTGCTCGAGGTGGCCGCTACGGCCGCGGCCAGCGCGTTGAAAATCTTTACAACATTTCGATTTTTGTTCGAGATAGCGTTCTTATGTAATTGTTCTAATGATGAAAAAAATCATGGCATGCCGCGTGCTCAAAGGTTGCCGGGTTCCGCTTCCGGTCTGCGCCGCCGACCACACAACAAGAGGGAGACAGTCTTGAGGCTATCGAAAATCACAACGATCGCAGCGTTCGCAGCCGCGACAGCCATGCCGATGTCCAGTAATGCCGTACTGATCATCGGCGGGGATGCTGTGAGCCAGGCAACGGCCACCAGCATCCTGGATATCGTGTTTGCCATCGACACCAGCGCAAGCATGACCGACGACATCGCGTCCATCGGCCTGCGCGCCGCGGAAGCGATCCGTAACCTGGACTGCCCGCAGATCGACTGCTATGTCCGTGCGCGCTTCTTCGGCATTGACGGAATCAGCGGAACGACGTTCAACGAGTCCGTAACGGGGTACATCGATGCTCTGCCCACTGCGCCGGGGGATCCGCCCCGCGTCGTGGTGACCAACCACATCGAGGACAACGGTCCGGTGGTCACGGACCTCGTGAATCACTACCAGTGGAACAACGACGCACTGCCTGGCCAGAACTACTTCCGGGCGATCGTGACGATCGGCGACGAAGGGACCGAGAACGGCACGCCAGTCGCGGCAGATGACTACGCCGCTGCCCTGGTGGCCAACACCGCCGCGAAGAACGCCGGCATTTTGCTGTTCGCGTGGGTCGCTGACGATCCGGTGACGGCTGCGGTGTCCCCGCTGTTCCAGGCCATGGCAGTGGGCGGCACGGTCGGTGGCACCACCTATCAGAACACGGGCGGTGGTTTCATCTCGGGTCCCTTGACCGACGTCACGGTGGAAGCTCAGCTAGAGGCCATCATTTGCGCGGCGGCGACTGGAGGCGATCCCGGTCGGGTGCCGGAACCTTCCAGCCTGGCGCTGGCGGGTCTGGCCCTGTTGGGCGGTGGATGGGCGGCGCGCCGCAAGAAGAAGTGACCTGACAGCACCGTCAGCATTCAAGCAGGTCGTTCGAAGCGGCCCGCGGCGATTCAGCGCCGCGGGCCGCTGTTTTTTGCGCCGTCCCTTGCCGGGGCGGTCGGAATGCTCGGGCATGGTACGGGCATTGCGAGTCACGATCTCCCATAATGGACGATCGACCTAACAACCAGGAGTTGCCGTTGGTCCCATCAACCCTCGAAGGCGCGCGCACATTCGACTTCCGCACACTTGCAATCGGCTTGGTGTTGCTCGCCGCCGGTTGCGACCGGGTGAACGAAGCCGGGACCCTGCAGTCGGCCCGGCAGCATCTGGAATCAGGGCAGGCCTCCACGGCGACCATCGAACTCAAGAACCTGCTGCAGCAGGGTGACGAAGGGCCCGAGGCACGGTATCTCCTGGGCCGTGCACTGCTCGAATCGGGCGACGCAGCCGGTGCGGAGATCGAGCTCGAGCGGGCATTGCGCCTCAAGCACCCGGCCGAGGAAGTCGTGCCGCAACTGGCGCGCGCGCTGCTGGTCCAGCAGAAGTACCGCAAGCTGACCGATACCTACGGCGAGACCGAGTTCACGGAGAAGCTGCCGACTGCTGAGCTGAAGACGACGATCGCGTCCGCCTATCAGTCCCAGGGATCGCTGCGCGAGGCCGATCTGGCAGTGGCAGCCGCCCTGGAACGCGTTCCAGGCCATGTGCCTGCACTGCTGATGGCCACCAACCTCACGGCAGTGCGCGGCAATGTGACCCGCGCGGCCGAGATGGTCGACCGGATCATCGTCAAGGCGCCCGACAACGTCCAGGCGTGGATCCTCAAGGGGCAGCTCGCGGAGACCGCGGGCGAACGGTCCCAGGCGATCGAGGCCTTCCGCAAGGCGCTGCAACTCAAGCCCGATTCCGTCTCGGCGCACGCGGCGTTGATCTCCGCCTACCTGTCGCCG
Source organism: Betaproteobacteria bacterium Ga0077523 (assembly GCA_001464695.1). Taxonomy (GTDB): domain Bacteria; phylum Pseudomonadota; class Gammaproteobacteria; order Burkholderiales. The sequence goes on along the minus strand of LNDQ01000079.1, from coordinate 97,164 downwards.
CCCGACATGGTGGCCGCAGAGACGCAATGGAAGGCCATGCGCGAGGTCCTGCCGAACAATCCCCAGACGCGTTTCTACGAAGCGAAGCTTGCCTACCTGCGGGGTGAAGTGAAGCGCACGCGCGAGCTGACCGGCGAACTCATCGGGCGCGGCACCAGCAACGTGTCGCTGCTGCAACTGGCCGGCGCTGCGGAGATCGACCTCAAGTCGCCCGCCCAGGCGGAGGCGTTGTTGTTGCGCGCGTCCGCCCTGGCGCCCCAGGCGGCGGCTCCGCGGGTGCTGCTCGGTCGGGCCTACGTGGTATCCGGCCAGTACGGCAAGGCGCTCGAAGCCTTGCGGCCTCTCGTGGAAGGGGGTAACGCGCCGGTCGAGGCGCTGATCCTCATGGCTCAGGCACGTCTCATGACGGACGATGCCAAGGCAGCGGATGCGCTCTATGCGCGCGCGATGAAGCTGTTGCCCAAGAACGAAGGTGTCGCGATGGCCAAGGCGGTCACCCAGGCCTATCGGGATCCGTCCGACGCAGCGATCGTGGAACTGCAGTCCGTTGCCCGGCAAGCGAACAATCCCACGGCTGCCCTCGCGCTCGTCAGCGCCTTGCTGGCCCGCGGCGAACTGGATCGAGCGGCGGCGGCGGTGGAGGTGGTCGCGCGCGACCAGCCTGACAGCGCACTGCCGCACGAGCTGCGCGGTCGTATCGAACTGCGCCGCGGCAAGATCGATAGCGCGCGCGCCCATTTCGAACGCGCACTCCAAAAGGACCCGCAGCACTATGCGGCCATCGCGGCGCTGGCGGGCATCGACCTCGCCCAGGGTCGGCGCGATGCCGCGAAGGGGCGCTTTCAGGCGCTGCTCGCCAAGGACCCCAATCAACTGCAGGCGCTGCTCGCGCTGGCCGAGATCCACGCGCGCGAAGGCGGCGCGGCGGAGGCTGCCAAACTGCTGAACCAGGCCATCACGGCCCATCCCAGCAATCGGGGGCCCCGCCTGATTCTCATCGATCACTACGTCAGCCGGCGCGAGTTCAAGGCGGCGGTCACCGTCGCGCAGGCGGCCGTGGCTGTGTGGCCGGAAGATGTCGAGTTTCTCGATCGCCTCGGCCAGTCGCAAGCCGCCAGCGGCGAGACCCAGCAGGCCCTCATCACCTATGGGCGCCTCGCAGCGATGCTGCCGAAGTCGGCGGCGCCGCATCTCAAGATGGTGGATATCCACGTGCGCGCGAAGGATCTCACCGGGGCGAGAGCTGCGGTGCGACGGGCGAGCATCATCGCGCCGGAGTCCGTGCAGGTTCTGCGCGTCGCCGTCAGTCTCGCAGCGCTCGACAAGGATCTGGTCCAGGCACAGGCACTCGTTCGGGACCATCAGAAGCGCCATCCGAACGAGGCCGCCGGATTTCTCATGGAAGGTGAGCTCGAGGTGCTGCGCGGCGATCTTCCGGCCGCCGAGAGGATGTTGCGCACGGCGGTCACCAAGGAAAAGCCTGACGAAGCGGCGCGGCGTCTGCATCAGGTCCTGCTGGCGCAGAAGAAGAATGCCGAAGCCGACCGCCTTGCATCGACGTGGCTCGGCCAGCATCCGACCGACGTCTCGTTCCCGCAGTACCTCGGCGATCGCGCCGTCGCGGCAAAGGATTGGCCGCTCGCCGAGCGCTACTACCGCATGGTCGTCGAACGCGATGCTGAGGACGCCCAAGGCCTCAACAACGTGGCCTGGGTGCTGGTGCAGCAGGGGCGGCCGGGCGCATCCGCGTTTGCGCTGCGCGCCTTGAAGGTCTCGCCGCAGAACCCGGCGCTCATGGACACGCTCGCGCTCGCCTATGCCAGCGAGAATCAGTTGGACAAGGCAATCGAGTTGCAGCAGCAGGTGGTGGCCGCCGCCCCCGAGGCAGGGCCGTTCCGCCTGAATCTCGCCAAGCTCTATCTGTCGGCAGGCCATACAGCCAAGGCCCGCGAGCAGTTGAACTGGCTGGTGAGCAACAGCCCCGCCTTCGCCGACAAGGCGGAGTTGCAGCAGCTGCTCGCCCGGATCGACCGCAAGTCCTGACTGCCGTACGATCGGGCCTCGCCGACCTCAGCCGGGTGGAGTTGCTCGCAAGGCCGGCGTGAGATGGCTGCCGATCACGCTCAGCATCTGCGGGAATATCTTCGGGCTGGCCGCCACGATCATGCCCTTCTCCAGATAGCCCTCGTTGCCTTGCAGGTCACCGACGAGCCCACCCGCTTCCTGGATCATCAGCGCGCCCGCCGCCATGTCCCAAGGCGAAAGCCCGATTTCCCAGAAACCATCGAGGCGTCCGGCAGCGACGTTCGCGAGATCGAGCGCAGCCGCACCCGGACGACGGATGCCTGCCGTCTTGTGCATGAAGTCCTTCATCATCGCGACGTAGGCGTCGGTATGTTCCTGGATGCGGAACGGAAAACCGGTGCCGATCAGCGTGTCGATGAGCTTCTCGCGTTTGGAGACCCGCAGGCGGCGGTCGTTGAGAAACGCACCGCTGCCGCGCGAGGAGGTGAAGAGATCGTTACGCACCGGGTCGAAGATGACCCCATGGGTCAGCACGCCCTTCAAGGTCATTGCGATCGACACGCAGTAGACCGGAAAACCGTGCAGGAAATTGGTGGTGCCGTCGAGCGGATCGATGATCCACACGTGGTCCGATTCGCCCGAAGCGCCGCTTTCCTCTCCGAGGAACGCGTGATCGGGATAGGCGGTCCTCAACGTGTCGATGATCGCCTCTTCGGCCGCCTTGTCGACTTCCGAGACGAGGTCGTTCAGGGACTTGTGGCGGACAGTGAGGATGTCGAGGTTGTCCGACGCGCGCGCGATGATGCTGCCGGCGCGGCGCGCGGCCTTCACCGCGATATTGAGCATGTGATGCATGGTGGGCGCGGCGCAATGGCGAAAGACGCGCATTCTAGCCGATCGAACTCCCGATCCCGGCGGGCGCAACCGTGATTGACCGGCTCGCACGCGTGCGCGTCGTGCTTTCGCACACGACCCATCCCGGCAACATCGGTGCGACCGCGCGCGCAATGAAGACGATGGGTCTCAAGCGGCTAGTCCTGGTGAATCCGAAGCGCTTCCCCGACGCGCAAGCCGATGCGCTGTCATCGAACGCGCTCGACGTGCTCGGCGCGGCGCGAGTGGTCGGGTCGCTCGACGAGGCGCTCGCCGGCACGGTGCTCGCCATCGCCACGGTGAGCCACACCTATGAGATGGCGCCGGAACTGGTGACCTGTCGCGCCGCCGCGGCGCGCGCGATGGAAGATGCGGGTTCTGGCGACGTAGCCCTGGTCTTCGGCACCGAAGCGAACGGGCTCACGGTCGACGAAGTGCGCAAGTGTTCGTTGCTCGCGCACATTCCTGCGAATCCCGACTACACGTCGCTCAATCTGGCGCAGGCCGTCCAGGTGTTCGCCTACGAAGTGCGCCTCGCCGCGTTGGGTGATTTCGTACCCGAAGTCGAAGCGGCTGCCAGGCCGACGTTCGACGATCTGGAGCATCTGCACGCTCATCTGGAAGAGGTGCTGGCGAACATCGGCTTCTTCGACCCCGAGAACCCGAAGCGCCTGCTGCCGCGCCTGCGCCGCCTGATCGCCAAGGCCCGGGTGGACCAGGAGGAGGTGCGGATCCTTCGCGGACTCCTCAACAAGGTGTCGAAGTCCCGGAGAAGTTGACCGAAACACTGGGGTTTCAGTAACGTGACCGGTTCACGCGAGGTGCGACTGGAACGACGATGCTGGCCAAGGTGAGAGAAGAGATCCGGGTGGTGTTCGACCGCGACCCCGCGGCACGGTCAGCGTGGGAGGTCGTCACCTGTTACCCGGGCTTCCATGCGCTGCTGTTCCATCGCGTAGCCCATCGCCTGTGGATGTGGAAGCTGCTCTGGCTGGCCCGCTGGGTGTCGGCGATCGCCCGCTGGCTGACCGGTATCGAGATTCATCCGGGTGCGCGCATCGGCCGCCGGTTCTTCATTGACCACGGAATGGGGATCGTTATCGGCGAGACGGCGGAGATCGGCGACGATTGCACCCTGTATCACGGCGTTACCTTGGGTGGCACTTCCTGGAACAAGGGCAAACGCCACCCGACCCTGGGTGAAGGCGTGGTGATCGGGGCCGGCGCCAAGGTCCTGGGTCCCATCACCGTGGGCGATAACGCCAAGATCGGATCGAATGCCGTGGTGGTCCGCGACGTGCCGGCGGGCAGCACCGCGGTGGGCATTCCGGCCCGGATCATCGAGTCCGGCGAAGGCCAGACGCGCGAACAACGTGCTGAAAAGATGGGATTTTCAGCCTATGCCGTCGGGGCCGACATGAACGACCCCATGGTGAAGGCCATTCATGGCCTGATCGATCATATGGCCGTCCAGGAAAAGCAGATCGGGGCGCTGCGGTCCGAGATCGAGCGCCTCGGTGGCCACGTGGAGGATTCCAAAGCCACCGCCGACAAGTTCGACCCGGCCTACCTCAACCGCATTGTTGACTGAAACGGTCGGGCACTTTTATACTTGACCAAAATAATCAGGTACCCGTCTGAAGCGTCGAGGGGCGCACAAGGGCAGCAGCAGATTCCTGAGGTTCAATCCACACGAGGGCGCCATGCGACTCACCACTAAGGGCCGTTTTGCAGTCACCGCCATGATCGATCTCGCGCTGCGCGACGGCCAGGGCCCCGTCACGCTGGCCGACATCAGCGAGCGGCAGAAGATCTCGCTCTCCTACCTGGAGCAGCTGTTCGGGCGGCTGCGCCGCCAGGGTCTGGTCAACAGCACCCGCGGGCCGGGGGGCGGCTACACGCTCGCCAAGAAGACCGCGGACGTCTCGGTGGCCGACGTCATCCTGGCGGTCGACGAGCCGATCGACGCAACCCAGTGCGGCGGCAAGGAAAACTGTCACGACGACCGCAAATGTCTCACCCACGACCTTTGGACGCGGCTCAACACCCATATCTTCGATTACCTGCAGGCGGTGACGCTGGCGCAGCTCGTGGCGGAACAGCGCGATCCGGCGAAACAGCCGCAGGTGGTGGAAATGCCCGAACGCCGTGGCTCGCGCTGCGACCAGGGCAAGGAGCCGGCGGTATCGGCTTGATGGGCAGACTCGAGGAGGCAGCAACAGTGGCGATCACGTTGACCGAAAGCGCGGCGAAGCACATCCGCAACTCCATCGTGGGCAAACGCGGCGGCATGGGTCTGCGCCTCGGCGTGCGCAAGGTGGGCTGTTCCGGACTCGCCTACACCTTCGACGTGGCGGAGGAGGTGGGCACCGGCGACCAGCTGTTCGAAGCCCACGACGCAAAGGTCGTGGTGGACCAGGAGGCACTGCGTGTCCTGGATGGCTCGACCCTTGATTTCGTCCGCGACGGTTTCAAGGAAGTCTTCAAGGTCGAGAACCCCAACGCCAAGAGCCAGTGCGGCTGCGGCGAGAGCTTCAACGTCTAGGGCACGGAACGGAAGCGATGAGCGCGGTCCTGCAGAACCTGATCGATCAGCCCTACAAGCACGGGTTCGTGACCGACATCGAGTCGGACACCGTCGCGCGCGGGTTGAGCGAGGACGTCATCCGGTTGATCTCGCACAAGAAGAACGAGCCGGACTGGCTGCTCGAGTTCCGCCTCCAGGCTTACCGCCACTGGCTCACGATGACCGAGCCCGCGTGGCCGAACGTGCACTACCCCAAGATCGATTTCCAGGCGATCAGCTACTACTCGGCGCCGAAGCCGAGGAAGAAGCTCGCGTCCATGGACGAGGTCGATCCGGAGCTGCTGCGCACCTTCGAGAAGCTCGGCGTACCGATGCACGAACAGGCCGCGCTCGCCGGTGTGGCGGTGGACGTGATCTTCGACAGCGTGTCGGTCACCACCACTTACAAGAAGAAGCTCGCCGACGTCGGGGTGATCTTCTGTTCGTTCTCGGAAGCCGTGCAGGAACACCCGGAACTGGTGCGCAAGTACCTCGGCACGGTGGTGCCGGCAGGGGATAACTTCTACGCAGCGCTCAATTCCGCCGTGTTCACGGACGGCTCGTTCTGTTTCATTCCCAAGGGCGTCAAATGCCCGATGGAGCTCTCCACCTACTTCCGCATCAACACCCAGGAATCCGGCCAGTTCGAACGCACGCTGATCGTCGCCGAAGAGGGCGCGTCGGTGAGCTATCTCGAAGGCTGTACGGCGCCACAGTTCGACACCAACCAGCTGCACGCGGCGGTGGTGGAACTGGTTGCTCTCGATCGTGCGGACATCAAGTACTCGACCGTGCAGAACTGGTACGCCGGCGACGCGAACGGTGTCGGTGGCATCTACAACTTCGTCACCAAGCGCGGGCTGTGCAAGGGTGTCAATTCGCGCATCAGCTGGACGCAGGTGGAAACCGGCTCCGCGATCACGTGGAAGTATCCGTCCTGTGTGCTGCTGGGCGACAACTCGGTGGGCGAGTTCTATTCCGTGGCGCTGACCAACCACAAGCAGCAGGCCGATACCGGGACGAAGATGGTCCACATCGGGAAGAACACCCGCAGCACCATCATCTCCAAGGGCATTTCCGCCGGCCAGTCGAACAACTCCTACCGCGGCCTGGTGAAGATCGGACCGAAGGCCGAGGGTGCGCGCAATTTCTCGCAGTGCGACTCGATGCTGATCGGCGATCGCTGCGGCGCGAACACCTTCCCCTACATCCAGGTGCAGAACAACACGGCGAAGGTGGAGCACGAGGCGACCACGTCGAAGATCGGTGAGGACCAGCTCTTCTATTTCGCGAGCCGCGGCATCGGCAACGAGGAAGCGGTGTCGATGATCATCAACGGTTTCGTGAAGGACGTCTTCACGCAACTGCCCATGGAATTCGCCGTGGAAGCCGGAAGGCTGCTCGGCCTGAAGCTCGAAGGAAGCGTCGGATGATCGAAGCCGGAGCCAGAGTGCTGCTGGAAGTGAAGAACCTCTCGGCCTCGATCGGCGGCACGCCGATCCTTAAGGGCATCGACTTCACGGTGCGCGCCGGCGAAGTGCACGCGATCATGGGTCCGAACGGCTCGGGCAAGAGCACGTTCGCGAAGGTGCTCGCGGGTCATCCGTCCTACGAGGTGACCGGCGGTTCGGCGAGCTTCGACGGCACCGATCTGTTCGCCCAGGCTCCGGAAGAGCGGGCGCGTGCCGGGTTGTTCCTGGGCTTCCAGTATCCGGTGGAAGTGCCGGGGGTCGCCAATAGCCAGTTCCTGCGCCTGACCTACAACACGGTGCAAGGGGCCCGCGGCAAGGACGAACTCGACCCGCTCGAGTTCGACGATTTCGTGCGCGAGAAGATGAAGCTGCTCGAGATGGATCCGGCATTCCTCGATCGCAGCGTCAACGAAGGGTTTTCCGGCGGCGAGAAGAAACGCAACGAGATCCTGCAGATGGCCTTGCTGGAACCGAAGCTCGCCGTTCTCGACGAGACCGATTCCGGGCTCGACATCGACGCCTTGCGGGTCGTGGCCGGTGGCGTCAATGCACTGCGCACGTCCGCCAACGGAATCGTGCTGGTCACGCACTACCAGCGACTGCTCAACTACATCGTGCCCGACTACGTGCACGTGATGGAAGGCGGCCGCATCATCAAGACTGGCGGCAAGGAACTCGCACTCGAGCTGGAATCGCGCGGCTACGACTGGGTCGCTGCCGAGGCGCGCCAGGCAGCGTGATGGAAGCCGCCAGCACCGCGTTCCGCGACAGCCTGCTCGCGGGCCAGGCCGCAGTCCCCGCCGGTTCGCTGACCTGGGTCAATCGCCTGCGCGCTGCGGCGCTGGAGCGCGCTAACGCGCTTGCCGTGCCGACCGTGCGCGACGAGGACTGGCGCTTCACGGATCTGTCGCCGTTGTACCGCCTCGCTTTCCGTTCGGCCGATGGGCCTCTGCTCGAGGCCGCTCGGCTGGCGCCCTGGATCGTGCCGGAGGCGAGCGTTCGGCTGGTGTTCGTCGACGGTCGGTTCGCGCCGAAGCTGTCGGCGCTGCCGGCGTCCGATGGGCCGTTGTTCGCGGCGCCGCTCGCGGTTGGCATAGAGCGTAGTACAGCGATCGTGGAAGCGCAGCTCGGGCACCTCGCGGACTTTCAGCGAGACCTGTTCGTCGCCTTGAACACGGCTTACCTCCAGGATGGCGCGACCGTCGTTGCCCGTGCCGGCAGCAGGATTGCCGAGCCGGTGCACGTGCTGTTCGTCAGCACGCAGAAGGACGTAGCGATGCATCCGCGCGTGCTGGTGGCGGCTGAAGCCGGCGCTGAAGTCACGCTGGTCGAGGACTTCGTGACGCTGCACGATGGTGCGTACTGCGTGAACGCCGTGAGCGAGATCGTCGTGGCGCCCAATGCGTTCGTGCACCACGTGAAGCTGCAGCGCGACAGCAAGGCGGCATTCCACGTTGCCACGAGTGCCGTGCGCATCGAACGCGATGGGCGGTACCGGTCGAACAGTATCGCGCTGGGCGCGCGCATATCGCGACAGAACCTGAACGTGGTGCAGGCCGGTCCTGGCGCGCAATGCCATCTGGACGGCCTCGCGTTGATCGCCGGGCGTCAGCTTGCGGATACCCACAGCTTCATCGATCACGCCTTGCCGCACGGCACCAGCCGGCAACTGCACAAGTGCGTGGCCGGCGGTGGTGCACACGCCGTATTCAACGGGCGCGTGCTGGTGCGCGAGAACGCGCAACGGACCGACTCCGGTCAGGAGAGCCGCAACCTCCTGCTGTCGGACAAGGCACACGTCGACACCAAGCCGCAGCTCGAGATCTTCGCCGACGACGTGAAATGCTCGCACGGCGCCACCGTCGGGCAGCTCGAAGCCGAAGAAGTGTTCTATCTGCGCAGCCGTGGTCTGGACGACACCGCGGCGCGCAACCTCCTCACTTACGCATTCGCGGCCGACATCGTGAACCGCATCCCGTTGCCCTCGCTGGCGGCGCAGTTGCGCGCCACCGTGCTGGAGCAGACCGGCGCGAAGGAACTCGCCTCATGACCGCAGCCAACGCTCTCAAGACACCCGAGCCGACCTCCACTTTCGACGTGGATCGCTATCGCGCGGATTTCCCGATCCTCGCCAACGTGCACCCGCACGGCAAGCCGCTGGTGTACCTCGACAACGGTGCGAGCAGCCAGATGCCGCAGCAGGTGATCGATCGCCTGGTGCGCTATCAGACCCACGAGCACGCGAACATCCATCGCGGCGTGCATACGCTGTCGGAGACGGCGACCAACGCGTACGAGCATGCCCGCAGGCAGATTCAGCACTTCCTGAATGCGAAGGAAGATCGCGAGATCATCTTCACGTCGAACGTCACCGACTCCATCAACCTGGTGGCGCACGGTTTCGGCAGAGCGTTCGTGAGCGAGGGTGACGAGATCATCATCACCCACCTCGAGCATCACGCCAACATCGTGCCCTGGCAGATGCTGTGCGAGGAGCGCGGCGCGAAACTCAAGGTGGCTCCCATCGACGACAGCGGTGCGCTGATCCTCGAGGCCTACGAGAAGCTGTTTTCTCCGCGCACGAAGTTCGTGTCGGTTACTCACGTATCGAACGCGCTCGGCACGATCAACCCGGTCAAGGAAATGATCGACATCGCCCACCGTCATGGCGTGCCGATCATGGTCGACGGTGCGCAGGCGGTGCAGCACATGCCGGTGGACGTGCAGGCACTCGATTGCGATTTCTACGCCTTCACCGGGCACAAGATCTTCGGACCCACCGGGATCGGTGTGCTGTACGGGAAGGCCGAATGGCTCGAGAAGATGAAGCCGTTCCGCGGTGGCGGCGACATGATCCTGTCCGTCACTTTCGAGAAGACGACCTACAACGCCATTCCGTTCAAGTTCGAGGCCGGCACGCCGCCCATCGCCCAGGCCATCGCACTCGGTGAGGCAGTGGAGTACGTGCGCAGAATCGGGCTGGAGCGCATCGCTGCCCATGAACACGACCTGCTGGTGTACGCGACCGATCGCTTGAGGGCGATGGACGGCGTGCGCATCTACGGCACGGCGCCGCACAAGGCCGCCGTGATCTCGTTCTACGTGAACGACATCCATCCGCACGACGTCGGCACGCTGCTCAACGAGGAAGGCGTGGCCGTGCGTACCGGCCATCATTGCGCCCAACCGGTCATGCGGCGTTTCGGCATCCCCGCCACCGCGCGTGCCTCGTTCGCGTTCTACAACAAGCTCGAGGAAGTGGACGTGTTGGTCGAGGCCATTCGCAAGGTGCAGAAGCTCTTCGCGTGAGATGAGATCCCCCCCGACAGGCCTAGCGGCCTCTCCCCCCAAGGGGGCCAGCCCTCTTGGGGCGGCCCGGCGAGGGCTGAATTCATGACCGACAGCAAACAGCTCTATCAGGAAGTGATCCTCGATCACAATCGCAAGCCGCGCAACTACGGCAAGCTGCCGGATGCCACGCATCGATCGGAAGGCTTGAATCCGCTCTGCGGCGATCACATCCGGCTCGATCTCAAGGTGGCGGGCGATGTGATCGAGAGTGTCGCTTTCGAAGGCCAGTCGTGCGCCATCTGCAAGGCTTCCGCTTCGATGATGACCGCCAACGTCAAAGGCAAATCGGTTGCCGATGCCGAGCGGCTGGTCGGGGAGTTCCGCGGCATGGCCACCGGCACCCTGGACGTGGCGAAGGATGCAAACCATCTCGGCCGCCTCACCGTGTTCGCCGGCGTGAAGGACCTGCCATCGCGCGTGAAGTGCGCCATCCTTCCCTGGCACACACTGCATGCAGCCGTGCAGTCGCAGGCTGTGGTCAGCACCGAAGGTGACAACGACCCCGTTGCTCAGAGCGCCTGAGCCGATTTCCTCTTAGCTCTATCCAATGCCCAAGATCGCCGAAGTCGAACGCACGCCGAATCCGAACGCGATGAAGTTCATCCTCAAGGAGCCGCTCACCTGGGGTGTCGCGCATTCGTACGACTCGGCCGAGGACGCAAAGGACGATCCGCTGGCGGCTGCGATCTTCGAGCATGAGCACGTGACCAACGTGTTCTACGTCGATCACTGGCTCACCGTGACCCAGGATGGCGAGGCCGACTGGTCGGCGTTGCTGAAGAAGGTGGCGGTGCCGATTCGCGAAGCGGCCGCCGCCGAGGAGCAGTCGGCGAGCTACGGCAGCGCCGGCGCCGCATTGCTGGACGATCCCAATCTGTCCGACGCGGACCGCGACAAGCTGCGGGCGATCAGCGACTTGCTGGACGAGCGCGTCCGGCCCTATCTTCAGGGCGATGGCGGTGACCTCTACATCGTCGGCCTCGAGGGTAACGAGCTGCGCGTCCACTACCAGGGCGCGTGCGGGAGTTGCCCGAGTTCGCTCTCCGGTACCTTGTCCGGGATCGAAAGTCTCGTGCACCAGGTGGATCCCACCTTGGAGGTGGTGCCCGTTTGAGCGACTGGGTGCTGGTCGGGCGCGCCGAAGACTTTGCGCCCGGCGAACATCGGGTGGTGGATGCAGACGGGACAAGCATCCTGGTCTTCAATCTCGACGGTTCCTTCTACGCCATCGAGGACGTCTGCACGCACGACGGCGGCGTGCTGTCGGGTGGCGGCGTGGAGGGCGATCAGGTGATCTGCCCGCGCCACGGGGCGCGGTTCTGCATTCGCACGGGCGAGGCGCTGACGGCGCCTGCCTACGAGCCTACGGCGGCTTTTCCGGTGAAGCTCGACGACGGCAACGTGCTGGTGCGGGACGATCGCTGGGATTAGTTCGTTGCCCCCATCCCAACCTTCCCCCAACGAAGTTGGGCGCTTCGCTGCCCCCATCCCCCGCCTTCCCCCAACAAAGTTGGGGGAAGGAGCTACGGTTCCCTCCCCCGACTTTGTCGGGGGAGGGCTGGGGTGGGGGCAGGCAGCCCTAGAATTTCCGCACGCGATCCAGTTCGAAGACCCGCCCACTGCGCAGGGTGATCATGGTCGTGAACGGGTCGCTCGACGTCGGATAGTAGAACCACGTCTTGCCGATCCGATAGGCGTCGGTCGCCTCGTAGTCGGGCGGACCGGCACGCAGCATCACCTCACCCTCGGTCATGCCGCGATCGATGCGTGCGTACACGTCGAAGGTCATGCCGCGCGCAGCCGGTTGCTGCGCCGCGCGCTTGGCAGTGGACTCCCGTTCGGCGCGACGTTCGGCTTCCTCCACCATGCGATCGTTGCGCAGACGCTCGTATTGGCATCGGATTGATGCGCAGTCGCCAGCGGTGCTGTCGCGCGCGGTGCCGGGCTCGCGGCCCACTTCGACGGCACGGGACGGGCGACCTTCCGGCGGCCGCTCGCCGTAGTGCGTGACACCGTTCGCATCCTTCCATTTGTACACCTGCGGTTCGCCAGCGGTTGCGGTGATCGCGCAAACCACGCCCCACAGAGCGAAAGCCGCAAACACCCCGCGCGGTTTCATCGCCCGATGCCGCTGGAGCCGCGCCCGATGGACACGCTCGGTTCTGCAGCCGGTGCTGGCAGTAGCGGGTGCGGCGTTGGCAAAGGCAACGGCATCGGTACGGGCAACGGGCGCACACCCGCAACCGGCCGAGCGTAGATCGGCGCGTAGACATCGCCGATCACGCCGCCGCCCGCGGTACCGGGCGGCACCGCCGGTGTGGGCGTGACGGCCGCGACGCGGGCGCGCGATTCTTCCTCTTCCCGCTGGTCGGCCTCGCGCAGCAGCCGGTCGCGGCGCAGCCGTTCGTACTGGCAGCGGATGGTGCTGCATTCCTGTTCGGCTGCCGGCAGGTCGTTGCCACGCAGGGTGATGTCGAGCTTCCGGGTCGGCTTCGCCTTGGCATTGACCGGGGGGCGTTCGGAATAGTGTGTCACCCCGCGCTCATCCACCCATTTGTAGACCTGCGCGGATGCCGGTGCCATGGCGCATCCGAGTGCTACGACCAAGAGGGCCAACGTGCGCATGGCAGTGGTGCCCGCGCGAACCCGGCGGTCAGCGCCTGTTGCCGAGATTCAGCCGGCTGCCGGCGGATGCGGCCGGACTGTGCTGCCGATTGCCGCCGAAGGCAGGCCGCGACACGATCACTCCGCCGCCGAAGGTCGGGGCGCGCGAGAAGACCCGGTCGCGCTGCAGGCGCACATCCATCGGCGTGGGGCCGAAACGGAACGCATCCCATTCGGACTGGCGGATGCGGTCGCGCTGGGCCAGGGTCGCGTGCAGGTCGTTCCAGGATTGCGCGCTGCGCTGCTGCATGTCGTAGCCGGCGATGATCTCCCGGCGGCGATCTTCGTCCTCGCGCAGCCGATCGGCGCGCATGCGCTCATATTGGCAGCGCAGGCTCTGGCAGCTGCCGTCGGTGGCCGGAAACTCGGCGCTGCGCGTCGGGATGGCCAGCGTCTCGCTGGCCCGACCGCTCGGGGCCTGGTCGCCATAGTGCACCCGCCCCTTGTCGTCGACCCATTTGTGCACCTGCGCCGCCGCCGGAAATGACAGCAGAATCAGACAGGTGAGAAACAGCTTGGAAGTAATGGTCGACATGGCGGCCTCGTGGATGGGAGGGCGGGACGCCAGTATGACCTCAGTCGTGGCGCCCCGTTCCGGAGGGGCCTTGCCGAACCTTCCGCCCGGCCCTCGCCGGCCACCCATCGCCCGGAGGTCGATGGCCTAACGGCCAAGCACAGTCAGTCCTTCACGGCCTCGATCTGGATCTCGAGCTTGACCTCATCCGAGATCGCCGGCACGTAGGCCGACAGACCGAACTCGGTGCGCTTGATGGTCGCCGAAGCGTTGGCACCGCACATTGCCTTCTTGTTGATCGGGTGTGCGCCGCACTTGAAGTCGCTCACCGTCAGATTGACCGGCTTGGTCACGCCGAGCAGGGTGAGTTCGCCATCCACGCCAGTCAGCTTGTCACCGTCGAACTTCAACTTGCTCGACTTGTAGGTCATGGTCGGAAACTTCGCGACGTTGAAGAATTCCTCGCTCTTCAGGTGATCGTCGCGCTTCTGCCAGCCGGTATGCAGCGAGGCGGTGTCGATGGTGATGTCGACCGTCCCGGATTTCGCAGCGGTATCGAGCGGAGAAGCCGAGATGGCTGATCTCGAAATTCGGATACGTGTGCGACGGGTCGGCCGTGTACGAATCGGCCGCGAACGCGGGCAGGGCGAGGGACGAGGACAACAGCATTGCGACGAGAGAACGCTTCATGATGGGTAGGCTCCTTGAGGGATGGTGCGGTCGCATCGCGATCGCATGAACGAGTGCCGGATGCGGTCAGTCCTTGAAGGACTCCACCGGCACGGTGATCTGGACTTCATCACCGATGCCGGGCAGTCCCTTGGTCAGACCGAATTCCGAACGCTTGAGGGTGGCCGTGGCGGTGCCGCCGCATACGGTCTTCTTGTTGAGCGGGTGGGCAATGCAGTTGAAGCCCGCGAGCTTCACGGTTACGGGGCGGGCAACGCCGAGCAGCGTGAACTCGCCTTCCGCGCCGGTCACCTTGTCGCCGTCGAAGGTGAGTTTCTGCGACTTGAAGCCCATCGCGGGAAACTTCTCGACGTTGAACCAATCCTCGCCGCGCATGGCTTCGTCCCACTTGTCGATGCCCATGTCGATGGAGGCGGGGTCGATCGCGATGTCGATCGATCCGGTGCGCGCCTCGCGATCCACCACGATCTTGCCGGTGGTCTTGTTGAAGCGGCCGAACTGCATCGACACGCCGAGGTGATTCACCTGGAAGGTGGGAAAGGTGTGGCGCGAATCCAGAGTGAAACTCTCGGGGGCGGCGAGAGCGGGTGCGGCACACAGCGTGGCGAACAGCGCGAGCATTCTCATCACGGTTGGTTTCCTCCGGTTGTCTTCTGGTTCACTTCGGCGCCGGATTGGCCAGCACCTTGAAACGGATCTGCACCTCGTCTGCCACGGTCTCGGTGTCGGACCACGGCCCTTCGCCGATCTTGAACTCGAGCCGTTTCAGCACGAAGGCACCCTCGAACAGCTGAGCGCTGCCCTGGGCCTTCACGGTGAACGGGGCGGTGAGGTCGCGCGTGATGCCCTTGATGCTCATCTTGCCGGTCACCTCGAAGCGGCCGCCCGCGAGCGTCTTCACCGAAGACGACACGAACGTCACCTTCGGGAATTTGGCGGCGTCCATCCAGCCGCGCTTCACGATCTCCGCGTTGGCTTCGTCGCTGCCGGCGTCGATGGATGCGGAGTCGAGCTCGATCTTCACGCTGCCGGCCTCCGGCTTCTTGGCGTCGAAATCGAGCTGCATGTCGAACTTGCGCACCTTGCCGTCCACCGGCACGCCCATCTGCTTCGACTGGAACGTGATCTCGCTTCTGGCCAGGTCCACGGCGAGCGGTGCGGCGCCGACAGGCAGGGCGACGAGGGCGAGGAGGGTGAACCGGACCGGCCGAACGGCCACATGCGGACGAGCACGTCGTCGCGGTCCATGAAGTGATGCTTGAGGGCGGCGGCCACGTGCAGCAGGACGAGCAGCGCCATGACGTAGTTGAGCGACAGATGCCACAGCTTCAGCGTGTCCGCGAGCGGCGGATTCTTGGCGAGGAGATCCGGAATCGGGATGACCGCGAAGTAGACCGTCTTGAAGCCCTTGGCCGAACTGAACAACCAACCGGAGAGCGGGACCGCGAGGGTGAGGCCGTACAGCGCGAAGTGCGAGACACCGGCTGCGACGCGCTCCCATGTCGGCATGTGCGCCGGAAGCACCGGCGGCCGGTGGCTGATCCGCCAGGCGATGCGCAGCAGCACCAGCAGGAAGACGCTGACGCCGAGCCACTTGTGATACGAGTAGTAGCGCAGCTTGGCCGGGCTCAGGTCGAGATCCACCATCCAGGTGCCGAAGACGAAGTTCGCCAGGATCGCGACGGCAATCAGCCAGTGCAGTGCAGCAGCGACTTTGGTGTAACGGGTCATCGGGTGCTTCTGGTGGCGGTGCGATGGGATGCGGCGATCATGCGGCCCTTGGGGCTCGGGGCTTCCGCGGCATCACCCGCGTCGGCCACGAACCGCCGGGTCAGGCGGCCGAGCAACGCTTCGAGTGCCTCCAGCTCGCGAGCGTTCAATTCTGCGAACGCCGGCCGCAAATGGGTGAGGTGCCGCGGGAAGACTTTGGCGAACAGCGCTTCGCCGGCCGGCGTGAGCTGCACGAACACGCTGCGCCGGTCCTGCTCGCTCGGGGTGCGGCGGAGCAGGCGGCGCGCTTCGAGCCGGTCGAGCACGCCCGTCAGGGTGCCCTTGGTGATGAGGGTGCGCTCGCCCAGTTCGCGGCACGACATGCCGTCGGTGTTGCCGAGGGTCGCCAGCACGTCGAATTGCGGCGGCGTCAGGCCGAGCTGCCGCACATGCGCGGCCGAGTAGGCCGCGAATGCCTGATAGCAGGTCGTGAGACTGCGTAGCGTCCGCAAGAACGTTTCCGCCACGATGGCCCTTGGAATGTTCTAATCAGAACAATGTTAGTTCTGATTCGAACAAATGGTCAATGAGCCGGAAACGCCCTCCGGGCTGTCGCCGTTGACCGACGGTGCGCAGTCGTCAGAAGCGCCCGACCACGTTGAGCGAGATGAAGTCCACGTTGGCGCGCACCTGGACACTCTCGTCTCCGACGTTCTGGAAGCGCTCGTACTGCAGGCGCAGACCCACCTGCGGCATCAGCCACCAGGTGCCACCGGCGCCGAGCACGCCGCTGAAGCCGCGGTCGTTGATGCTGCCGCTTGCCGTGTTGAGGGTGGTCGACTTGATGTCCCAGAAGGCAACCCCACCCTTCGCGAACAACTCGAAATGTTGCCCGAGCGGCAGGAACCCGATTGCGCTCAGGTCGACGCCATACCCCTGCCAGCGGCCGATCACCGGCGTGCCGTTCAGGGTGCCGTCCGCGCGTGCGTCGCCGAAATTCGCCACACCCGCTTCCAGGCCGAAATTGCGATGCAACTTCCACCCGGCGAAAGCCTTGAATCCGGCGGTGGTCTCGTCGCACGAACCGACGAAACCGGCGTTCGCATTGATCGCTTCGCAGTAGCCGCGCATCTTGGTCGAGCCACCGCCGATGCCGGCGTAGTACTCGAAGTCGCCGATCTTGGCGCTCTGGGCCGCGGCGCCTTCGGCGAGCAGCGCGAACATCGCACCGGCAACCAGTTGGACGGATCGAGTCATCATGGCTCCTTGGGGCAGGTGGTTTCGGGCGACGGCGGGCTTGCTCTCACAAACCAGGCGGGATTGTGCGTGCTACACTCAGCCGCATCACGAGGAAGGCATGGCCGAAGACAGCGATCTCGAGAAAACAGAGCCAGCGTCACCTCGACGACTGGAGGAAGCGCGGGCCAAGGGACAGGTACCCCGATCGCCCGAGTGGGCCACCTTCGCGGTATTGCTGGCTGCGGGCGGCGGGATGTACTACCTCGGTCGCATGCTGATCGGGAGTCTCGAGACCATGATGACTCTCGGGCTCACCGTGGATCGCGCGGCCGCATTCCGGACCGATGCGATGAGCTCGCGTCTGTTCGACGCGGCCGTCGGCGTGCTCACCGGCTTCGCACCCTTCATGCTGCTGATGATGCTGGTCGCCCTGCTGGCACCGCTGGTGCTGAGCGGTTGGCTGTTCAGCACCGAGGCGTTGGTGCCCAACTTCAGCCGGATGAATCCGCTCACGGGCCTCGGCCGGCTGTTCTCCGCCCACGGTGCGGTTGAGCTCGGCAAGGCGCTCGCCAAGGCGGTGCTGGTGGGCGGCGTGGCGGCTTGGGTCCTGTACGCACAGATCGAACCGATGCTCGGCCTCGCCGTCGAGCCGACCACGGCGGCCCTCGGTCACCTGGGGCGGCTGCTGGCGTTCTCGTTTCTCATCGTGGTGGGCGCCATGTCGCTGATCGTGGCGATCGACGTGCCATACCAGATCTGGGATCACGCGCGGCAGCTGCGCATGACCAAGGACGAAGTCCGGCAGGAACAGAAAGAGCAGGAAGGCGACCCACAGATCAAGGCGCGCATCCGCCAGCTGCAGCGCGACGCTGCCCGCCGCCGCATGATGGCGGAGGTACCGAAGGCCGACGTGGTCGTCACCAACCCGACGCACTTCGCGGTGGCGCTGCGTTACGCCGAGTCCGCGATGCGCGCGCCCGCCGTCGTGGCCAAGGGCTCGGAACTGCTCGCCGAGCGCATCGTCGAGATCGCCCGCGAGAACAGCGTCCCGGTGGTGCGCGTACCGCCTCTTGCCCGGGCGCTGCACGCGCATGCGGAGCTCGGCCAGGAGATTCCCGCGCCGCTCTACACCGCGGTGGCCGAAGTGCTGGCTTATGTGTACCAGCTCGAACGCCATTCGATCTACGGGGGCACGGCGCCGGTGGCGCCGGGCGACATCGCGTTGCCGCCGGGTTTCGATCCGGCCCTCGAGCGGGACGAGGGGTGAGGTGACGCCCCCCCCGAAAGGCCTTCGGCCTCTCCCCCCAAAGGGGGCCAGCCCTCTTGGGGCGGCCCGGCGAGGACTGAGGTGACGCCCCCCCGAAAGGCCTTCGGCCTCTCCCCCCAAGGGGGCCAGCCCTCTTGGGGCGGCCCGGCGCGGGCTGAGATGACGACCGCCCCGAATCCCCATCGGCCTTTCCTCCCAAGGGGGCCGGCCCTCCTGGGGCGGCCCTGAAGCATGGCCGAGGCGCCCACCACCGCTGCCACCGGCGCACCGCGCCTGTCGGTCCAGACCCTCGCCGGGCCGATCCTCATCATCCTGATCCTCGGGATGATGACGCTGCCCCTGCCGACCGTCCTGCTCGACCTGCTGTTCACGTTCAACATCGCCGTGTCGATGATCGTGCTGCTGGTGGCGCTGCTGGCGCTGAAGCCGCTCGACTTCTCCGCGTTTCCGACCGTGCTGCTGGTGACGACGCTGCTGCGCCTGTCCCTCAACGTCGCTTCGACGCGCGTGGTGCTGCTGCAGGGACACGAAGGACCGGGGGCGGCCGGTCACGTGATCGAGGCCTTCGGCAACTTCCTCGTGGGCGGCAATTACGCCGTCGGCATCGTCGTGTTCGTGATCCTCGTGGTCATCAACTTCGTCGTCATCACCAAGGGCGCCGGCCGCATCGCCGAGGTGTCGGCGCGCTTCACGCTGGATGCGATGCCCGGCAAGCAAATGGCGATCGATGCCGACCTCAACGCCGGCCTGATCGGCGAGGAGGCAGCGCGCAAGCGCCGGGCCGAGATCGCGCAGGAGGCCGACTTCTACGGCTCCATGGACGGTGCCAGCAAGTTCGTCCGCGGCGACGCGATCGCGGGCGTGATCATCACCATCATCAACATCCTGGGCGGGCTCGTGATCGGCATCGTGCAGCACGATCTCGATTTCGCCACCGCGGCGCAGACCTACACGTTGCTCACCATCGGCGACGGCCTGGTGGCGCAGATCCCCTCGCTCATCATCTCGACGGCAGCCGGCGTCGTGGTGAGCCGGGTGGCGACCGACGAGGACCTGTCGCAGCAAATGGTGTCGCAGATGTTCATGCGGCCTCAGGTGATGTTCATCGTCGCGTCGATCCTGGCGTTGCTCGGCGTCATTCCCGGGATGCCGCACGTCGCGTTCCTCCTGATCTCAGCAGCGTTCGCCGGCATCGGTTATGCGGTGTCGCAGCGCCAGCAGGTGGAACCGCCGGCGCCACCGCCGCCGCCGCCGCCGCAGGAGACGGGCGAAGTCGGATGGCAGGACGTGGCGCCCGTCGACGTGCTCGGCCTCGAAGTGGGGTATCGCCTGATTCCGCTGGTGGACAAGGCGCTCGACGGTGACCTGCTGCGGCGTATCCGGGGCATCCGCAAGAAGGTCGCGCAGGACATGGGCTTCCTGGTGCCGGCGGTGCACATCCGCGACAACCTGGAGCTGAAGCCGAACGGCTATCGCATCACGCTGAAGGGCGTCGAAGTGGGAGCCGGGGACGTGATCGTCGGGCAGTTCCTTGCGATCAACCCGGGGCGGGCCGTCGGCACCTTGCCCGGCACGCCGACACGCGATCCGGCGTTCGGCCTGCCGGCGGTATGGGTCAACGCCGAGACCCGCGACCAGGCGATCTCCATGGGCTACACCGCCGTCGATGCCGGCACCGTCATCGCGACCCATCTCTCGAGCGTGATCCAGTCCCATGCGGCGGAGTTGCTCGGCCGCGAGGAAGTCCAGAACCTGCTCGATCATCTCGCCAAGGAATCGCCCAAGCTCATCGAGGAAGTGGTGCCCAAGCTGGTGCCGCTCGGCACGCTGCAGAAGGTGCTCGCGAACCTGCTCTCCGAAGGCATTCATATCCGCGACATGCGCACGATCCTCGAGACGCTGGCCGAACATGCATCGCGCACGCAGGATGCGGACGAGCTCACCGCGGCGGTGAGAGTCTCCATGTCGCGTGCTATCATCCAATCGGTCCAGTCGGGAGCTGGAGAGTTGCAGGTCATCGCGCTCGATCCGACTCTCGAGCAGGTGCTCATGCAGGCCGCGCAGGCGAGGGGACCGGAAGGCGCGGGCCTCGAACCCAACCTTGCGGAGAACCTGTTGAAGCAGGCTGCAAAACTGGTGCAAGACCAGGAGAGCATGGGCCAGACATCGATTCTGATGGTCCCGGCGCCGCTGCGATCATTGCTCTCGCGCTTCCTGCGCCGTGCCGCGCCGCAGATGAAAGTTCTGTCGCACGCGGAGATTCCGGATAACCGTACGATAAAAGTGGTTGCCGTCCTCGGAGGTCGCGCGTGATGCGGCGGCGTCATGGTGGTTAGGAAGTTCTTCGCGGCCAGCACGCGCGAGGCGCTGAAGCACGTGCGCGACGCGCTCGGTGCGGACGCGTTGATCCTGTCCAACCGTCAGGTGAACGGCGGCGTCGAGATCATGGCCGTCGCCGAGCCGGAAGTGGCGAAAGTGATGAGCGCCAGTCCGGCGAATCCGGCGAGCGCCGCACTGCCCGAGCGCTTCATGGCGCGCGACGCCGTCACCACCCAGGACCTCATCAACGAAATGCGCCTGCTGCGTGGCATGGTCGAAGGCCAGCTCGCGGGTTTCGCATGGAAGGATCTCACGCGCAGCTCGCCGGTGCAGGCGGAGCTGATCCGTGAACTCCTGGGCCGCGGCTTCAGCCCCGGCTTCGCGCGGGCGCTGTCGACGCGCATGCCGACGCTGTACGACCGCACGCGTGCGATGCGCTGGGCCCGACAGGTGCTCGCCAACAGTCTGCGGTGCGTCGTCGCCGGCGACGACATCGTCTCGAAGGGTGGCGTGTACGCGCTCGTAGGGCCGACCGGCGTGGGCAAGACCACCACGGTCGCGAAGCTCGCGGCGAGCTGCACCCTGCAGCACGGCGCGCACCAACTGGCGCTGGTGACCACCGACAGCTACCGGATCGGTGCGGTGGATCAGCTGCGCATCTACGGAAAGATCCTCGGCGTTCCGGTGTTCTCCGTGAAGGACGAGCAGGATCTCGCCGTGACTCTCGCGGAACTGCGCGGGCGCAAGCTGGTGCTGATCGATACCGTCGGCATGAGCCAGCGCGACAAGCGTGTGGCCGAACAGGTGGCCTTGCTCACCGGCCACGGCAAGGGCGTGCAGCGGTTGCTGCTGCTGTCCGCCGTGTCTCAGGGCGAGGCGCTGGAAGACACGGTGCAGCGCTACCGGGGCGAGGGCCTCGCCGGCTGTGTCCTCACCAAGGTCGACGAGGCCTTGTCGCTCGGCGGCGCGGTGGACGTCATCGTCCGCTCGAAATTGCCGCTGCACTACGTGACCAATGGCCAGCGCGTGCCCGAAGACCTGCATCTCGCGAGCGCCCTCTATCTGGTGGAGCGCGCGTTCCGCGGTGAACCGCCGCCGGGAGCATTCCGGGCGGGCCGCGAAGAAACGCCGCTCGCCTTTGCGGCCCAGCGGCGCACTCCTGCCGCGGTGTCGGGAGGTTGATGGCGTGGCCGAGTTGATGCCGGACCAGGCCGCAGGGCTGCGGCGCCTGTTTGCGCGGAACCTCGTGCGAACCGTGACTCTCACCGCCGGCAAGGCAGGCACCGGGCGTTCCGCGATCGCCGCAAATCTCGCTTGCGCGCTGGCGCGCCGCGGGCAAAGCGTCTGTGTACTCGATCAGAACGGCGACCGTCGCGGCGTTGCCGATCATCTTGGCGTGCGAGTCCTGCACGATCTGGCCGACGTCGTGCGGCGTGACCGCGCGCTGGCCGATATCCTCGTCACCGGACCGGAAGGCATTCGCTTCGTCGCGGCGGCCGAGGCGACGCGCCTCCTGGGTGGCCTGCCTTCGGACGAAGAAACGCGCCTCGTGAAGACCTTCGGTGCCCTCGAGCCGGCCATCGACATGATGCTGGTGGATGCGCCCTCTGCGGAGGCCGACAGCGCGCCGTGCTATTCGCTCGCATCGACCGAGGTGATCGTCGTGGTTTCGGGCGCCGCCGATGCGATCACGGAGGCCTATGCACTCATCAAGCGGCTCACGTGGGATTTCGCACGCCGTCGCTTCCATGTGCTGGTCAATCGTGTGCGCAGCGCCGAGCAGGCCGAGGCGATCTTCGCCAACCTGGACAGCACCGCCGAGCGGTATCTGGGCGTCAAGCTCTCGTCGATCGGCTGGGTGCCGGAAGACGACGCCTTGCGCAAGGCAACCAAGTTGAAGCAGGCGGTGGTGAGCGCATTCCCGGATGCGCCATCTGCCGCGGCGCTGCGCGGTGTGGCCGACACCGTGATGCAATGGCCCTATGCCGGCGAAGACTGCCTCGACGGCTTCGTCCAACGACTGGTGCAGGCAAGCCGCATCGCCGCGCTGTCCGCGAGCACCTGATGGTCAATCCCGCCTTCATCGCGAATCGCGACCTCGACGCCATCGTCAACGAACTGGCGCCGTTGGTGAAGCGTATCTCGTATCACTTCATGGCAAAGCTGCCGGCCAGTGTCGAAGTGGATGACCTCATCCAGGCCGGCTTGATCGGCCTGCTGGATGCCGCCAAGAACTTCGACGACACGCAGGGCGCGCAGTTCGAGACCTACGCGATCCAGCGCATCCGCGGCTCGATACTGGACGAGCTGCGCCAGGCCGACTGGTTGCCGCGCAACGTGCGCAAGAACCTGCGCAAGATCGAAAGCGCGGTATCCCAGCTCGAACAGCAGTACGGACGCGCGCCGCGCGAGACCGAGCTCGCCGAGCACCTGCAGGTGCCGCTCGACGAATATCAGCACATGCTGCTCGATGCGCGTGGCTACCAGCTGCTGCACTACGAGGACTTCCAGGAGTCCGAGGACAGCGACTTCTTCGATTCCTACCTCGGCAACGATCCGCAGCGTGGGCCGCTCGAAGCGCTCGAAGACGAAGGCTTCCGCCGCAACCTGGTGCAGGCCATCAGCGCGCTGCCGGATCGCGAGAAGCTCGTCATGGGCCTGTACTACGAGCAGGAGATGAACCTCAAGGAAATCGGCGAGGTCCTGGGAGTCAGCGAATCGCGCGTGTGCCAATTGCACAGCCAGGCTGTCGCCCGCCTGCGGTCGCGCATGAAGCAGTGGACCGCGAAGAACTAGCACCACGAGATGCGCGACTTCCGACCGCTACGGGGTCGCACCTTCCGGTAAACCGGAAGGCACTGCTCCGCCCTTCGCGGTCGCGCATGAAGCAGTGGACCGCGAAGAACTAGCCAACCCATTCGATTAGCGCAGGGCCAACACCAGCACACTGGTGACGGCCAGGGTTGCGGTCCAGGCGTGGTGTGCTGCTGAGCCGCTGAGCAGGCGCGGCTGAATCGCGATGGTGCGGCATACGCCACTGGCGATCCCGCCGGTCGTGACGAGCATTGCCGCGGTATGGATGCCGACCGCAGCGAGCGCCGGCACCAGAGCACCCGATGCGGTAACCGCACGCGTTGCACCATCAGCAAGGCAAAGCGGCATGAGTGCGGGCACGAGCATCAGTCCGGCCCCATGAGTCGTACCCATCAGGCAAGACCAAAGCGCGATGCCCGCGTGACCTGAATGCGCGCCGACCCACGTGCGCCGGCTGGCACCGAACAGCAAGCGCAGCAGGACGACGCCGATGAGCAGGGCGCCGGCCACGCCTTGAATCAGGGTGCGGTCCATGGACTGACCCCAAGTGACGGCACATACCACGATCGCGATCGACGCAAAGTGCCCGATAGCAATGGGCAACAGGGCGTACCGCGCTTGCGCACTGTCACGGGCCTGCAGGCCGCACGCTGCAGCGAACATCCAGCCGGTAGCCGGGTTCAGTCCGTGCAGGGCGCCGAGGCCGGCAATCGCCAGCCACGGCCACGCATCTACCACTTTGGTTTTCCTGGCGGGATGCTGCGGGCTCAGTCATGCCCGCCGCAGCATGATCCCTTCGCAACCGGGTTCAGCTCGTAGCGATCGTGATGACGCACCCATTCCATCGGATAGGCGAGGTCCTCCTCGTTGCGTCCCCGGGGCGCGATGTCCAGCAGGTCGTACGCGCCCATCATCAACTCCACCCCGCGCCCGTAGGTTGAATAGGTGTGGAACACGGCGCCCGTGTCATCCTGATAGAACGCACTGATGCCCGGCGCTTCCTCGTGCGGGAATGGCTGCAAGGTGTAGTTGTAGCGGACCTTGCCACTGGAGCGTTCCTCCATTCTGAAACTGACGCCGAAGTCGTAGTTGAAATCGCTGCCGTGGGAGGATACCCACTTGAACTGCCAGCCCATGCGGTTCCGGAAACGCTCGATGTCGACCAGCGGCGCGCGCGAGACCGCCAGGAATGTGAGGTCGCGTTGCGCCAGGTGTGGCCGCGCGCCGTCGATGTGGTCGGCCATGAACGAGCAACTGGGGCAGCCTTGTTCCCAACCCGGTGCGAACATGAAGTGCTGCACTACCAGTTGGCGGCGCCCTTCGAACAGATCGGAGAGGGAGCGTCTGCCTTCGAGCGTGTCGAAGACATGGTTCTTCTCGATACGCACCCACGGCAGTGCGCGACGCTCACGGGCGATCCGGTCGCGCAATTGCGTCAGTTCCTTTTCCTGCGCGAGCAGCGCCGTGCGCTCGGTGATCCATTGGTCCATGGATACGACGGGGTGGTTGGTGGCGTGTGCGTGGTCGACGGTGGCGTTCATGGTGTGTGCTCCTCGGCGGGTGGCTCAAAGTGCTGCGCTGCGCGCGGCGGGTACAACCCTCCCTGCGGGCATCGACGATCGACGATGCTCGAATCAGGACGGTGCTGACGGGCCCGGCGTGCGGGCCGAATTGCGAGGCTCTAGGGGCGACTGGTCACGATCCGCCCCGGCTGGGGCGTCGCACCGCGCGGACCTTGCCGCTACCTCCGCCACCGCAGTAGAAGAGGTCGGCGCCGTCGGACTCGAGCCCGCTCACGTTGACGCCGGGCGGCATCTGGAGACGCTCGAGCACGACGCCACTGTCGGGGTCGATGCGACGAATCTCGCTCTCGTCGCCTTCCCAGGTGCCGTGCCACAGCTCGCCTTCGACCCAGGTCACGCCGGTGACGAAGCGATTGGACTCGATGGTGCGCACGATCCGGCCGGTCGCGGGGTCGATCTGGTGGATCTTGCGATCGCGGTGCTGCCCAACCCACAGACTGCCTTCGGCCCAGGCCATGCCCGAGTCGCTGCCGTGGCCGGGGGCCGGAATCGATGCAACGATGTCGCCGGTGGCCGGATCGATCTTGTCGATGCGTGCTTCGGCGATCTGATAGAGGAATTTTCCGTCGAAGGCAGTGCCGGCATCGCATCCGACTTCGATCGTGCGTTCGGTTTCGCCGCTCTGCGGGTCGAACGCGACCAGTTTCGGTCCGGTGGCAGCCCAGACCAGGCGCCCGTCGTGGGTGACGCCAGCGATGCTGTCGGACCCGGCGAAGGGGCCGTACTCGCGCACGATCTCGGCGGGACGCGCCGGTACCTGGTGTCCGTCGCTACTGGTTTTGGGGGTCATCATCTGGCTCCTGTTTGCGCCTCGGATCGGCACTGCACGACGCGGACTCTACGCAAGCGGGAATGCAGTGGGGAGTAACAAGATCGTCGTGAATCCTGCCAGGGGCGGTGCCAGCCAGCGCTGCGCCCGAGCACGTCCGATCGAGCGTACCCGCCCGGCTTGCTCCAGCTCGACCAGGGCTCGCTGGACGGTGCGTTGACTGGCCCCGAGGGCCAGTGCCAGCGCCGAGGTCGACCAGGCGGCACCGTCGGCGAGCAGTGCCACCAGCGACGCCTGATCGCCATCGATGGGTGGTGCCAGGACGACGACGGTATCCGCATTGTGTGGCTCGAGCACGAAACCGCGCGACGTGGCCTCGATGCGTGTTGCGGCCGCGACGAGAGTGCGCAGACGGCCGATCTCGACCCGCAGGCGCGCTCGATGCGTCTCATCCGGGCGGCGTGTTCGAAAGGCGCGTGCGATCAGGGTCTCCCGATCGACATCCCCTGGCCAGACTTCGGCGAGCGCACGCGCCAGCGCGAACAGCACGGGCCGGCGCAGGAGCGGTACCGTCTCGGCACCGGCGCGAACAGCGCGACGGCAGGCGTCGACCACCAGCGCGCCCGACGCAAGCAGCGCGGCGACTTCGGCGAGACGAATCGGGTGTTCCCCATGCGCGTCGATGCGCCGGGCTGCAGGACGATCGAGCGCTGCCCATGCCTCCACGACCTCCGCGAGCAGCGCGGGTACGCGTGCGCGTTGGGCTGCTTCGTGAGCGCGGGCGAGAGCCGCCTGCGCCGGGTCGATCCGCAACGATCGCAGCGCCAGTTCGGCCGTGATCAGGCCAGCCACCGCAGCCAGCGACGGCGGCAGGGAACGCCCATCGAGGTGCGCCAACGCGGTTGCCGCCTCGTCGAGACGACCGAGTAGCAGGAGCCGTCGCGCCCCGATGAGATGCGCCTGCAGCGAGTTGGCGTGATCGGCGCGCGCTTCCAGTGTGGTCGCCGCCGCCGCCAGGGGACGCGCGGACCCACCGAGGTCGCGCATGGCCAACGCCACTTCCGCTTCGGCGACGATGCAGCGTGCCCGCGCCAGCTCCTCGTGGGCGCCGAACCCGCGGGCAGCATTCCTCAACAGTTCCCGCGCGCGTGGGAGTTCGCCGAGTTGGGCCATCGCGATGCCGCGCAGCGCCAGCGCGGGTGGGTCGTCGCGCAGGGCAACCCACTTGAGTGCGCCGATCGCGTCCCCGGTGGCCAGGGCGCGTGCGGCGGCCGCGATCAGTGAGTCCATGACGACGGGCCGCCGAGCTTCACGAACGGCGCACGGCGCCGTTCATGGGAGTGGCGCCGACCGCGGGTTTGTCGGGCTGCAACCAGGCAGATGATGCGTCACCGTTGCGGTGCCTCACGCTTCGTATCGACGCGGACCATAGCATCCCCGGCCGACCACTGCGTAGCAGGCAGCGTTTCGCCAGCCGAACCCGCCGCTTAAGTTTCCCTTTCGAGGGCCGTAACACTGCTCGGGATGCCGCCACGGCATCCGCGCTCCCGTTCGCGCCTCATCCCGACCCGCCATCCATGGACATCCTCAGCATCATTGGCCTCATCGTCGCCGCCGTGGCCATCATCGGCGGCCAATGGCTGGAAGGTGGACATGTGGCCGCGCTGGTGCAGGCCACGGCATTCGTGATCGTGATGGGTGGGACCCTGGGGGCGGTCATGCTGCAGTACCCCTTGCCGGTCTTCGCGCTGGGCATGCGCATCGCGCGGTGGGCATTCCAGCCGCCCCCCTGCGAGTATCGGGCCCTCATCCGCCGCGTCGTCAACTGGAGCAACACGGCCCGGCGCGGCGGCCTCCTTGCACTCGAGCCGCAGTTGACTGCGGCCGGTGGCACGTACGAGCGCAAGGGCCTGCAATTGCTGATCGACGGTGCCGAACCGCAGGTGCTGCGCGACATCCTGGAACGCGACATCGACACCTACGAACAATCCCATCGCACCGCTGCACGGATCTGGGAATCGGCCGGCGGATATGCCCCAACCGTGGGCATCCTCGGTGCCGTGCTGGGCTTGATCCATGTGATGGAGAACCTGTCGGACCCCTCGAAACTCGGGGCGGGCATCGCGGTGGCCTTCGTGGCAACGGTCTACGGCGTCGGCTCGGCGAACCTGTTGTTCCTGCCGCTGGCGGGCAAGCTCAAGGTCCTCATCGGCCGCGAGGTCAAGCGCCGCGAGATGCTGATCGACGGGCTGGTGGCCATCGCCAACGGCGACAATCCGCGCGTGATCGAAGGCCGCCTGTCGGGCTACCTCGCCGAGGGCGACCGTTAGCCCGAGCACGCTACGCATGGTCCGGCGCAGGCACGAAGAAGAACACGAGAACCACGAGCGGTGGCTGGTTTCGTACGCCGATTTCATCACGCTGCTGTTTGCGTTCTTCGTCGTGATGTATGCCATCTCGCAGGTCAACGAAGGCAAGTACCGTGTGCTGTCCGACGCATTGCTGCACGCGTTCAAGCCCGACGACCGGGTCCCGGCGCGCTTCGAGCCGCGCCGCGACGAGCAGTCGCAGCCGGCGATCCAGCTACCGATCAAGCTGCCGGTCGATGCCGGCCGTCGCCGGGTCGAGGCAAAGATGAAGGGCATGGCCGACGACATCCGCAAGGTACTGGAACCGCTGGTGA
Source organism: Betaproteobacteria bacterium Ga0077523 (assembly GCA_001464695.1). GTDB lineage: Bacteria > Pseudomonadota > Gammaproteobacteria > Burkholderiales. Next base: position 68,625 of record LNDQ01000079.1, on the reverse strand, counting down.
AGGAGGGCCAGGTCCGGGTCACCGAGAGCGCCCGCGGCATCGCCGTCGAGATCAATGCGAGCGTGCTGTTCGCCCCGGGGCAGGCCGTGTTGAACGACAGTTCGGTCCGCTCGCTGGTGGCGGTCGCCCAGGTGCTGGCAGGCGCGGAGAACGCGATCGAAGTGGAAGGACACACCGACAACGCCCCCATCGGAACGCCATTGTTCCCATCCAACTGGGAGTTGTCCGCCGCGCGTGCGAGCCGCGTGGTGCGCCTCTTCACCCAGGCCGGCGTGGCGCCCGAGCGCATGGCCGCCATCGGCTACGGCGAGTATCGCAACGTCGACACCAACGACACGCCCGAGGGCAAGGCCCGGAACCGGCGCGTGACGGTGATGATCCTGCCGGCGGGGGAGAGCAATCCGCCTGCCGCTGCTGCCGACGCACCGGTTGCGACACCGTAGGCGACTAGTCGAGCATCTACTGCGAACTGCCACCGCTGCCACGAAGGACGCGAAGGACACGAAGGATCACGAAGGACTACGGCTTGGATTTCCTTCGCTTTCCTTCGTGTCCTTCGTGGTGAAAGGGTTGCTTCCTGGTTGCCGGCCAGCGGCGATGATCGTTCGGAGGCTAGGCCGTGCCGAAGTCCCGTCCGCTGCGGCCCGACGACAACGTCGTGGTGCCGTCGGGGCCGTAGCCGGCGGTGTTCTGCGCCGCAGCCTGCAAGGCGGCCAGTGCCGACTGATTGAAGCGCAGGCGCGTGTCGATCAGCGCCCCGTTCGCTTCATTCAACTGCTGGGCGTGGGCAGCGCACTGCAGTAGCGAGGCCCACAGCTTGGACAGTCGTGCACTGTCGGCGCCGCCCTGCACGATCATCCACTGGGCCATGCCGGTGCGGTCAGCCTCGAACCCGGCCGCACGCATGAACGCGCGGCGTTCCTCGAACAGTCTCGACAGCAGGACGACCTTGTCGGACTTGGCGCGGGCCAGGGCCGGCAGTGCATCGATGTCGTTGGCAGCGAGGGCGGAACTTTCCGCCTCCAGCACGCCGACGAATTCCTCGAAGGCGGCGTGTTCGGTCTCGAGGGCCGCGATGAAGTCAGTGCGGTCGGGCACCCGTGCCCTCTACGTCGTCAGCCCTTCTGGCTGAGGAGGTATTCCCGGACCGTGGCGATGAGCCGGTCGGCCACCACTTCGGAGTCGACGTTGAAGCGGCCCTCGGAGATGGCCTGCTTGATCGCGCTCACGCGCGCCACGTCGACCACGCTCACGTCCGCGAGGCGGCTTTCGAGCGCCTGAAGTTGCGACGAGAGCGAGGTGATCGCTACGCGGTCGCCACTGGTGCGGCTCGGGGCTGGTGTCGGCCCGACCGGCTTCCCGCTGATCGCGTCCTGCGGGGCGCTGACTCCGGTGGGCTTGCCGATCGAGTTGTTGATCTTCACGATGTTCCTCTTGTCACGTATGAGCGCGGGAATGCCCCTTGCCCGAACCTGTTTACGGCCGCGATCCCCGATAACTTTAGGACGAACGAATGACCACGGCGGGTAATCTGCGGGATTTCAACGATCTGACGCCTCGATGCCGCACCAGCGAGAGCAGCGACATGTCGCGCACGGGCGTCACTTTACCTCGACCACGCCGGCGGCGCTTGCCTGACCTTTCACCACCTTGCCGGAGGCGGCCCGGACCTGGACTGTCTCGCCGAGTGCGGCGTTGCCGAGCGCGCGGCCATCGGAGCTCACCTTGAATCCGTCACCCGAAAAGACGATGCGTACGTCCTGTCCCTGCGTCACGACGTAGGCTCCGCGTAGCATCTCCGCCCGCAACGGCAGCCCCGCGGCGACAGACACGTTGGGAACGCGTCCCAGCGCCTGGGCGCGGTCGGTGAGCACGCCGGCCGGCAACTGTGCGAGATCGGTGCGCTGGGCGGTGAAGTCCTGGTCGGTGAGCGGCTCGCCGCGCGCCAGGGGGCGTGCCGTGTACAGGGCCTCGCCCATCACCTTGACCGTGATCGGGACGACGATCGACCAGCTCTCGGGCTTCTGGCACCGGACACCGATGTTGCTGCGACCCCATGGGCGGGCGCCCGCCGGCAGGTACGGCTGCAGGGCCTGGCAGGCGGTCAGCTGGAGGCGTTCGTCGAGCGCGCCCACCTCGATTTCGACTTCGCCGGGCAGCTTGGCCGTCTGGCTGCGCGCGAACTCGACCACTGCCTTGCGCAGGAGATCGAGGTCCTGATTCTGCGCGACCGCGACCGTACCCTGGAACCCGGCCAGCAGCACAAGCAGTCGCAACATCCAGCACGTCATGGGCCGCGATTGTAGTGGGCCCGGCGTCGGCCTGCACGACTGCCCGCAAGTACACTCAATTCGCATGCGGAATTGACGATAATCCTTCGACGCCCCCCGTCCTTCCCCCATGGCCGACACCAACAATCCCACCGACCTAGCGCGCGAGACGTTGAAGTTGCTGGCCACGCGGCGCATGCCGCCCACGCCGCAGAACTATCAGCGCATCTACGCCGAGATTACGGGAGCGGAGCCGCGGGACGAGACCGGCAACGGCCGCCTGGCGGCTGCACTGCGCGGGCTGGGTGCCGGGAAGGCCAACGGGATCGAGGTCACGATGCGCAACCTGGCGCGCGCGGCCGAACAGCACGCCTGGGACGAATTCGCCAAGACTCTCGAGGCGGCGCTCAACCGCGACCGGCCGGCCGCCGGCGACCTCGGGCCGGTGCTGCGCGAGCTGCTGCGCCAGCTCGACCTCCAGCATCGGGGCATCACGCCCGCCCGCAAACGCGAGGGACTCGACCGCTTGCTGATCGCGTTTGGCGGCGATGCACAGCTCGGCGCCAAGCTGAAGGGCCTCATGCGGTCCTGGACTGAGGAGGCTTCGGCGGTGCTCGCCTCGGCTGCGGCTTCGGGGGCCGCTCAGCCCGGCGTGTCCGTGGAATCGGGACCGGTCGCCGAGATCAACGAGCTGGTGGCCAGCATTCTCGAGAACGGCGTCGGCGCCCGGATCGATCGGTATCCGGAAATCTATTCCGAGGTCATGCAACTGGCGCGGCGCGCGCGAGAGAGCCTGAAATCGGAAGACTGGACCCGCCTGTCGGCCCAACTGAAGCAGTTCTGGCTCAAGGTGGAACTGCGTGTCGAACCCGACGAGGAGCTGCTCGACAACCTGATGCGGCTGCTCGGCCTGGTGGTGAACAACCTGGGCGAACTGGTGGACGACGACCAGTGGGTGCACGGCCAGATCGCGATCCTGCGCGATCTCGTCAACCAGCCTGTGGAGTTGCGCACCATTCGCGACGCCGAGCGCCATTTCAAGGAAGTCATCTTCAAGCAGACCCAGCTGAAATCGAGTCTGCGCGAGGCCAAGACCACGCTGAAGAGCCTGCTCGCCGTGTTCGTCGAACGCCTGGGCGAGGTGACCGAGAACACCGTCGAATACCACGGCAAGATCGAGCGGTATGCCGATCGCATCAGCGCCACCGACAACCTGGACGCCCTCAAGACCCTGATCGACGAGCTGATGTCCGACACCCGCGGCATGCAGGTGGACATGATGCGCTCGCGCGACGAACTGCTGACCTCGCGCCAGCAGGCCCAGGTGGCCGAACAGCGGGTGCACGAACTGGAAGGCGAACTGGAACGCGTGAGCGGTCAGGTACGCGAGGATCAGCTGACCGGCGCGTTGAACCGCCGCGGCATGGAAGACGCGATGGAGCGCGAGATCGCCCGCGCCAAGCGCTCGAAGAAACCGCTGTGCGTGGCAGTGCTGGACGTGGACAACTTCAAGCGCCTGAACGACACCTACGGGCATTCCGCCGGCGATGCGGCGCTCGTGCACCTCGCCAAGGTCATCAAGCACACCGTCCGGCCCACGGACGTCATCGCGCGTTTCGGCGGCGAGGAGTTCGTCATCATCCTGACGGAGACCGGCCAGAGCGAAGCCGTGAAGGTGACCGAACGGCTGCAGCGCGAACTGACCCGCCGCTTCTTCCTGCACAACAACGAGCGGCTGCTGATCACCTTCAGTGCCGGGGTGGCCGAGTACCGGCAGGGGGATACGGACGAATCCCTTTTTCAACGGGCCGACAAGGCCATGTACCAGGCCAAGGTGCAGGGCAAGAACAGAGTCCTGGCTGCAGAGTGAGTTCGCTGTCGGCCCTGCATCCCGCTGCGGGGTCGCACCTTCCGGCCTGAGGCCGGAAGGCACTGCTCCTCCCTCCGCGGTCGCGCCGACAAGGCCATGTACCAGGCCAAGGTACAGGGCAAGAACCGGGTCCTGGCGGCGGAATAGCACCCGGCAAGGCGTTGCCGGACCCGGCAAGGGCTTCCATCGCAGCCGGTGCGCCGGCCGAGTTCGATCGGCAGCGCAGAGTCGCCTGCATACAGTAATGTATTGATTGAATTGTTGTATTTTGTCGTTCGAGCCGCCCTCGGACCCATGGCACGGCATCTGCAAAAGAAGCGGCCGTCAGAACCCCACCGGCCCCATTGCCATGCTCGACCGCATCGACAGTTATCTCGCACCGAACGTGAAGGCGCTCAATCTGCGCGCCTACCGTAGCGGGGTCATCGCGGGGAACATCGCCAACGCCGACACGCCGCACTACAAGGCCCGCGACTTCGATTTCCGTACGGCCATGGCCGGCGCGATCCAAACCGCGGACCTGCGGCTCGCCCGTACCGACGGCTCCCACCTGGATCCGAAGGCGCTCGCCGCCGGGGGCCCGCGGCTGCAGTACCGCACGCCGGTCCAGTCGTCGATCGACGGCAACACCGTTGAAATGGACGCTGAAGTGGGGCGCTTCTCCGACAACGCCATGCGCTATCAGGCGGCGCTCACGTTCACCAACTCGCGCATCCGCACGCTGCAGACGGCGTTGCAGGGCCAATGACGGGCCGCTGATCCATGAACCTCTTCGCCGTCTTCGATATCGCCTCGTCCGCGCTTTCCGCGCAGTCGCAGCGCCTCAACGTGGTCGCCTCGAACATGGCCAACGCCGACAGCGCCGTCAGCGCGAACGGCACGCCCTACAAGGCGAAGCAGATCGTCTTCCAGGCCGTGCCGCTCAACCGCGGCGGCGTATCCCAGGCGGTCAAGGTGAATGGTGTCATCGACGATCCGACACCGCCGCGCATGGTGTACGACCCCAAGCATCCGCTCGCCGACGGCAAGGGCTATGTCACCTACCCGAACGTGAACGTGGTGGAGGAGATGACCAACATGATCTCCGCATCCCGCTCGTACCAGCTCAACACCGACGTGATGAACACGGCGAAGAATCTGTTGCTGCGCACTCTTTCCCTCGGTTCCTGAAGGCTACCGCCATGGCTTCTCCGCTCGACGTCATCAACAACACAACCGCCGCTACCGGTTCGTCGGGCTCGTCGTCCGCGACGGCGACCACGAAGAAGGCGGAGGACCCGCAGGATCGCTTCCTGAAGCTGCTGGTTACGCAGATGAAGAACCAGGATCCGCTGAATCCGCTCGACAACGCCGAAGTGACGAGCCAGATCGCGCAGATCAGCACCGTGTCCGGCATCGACAAGCTCAACGCGTCGATCAACGGCATGAGCAGCAGCATGCTGGCCGCCCAGTCGTTGCAGGCGAGTTCGATGATCGGCCGCGGTGTGCTCGCCGAAGGCAATCACATGGAACTCACCGAAGTCGGAGCCATCGCCGGTCTCGAACTCTCGGCGCCCGCCGACAAGGTCGTCGTCACGATCCTCGGACCGGCCGGCGAGACCGTCGAATCGATCGATCTGGGCGCACGCGAAGCGGGCTTGTCCACCTTCGCATGGGACGGCCAGCCCGAGGGGGCGGCCGAGCAACTGCCCGCAGGTTCCTATCGCTTCAAGGTAGATGCATTCAACGAAAACGGTTCCAAGGTCACCGCCACCACGCTCGGCTACGGCCGCGTGCACAGCGTGTCGATCGACGGCGGCGTGACCCTCAACACCGCGAGCCTCGGGGCCATCCCGGTGGCGAGCGTGCGGCAGATCATCTGACATCAGGAATAACAGGAGCGCATCATGGGTTTCCAGTCTGGACTGAGCGGTCTCAACACGGCTTCCAAGAACCTCGACGTGGTCGGCAACAACGTCGCCAACGCGTCCGTGGTGGGCTTCAAGGGGTCGGTCACGCAGTTTGCCGACGTCTTCGCGTCATCGCTTGGCGGCGGCGGCGCCAGCCAGATCGGTATCGGCTCGAAGGTCATGAACATCGCCCAGACCTTCAACCAGGGCAACATCTCGCCGACCAACAACCCGCTCGACATCGCCATCACCGGCCGCGGCTTCTTCCGGCTCGAGGACAACGGTACGGTCTCGTACTCGCGCAACGGCCAGTTCCGGCTCGACAGCCAGGGCTTCGTCGTGAACTCGGACGGCCTCAACCTGACCGGCTGGGGCGTGGACACGATGGGCAACATCGTCAATGCACAACCTTCGCCGATCCAGTTCGACACGTCCGACATCGCCCCGCTCGCGACCTCGGACTTCACCGCCGGGGTGAACCTCGATTCGCGCCTCGCGCAACCGACCGTCGCACCGTTCGACCCGACCAATACGCAGAGCTTCAACTTCACGACATCGGGCACGACCTACGACACGCTCGGCAATCCGCACGTGTTCACGCTGTACTTCGTGCGCACCGCGACGGCCGGACAGTGGAACGTCCACGGCACGGTTGACGGCACCGCCACCACCAACGTGAACCTCGGCGCGGGCGCGGGCAATCCCGCCGTCATCAACTTCAACAACGTCGGGTCGCTCACGACCGCGATGCCGCTCAACGCCTCGCTCACCGTCGCGACCGGTGCCGTGACGCCGCTCAACTTCACGCTCGATTTCACCGGCACCACGCAGTACGGGTCGGTGTCGAGCGTCAACGCGCTCACCCAGGACGGCTATACCTCCGGCCGCCTGACCGGCTTCAACATCTCGCAGGACGGCATCATCGTCGGCCGCTACTCCAACGGCCAGTCGCGCACGCTGGGCCAGGTGGTGCTGGCCGATTTCGTGAACCCTCAGGGACTTTCGCCGCTCGGCAACAACCTGTGGCAGGAGACCGGTGACTCGGGCCTCGCGCTGGTCGGAGCGCCGAACAGCGGCACGCTCGGCAACCTGCAGTCGTCCGCCGTGGAGGATTCCAACGTGGATCTCACTGCCGAACTGGTCAACATGATCACCGCACAACGCAACTACCAGGCGAACGCGCAGACCATCAAGACCATGGATGCAGTGCTGCAGACGCTGGTGAACCTGAGATAAGGGAAGGGGGCTAGGGACTAGGGGCCGGGGAAACCCAGTGCGCCGTACCGATTCGACGAGGCCGTCATCCATGTCCTCCTTCCGTGGACGACACCTCTTTCCACTCGACCCCTAGTCCCTAGCCCCTAGCCCCCGGAAACCATGGACCGCGTCCTCTACCTCGCCATGAACGGTGCGAAGAGCATGTTCGACCGTCAGGCACAGGTCGCACACAATCTCGCGAATGCGGTGACCACGGGATACCGCGCGGAGTCCACGGCGTTTCGCGCAGTGCCCATCGTGGGCCCGAGTGCCAGCACCCGGACCTACGTGGTCGAGTCCACGACCGGAACCGATTTCTCGTTCGGGCCGATGCAGAACACCGGGCGCGTCTTCGACGTCGCCGTCGACGGCAAGGGCTTCATCGCCGTGCGCGGCACCGACGGCCGCGAGGCCTACACCCGTGACGGTGGCCTGGATCAGGGCCCCGGCGGATTGCTGCAGACGCGCAATGGTCTCAATGTCCTGACCGACACGGGGACCACGATCGCGATCCCGCCCGATTCGACCATCCTGATCGGCCGCGACGGGACCGTGTCCGCCATCCCCCGTGTTGGCGTGCCGAACACCACCACCATCGTGGGCCGCATCAAGCTCGTCAATCCCGACGAGAAGTCGCTGGCGCGAGGCGCCGACGGTCTGTTCCGCACGTCCGGCCCCCAGGTCGTGCGCGCGGATGCCTCGGTGCGCCTCAACAGCGGCATGCTGGAAGGCAGCAACGTCAACTCGGTGGAGGCCATCACCAGCATCATCTCGTTGTCGCGCCAGTTCGATACCCAGGTGCGCCTCATGCAGACCGCCGATCAGAATTCGCGGCAGTTGTCGCAACTGCTCAACATGAACGCCTAACATCGCAGGCCCGACCCCATGATCCGATCCCTCTGGACCGCCAAGACCGGTCTCGAAGCCCAGCAGTTCAATGTCGACGTCATCTCCAACAACCTGGCGAACGTCGCAACCAACGGCTTCAAGCGCCAGCGGCCGGTGTTCGAGGATCTGCTCTACCAGATCATCCGCCAGCCGGGTGCGCAGACTTCGCAGCTGAACCAGGTGCCGAGCGGCCTCCAGCTCGGTGCCGGTGTGCGCCCCGTGGCCACCGCGCGCAACTTCTCCAACGGCAACCTGCAGCAGACCGGCAACAGCCTCGACCTCGCGGTCAACGGTCAGGGCTTCTTCCAGGTGCTGCTGCCGGATGGCACCACGGCCTACACGCGCGACGGTTCGTTCCAGCTCGACAATCAGGGCAACGTGGTCACTTCGAGCGGCTATCCGATCCAGCCGGGCATCACGATTCCGCCCAACACGATCACCATCACCATCGGCAACGACGGTACCGTCACCGCACTGGTGGCCGGCAGTGCGACGCCCACGCAGGTGGGCACGATCCAGCTCGCCAACTTCGTGAACGTCGGCGGTCTGCAGGCACGTGGCGAGAACCTGTTCCTGGAAACCGCTTCGTCCGGAGCCCCGCAGGTCAACCAGCCGGGCACCAACGGGCTCGGGACCATCAACCAGGGTTTCGTAGAGACGTCCAACGTGAGCGTGACCGAGGAATTGGTGAACCTCATCACCGCGCAGCGTGCCTTCGAGATCAACTCGCGCTCGGTGCAGGTGAGCGACGAGATGCTGCAACGGCTGACACAGCTGTAGTCGGGTAGGGCGTAAGGCGAGGGGCCGTCGATGACGGCCTCTTTGCGTTGGGCTGCCGGAAAAGCTTGCCGGCGGCACCGGCCGGGGCTTGCCGGGGATGCCGTCGCCCGCGCGCGGCCTTGTTGCAACCATATGATCCGCATAGGGTAATAGGGTGTCTGGTAGCTGGCACGCGCACTGCAATAGGAAGGTCGATCAGACCACGAGGATTGCCATGCGACCGCCGTTCATCCCGATCTTTGCCGCCGTGCTCACTGCCGGTTGCGCCATGACCACGCCCAGCACGTCGGTACATCAGCCCATGAGCACGCGACCCGCCCCCATGGCGGTCAACACTCAGGCGAACGGGGCCATCTATCAATCGAGCACCGCCCGGCTCGCGCTGTTCGAGGACCGGCGCGCACGTTTCGTCGGCGACGTTCTCACCGTCGTCCTCGAGGAGCGCACCACGGCGTCGAAGAACACGTCGAGCAAGGCCAACCGTTCGGGCGAGGTGTCCATCGGTGTTCCGGTCGCGACGCGCCTGCCCGGTGCGAGCCTCGAAGGTGCGGCGCTCACCGGCACGAGCGACTCGACCTTCGAAGGCGGCGGCAACAGCGCGGCCAACAACGTCTTCACCGGCAACGTCTCGGTGACGGTGATCGAGGTCTACCCGAACGGCAACCTGCTGGTGAGCGGCGAGAAGCAGGTCACCATCAACCAGGGTACGGAGTACATCCGGTTCTCGGGTGTCGTGAACCCGCTCAACGTGGGCGCGGCGAACACCGTGTCGTCCACGCGCGTGGCCGACGCCCGCATCGAATACAAGGGCCGCGGCTACATGTCGGAGGCGCAGACCATGGGCTTTCTGCAGCGCTTCTTCCTGAGCGCTTCTCCCTTCTGACAGCCGCGAGCACAACATGATCGACATCCGCATTACCCCCAAGACTCTGCTGATCGGCGCCTGGGCGCTGGTCGCGATCCTCTTCGTCGCCGTGCCGTCGCAGGCGCAGCAGCGCATCAAGGACGTGGCCGCCATCGCCGGCGTGCGTTCCAACCAGCTGGTCGGCTACGGTGTGGTCGTGGGCCTGGACGGGACCGGCGACCAGACCACGCAGACGCCGTTCACGGTCCAGAGCCTGACCTCCATGCTGATCCAGCTCGGCGTCACGCTGCCGCCGGGCCTCAACCTGCAGTTGCGCAACGTCGCGGCCGTGATGATCACCGCGCAACTGCCGCCGTTCTCGAAGCCGGGACAGGCCATCGACGTCACGGTCTCCTCCATGGGCAACGCGCGCAGCCTGCGTGGCGGAACGCTGGTCCTCACCTCGCTGCGCGGCGCCGACGGTCTGGTCTATGCCATGGCCCAGGGCAACATCGTGGTGGCCGGTGCGGGCGCGCAGTCGGGCGGCACCAGCGTGGCGGTGAATCACCTCAACGCCGGGCGGATCCCCGCCGGCGCCACGGTCGAGCGGGCCGTGCCGTCGCAGGTGGGGCAGGGTGAGCTGGTCACCTTCGAGACCTTCGAGAGCGACTTCACCACCGCGATGCGCGTGACCGACGTGATCAACAACGCCGTCGGCGCCGGCACCGCCGTTGCGATGGACTCGCGGCAGGTCCGTGTGCGTGCGCCGGTGGACCCGTCGCAGCGCGTCGCGTTCATTTCGCGCGTGGAGAACCTCCTGGTCAATGCCGGCGAGGCGTCCCCGAAGGTCATCGTCAACAGCCGTACCGGCTCGGTCGTGATGAACCAGCGAGTGCTCGTCTCCAACTGTGCCGTGGCCCACGGCAACCTGTCGGTCACGATCCAGACCGAACCGGTGATCAGCCAACCCGGCGCGTTCTCGCCCGGGCAGACGGTTGCCACCGAGCGCGCCAACATCGAAGTGAAAGAGGACAAGTCGGGCCTCGTGGTACTGCCCAACACCACGTCGCTCTCGGACGTGGTGCGCGCGCTCAACGCCGTCGGCGCCACGCCCACCGATCTGCTCGCGATCCTGCAGGCCATGAAGGCTGCCGGGGCGCTCAAGGCGGAGCTGGAGGTCATCTGATGGACGTTGCGCCATCGCTCGCGGTCGATCCCCGGCGCCTGGGCAGCTTGCGCATGCCGGCCAAGACCGATGACGTCGAGGCGCTGCGCAAGGTCGCCCAGGAATTCGAGTCGCTGCTGCTCGCGCAACTCATGAAGTCCATGCGCGACGCGAGCTTCGGTGACGATCTGTTCGAAAGCAGCGCCACCAAGGCGTTCACCGGCATGCTGGACCAGCAATACGCGATGGAACTGTCGCGCCGTCCCGGGATCGGCATCGCCGATCTCATCGTGAAGCAGGTGCAGCAAGCGCAGCAGTCCGGGGTCAAGAAAACCCCGGATACGGCCGTAAAAGCCTAGAGAGGAATCGCGGAAATGTCGGGAAGCATCTTCAGCATCGGAGTGAGTGGGTTGAACGCCGCGCAGGCAGGCCTGGTCACGACCAGCCACAACATCTCGAACGCGGCGACCGAAGGCTTCACCCGGCAGACGGTGGTGCAGACCAACCGCAATCCGCAGTCCACCGGTTCCGGCTTCTTCGGCCAGGGTGTGGAAGTGGACACGGTGCGCCGGCTCTACAGCCAGTTCCTCGACTCGCAGGTGCTGACGGCAGAAACGCAGCAGGCGAGTTTCGACGCGTTCCTCGCCCAGGCGAAGCAGATCGACAACGTGCTGGCCGATCCGTCGAGCGGCCTGTCGCCGGCATTGCAGAGTTTCTTCTCCGGCGTGCAGGACGTGGCGGCGAATCCCTCGTCGGTGCCGTCGCGGCAGTCGATGCTGAGTCTCGGCGATGCGCTGGTGTCGCGCTTCCAGGCGATCGACACGCGTTTCGCCGAGATCCGCACCGGCGTCAATCGCCAGGTGGGGGACGTCGTCGATCGCATCAACACCCTGGCCGCGGAGATCTCGACTCTCAACCGCCAGATCGTGTCGTCGCCCAATACCGAGGCGCAGCCGGCCAACGACCTGCTCGACCAGCGCGACAGGCTCGTGGCTGACCTCAACAAGCTGGTACGCGTGAACGTCATCACGCAATCCGACGGCAGTTACAACGTGTTCATCGGCACCGGGCAGAGCCTCGTGGTCGGCAGCTCGACGCTGACGCTGACCTCGCGTACGTCCTTCGAGGACCCGACCGCGGTCGAGATCGGCTACCTCGTGGGCAGCACGACGGTGGTGCTGCAGGCGGAGACCCTGCGGGGCGGCGAGCTCGGCGGATTGCTCACCTTCCTGGACGACACGCTGACCCCGGCCCAGAACGAGTTCGGACGCGTGGCGACCGTCCTCACGGAAACCTTCAACGCGCAGCATCGTCTCGGTCAGGACCTGAACGGTGCCCTCGGCGGCGACTTCTTCCGCCCGAGCCAGGCCACGGTGGTGGGGCGCAGCAACAATACCGGCAACGGTGTGGTGAGCGCGACACTCGCGAACGTCGGGCAACTCACCGCCTCCGACTACCGCGTCACCTACACCGGCGCCAACTATATCGTGACGCGTCTGTCCGACGACACCCAGCAGACTTTCGCGACGCTGCCCCAGACCATCGGCGGCGTCACCATCGCGCTCGCTTCCGGCACGCCGGCCACGGGCGACAGTTTCCTGGTGCAGCCGACGCGCTTCGCCGCTCGCGACCTCGATCTCGCTTTCGCCGACACGTCCCTGATTGCGGCGGCCGCACCGGTCCGGACCGCGACCACCCTGGCCAACGTGGGCAACGCCAAGATCAGCGCAGGGGTCGTCTCGAGCGTGGCGAACCTGCCTCTGCCCGGGACCGTGACCCTCACTTACGACCAGGGGACGAATCAGTTCACCGTCGCCGGCGCCGTGCCGGCAGCAGGGCCTTTCGCCTACAGCGCGGGCGCTGCGATCACCTTCAATGGTCTGACCGTCTCGGTGACGGGGACCCCGGCCGACGGCGACACTTTCACCATCACGAACAACACTTCGGGCGTCGCGGACAATCGCAACGCGCTGCTGCTCGGCCAGCTTCAGACCATGCAGACCGTTGCCAACGGCACGGCGAGCTACCAGAGCGCCTACAGCCAGGTGGTGAGTCGCGTCGGCAACGACACCCGCGAGGTGCAGACGCAGTCCACCGCCCAGGACGCCCTGGTGAAGCAGACGCGCGAAGCGAAGTTGTCCTTCTCCGGCGTCAATCTGGACGAGGAGGCGGCGAACCTGATCCGCTACCAGCAGGCCTATCAGGCATCCGGCAAGGTCCTGCAGATCGCAACGAGCCTGTTCGATACCCTGCTCGAACTGGGCAACTAAAGCCACGGAGCCCCGTCATGCGCGTCAGCACCACCACCGTCTTCGAGCAGGGCATCTTCAACATCCAGCGGGCGCAGGCGCAGCTCGTGAAGCAGCAGGAGCAGATCTCCACCGGCCGCCGCGTCCTGAGCCCGGCCGACGATCCGGTCGCCGCTGCCCGTGCGCTCGAAGTGACGCAGTCGAAGGGCATCACCGAGCAGTACATGCGCAACGGCGATGCGGCGACCGCAGCGATCGGCCTGGAAGAGAACGCGCTGATGCGCTACACCGCCTTGCTGCAGGACGTCCGCACGCTCACCATCAACGCCGGCGACGGTGCGCTCACACCGACCGATCTCAAGAGCATCGCCACGGAGTTGCGCGCCCGATACACCGAACTGATCGGCATCGCCAACTCCACCGACGGCAACGGCCTCTACCTCTTCTCCGGCTACCAGGGATCGACCCAGCCCTTCACGGAGAACGCGCCCGGGGTGGTCGCGTACAACGGCGACCAGGGGCAGCGCCTGATCCAGATCGGTGCCACGCGCCAGGTCGCGATCAGCGACGCCGGCTCCGACGTGTTCCAGAAGATCCGTACCGGCAACACCGTCTTCGAGACGGCGGTCGCGACGACGAATACCGGTGCCGGGATCGTGTCCGAGGGGATCGTGCGCAACCGTGCCGCGTGGGACGCCGCCGCCAACCCGCAGAACTTCGAGGTGAGGTTCTTCGTGGACAACACGACAGTGCCGCCGCAGACCACCTACGACATCGTCGACACGGTCAACAATCTGTCCCTGACCACCGGTGCGGCACCGGCAGCGGGCCCGTACCTGCGCACCTACCAGGACGGCGGCACCATCTCGTTCGCGCGGCAGGCCCCGCCCGATACCAACGCGACCGCGTTCGACTTCGGCATCGACATGACGGTGACGGGCCAACCGGCGAGCGGCGACACGTTCACCGTCGCCCCCAGCGCCAATCAGGACATTTTTGCCACGCTCGACCAACTCATCACGGCGATCGAGACCGGGGGCGGCGGCAGCACGGCGAACACGGCTCTCGCCAACGCGCTCAACACGGCGCTCAACAACTTCGACAACGCCATCGACGTGTCGCTCACCATCACCGCGTCGGTGGGTGCACGCGCGAAGGAAATCCAGACCGGGCAGGCCAACGCGGACGATCTCACGCTGCAGTACGAGACCACGCTCTCCGGACTGACCAACCTCGACTACGCCAAGGCCATCAGCGAGCTTACCTTCAACCAGGTCTCGCTCGAGGCGGCACAGCAGTCGTTCGTGCGCATCCAGGGGCTGTCGCTGTTCAACTTCCTCTGACCGCGGCGATGCCCCTGTCGTAGGGGCGGGTATCCGCGCTCTGGGACGCTGCTATGGACGTGGCGGAGGCTGCCCAGTAATCTTCGCGCCCACGGGCGGGAGGGGCGGTATGCGTCGAGGCACGATATGCATTGCAGCCGCACTGTTGCTGTGCGGCTGCAACCAGATTGCTCAGCGGCAGGGCGAGTCGAAGCCGGTCGAGCCGGCATTGGGCCGGGGCGAACTGCTGCCGGGCTCCCAACTCCGCGGCTCGGGGTTCCTCGGCAGCTACGCGCTCCTGAAGCCGGTGGCCGGCACGCCCGGCGAATGGGAGTTCGTCAAACCCGGCGTCCACTGGCAGCCGTACGACACCATCATGCTCCGGCCGATGGAGGTCTGGCTCAATCCCGCCGCCGAATACGCCGCCATCCAGCCTCAGATCTATGCGCAGATCGAGCGTTCGGTGCGCGAAATCGTGACCGGCGAGTTCCAGTCGGGCGGCTACAAGGTGGTCGATCAGCCGGCCCCCGGCGTGCTCGTCTTCCACTACGCGCTGACCGGGGTGACACCCATGCGCCAGGGTCTGGACCCTACCGACGTCATTCCCATCAAGGCGGCGGTGACTGCGGTCCGCTATGCCACGGGGACCGAACCCTACTACATCGCCCTGTCCGGCGAGATGGAAGTGCTCGACGGCGGCAGCGGGGAGCGCGTGTATGCGATGGTGGGGGCACGTCGCAGTTTCGTGACGACGCTCAAGGGGCGCGACATCACCTGGAGCGAATTGCGCGACGACGTTCATTTTTTCGCCCGGCAATGGCGTACGCGGCTGGACGCGGCCCGCGGGCGCCCGCCCAAGTGAGGGTCGGCCGATCCTAGCCTTGCTGGTCATCCTAAGCAGCGACGCCGTCGGGTTGCGGCGGGGCGGCGCGTGCGTGCTGCTGCTGGCGGTGCTGGCCGCCTGCGGCAAGGCACCCCCCCCGGTACCACCGCGTGGGCCGAACATCGTCTCGACCATCACCGTGAGCGCGGCCGACGTTCCGGTCAATGCGGAGTTCGTGGGGCAGACCCAGAGCTCGCGGCTGGTCAACATCCAGGCGCGTGTCACGGGTTTTCTCGACCGTCGTGTGTACACCGAGGGCTCCGTGGTGAAAGAGGGTCAGGTGCTGTTCCTGATGGACCGGAAGCCGCTCCAGGCCCAGCTCGACCAGGCCCGGGCCGCGTTGCAACAGCAGCAGGCGGCACTGCAGACGACGCGTGCCAACCTCGATCGCACCAAGCCCCTGGTGGAGCAGGACGCGCTCTCGCAGAAGGACCTCGACGATGCCACCGGCCAGTTCCAGCAGGCCTCGGCCGGGGTCGCCCAGGCGAAAGCGCAGGTGGTGCAGGCGGAACTCAATCTTTCCTACGCGACGATCACCTCCCCGGTGGACGGCATCTCGAGCTACGCCCTGCAGGCGGACGGAACCTATCTCAGCGCCTCCAACAGCCAGCTCACGACCGTGGCGGCGTTGTCGCCGATGTGGGTCAATTTCAGCGTGTCCGAAAATCAGTTCCAGAAGCTGCACCGGCAGATCGAGAAGGGCCAGCTGAAACCCCCGGCCGACGGCAGCTACGAAGTCGAGGTGGTGCTCGTCGACGGCACCGTGTTTCCCCACAAGGGCCGCATCACCTTCAGCGAGCCGGAGTACGACACCAAGACCGGTACCTTCCTGGTCCGTGCATCGGTGGCAAATCCGAACGGCACCCTGCGACCGAACCAGTTCGTGCGCGTGCGGATCAACGGCGCGGTCCGGCCCGGTGCGATCGTCGTCCCACAGCGCGCGGTGCAGCAGGGACCGAAGGGGCATTTCGTCTGGATACTCGATGCCAGCGGCAAGGCCGAGAATCGGCCGGTGAGTGTGGGTGACTGGCACGGCGAGGGGTGGTTCGTCGACGAAGGCCTGCAAGCTGGCGACCGCGTCATCGTCGATGGTGCACTGGGCCTGACACCCGGGGCCACGGTTCAGGTGAGCCAGGCGGCTGCTGGCGGCGGCACGAGCGGCCCCGCCCCGGACTCACCGAAGTAGCGGCGGTCGGGCCGCCAGCGTGTTCTCGCGTTTCTTCATCGAGCGGCCGGTCTTCGCGGCGGTCCTCTCGATCATCCTGTGCCTGGCCGGTACGGTGTGCCTGTTCAACCTGCCGGTGGAACAGTACCCGTCCATCACACCGGTGCAGGTTTCGGTGAACGCCACCTTCCCCGGCGCCGATTCCCAGACGCTCGCCGACGCCGTGGCCTCGCCGATCGAGGCGCAGATCAACGGTGTCGACAACATGATCTACATGTCGTCGAGCAGCTCGTCGGCCGGGCAGCTCACCATCACCGTCTTCTTCGGTCTGGGCACCGATCCGGACGTGGCGCAGGTGCAGGTGCAGAACCGCGTCAACCTGGCGCTGCCGACACTGCCCTCGGCGGTGCAGCAGCTCGGCGTGTCGGTGCAGAAGAAGTCGTCGTCGATCATGATGCTGATCGGCGTGTTCGCCAAGGAGAACCGCTATAGCGCCGACTACATCGCGAACTACGCGAACGTCTACGTGCTCGATGCGCTGAAGCGCGTGCCCGGGGCTGGTCAGGCGTCGATCATGGGCCAGCCGAACCAGGCCATGCGCATCTGGATGAATCCCGACCGCATGGCCGCCCTCGGGATTACCACCACCGACATCCAGCAGGCGGTGAACCAGCAGAACGCCCTGTTCGGTGCCGGCCAGATCGGCCAGCAGCCTTCATCGGCGCCGGTCGAGCTGACGTTCCCGGTGGTGACCCAGCGTCCCTTCGGCAGCCCGGCGCAATACGAGAACATCATTCTGCGCGCCGGCACCGGCGGCGGGGCCATCGTGCGGTTGAAGGACGTCGCCCGTGCCGAGGTCGGCCTGCAGCAGTACATCGTGAGCAGCAAGCTGAACGGCACCCCCGCGACGTTCGTCGCGGTCTATCTCCAGCCCGGCGCCAACGGACTGGACGTCTCGGAGCGCGTGCGCACGACCATGGAGGAGCTCAAGGCGCGCTTCCCGGCCGGACTCGACTACACCATCTCGCTCGACACCAACGACTTCGTGCGCGTCTCGATCAAGGAGGTGATCCACACGCTGTTCGAGGCCGTCTTGCTGGTGGTGCTGGTGGTCTACCTGTTCCTGCAGAGCTTCCGGACCACCATCATCTGCACGGTCGCGATCGCGGTCGCGCTCATCAGCACCTTCGCCGGCATGCTGGCGCTGGGCTTCTCGATCAACCTGCTGACCCTGTTCGGCCTGGTGCTCGCCATCGGCATGGTGGTGGACGATGCGATCGTCGTGGTCGAGAACGTCGAGCGCATCATGGCCGAGGAGCACCTGCCGCCGAAGGAGGCCACCATCAAGGCCATGAGCGAGATCGGCGGTTCGCTCGTGGCGGTGGTGCTGGTGATGGCGGCGGTGTTCATTCCCGCTGCGTTCCTGCCCGGCACGACCGGGCAGCTCTACAAGCAGTTCGCGATCACCATCGTGATCTCGGTGGCGGTGTCGGGGTTCGTGGCACTGACCCTCACGCCAGCCATGTGCGCGCTCTGGTTGAAGCACAAGCCGCCACCCCGGCGCGGCTTCTTCGCCTGGTTCAACCGGCAGGTGGATCGCGTGACGCGGGCGTTCGGCCATGCCGTCGTGCTGGTGATCAAGCGGATGGTTCCCGCGTTCCTGCTGCTGGTCGTGCTGCTGGGGTCCATCGTCTATCTGTTCAAGTTGCTGCCGACCAGTTTCGTGCCCAACGAGGACCAGGGCTACGTCATGGCCGCCGTCGTGATGCCGGATTCCGCGAGCCTCGATCGCACGGCGGCGGTGTCGGCGAAGGTGGACGCACTGTTCGCGAAGAATCCGGCGGTCGCGAACCGTGCCGAGATCGCCGGCTACAGCCTGCTCGACGGCGGCTTCAAGACCAACGGCGCGACGCTGTTCGTGACGCTCAAGGATTTCGACGAACGCTACGCGTCGATCGAGAAGGCGAAGACACAGAACGCACGTGCCGTCCTGGTCGATATGTACAAGGAAAGTCGCGACATCAAGGAAGGCTTCGTGGCGCCCGTGCCGCCACCACCGATTCCCGGCATCGGCAGCACCGGCGGCTTCGAGTTCTGGGTGCAGGACACCACTGCCGGCGAATCCGTCAAGCTGGACCAGATCACCCAGCAGATCCTGGCGAAGGCCAAGGGGTATCCGGAACTCACCGGATTGCGCACGACGTTCCGCGCATCCACACAGCAACTGCGCGTGACCGTCGATCGCGAGAAGGCCGAACTGCTGGGGGTGCCGGTGCAGGACGTCTACGCGGCGATCCAGGCGCAGTTCGGATCGCTCAACGTGAGCCAGTTCTATCAGTTCAGTCGCGCGTGGTTCGTGATCCTGCAATCGGAACCGCAGTTCCGCGAGCGGCCCGAGGACCTCGCCCGGCTGTATACGCGCTCGACGCAGGGCGCGATGGTGCCGCTGTCGGCGCTGACCACTACCGAGTGGGTGACGGGCCCGGACCTCGTGCCGCACTTCAACGGTTTCCCGGCGGCGAAGATCAACGGCCAGGCCGCGCCCGGTTTCAGCTCGGGCCAGGCGATCGCGGCCATGGAGTCCGCGGCGCGCGAAGTGCTTCCTGCCGGGTACACCTTCGCCTGGTCCGGCCTCGCCTACGAGGAGAAGAAATCGGGCAGCACCTCGGCGATCGCCTTCGCCTTCGGTCTCATCATCGTGTTCCTGGTGCTCGCCGCGCAGTACGAATCGTGGACCTTGCCGGCGGCGGTGATGACGGCCGTGCCGTTCGGTGTCCTCGGTGCGTTGACGGCGAACTGGCTGCGCGGCCTCGAGAACGACGTCTACTTCCAGATCGGTCTGCTGGTGCTGATCGGGCTCGGCGCCAAGAACGCCGTGCTGCGCGTGTCCGCAGCCATCGAACTGCGCCATCAGGGCCTGTCGATCATGGACGCCACCATCCAGGCCGGCGAGCGGCGCCTGCGGCCCATCATCATGACCTCGCTCGCCTTCGCCGTCGGGGTGTTGCCGCTCGCCATCGCGGTGGGCGCGGGTGCCAACGCGCGGCACTCCATCGGCACCGGCATCATCGGCGGCATGATCGGCGAGACCACGCTCGCGATGCTCTACGTGCCGTTGCTGTTCTACGTGTTCGATCGTCTCGCGGAGCGCTCGCGCGGCAAGGCCGAGGCACCGGCTGAACGGCCAGCGTCGCCTGAGGGTGGGGCGGCATGAGTCCGCGGATCGGCATGCGTCCCCGGCTCGTCTGCATCGCCGCGGTGCTGCTCGCCGGTTGCACGGTCGGCCCCGACTACGTGAAGCCGAAGGTTGCCGCGCCCGATGCCTACCGTTTCGCCGAGGCCACCGCGGAGGAGACCGCGAACACCGAATGGTGGAAGCAGTTCAACGATCCGGTGCTCGACGACCTGATCGCCGAGGCGCTGCGCAACAACAAGAACGTCCAGATCGCCGCCGCGAACGTCGAGCAGGCCGCGGCGGTGCTGACGCAGGTGCGCTCGCAGTTCTTCCCGCAGGTCAACTACAGCGGCAACGTGACGCGCCAGCGGGCGGGCGAGGCCGGCCAGAGCGCCGCGCTGCAGCGGCTGATCGGCAACCCGTCGACCACCTACGAGGTGCTGGCCGGCGCCAGTTGGGAGATCGATCTCTGGGGCCGCATCCGCCGCCAGAGCGAGGCCGCGCGCGCCAACATTCTGGCGACCACCGAGGCGCGCCGCGGGGTGATCCTGTCGCTGGTGACCCAGGTGGCCAGCACCTATCTGCAGTTGCGCGGGCTCGATGCCCAGTACGAGATCGCGAATCGCACACTCGCGTCCTACGGTGCCACGGTCAAGCTGTTCGAACTCCAGCACAAATACGGGCGCGTGTCGCAGGTCAACGTGGAGCAGGCGCGGTCGAGCTACGAGACGGCGGCGGCGCAGCTGCCGCAGATCGCATCGTCGATCGCGCGTACCGAGAACGGGTTGTCCATCCTGCTCGGCCGCAACCCCGGGCCGATCGCTCGCGGCAAGGCGATCGATGCGCTGGTCGCGCCGCCCGTGCCAGCGGGCCTGCCCTCGCAATTGATCGAACGCCGACCCGACATCGCCCAGGCGGAACAGAGCCTGATCTCCGCCAATGCCCAGATCGGCGCCGCGAAGGCGCTGTACTTCCCGAACATTCCGCTGACCGCCGGCTTCGGCACCACCAGCCGCGATCTGGACAATCTGTTCAGCGGGCCCGCGCGCACCTGGAGCTTCGCCGGCAAGTTGACCGGTCCCATCTTCACGGCGGGCAACATCAGCGGCCAGGTAGCACAGGCCACGGCGGGCCAGAAATCGAGCCTGCTCAACTACGAAGCGGTGATCCAGAACGCTTTCGCCGACGTCGACAACGCGCTCGTGAATCGCCGGACGCTGCTCGAACAGCAGGCGGCCCAGGAACGACTGGTGAAGGCGTTGAGCGAATACGAACGGCTGGCGACGCTTCAGTACAAAGGGGGCTACACGCCGTACTCGACCGTGCTGCAGGCGCAGCAGTCGCTGTTTCCGCAGGAACTCAGCCTGGCGCAGACGCGCGCTGCGGTTCACAACGCACTCGTGGATCTCTACAAGGTGACAGGGGGTGGCTGGGTGCAGATCGCGGAGGGCACGGCCGACGCGAAACCGCAGCAGCGCGTGACCACGCCGTAGGCAAAAATAGTCTGTTGCCGTCAGGTGACAGTCTTGACCGATCCGGGGCGGCCGGCGCGTCCGTTCCCGCTGTAGCGGCTTGTTTTGGCGCATGAACGCCTATCCGGACCGACGCCTGCGCGGGCGCCGACGAACGCCAGCCGTCGAGTTGCCACCGGCATGAAGCTGTGCGATAAAAGTTCTCACTTTCCCCTCAGGCCCCAAGGGAACGTTCGGACACCGCCGTGAAGCCACCCGAGGTTTCAGCCGTCCGGCCGGCAGCAGTGCACCGCTCCGGCATCAAACGACGCGTCGCCGTCGCGACGAGGGTCTGCGCGCAAGGTCCGTCCGGCAGGGCGCATCCATCGACGGCAAGACGGGAATACAACGACGGCCGCACCGGCACGCGGGCGCAGCCTTGCCTGCGCAAGGGCACACGGTCCGCGCCAACGGTTCGGCAAGGGGGGTAGTCAGCACGGTTCGTCGGTACCCACGGGAGGACAAGAAGATGATGAAGCGCTTCGTGGTGGTCGCGGTCGCTCTGGCCGGTACGGCCGGTGTCATGTCAGTGCTGGTTTCCGGCCAGGACATCAGGCCGGCGCCGAAGCCGAAACCGGCAGCCGTTGCTCCTGCAGTGCCAGCGGCACCCGCATCCGGTCAGGCGTACTTCGACGATGCCGGTTTCCACCGGATCGCCGAGAGCGAGAAGCTGAGCGCCGAGGAGCGGGCGGGCCGCGAGATCTGGTACAAGGCGACCGCCGGGAACGACCGCTTTCACACCTATGTGTTCCAGCAGCGCGTGGGCGTCCTCATCGACTGGTTCGGCGTGTTGCGCTCGGATCAGCGCAATGCGCGGTTCAAGACGTGGGGTGTGATGAACGACCCCGATTGCTGTACGCCGGGCGCGCCGAACTGTCCGGCGCAGAGCCTCGAGGAGACCTACGGCCTCGACTATTGCGCCGGCGACGACGAACTGCTCAAGTATGTCGGTCGCAGCGGCTATCGCGATCCGGCGTGCGACTTCAAGGACGCGCCGGTCGCCGCGAACGACGCGCACGGCCCGAAGGACCAGCGCCAGTCGGCCTGCGATCTCAAGTTCGGTACCTCGACCGGAGCGCTGGGCTTTCGCAAGTTTCCCAATCCGCGCTTCGACCCGGAACGCTGGAAGGCGCTGAACGGCGGCAAGCTCGGCACGTGGGAGGGCTACAACCGCAAGCTCTCGGCGGACAAGGCGCGATCCGATCGTGACCTGAGCCATCTGATGGACGGATCGGTCGAGCCGCCGTTCCTGATCGGCACCACCTGCGGGTCATGCCACATCGCTTTCGATCCGCTCAATCCGCCGCAGGATGCCACCCATCCGAAATGGGAGAACCTGAAGGGCGCGATCGGCAACCAGTATCTGCGCATCTCGCAGCTGCTCGTGTCCGGCATGCCGGTCAACAGCCTCGAGTGGCAGGTGTTCACGCACGCGCGTCCAGGCACTTCCGACACCTCGGCGATCCCCACCGATCAGGTGGACAACCCGGGCAGCATGAACGCGATCATCAACACGCATCAGCGTCCCACTTTCGCCGACGAAGAGATCCTGAAGTGGCGCAAGACCAACGCGTGTGCCAAGGACGCGAGTCCCGACAAGTGCTGGTGCGAACCCGGACGCGAAGGCAAATGCTGGGTGAAGTCGCTCGCCAAGGAGCGCGTGCACCACATCCTGAAAGGCGGCGAGGACAGCATCGGCGCCTTGGAGGCGATCCAGCGCGTGTACTTCAACATCGGCTCCTGCTCCGAGCAATGCTGGCTGAACCACCTCACCGACCTGCGCCAGGTGGATCCGGCCATGCGCAACTTCGGCCAGACGCCGTTCGACATCGGCCAGTGCCGGCGCGACTGTTCGAACTTCCGCGCGATCGAGGACCGGCTGCCGGAGATCCTGGCGTTCCTGTCCTCCGGTGAGACCAACGCCACCGACCTCCACGTGGCACGGGCGGCCGAGCGCAAGGCGAAGAGCGCGTCCGCGAAGTATGAGTACGACGATCTCGTCGCCGATCTCGACCGCGAGTTCGGCAAGGGTGCCGTCGCTCTCGGGCGCAAGGTCTTCGCCGAGAATTGCGCCCGCTGCCATTCGAGCCTGCCCGAATCCGAGGCCGGACCGTTCGCGAGTCGCGACTTCCGCGCGATCGACGCGAAGACCGGCCTGCGCGCCGACTGGATGGGCAACGATGCCTCCACGCCGGTGAGCGAGGTGGGCACGTTCCGCTGCCGGGCGCTGCACAGCAATCACATGGCCGGTCACGTCTGGCAGGAGTACGGCTCGGAGACACTGCGCGCGCGCAAGCCCGATCCGAACGTGAAGGAACCGGCCGACGGCGGGCGCAGCTACTACCGCAACATCTCGCTCCTGTCGGTGTGGGCCCACGCGCCCTTCATGCACAACAACGCCATGGGCCCGGAGATCTGCGGCGGCACCGGTCCCGGCGTGACGGACTTCTATCGACCGTCGTACGTGGATGCATCCGGCAATCTGCTGCCGGCTGCGCAACAGCCGGCGTGCTGGCCCTACGACCCGAGCGTGGAGGGCCGTTTCAAGCTGTACAAGGAATCGATGCGGCAGTTGCTCAACCCGGACAAGCGCATTCCCAAGATCACCAAGCTCGACGAAGACATCATCCTGCCGGTGGGACCGCGACTATGGGACGGCACGGAAGAGAAGGAGCTGTTCGGCTTCACGCTCGTGGTGCCGAAGGGGGCGACCGCCGGCACTCTGGGCAACCTGCAGCACAAGCAGTTCGTGAACGACCTCGTCCTCGCGAAGCTGCACCCGGACCAGCTCGAGAAGAAGCGCGGCAAGGTCCAGGCCGACGAAATGAAGCAGGTGCTCGCTGAAATCATCGCGGACCCGTCGAAGATCGTCGAAACCGTGGGCAAGCGCAAGGATCTGCTGGCCGCGTACAGCACGTGCACCGCGGTGGTGGAGAACGACGGCCACACCTTCGGTGAGAGTCTGTCCGAAGCCGACAAGAACGCCTTGATCGCGTTTCTCGCGACGCTCTGAGGGAAAAGAAATGAACCGACAGTCAGCGGCGACCCACTCCTCGAAGTTGTTTCCCTCACCCTCGATCCCTCTCCCGGAGGGAGAGGGAAGGCGCCTCCCTTCTCCCCCGGGAGCCACGATGCACCTCGCAGAGGTCGGCGCAGCCGACCTCACCCTCGATCCCTCTCCCGGAGGGAGAGGGAAGGCGCCTCCCTTCTCCCCCGGGGAGAAGGGCCGGGGAAGAGGGGGAGCCACGATGCACCTCGCAGAGGTCGGCGCAGCCGACCTCACCCTCGATCCCTCTCCCGGAGGGAGAGGGAAGGCAACCCCCTTCTGCCTCCGGGAGAAGGGCTGGGGATGAGGGGAAGGTCCGACGGCTGCGTCTTTATCCCGGATTGCTTCTGACGGCCATCGCTTCGCTCGCACTGACGGCCTGCGACCGAGCCCCGAGCGTGCCCTTCGCCCCCTACGGCGAAGGCTACGCCGCACGGCCGGATTTCGCGAAGGTCGAGCACGATTTTCCGCTCACGCCCGCCGATCTCGAGAAGATCACGCCGAAGAACATCGCCAAGCTCACGCAGGAGGAAGTCGACCAGATCTATGCGCGCCTGCCGGCGGGGCCGATCCCCGATGGCGCCTTCGACGGCACGCTGTTCTTCCCGAAGGGTGTGTCCGGCGATCGCCGCCTCGCGGAGATCGTCGGCGGTCTCGGCGGCCTCGTCGTCAACCTCAAGGGTTTCAAGCTCGAGCTGATCGGCAAGACGCTCTGGAAGGGCAAGGTGTTCTATCGCGACGAGCGCGTGCTGCGCAACCGCATCGAGGACCTCTCGATCCTGAAGCCGATCATCGACGACCCGGCCTCGCTCGAGAAGATCGTCGTCGACGGACGCGACGCCTGGCTGCTGTTCCCGGCCAAGCTCTATTGCGGCCAGAGCCTGCTCGACAGCCGGCGCGAGTCGATCATCATCGACTACGCGTTCACCGACGAGATCGAAGGCTACAAGGAGCGTCCGGATTTCCTCGCCGGCCGGCGCGGCCTGCGCGTGCGCGACGAGATACGGATGGTGCGCCCTGGCTTCTACCTGGGTCGTGCGTACGCCGATCGCGCTTTCCTGCTCAACTTCACCTTGTACAACGCGGCCATCGCGGAACGCGACGGACCCGCGTTCCTGAAGACCGGCCAGGCGCCGGAGGACTGCTGGAGCAGCACGTCGCGCGTGGTCACCGCAGCGAAATGAACGCTGTCGTGCGGCGTCGGCTGACCGCCGCGCGCTGGCTCGGGGCCTGGCTGCGCCGCAGCGGCTTCGGGTTGCTCGCAGCAGCGGTGCCCTTGTGCGCGCTGGCACAACTTGTCGGTGACGCCGACCGCGGCACGTGGATCGTCGATCCGAAAGAGCCCGGCCCCGACGCGCCACCGGTGGGGCGCTCGTTGTTCGATCATCTGTTCGCGGGCCAGGGCGATGGCGGCACCGGCCACCGGTTGCCATTCCCGTTCGCCAAGCTCCTGCAAGCCATCGAGCGGCGTCTCGATCCGGACTCCGCGTCGATCCGTACGGTGCTCATTCCGCTCGGGCGTTCGTTGCAGCGCAGTGCCGCGGCGCCGGACTTCTTTCGGTTTCCCAGGGTCGTGACGGCCGTGACCGGCAATCCACGTGCGGGGACCGGTACGGATGCCGGCATGCTGCTCAAGGATCGCCTGTACATCGGCTACCAGGAGAAGGCCGCGGTGCTGGAGGTGATCAGCTACAACGAAGCGGCCGCGCGATTCGAGTTCCAGGTGGTGAAGGACTACCGCGGCGGCGCCAAGCCGCACGTCACCTATGCGCGGCGCGCTGTCTGCGTGGCCTGTCACCAGAACGGTGCACCGCTGTTCGCGCGGCCGCTGTGGGATGAGACCAATGCCAATGCGCAGGTGGCCGGGCAGTTGTCGGTACACGGGCGCGAGTACCACCGACATGCCGTGCGCACCGGTGTCGAGACACCCTATGCCATCGATACCGCGACCGACCGGGCGAACCTCTATTCGGCGACTCAGCTCCTGTGGCAGCGCGGGTGCGGAGAGCACGATGCGGCCGCGGTGCGATGCCGTGCTGCGGCGTTGCAACTCGCGCTGCGTTACCTCATGGGTGGGCAGCAGGGCATCGATGTCACGAGCGATGCGTACGCGAAGACTCTCGCTCCGACGCTCGCGGTCCAGGGCCGCCGCCTGTGGCCCACAGGCCTCAAGGTGCCGAATCCCGACGTACCCAACCGGATTCCGGTGGAGAGAACGAATGATCGGGACCATGCCGATGCCGTGGCGGCGCCGTTCGAACCCCTGGTGCCGCGGCTGCCGCTCGAGGTCTGGCCGGTCGATGCGGACCACGGCCGGCGCCTCGCTGCCGGCCTTGCCGAGTTTGTTGCTGCCACCGACGTGCGGCGCATCGATGTCCACCTGCGCCGTGCGGATGCCCCGCAAAGAGTTCACCGTGCCGACTGCACCGTGAGCGTCCGTCGCGATACGGTCCCGCCACGCGTGGGGTTTCGCTGCGGGTCGCCGGGGGCCATGCGACTGGCAGGCCGCTTGTATCTGCAAGGCGAGCGCGTGACCCACGGCGACCTGGATCGATTCGGCCTGGGCAGCGAACCGGACGCCGTCGGGTTGGCTGTGGCCGGTGGCACGGCGCGCACGCGGCTCGCGAACTTCCGAGTTCGGCGTGGTGCTCACGAAGGGCGGACGGCACGGGGCGAGCGCATCGAGTCGATCGCCGTGCGCTGGTCCGGAGCCGACGATGGGCGCGGTGTTGCCGAGGTGGTTGTGCGCGACGACATCGCGCTGCTGGACGAGGCCGTGGACCGTCTGGCACTGGGCATGACAAGCGGCAAGACGGACTCGCTGGCGCCACTGCCGTTCCAGCGTGCCCGGATCATGCCGGCATTGTTCGAAGCCTTGGGGCTAGGCAAGCTTGAGTGGTGCTGTCTCGACGCGAGTGCCATGCCGGCGATCGTTCTCGAAGATGCCGGTGCTCCTGCACCCACGCAGCCGGTCGCCGGCGTCAGCGCGGGCATCCAGGACTTTCTGCGGTTCTGCGGTGCCTGCCATCGCAGTGCCGACGCGTTTCCGCCCAACTGGCTGCAAGGGGATGCGCGCGAGATCGAAGCGCGGGTGCGGCAGTGCGCACCACGGATCGCCTTTCGCCTCGACATGTGGCGGATGGACGCGACGCAGCGCGCCAAGACGCCCATGCCGCCGGTGCACGCATTGCCGATGCTGGGCCGCACGGAAACCCAGTGGCGCGACGGCGACGAACTCGCGCGCCTCAGGGCGGCGATCAAGGCGCTCGGAGCCGGAGCTCCGGGCGGCGACTACGAAAAGCTGCAGCCATGTCTCGCCGGCCGCGGCGTGTGACGGATCCACGATAGGTACCCGCCGCGAGTCGCGGCGCAATCCCGGGGCCGATCATCGGCGCCGGTAGTCACGAGATGAGGCCGACCGGGAGGGCGGCACGCATGGACGAAGCGAAACACGCGTTCTGGTGGCAGCGGTTGCTGGCGGGATGGTGCAGCCGCATCGTCGCGGCGGTGGTGCTTGTCGTCATCGTGGCCGGGCTCTACCTCGCGAACCGGTTCCTCACCGACCGGCCAGTGGTCTACGAGGACATCGTCGAGCACTACAAGTACGGCTCCACCGGCGGCGAACGCGAGTCCGGATTCCCGTATCTCGTCTGGAAGGCGATGCCGGAGCTGTGTGCTGCCCAGTTGCCGGGCAAGGGCTACCAGTCGGTCGGCATGCTGTTCGAGGGCGATCGTGACCTGCCGGTGGGCGTGTCGAAGCGGCGCGTCACCGGCATCGATCGCGTATTCCTGAATTGCGCGGTCTGCCACACCAGCACGGTGCGCGACCGGCGCGATGCGCAACCGCGACTGATCGTGGGCATGCCTGCCAACAACTTCAACGTGCTCGCTTTTCAGAACTTCTTCTTCCAGTGCGCCAAGAGCGATCGCTTCACGCCCGAATACGTCATCGCTGCCATCGAAGGGCAGGGCACCAAGCTCGACTTGATCGACCGCTACCTGGTCTATCCGCTGGCGGTGTACCTCATGCAGGACCGTATCCGCATGCTGTCGGCGCGCTTCTCGTTCACGGAGCGCCAGAAGCCGTGGGGACCGGGCCGGGTGGACACGTTCAATTTCGCCAAGGCGATCTTCAACTTCCCCGGCGACAAGCTGGCACCGTCGGAACTCGCCGGCGTGTCGGACTTTCCGTCGATCTGGCTGCAGCGGCCGCGCAAGGTGGCCGACATGCAGCTGCACTGGGACGGCAACAACCGCAAGGTCGAGGAACGCAACCTGAGCGCGGCTTTCGGCACCGGGGCCACGCCGCCGACCGTCGATCATCGGGCCATCGGTCGCGTCGAGGACTGGCTGCTCGATCTCGAACCACCGGCGTATCCCTACCCGATCGACAAGGCAGCGGCCGAGCGGGGCAAGGTCGTGTACGGCAAGTACTGCGCGGTCTGTCACGGCCGCACCGGCCGCGATTTCAGCGGCAAGCTGGTGGGCAAGGTGACGCCGATCGCGAAGATCGGCACCGACCGCGGCCGCCTCGATTCCTACACGTACGAGCTCGCGGTCAACCAGGGCCAGCTCTATGCCGGCTACGACCAGTACTGGTTCCGCAATTTCCGCAAGACCTACGGTTACGCGAACATGCCGCTCGACGGGCTCTGGTTGCGTGCGCCGTACCTGCACAACGGATCGGTGCCGACCCTGCGGGCGCTGCTCGAGCCCGCGGCGCGACGCCCGGTGCGGTTCTATCGCGGCTACGACGTGTACGACCCGGACGACGTGGGCTTCGTGTGGGACATCGGGTCCGAGAACGGCAAACCGTTCCACCTGATCGATACGCGCGAGCCCGGCAACGGGAACGAGGGTCATGACGGCCCGGCATACGGAACGACCTTGTCCGCGGCCGACAAGGACGCGCTGATCGAATACTTGAAGACGTTCTAGGGAGACACGGGATGAACGTCACACCGGTCAACATGAAGCGCCTGCGCAAGATCCAGTGGATCCTGCTCGTCATCGCTCTGCTGCTCCTCGGCGGCGGGGCGTTCGCCTGGTACAAATTCTTCCGCGAGGTGCCGCAGCCGCCGTTCGCGAATGGCGAGGAGCGGTTCAAGTACGGCTCGCTTGGCGGCGAGAACGAGGCCGGCGTGCCCTACTGGATCTTCGTGGTGCTGCCGCGCATGTTTCCCGAGTACCTGCCCGGGCCGGGCGGCTACGCGTCGCTCGGCATCGCGTGGGAGGAAGGCCACGACCTGCCGATCGGATTCCCGAAGAAGACCATCGGGTTCGAGCGCGTCGGCAACAACTGCGCGGTGTGCCACACCGCGAGCTATCGCGCGTCGCCCGACGAGAACCCCACCTACGTCATCGCGGCACCGGGGCATACCACGGATGTACAGGCGTACTTCCGCTTCCTCATCAAGTGCGCGAAGGATCCGCGGTTCACCCCTGACAACGTCATGCGCGAGATCGACCTCATCTACGGCATGTCGTTCATCGATCGCCTGCTGTATCGCTTTGCCATCATCCCGATCGTGAAGCAGCGCCTGCTGGAGCGCGAAGGGCAGTTCGCGTGGATGAACCGGCACGGCATGCCCGACTGGGGACGCGGGCGCGACGACCCGATGAACCTCACCAAGTACTTCATGCTGGAGCGCCCCGAGGACGGCACCTTCGGCCCGGCCGACATGCCCTCCATCTGGAACCTCGACAAGTACAAGGAAGGCCAGACGCTCAACTGGGATGGTGCCACCTGGGACCCGCGCTCGGTGCTGGTCGATTCCGCACTCGGCATCGTGTTGAAGCCGCAGCGCGATTTCGAGGCGCAGATGCAATGGCTCGAGGAGTACCTGCGCAAGCGCCCGCCGCCCAAGTATCCCTTCGAGGTCGACCTCGACCTCGCCGCGAGCGGAGCCAAGGTGTTCGACGAGACCTGTGCGCAGTGCCATCGCAGCAATCGCACCGGACGTCCGGTGCCGTTGGCCGAGGTGGGCACCGACCGTAACCGCCTCGAGAGCTGGAACAAGCAGGCAGCCATCGACGGCAACATCGTCGTGGCGAACATGGGGGTCAAGCGCCGCGGGCTGGTGGAGCAGGATCTCGTGGGCTACATCGCCGCGCACCTGGACGGGATCTGGTTGCGTGCGCCGTACCTGCACAACGGTGCGGTGATGAACCTGCGTGAGCTGCTGGAGCCTGCGTCCCGGCGCACCAAGGTGTTCTATCGTGGGTACGACGTCTACGATCAGGTGAACGTGGGGTTCGTGGCCGATGGTCCGGAGGCGCGGAGGGTCGGCACGAAGTTCGACGTGACCGAGCGCGGCAACGGGAACCAGGGGCATGAATACGGGACTGCGCTTTCGGCGGATAGGAAGCGGGCGTTGATCGAGTACCTGAAAACTTTGTAACGCGTTGCCCCCATCCCAACCTTCCCCCGACATAGTCGGGGGAAGGGGTGTACGTCCCCTCCCCCGGCTTTGCCGGGGGAGGGTTAGGGTGGGGGCCAATCGATCGCAGTTACGACCCTGTCACCAAATCCCGAGGTATCGCCACCGGCACCCGCCCCGCCGCACCAAAGTCCGCCATCCGGAAATCCATCTCGAAGCAGTCCGCCAGGCTCGTGGTCTCGATGACCTGATTCACCGATCCGGAAGCGATCAGCTTCCCGCCCTTCAACAGCGCGAGCCGATCGGCGTGGCGTACGGCCAGCGCCACGTCGTGCAGGATCACCAGCACGCCGATGCCGCGATCGCGCGCGAACGAATGAGCGACGGTCAAGGCCTGGTGCTGATGCACCAGGTCGAGGTTGGACGTCGGTTCGTCCAGCAGCAGGTAGCGGGGCGTGCGATCCGGCAGCCAGAGTTGCGCGAGTGCGCGCGCGAGCTGCACGCGTTGCTGTTCGCCGCCTGACAACGTGGGGTAGAGCCGGTGGGCCAGGTGACCGGCGTCGAGCAGGGCGAGGGCGTCCGCGACGATGCGCGCG
This sequence comes from Betaproteobacteria bacterium Ga0077523, assembly GCA_001464695.1. Lineage (GTDB taxonomy): Bacteria > Pseudomonadota > Gammaproteobacteria > Burkholderiales. The sequence goes on along the minus strand of LNDQ01000079.1, from coordinate 37,335 downwards.
TCGTCGCGTTCGTCGGCCGTACCGCGATGGGGCAGGCGCCCCATGTGCACCACCTCGGCGGCGGTGAAGGCGAACGGCAACGCGAGATCCTGGCGCAGCACGGCACGGTGGCGCGCGAGATGGCGCGACTTGATCGTACCGATGGGAGCATCGTCGAGCGTGACGCTGCCGGCGCTCGGCGCGACGTCTCCGGCGAGCAGCTTCAACAGCGTCGACTTGCCAGCGCCGTTGGGGCCGAGCAGCGCCACCATTTCGCCCGGTGCGACCGTGAGGGTCACGGCGCTCAGCAGCGCACGCCGGTCGGCGTGGAAGCTCGCGGCATGGGCAGCGAGTGTCATGGACCCAGACGCCGGCCGGAATGGATCAGCAGCGCGGCGAAGAACGGTACGCCGATGAAGGCGGTGACGATGCCGATCGGCAGTTCGGCAGGGGCGAGCAGCGTCCGCGCGGTGAGGTCGGCGGCCGTGACCAGCGCCGCGCCGCCGACGGCGGCGGCCGGCATCAGCCAGCGGTGATCGGGGCCGAGCACGAAACGCAGCGCGTGCGGCACGACGAGACCCACGAACACGATGACGCCGGTGACAGCCGTGACCGCACCGACGCAGGCCGCGATCAGGATGACGGAAATCGTCTTCAAGCGTCGCACGTTGACGCCCAGGTGTTGCGCCGCGGCCTCGCCGAGTGCCAGCGCGTTGAACTGCGGCGCGAGCTTGAGCAGACCCAGCGTGGCAGGCAGGGCGATCAGTGCGACGACGCCGAGGGTCGATGGTGATGCCGCGCCGAGACTGCCGAGATTCCAGAACGAGATATTGCGCAACTGCGCGTCGTCGGCGATGTGCGAGTAGAGCCCCAGCAGCGCAGAAGCGGCCGCGTTCACGGCGATGCCTGCCAACAGCAGGGCAGCGACACCGCGATCGCGCGACGCAGCACTCAGCAGGTAGGCGAGTCCGGTCGCGAGCAGGCCGCCGGTGAACGCGCCGGCCGGCAGCAGCCAGGTGCGACTGAACCACGCGGGCAGTGCGATGTGATGGCCCAGCACGATCATGGTTGCGGCACCGGCGGCTGCGCCGAACGACACGCCGATCAAGGTGGGATCGGCGAGCGGATTGCGAAAGAGCCCCTGCAATGCCGCGCCCGACACCGCCAGCGCCGCACCGGCCACGATGGCGAGCGCCACGCGCGGAAAGCGCAGGTGCCACAGGACTCGCTGCGCGGACTCGGATACGTCCGCATCTCCCGCGAAGCCGAACCCATGCAGCAACGTTCGCAGGACGTCGCCGGGCGCGATCGGGACCGCACCGCGTCCCGCGGCGACGAGCGCGACCACCGTCAACGCCACGACCAATCCGAGCAGCGTACGCGGCGCGTTCCAGCGACCGGCGATCGCGCCAGGCCGGGAAGGGGGGCGCTGTTCGTTGCCGGTCGTCGGTGCCGTGGGGGCTGCGGCGTTCATCCGGCCGACCCGCGGACGCCACGCGCGAGCTCGCGCACCGATTGCGGCAGGCGCGGACCGAAGCCGAGCAGGTACAGCGCATCCATCACCACTACGCGTTTGTGTTTCGCGGCCGGCGTGAGTGCGAACCCGGGCTTGGTCCAGAAGGTCTTCTCGCCGCCCATGGATTCATACCCTTCGCGCGTGATGACGAACGCGTCGGGTGCCGTCTCGGCGAGTCCTTCAGGCGTCAGCGGGCGATAGCCGTCGAAGCCCTTCACCGCGTTCTCGGCACCGGCGAGACGAATCATGGCATCCGCCGCGGTGTTTCCGCCGGCGACCATGGGCGGGCCGGCGTGGGCGAGGATGAAGATCACGCGCGGCTTGCCGGGCATCGCGGCGATCTCCGCTTGCACCCGCGACCAGTCGTCCGCCACACGGCTTTCGAGGGCCATGGCCGACGCATCCAGTCCGAGTGCTGTACCGATGCTGCGGATACGGCTGCGCACCCCGTCGATGCTGTGCTCGTTGGACACGATGGTCACGCGCATGCCGGCGTTGCGCACCTGATCGAGCACCGTCGGCGGTCCGGCCTCCGGGGTCCCGATCAGTTGCTTGGCGTTGGTCGAGAGCAAGCCTTCGGCGGACAGCTGGCGCTGGTAGCCCACCTTCGGCAGCGCCAGCGCCGCCGCCGGATAGATGCTGGTCGTGTCGACCGCGGCGAGGCGCGCTTCCCCCTTGAGCGCATAGACGATCTCGGTCACGGCGCCGCCCACCGCGACGACCGCATCGTCCGCGGCGGACCCGAGTGTGAATGTACAGAGCGCCAGTGCCAGCAGCGAGCGCCTCATGCCGCCGCCGGTTCCGAGGTCGCGATCTGCGCCACCACTTCGCGCCAGGCTTCCGATTCCGGAATGCCCGGTTTGCGCTTGCCGAAGATCAGCGCGATGTTCTCGCCGTTGGTGTCGAACAGCTCGAGCGAGGTGACGATGCCATCGGCGGTGGGCTTGCGCACCACCCACGCAGACGCGATCGACGGTTCCTGCATGTGCAGGTTGAAGTCCGGATCCATCACGTTGAACCAGCGGTCCATGACCTTGATGTTCGAGATCGGGCCGGTGTGGATCTGGATCATGCCGGGGTTGCCGACGAACACCATGATCGGCACGCCCGAGTCGCGCACGGTATGCATGGTCCATGCGAACGCATCGGTGGATACCGGGCGGGCGAACTGTGGATCGGCCAGTCGCAGCGCCTGCGTGCGGGCGACCTTGAACTTCTTCAGGAGCGGAAAGAATTCGTGAGTGTCGGTCATGGCGGACCACGCGTTGCGAAAGCCCGTGACGTCGATCTCGGCGTCGGGTTTCTCGGCAGCGGGTGTGGGACGAGGCTCGGTGGCGATGCCTGGTGTCTGGTCCTCGGATCGGAAGTCGGCCACCAGGAGGTCCCACGCGGCGAGGTCGGTCTCGGCGCGCTGGATGATCTTGTGGACCGCATCGCCGTGCTTGTCGAAGAACTGCAGGCTGCGCTGTTCCCCGTGCGGCGTCGTGGTGGTGACGGCGAACGTATGGGCCCAGTGCATGAAGAACACCCTGAGGTCGATCAGTTCGCCCAGCACCAGGCCGACCATGCCGTTGGCGCTCACGTCGAGATACGGCCCGACCTTCTCGTGCACGCAGTGTTCGTTGCGCGTCAACGCCATGACGGTGCCCAGTTCGGGCACGCGCTTCATGATCTCGCGCGGATCGCCGGCGAGGCGGGTGGTGCTGGTTCCGATCTCCGAGGCGACGAGTTCGCCTTCACCGACGCCGAGTGCCTTCGCGGCATCGCGGGCACGCAGCTTCTGGGTGCGCTTCAACTGGTCCCACGCCTCGCGCAGTGCGAGCGGTGAACGTTCCTGGGTGCTGGTTTGCATGTCTTCTCTCCCGGGTGGTGTGGCGGTCAGTGCAGGCGGGTGCGCCGCAGCGATGCCGGCGCGGGTTTCACTTCGGTGGGTCGCGGGCCGGCGGCGAGTTGTGCCCAATCGGATTCGAGCCCGGCCGCGATGTCGCGCAACACGGCGTCGACGCGCGGATGGGCTGCCAGGTGTTCGAGATGTCGCTGCACCACTGCCGCGAGGCCGGGGCAGGGGCTCCGTCGATAGGCGTTCATCAAGTAGAGCGTCGCGCCCAGCAGGACTTCGGGTCGGGTCTGCGGAACGGTCAGTGGCGTTTCGGTCATGGCGGTGGGCCCGGATGCTGGATCGTTGAGTCGAGACGGACCGCGTGCGCTCACGCGGTGAGAATCAGCTTGCCGTTGGCCGTCCGGCGCAGCACGTAGTCGCGCCCCTGGTGTTCGATGATCAGGCGGTCGGTGTCGCCGAGCAGCGCGGCGCTGGAAACACGGCGGATCGCCATGACTTCAGAGCGCACGGCTTCGCCGTCTGCGGCAGGCGCTGGCGTTTCGGGGATGGGACGTTCTGGTCGGCTCATGGGCGCAGTGAGAGTTCTCATGGGCAAGCGGAGGCAGGCGGGTGTTCGTTCGTCTGGATGTCAGTGTCGCCGGGCCGCCCCAAGACACTGACGCACCCCCTCTGGGGGCAGCGGCCGCAGGGAGCGTGGGGGCTGTTTCATGCTAGTCGTCGAGGCTGAAGCTCAAGGGGACGAGCACGGAGGCGATGACGGCTTTGTCCCCGAGACGGGCCGGCATGAAGCGCCAGTGGCGAACGGTCGTGAGGGCAGCTTCGTCGAGCCGTGGCCACCCGCTCGACTTGTTCACTTCCACGGCGAGCGGGGCTCCGTCGGCGCTCACGCGCACCTCAAGAATGACGCGACCCTCCTCGCCCAGGCGGCGCGAAGTGGCGGGATAGGCCGGTGCAGGGTTCGCGAGGTAGTCGGCATCGAAGCGTGGAGGGATCACCGGTTGCGGTGCGATCGGTGCGGTGTCGGTCGTCGGAGCGGCAGCGGCATGCACCGGGCCTGGCACCGTCACGGCGGTCATGGCCGGTGACTCGACTGTCGACTGCGTCAGCGCTGGCGCCGCGGGCGTCGCGGGCGGCGCAGCCGGTGCGGCTGGTGCAGGCGGCACCGCTGGGGCGGCGGCTTGCGGCGCGGGCGGGGGTTCCGGCATCGGCGGTGGCACGATCGTCGAGGGCGGCATCGCGACGCTGGGTGCGGGTAGCGTACGACTCGGCTGCGGTCGTCGTGCTGGCGCCGGTTGCGGATCAGGCCGCGCCTGCAGTTGCGGCTCTGCGGCAGGTGGTGCCTCGGCCACCACGGGTGCATCGAGCAAGCTCACGATGAGCGGCGTGGTGTCGACCATCGGCACCGGTTGAAACATCGGCGCGAGAGCGGCGAACACGCCACCGTGCAGGGCCACCGCGATGATCAGGGCCAGTGCCCGCAAGTGCGAGTCGCGCCTCGCCGCGAGGTCGGGCAGGTCATGGGTCGGTCGCCGGGCGGGCATGGCGAGAGCAGTGGTCATGGCGCCGGAACTAGAACTCCACCGCCACGCTGACGCGCAGGTTGCGACCGGGTGCGCGCACGCCCTGGGCACCGCCGTAGCCGTTGAGGAAGTAGTTCTCGTTCAGCGCATTGTCGAGAGCCACGCGCACCTCGGTGTCCGTGCGCGGCCGCCAACCGAAGAAAAGATCGAGCAGTTCGTACGACGGCTGGAGCCCCAGTCGTGGCGCGTTCGCGGTCGTGGGCGGTGCGGGCGGCACGGTGATGATGCGTTCGCCCACGTGCCGGTAGCGGAAACCGACGTCCACCTTGTTGCCGAACAGGCGCACACCGAGCGTGAGCGACAGCGTGTCACCGGGAATGGTGAAGAGCGGGTAGGTGGGCGCGTCGACATAGACGTTCTGCATCTCGCCGTTGATCTTCGTGTACGCCGCATTGCCGAACAGGGCGCGCCACGCGAATCCACCTTCCATCTCGAAACCGTGGCGGAACTCCGTGCCGGGCTGGCCTATTTCGGCGGGACCCACTTCGCGGATCGATGCGAGCACCTGACGGCGATCGGTCTGGAAGTAGGCGATGCGCCCATCCAGTTTCAAGCCGGGCATGGGAACGATCGGCGCGTAGGCGAGACTCGCTTCCTGCGTCTGCGAGAGCTCGGGCTGGTACAGCGAGCCGCAGACGCCTGTTGCCGGCGCAAGATTCGGCATCGTGAAGCTGTTGCACCGGCTGAAGGCGCCCTGGGTGAACGCTTCGTCGAGCAGCGGCGGGCGGAACGCCTCCACATAGCGATAGCCCAGAACCCAGGGCGATTGCGCGGGCCGGAAGGTACCTGCGAGACTGTGGGTGGTCTGCGCCAGCCTGACCGTGGAAGATTCGCCGTTCGCTTCCAGGTAGGCTTGGGTCGGGCCTACCACGGACGTGGCGTAGCGGTCGTAGCGAATCCCGGGCGCGATCGTGAACGGCCCCCAGCTCGCGGAGTAGACCACCACGAGGCCGAGCGACTCGCGCTTGCCCGATGGCTGTGCCGGGTTGTAGCCGCCGGGATAGAGTGCATTGTTGACCGCGGGGTTGCTGGTGATCCGCAGCGCTTCGCGTTCGTTGGTCACGCCCTGCACGGACACCGTGATTTCGTTCGCGATGCGGCCGGTGCGAAAGCGCGAGGTGTTGCGCAGGTCGAGAGTCCAGACGTCGAAGGCGTAGTAGTCGTTGACGTCGCCGGTGATCGCATTGGCGAAGATGCTCTGTCCGGGCTTGCTGAGGTCGTTCACGTCGGTCAGCGAACGGCCCAACACGCCGGTGAAATCGATCCACGGATTGTTCGGCGCCTCGTAGCGGGTGTTGAGCGTGTAGGTCGAGTCGTCGACCGATCGAACCACCGTGCCGAAGAGGCCCGGTTGGCCGCCGGTGGCGTCGAAGGCCTCCAGCCCGCGATTGCTGTTGTCGGCTGCCGAGAGCGACAAGGACAGACCGGCCGTGGGGAACACGGTCCCCTTGAAGAGCAAGGCGCGCTGATCGATGGCCGAGTCGGCGAGCTTGGTGCCGTCCGACAGCGTGTAGTCGGACGCGTTGCGCCGCGTGGCGGACACCAGCAGGTCGACTTTCTCGGTGGGGCGTGCGTAGCCGGCACCGTGGCGGAGGATCTCGTCGTTGACGCTGCCGGTGCCGAACTTGAGACGCGCACCGACTTTCTGCCCCGGTTTCAGCAGGTCGGCTGCATCGCGAGTTACCGCGTTCACCGTGCCACCCAGGGCGCCCGCACCGGAGATGAGGTCGGGACCACGGGTCACCGACACGGTCTTCAGGATCTCCGGCTCGATGAAGGTGCCGCCGAACCGGTACTTCTCGAAACTCTTCTGCGCGCCGTCGAGCTTGACCAGCACGTCCTCGGAGTCGTTGTAGCCGCGGATATTGAAGGCGGTGCCGCTCGCGCGCGGTCCGCCTTCGATCGCCACGCCGGGAATGCCTTCCACGGCTTCGAACACCGTGGCCGCCTGCCAGCGATCCATCCGCGCGCGATCGACCGTCGTGGTGGGTGCGGTGCGCTGAACGTCGGTGCGGCGTTCGCGTGCGGCCTTCACCTTGACCTCCTTGAGGACGGTCTGGGCCAGCGCGCCCGGATGCACCAGGGCGAGACCTGCGAACGCGACGACGGCGAAGACGAACGGGGAAATGGGACGGCTCCCGGCAACGGCGAGAATAAGCGGCGGCTCCAGGCGACCCCGGAACCGCCGGACGACCCGTGACCGATCAGGAGCTGGCGGGTCACGGAAGAGCGCGTCAGCCGCGCGAGCGCCGGGCCCGTGCGACAGCCAGCCCCGCGAGGCCGAGTGCCAGCATCGCGTACGTGGACGGCTCGGGCACCGGTGCCGCATACACGGCGAGCTGGTCCAGGCTGACGCTCGAACTGGCTGCGTTGAACGCGAACGAGTAGGTCGGCGCCGCCGCCACGTTCCACTTCCAGTACCACTCCTTCTCGTCACCGCCGAAACCGCCGATGACCGTCTGGCCGAACGATTCCACGGCGGTGGCCGCGACACCGTTCAGCGTGGCGGTGGTCGAGAGCAGACTGCCGATGGTGCTGGCGCGCAGCCACACTTCGAACGCGCTGCCGACACCGCCCGGCATGGACAGCGTGAAGGCGGTCGGCACCGAAGGGCTGTAGATGTTGCCGCCGCTCGTGAGGAACGAGGCGTTGGTGGTTTCGGTGACGATCGCCGTGCCGCCGAGGTTGACGCTGGCGATGTCGGGCGTGTTGTCGACGATGAGGGCGGTGAGGCCGTTGTCGTCGGTGAAGAAGTTCCACTCGGCGTACTTGCTGCCGGCGGCGGGGGCCGAGATCCACGGCGTGGCGCTGGTCGCGCCATTGCCGCTGCCGGGGCCGAGGCCCGTGTCCCAGACCCCTCCGGCTGCGAGCGCGCCCGAGCTGGCGAGGGTGAGGGTCGATGTGACCGCCAGAGCGGCGGCAATGCGATTGCGTTGATTCACGTCAGGTCTCCGATGTTTGGATTTCACCCGGCACGACCTCCGCCTCGGAGGCTCGCGCGGTATTCGGGCCGTGGGCCCGGATCTTCGTTGCGGCTGCCGGCGACCCCACGTCGCCCGGCATCGCGTGCTCGGCACGCCGGCCCGCCCGGCTGTGCCCGTTTTCGTAGTCGAGAACGAAGCGGTACTGCTTGCCGCAGTCCAGGATCACTTCCTTCTGGCCGCGCCTCAGGATCCGCATCTCGACGCGCAGCGCGCCGAAACCGTCGTGCGCGAACAACTCGTCGAACAGCGCGAGCAGGCGTGCCTTGGTCGCCGAAGTCGGGTCGGGCGTCATGGCAGCACTGGGGCGCAGCGGCAGCTAAGGGTCATCGGCAGGCAAACAGGACTCGCCGGCACGGAGGGCCGACGGCGCTTGCTTGCTGGCGGCGTCCGAAGAGGGACGCGGGCTTGCTGGCGGGGCGCGGAGTGGTACTTACTCGCCGGCACCACGCGCGACGGGGGTCGCACGCAGCGCCAAGCGGGCGCTGGCCGTCTGCCCCGTTGCGTTGAAGACTCCCCTCTTCAAGCGTAACGGCAACAGACGCTTACGGCACTAACAATAATCATTCGCATTTGTGGCGTCAAGCGATGATTGCCGGGACCGTCGATGCGCCTCCGTTTGACGCCGTGGCGGGCTTCGCGCACCCTCGCGAGCGCATCCATCGGCGCCAGCCCCCAGCGAGGGAGCTTCCCGCGGCAGCCAGCCCGATCGTTGCGGTCCGCAGACCACAACCTTCGAGGAAACCCATGAAGACGCGCGCCACCGTCGAGATCAAGGCCTTCGTGCCGGCGAAGGACTTCGAGCTTTCGAAGCGCTTCTATCAGGACCTCGGCTTCACGCTCGCCTCGACGTCCGACGGCGTCGCCTATCTGCATCACGGGAACTGCAGCTTCCTGCTCCAGGCGTTCTATGAACGCGTGCATGCCGAGAATTTCATGATGCACCTGCTGGTCGAGGACGTGGATGCATGGTGGCAACACGTCGTCGACGCCGATCTGTGTGCACGCTACGGCGTCCGTTTGGTTCCGCCGGCGGTGCAGCCGTGGCGCATGCGCGATTTCGTGCTCTTCGATCCGTCCGGCGTGCTCTGGCGGATCGCGCAGAATATCTGAGGCTCAGTGCATCGTGGAGTCGCCGCGCGCACGCAACGCGGCGCACGGTGTCTCGTTGGCCATGCGCTTCGCGGCATCGCGCACGGCGGCCGGATGACGAGCGTCGGCGGCGATGACGAGCAGATGATCGCGGATGGAGGCCGCCACGGCGGCCGACGCGGTCGAACGACTGCGGTAGAGCATCTCGAGCAGGGCGACGAGCGCGAGTTCCGGACGTTCGGGGTATTCGGGGCCGGCTTCCATCGGGGCCATCACAGGCGGTTCGCGTAGTACTCGACGACCTGCTGCACGTCGATGGGGAAGGGCACCTCGTCGGCCATCGGCACGCGGGTGATGCTGGCGCGGCGTGCGCCCTCGTCGAAACTCAGCCACTCAGGTCGAGTGAGCGCCGGTTCCGCGAGCGATTCGACGACGAGCGGCATGGCGTAGGCTGCGTCGCGCAACGCGACGACATCGCCCGGTCGCACGCGGATCGACGGAACGCTCACGCGCTGGCCGTTCAACAGGACGTGACGATGCCGCACGAGTTGGCGCGCCGCCGGAATGGTCGGCGCGAAGCCCGACCGGAACACGGCGTTATCGAGGCGGCGTTCGAGCAGCTCGAGCAGCTTGGCGCCGGTGGGCATCTTCGAACCCTTGGCTTCGAGGAACACTCGCTGGATCTGGCGTTCCGAAAGGCCGTAGTTGAAGCGCAGCTTCTGCTTCTCGGCGAGCTTGGCGGCGAAATCCGACCGCCGCCGCTGCCGCAGCCCGTGCTGGCCGGGTGGGTGGGGGCGGTTCTCGATGGATTTGCGCGACAGGCCGGGCAGTTCGGCGCCAAGCGCGCGCATGACCTTGAGCCGGGGGCCGGTGAAGCGGGACATGGTGGTTCTTTCCTGTGAAGTTCAGTGCCTGCGACGACGCAGGCGCGCACCGAGCAGCAGCACACCAGCGGCGAGCAAGGCGTTGGTGGCAGGTTCGGGTACGGGGCTCACCTGCCAGCCGATATCCGAGAGCGCAGCGTAGTCGAGCGCGGTCATGAACTCGCGCTGCCCACGGGCGGTGGTCGGGTCCATCAGCGTTTCCTGGGGCAGGCCGTCGACGGTGCTGAACACGCCTTCGCCGAAGTGCGCGGCAATGGGGTCGAGCGGTACATCGCCGCCGTAGAGCGCCGTGACCGCAGGTCCGGTAAAGCGGTAGTTGCCCGAGGTACCTTCCACCCAAGTTCCCCACGAGGGCGCTTCGCCCATGCCGAGCAGGTGCCCGATCTCGTGGGTGGCCGTCGTCAGCATGTCGGCCTTGGTCGCATCCAGGCCCACGGTGTCGAGACCGAGGTGCCACGGCGTGTTGCTGTTGAACCAGAACGACCCACCCCAGGGGCCGAAGTCGGTGGGCTGCGGATCGAGTGCCCCGGCCTGACCGCGCGTCGTGACCAGCGTTTCGAAATCGCTACCGCCACCGGTGACCGTGATCGTGCCGCCCTCGGCAATGCCGAGTACCGAGCCGTTCGAGGGCGACGCACCGACGAAGATGACGACGCTGTTGGCAGCCACGCTCAGGTTCTCCACCACGGCTTCCTCGAAGAACGAGGACCAGCTCGGATGTCGAAAGGCGACGCGCCAGCTGCCGAGGGTCCCGCCTGGGTCGATCGGTGCCAGCGCGTCGGAAAGGGGTTCGAAGACACTGGCCGCCGCTTCGAGCACGCTGCGGCGCTCTGCGCCCACGGCCGTCGCGGGGTCGAAGAAGCCGTGCCGGTCGAAGCGGTAGTCGAAGACGACGTCCAGTGCGAGCGCCTGCGTAGTCGCGAAGGCGAGCAAGCCCGCTGCGAGCAGCGGCGCGGCGCGCGGTCTGCAAGGGACGGCGAATACCCGTCCGAGGTCCTGAATCATCCAACGTCTCCCGGGGCGACAGCCAGTTGATGAAGGGCTGGCTGCGGTCGCGCGGCGGGGCGCGGGGGATCCGTGGGCTGGCGGCGGGACTGTGCCTCAGATGAGAATGAGTGTCAATTGCGAAATGACACTGTGGGCGCTATTCGCTGGGCGCGCGTTTGGCGAGCTTGCGTTGCAACGTGCGGCGATGCATCCCGAGGCTGCGCGCGGTGGCGGAGATGTTGCCGGCGTGCTCGTTCAGGATCTTCTGGATGTGTTCCCACTCGAGTCGGTCCACCGACAGCGGCTTCTGCGGGACGTCGGTGTCGGCGTGGCCGGCGGTTTCGCCGAATGCTGCGACGATCTGGTCTGCGTCCACGGGTTTCGCGAGGTAGTGCGTGGCACCGAGCTTGATGGCCTCGACCGCGGTCGCGATGCTCGCGTAGCCGGTGAGCACGACGATGCGCATCGCGGCATCGAGCGCACGCAAGGCCGGGACGACGGTGAGTCCGGAGGCGCCGGGCAGACGCAGATCGACGATGGCGTGCGTGGGTGTCTGCGCGCGCGCTGCGGTGAGCGCCTGGTCTGCGTCCGCGGCGACGCGCACGGCAAAGCCGCGGCGCTCCATCGCGCGGGCGAGGACGCTGCGCAGGGAGGCGTCGTCTTCGACGGGGGAGGGGACGTACGGCTCCTTCCCCCAACGCCGTTGGGGGAAGGCGGGGGATGGGGGCAGCGAAGCGCACGGCTTTGCCGGGGGAAGGTTGGGATGGGGGCAGCGACGCCTGGTCACGCCGCGATCCGCTCCAACGGCAGATCCAGCCGCGTGCAGGCACCGCCGCCGGCGCGATTCATGAGGGTCACCTTGCCGCCGAACCGCTCGATCGCCGCTGTCGCGATCATCAAGCCGACGCCGTGACCGTCGGGCTTCGTCGAGATGGCGGCACGGCCTGCTGCGCGCACGATCTCCGGCGACACACCGGCACCATGATCGCGAATCTCCAGGCTCAGCATCGTCGGCGTCCACGAGCCCACCATCTCGATGCCTTCGGGGCTCGCGTCGGCGGCATTGTCGAGCAGCGAAACGAGTGATTGGCCGAGAGTGAGTTCGTTGACGATACGTGGTGCGGGGCGTGGGCCTTCCCATGCACACTGCACGTTCACACCGGGCCGCAGCGCCTGCCAGTTCTCGATGGCGCGGGCCAGATACTCGTCGAGCGGCTGGCTCGACCCGCCCTCGGCGCGTTGCGCTCCGGCCGATGCAGCGATGTCGGACAGGATCCGTTTGCAGTGATCGATCTGTGTCCGCAATTCGCGCAGGTCCTGGTTCAATGTGGGATCGGCGCCATGGCTGCGTTCGAGCTCGCGCACGACCACCGCCATGGTCGCGAGCGGCGTGCCGAGCTGATGCGCGGCACCAGCGGCAAGCGTACCCATCGCGAGTACCTGGCTATCGCGCAGGGCGTTCTCGCGGGCGGTGGCGAGTTCGCGATCGCGGCGCCGCAATGACTGCGCCATGTGCACCACGAAATAGGCGATCACGCCCGCGGACAACGCGAAGCTCACCCACATGCCGATCACGTGCAGGCCGAACTCGTTCTCGCCATGGTGAATATGCGGCAACGGCAGGTAGAAGAATCCGAGCAGCGTGTAGCAGGCGAACGTGATGCCGGCCATGGCCCATGCGTGGCGTGCCGGCAGCAAGGTCGCGGCGATCATGAGCGGCAGCAGGAACAGCGTGACGAAGGAATTGGACCAGCCGCCGGTGAAGTACAACACGCCGGTGAGCACGCCCACGTCGGCGAGCAGTTGCAGGAACAGTTCCGGGTCGCCCACCGGCCGCGGCGAGCGCAAGCGCATGCCGGTCCAGGCGTTGAGCACGACGGCGGCACCGAGGACCACCACCAATGGCGCGAGCGGCAGATCGACCCCTGCGATCTGCTTGGCGGCGGCAACAGCGCCGGCGGTCGCGGCCAGAGCGATCCAGCGCAGCACGAACAGACGCTTCAGGTTGCGAGCACCGGCGTCGAGTGCGGGGAGGGTATCGGGCGGGGGCGTCATGGTGGGGCGATTGCGGGAAGCCGGATTGTAGCGAGCCCCCGTACGCCTCCGCCGCTGGTGCGGCGATTTGCCGCGGCCCGCTTGCGCCTCAGGACAAACGAGGCAGAATGCAGTGCAACACCGTGCAGCATCGGGAGGTCGCCATGGCAGAGGACGGCAGCAACAAACCGGGACGGCGCCAGTTCGTCGCGAGTTGCCTCGGGATGGCCGGCTCGGCCGGTGTGCTGGGGCTGCTGCTCGGGACTTACAGCGAACAGTCGAAAGCGCGACCGGCCTGGGCCATTCGGCCGCCTGGTGCGCTGGCGGAGGACGACTTCGCTTCGGCCTGCGTCCGCTGCGGGCTGTGCGTGCGAGCCTGTCCGTATGACACCCTGAAGCTCGCGGAACTGGGCGATGGCGTGACCGCCGGTACGCCGTACTTCGTGGCACGCCAGGTGCCGTGCGAGATGTGCCCGGACATTCCCTGCGTCGAGGCCTGTCCGACCGGCGCGCTGACCAAGGAACTGAAGGACATCCGCAAGGCCGAGATGGGTGTGGCCGTGCTGACCAGCCGCGACACCTGCTACGCGGTGGCGCGCGGCGCCAACTGCCGGGCCTGCTACCTCGCCTGTCCGATCAAGGACGAAGCCATCAGCATGGAGCGCCGCCAGACCGACGGTCGCGGCTATTTCGAGCCGACGGTGTATCGGGACAAATGCACCGGCTGCGGCAAGTGCGAGCAGGCTTGCGTGACGGCGGAAGCGTCGATCAAGGTGCTGCCGCGGGATCTGGTGCGGCATGACCGGCCGGGTGGGGTGGGGAAGAAGGTTTGATGGTCCCCGGCAAAGCCGGGGGAAGGGGTGTACATCCCCTCCCCCGGCTTTGCCGGGGGAGGGCTAGGGTGGGGGCTCGATGGAGGCCATCACGGCGAGCCCCCCGCCCGTGCGAGGCTTCCTCGCCCGCAACCAATGGCTGCTCGCCCGCCGTACCTCGCAGATCACCATCCTCGCGCTGTTCCTGATCGGTCCCTGGTTCGGCGTGTGGTGGCTGAAAGGCAACCTCGCGTCCAGCCTCTTCCTCGACACGTTGCCGCTCACCGACCCGTTCGTGCTGCTGCAGTCCTACGCGGGCGGTCACGCGATCGCCACCACCGCGTTGCTCGGCGCGATCACGGTGTTGGTCATCTATGCGCTGATCGGTGGCCGTGTCTACTGCTCCTGGGTCTGTCCGATCAACATCGTCACCGATGCCGCACACTGGCTGCGGACCACGCTGCGTATCGGTGCGAACTGGCAACCGCGCAAGGGCACGAGGCTCTGGATCCTGGCGGCCTCGATCGGCGCGTCGGCCGCCACCGGTGCGATTGCCTGGGAACTGGTCAACCCGGTGACGATGCTGCAGCGAGGGTTGGTCTTCGGTCTCGGCCTTGCGTGGATCATCGTGCTCGCCGTGTTCCTGTTCGACCTGATGGTGAGCCGCCGGGGCTGGTGCAGCTATCTGTGCCCGGTCGGCGCGTTCTACGGCATCGCCGGCAAGGTTTCGCTGGTGCGCGTGAGTGCCGTTCGCCGCAGCGCCTGCACCGACTGCGGTGACTGCTTTCGCGTGTGTCCGGAACCGCACGTGATCGTGCCGGCGCTGAAACCGAAAGATCCGCAAGCCTCACCGGTTATCCTGAGCGGGGACTGCACCAACTGCGGGCGGTGTCTCGATGTGTGTGCGGATGACGTGTTCGAGATGGGAGGGCGGTTCGGGAAGCGGGCGTAGAGGCGTACAGCTGCAACATCTGAACCACGAAGAACCCGGCGCAGCGCTTCGACTCCTTCCCCCACCTGAAGGTGGGGGAAGGTCGGGATGGGGGCGAAGTTGAGTGTGCAGCCCCAACCCTGACCCTCCCCCGGCGATACCGGGGGAGGGAATGTCGCGAAGGGTTCCTCGGTGTCCTCCGTGTTCCGTGGTTCAGTGTTTTCTTCCAGTCAGGTGCGACGGATTGTCGCGCGTCACTGAGTCACATTCCGTCGCGCATCCCGGGCACTTAGACTCGCCCCGGTTTCCCGATGAGCCGGCGCCGATCGCGCGTCGCACGCCATGCGCTTTTCCGTTGCCCTCGCCCCGATCGTCGCGCTGTTGGGTGCGCCGGTCGCCGCCCAGACCGATTCGCCCACCCCCGACCAGCGCACACCCGAGGTCACCGTCACCGGTACGCGCGAGAAAGCGCTGCTGTCCGAGACCCCGGCTTCCATCGGCATCATCAAGCCCGAGGTGATCCGCCAGACCGGTCCCATGCATCCGCAGCAGATCCTCGGGCAGGTGCCGGGCGTGGCGGTCGCGGTGACGAACGGCGAGGGGCATACCACTTCCATCCGCCAGCCGTTCACCACCAGCCCGTTGTATCTCTTCCTCGAGGACGGCATCCCGATCCGTGCCACCGGGATGTTCAACCACAACGCGCTCTACGAGATCAACATCCCGATGTCGGGTGGCATCGAAGTCACGCGCGGACCAGGCACCGCGTTGTATGGCTCCGACGCCATCGGCGGGATCATCAACGTGCTCACGCGTGGGCCGTCGGCGACTCCGGACGCCGCCCTGTCCCTGGAAGGCGGCAGCTACGGCTGGGGCCGCCTGATGGGCAGCGCCAGCACCGGCATGACCGGTTTCGGTGGACTGCGAGCGGACCTGAACGTCACGCACACCGACGGGTGGCGCGACAAGACCGCGTACGACCGGCAGAGCGCCGGCCTGCGCTGGGACTACGAGGTGGACGGGCGCACCAGCTTCAAGACCGTGCTCGCCTACGCCAACATCGACCAGGAGACCGGCGCCAATGCACCGCTCACCCTCGGCGACTACGAGAACAACCCGACGAAGAACAACTTCTCCATCGCGTTCCGCAAGGTGCAGGCGCTGCGACTGTCCACCGCCTTCGAGCGGGAGTTCGATTCGAGCCTGCTGTCGCTCACGGCCTACCTGCGCGACAACAGCATGGATCTCAACGGGTCGTTCAACCTGAGTTCCGATCCGCGCATCGAGAGCACGCAGAACATGTCCTACGGTCTGCTCGCGAAGTGGCGGCAGGATTTCGCCGGGGCGTGGCGGCCGCGTGTCATCGTCGGCATCGATCTCGATCAAAGCCCCGGTTCCCGCGCCGAAGACAACATCATCACCTCGCGGACCGGCACCGGCGCGAACACGTCCTATAACAGCTACGTGCTGGGAACGCGCATCTACGACTACGACGTCACCTTCACCAGCGTCTCGCCCTACGTGCACACGGAAGTCTCGCCGTTCGAGCGGTTGCGGATCACAGTGGGCGCGCGTTACGACGATCTGTCCTACGACATGCAGAACAATCTCGGCGCGGGTGCCGTGCAGGCGAACGTGAACGGCGCCTCGCGCTTCTACGGGCAGATTGCCGACGCGTCCGTCAACTTCACTCAGGTGAGCCCGAAGTTCGGTGCCACCTTCCAGATCGACCCCCAGACCACGCTCTACACCTCGTACAACCACGGCTTTCGCGTCCCCTCCGAAGGACAGTTGTTCCGCGCCGGCAATGACACGACGGGAGTACGCGCTCTCGCACGGGCCAACGCGTTGCTGACCCTGAAGCCGATCCAGGCGAACCAGTTCGAGGTGGGCATGCGCGGCGAGATCCGATCCCTGGGTTACAACGTCGCGCTCTACGACCTCATCAAGTACGACGACCTGGTGAGCCAGCGCGACCTGGCCACCAACGTGACCACCAACGTCAACGCCGGCAAGACCGAGAGCCGCGGCATCGAAGTGGGCCTTGCCATGCCGTTCACACAGCATTGGCGCCTGGACGTGGCAGCGTCGTACGCGATCCACAAGTACGTGAACTTCGTCACCGCCACGGCCGATTTCAGCGGCCGGGAGATGGAAGCCGCGCCGCGCGTACTGGCCAACACACGCTTGTCCTGGACACCGACCGAGAAGACGCTGGTGCAGCTCGAATGGGTGCGCATCGGGTCCTACTGGCTCGAGGCCTCGAACTCGGCGACCTTCGGCAAGTATTCGGGCTACGATCTCATCAATCTCCGGTTCAACCAGCAGATCAACAAATCCTTCTCCGTGTTCGCCCGCATCATGAACCTGCTCGACGAGCGCTACGCCGACAGCGCATCGGTTTCCTCGAACACGCCGGTGTACTCACCCGGATTGCCGCGTTCCCTCTACGCCGGGGTCGAGTTGCGGTGGTAGGCAGACGCGGATTCGTTGCGACGGCATTGCTGATCGCGGCCGGTGCGGCGTCAGCGCAGGACCATACGGCCCACGTCGGAGGCAAACCGCATCCGCAACGGTTCGCACTCGGCTCTTCGGCTGCGGTGGACGCTACCGGAACGATCTGGGCCGTACATGTGGACGCAGGCAGGGTGGTGATCCGCCGCGCGAGCGGCGTCGGCCAGCCATGGTCGATGCCGGTCGCCTTGTCGGAGGCCGACGAACGCATCGAGGCCGACGGCGATGCCCGACCCAAGATCGCGATCGGCGCTTCGAATGAGCTCTACGTTACGTGGACCCACCCGCTCGCCAAGCCGTACACCGGCGAGATCCGCTTCACCCGATCGATCGACGGCGGCAAGACCTTCAGCGCGCCCGTCACCGTGCATCGGGATCGCCAGCAGATCACCCACCGCTTCGACGCGGTGGCGGTATCGCAACGCGGCCAGGTGTTCGTCGCCTGGATCGATCGGCGCGATGCCGTGCTCGCGAAAGAGCAGGGCGAGCCGGACTATCGGGGCGCTGCCCTGTACTACGCCGTGTCGGACGATCGCGGAGCGAGCTTCCGCGGCGACTTCAAGGTGGGCGACCACAGCTGCGAGTGTTGCCGGATCGCACTGCGCCCTCGAGGTGATGGGAGCATGGATGCGATGTGGCGGCACGTGTTCGAACCGAACGTGCGCGACCATGCGCTCGCCGTGCTCGCGCCTGACGGCACGGTGACGGAACTGCGTCGGGTGACGTTCGACGACTGGCGAATCGACGCCTGTCCGCATCACGGCCCTTCCGTGGTGGCGGATGGTGCCGGTACGCTGCACGCGGTCTGGTTTGCACAATCATCGGACGGCGCGGGTGCGTTCTACGGCCGGTTGGGCGATGGCAAGGTCGATGGCCAGCGCCAGCTCGGTGGGGTGGCGGCCGAGCATCCCGACCTCACGGCCGCCGGCGACCGCGTGGTGGTGGTGTGGAAGGAGTTCGACGGGACAATAACCCGGCTGCACGCGATGACCTCGTCGGACCGGGGAGCAACCTGGGCTGACCATCAGTTGGCCAGTAGCGGAGATGCTTCGGGGCATCCCCAGCTGCTGCGCGTGGGCAACAGCTTCGTCGTATTCTGGAACACCCGGGCCGAAGGACTGACGTTGAGTGCCGTGCCACCATGAAGCCATCGCGCGTGCTGTGGTGGACGTTGATCGGCCTGGTCCTGTCCTCGACGCTGGCACAAGCGGAACCGCGCCTCGCGCCCTTCGACGCCGGGAGTCCCGCTGCCCTGCGCCAGGCGCATGCCGGCCGTCCGTTCGTGCTGGTGTTCTGGTCCGTGCACTGCGCGCCGTGCTTCGCGGAAATGGCTCAGTGGCGTGCCTACCGGAAGCAGTTTCCGGGCATCCCGATCATCCAGATCGCCACGGAATCGCTCGACGAGTCCATGGCCATCGTTGGCGTGCTCGACCGCTACGATGCCGGCACGAGCGGGCATCTTGCGTTCGCCGACGACTACGCGGAGAAGATTCGCCATGCGGTGGACCCTGCCTGGCGTGGCGAGACCCCACGCGTGTACTTCTACGATCGCGAGCACCAGCGCATTGCGCGCAGCGGGGCGATGGATGTCGAGTGGACGCGCCGGTGGCTGGAGCGGGTGGCGAAGTAATGCCGCCGCTATGTAGTGCTGCCTCCGGCGAAATCCTCCGGGGCTAGCACGATGGGATCGCCGTGGGGTGTCCGGTCCGCGGCACGATCCCATGCTTCCCGGTAGCGCTGCAGCGTCGCTGCATTCGTGAGGCCTTTGTGTTCCACCAGGCGTTCGATGGCATTCAGCCAATGGAGGTAGTAGGTGCTGCCCGTGTCCGGATCACCGCGGGCCTGGGCTGCCTTGATCTCCTTCCCAAGTGCCGTCGCCCATTCGTTCCACGTGAAGACTCCCCGCTGATGCAACGCAAGGGTGATGGCGAAGGCCTGGGCCTCCCAGGGTTCCTGGAAGGTGCGGGCGCGTTCAGCGGCGGGAATGCGATCGAGCGCTTCGCGGGCGGTCCCGCTCGGGGTCTCGTTTGTCATGTCGGCTCGAGATAGGGTTCGAATGCGTCGATCGAGACGGTGAGAGTGGGGTCCGAGCCCTCGCCCCAGAGATCCGGCCCGCGGAACACGACGGCGTACAACCACTGCGGATCTTCGCCCTGTCCCGTTGCGGCCACGTCCGGGTACACGTGGCACCCGTGGATCGACTCCACGGTGCCGACCTTGTCTCTCGCGTAGCGCGGCAGCCGGGTGTGCCCGGAGGGATGGGTGTTTCTGGTACGAACCCGATCGCCCGGCTTGAACCGCGCCGCTCGCGGGGGCGGACGACCGAATGCCGGTCGCATGAACGCAGCGCCGACAGCGCTCTGCTTCAGGGTTCTCTGTACCGCGGGCCCCGGTCGCAGCGCATGCCCGGCCTCGAGTTCGTCGGCACCGACGAGTCCGGTCTCGACTGCGCCACGCAGGACGGCGAGGAGCCACCGGTGATAGTAGGAGACGGACAGGTAGACCTGCGCGGGCAGGCGCTCCTGCGCATCGCGAAAGCGGTCCAGGTTCCAGGCGCGCGTGTAGAGCAGGGCCCGTTGCAGGCCCAGCACCCGCCCTTCCCACGGCGCGTGAAAAGGAGGTTCGTCGGCTTCGGGTTCCACTTTGCCGAAGCCATGGAAACCACCGAGATCGTGGACCCCGTTCATGACGTCTGCGCACCAGGTTGAGCCGGAAGGCCGGTGCCGATCATGCTGTCGCGCGTGACGAGGGATGCGAGTCGCTCCTCCGACCAACCCTCGGTTCCCGCGGGGCGCTGGGGTAGCACCAGGTAGCGCGTCTCCGCGGTCGAATCCCAGACTCGGATGCCGGTGGTGGGCGGCAACGTGACGCCGAAATCCGCCAGGACGCTGCGGGGATCCATGACGACGCGAGAGCGGTAGGGCGCCGACTTGTACCAGACCGGCGGCAACCCGAGCACGTCCCACGGGTAACAGGAGCACAGCGTGCACACGACCATGTTGTGCTGTTCGGGCGTGTTCTCCACCGCGATGAGGTGCTCGCCGATGGTTCCGAAGCGTCCGCTCTCGGTAATGGCCTTCGTCGCATCGGCGAGCAGGTTCGATCGGAACGTCGGATCCACCCAGGCCCGCGCGACGACCTTCGCTCCGACATGGGGCCCGACCTTCGTCTCGAAGTGCTCGACGATCTGGTCCAGCACGGTGGGGTCGACGTACCCCTTCTCCGTCAGGATGGTCTCGAGAGCCCGCACCCGGAGTTGGATTTCACTCAGGTGCGAACCGTCATCGTGGTCGTGGTCGCTCATTGCCTCTCCTGCCTGCTGCCGTCCTGCGTCGGTGTTCACGATCGTTCCGTGGCGAACGGTCGTGGACGCCATGGTATCGCTCCTCGGCGCCGCGATCACGTACGGGTGTTGCCGCCAGTGCAGGATCAGAAGCGGTACCGCCCCTCGAAATAGAAGCTCCGCCCCGGCATCGGGTAGTAGGTGGCGCTGTAGCCGACCGTCGAGTACACCTCGTCGAAGAGGTTGGCGGCCACGGCAGACCACAGCCAGTTCCCCTGTGGTACGCGCACCGCGAGATCGCAGACCGCGTACGAGGGCAGTTTCGGATAGAGGCTGTTGGTCGGGTCGTTGCCGTCGTAGCGGCTGCCGACATAGCGCGCCGAGAAGCTGGTGCGCAGCCACTCGCGCGGTGACCAGATGAGATCCGCGCTCCCCGTCGTGCGGGGTACCAGCGGTACGGCGGCATCCGTGGTTTCGAACCGGGCGTTCACGAGCCCCAGGCTGCCTCGCAGGGTCACGGTCGGATGGAGTCGCCAACGTACTTCCAGTTCGAGCCCCGTGCGGCGCGTCGGCGAATCGGCGTTGCGATTGACGGCAAGGCCTGTCGTCGGGTCGCGGCCGAACAGGATCTCGTTCTCGATGCGCATCTCGAACAACGTCAACGAGGATTCGAAGGTCTCCGAGACGCTCACGCGGATCCCGGCTTCGAGCGTGGTCCCGGTCTGGCCGCGCAGGTCGGCCGAGGCGAGCAGCAACTCATCCACGTTCGGGTTGCGGAAGTTGCGCGTGAGGCCGGCGAAGGTGGTGAGACGTGGCGTGGCTTGCCAGGTGAGTCCGAATTCCGCACCGCGATTGCGGGCGTTGTTCTGGCGGCTCGCGACGGTGCGATAGGCATCGGTGCAACCCACCTGCTGGATGACCGGTGTTGGCACCAGCACCACACCGGGACCGGGGTCGACGTCCACCAGTACGATGGTGGTGATGTTCTGGCAGCCGCCGCTCGTGTAGTTCTGCGTCTGCTCGCTGGTGTCGGACCAGTCGCCGCGCAGACCCGCGTTGATGGCGAGGGCCGATGTTGCCGAGAGCGTCGTTCCGGCCCAGAGTCCGTAGTTGCGGAGCTCACCGGTCCGGCGCGACGAGCTGCCGACGACGTTCTCGCCGTTCTCGCTGCGACTGTAGTCCGCGCGCCGAGCGTCGATGCCGACGTCGAAAGTCTGCGGCAGACCGAAGGCGATGGTGCCGATCGAGTAGCGCGCGCTCAAGTCGACGCGCTTCGACTCGATGAGGGAGCGCTGCATGTCGGGCGGAATCGCCGGATTGAAGCCGATGGTGAACGGATTCTCGCGGTCCCGGAACGTGGTCTGGAGCATGAAGCGGCCGGCGTTGCCGAGATCCACCGTGCCGCCGGCCGTGACCCGCTGGTCGGTGGTGCTGCCGTAGTCATTCGGGAAGCTCGAGGCACGCCGCTGTGCTTCCGACCCGGCGAAGGCCGACGCGCTCACAGGGCCGGGCAACCCGGACTCGTCGTGGTGATGAGCGGCGCGCAGATACGCGTCCACCAGGCCGGTCTCCCGCTTTGGCAACCAGCGCAGTTCGGCAGACACGTCGCGGGCGGTCACGAAACTGTTCTGTCGATAGCCGTTGGTGTCGAAGGCACTGGCGGTCAGGTTGCCGGCCCAGGCGCCCATCGAGCCGGCGGCGTTTAGACGCGCTTCGCCGGTCTGGTAGGAACCGGCACGCCCCAGCACGTCGAAGACGGCCGGTCCGGTGCGCGCGCGTCTGGTGATGATGTTGATCACGCCACCCACCGCGCCGCTGCCGTAGCGCACCGCGCCGCCGCCACGCACGATTTCGATGCGCTCGATCTGCGACAGCGGGACCACCGACAGATCGGCGCCGGACAGATCGTTCTCGTTGAGCCGTTCGCCATCCACCAGCACCAGCACGTTGCTGCTGGCCGTCTGGCCCATGCCGCGGATGTCGACGGTGGCGCGCTTGTCGGATCCGAAATAGCTCTGCAGGTTGAGGTTCGCTTCCCGGCCGAGCAGGTCGCCTACCGATGTCGCCGTGCTGCGCGCGATGTCCGCTGCGGTGATCACCGACACGCCGTGCGCCGTGGTGCGCACGGTTCCGTCCACGCTCGGCGCGGTGACGACGACTTCCCGGGCTTCGAGGAAGTCGTCGTCCCGGGGCGCGGCTCCGGCGGGGGAAAGGGCGGACGCGAGCGCGGCGGTGATCAACGCCGGCGCGGGGAACCGCATCGCCGGCGCGCGATCGTCAGTATCGCCAATCCCGCGGCGAGCAGCATCAACTCGGTCGGCTCCGGAACGGCCGTGACGGTGAGGTCATCCAGTGCGAAGTAGGCCGGCGTGTTGATGCCGAACGGTCCGTTGTCCGTCGAAGTGAGGCCGAAGGTCAGCTTCGACACCGTGCCGAGCGATGCGAGATTCACGAACGTCCAGTCGCGCACCACGTAGTCGGACGAGTTGTCCGCGAAGCGATAGTCAGCCAGGTAGAAGTCCACGGAACCGGTCGACTGGTTCGTCGCATTCCAGCCGGTGATGGTCAGCTTGAGGAAATCGGCATCGCTGCCGCTGGCACCGCCGAACTTCTTGGCGAAGCCGTCACCGTTCAGCATCGAGAGGGCGGCGTAGGTGCTGTTGGTGAAGTAGCCACCGGACACGATGGAAGGCGCATCGAACTGCACGGTGGGCGAGCCGAGGAACGCGATGCCGTAGTTTTCCGATCCGCCGTTGCCGCTGCCGGCGTAGGCGCTGTACTGATTCGTGAAGCCCGGCGTCGTCGTGTCCGTGGTGTTCGAGTACGACCAGCCGGACCAGCAGCAGCCGCCACCGAAATCGGTGAAGTCGTGGTTGAAGCTCGCAGCACCGGACTGGAAGGTCGTGGTGGCCGCGGGGAGGTAGAAGCTTCCGGGTGCTAGCGTCAGATCGTCGAACGTCGTGATCGCTGCGGCAGCCGGCAAGGCGGTGGCGCCCACAAGCGCGATGGCCGCACGGCGCAGCCTTCTGCGACCCAGCAGTGCGATCGCGGCAAGCCCGACCAACATCAGCACGACCGTGGACGGTTCCGGTACCGGTGTTGCATGGAGGACACCTACCGCGTCGAGATCGAAGCCGCCGCTGCCCACCGTCGGATGGGGGTCGTAGATCGAGCGCCCCAGGCTGTCCAGCGCGGTCCCATCGGCGACGATATCGACGATGCGCACGTAGCGCACGGCATTGACGTCGAGGCCGGGTACGGTTTTCAGGATATCGAGATCGAACGGGGTCCCGTAGCCGCCGCGATACTTGCCCGCGAGCCCATCGAGGTTCGTCGGGTCGAGGCTGCCGAAGGCACCGATGGCGTTCTGTGTCAGCGAGAAGTTGGGAAAGCGGAAGAAGTCGGTGCCGTTGGACGAGACCTCCACCCAGGCCAGCTCCAGGAAGGTGTCGCTGAAGCTGTTCTCGAACACGGCGAAATCGGCACCCGCGCCGTTGGTGATGAAGCTGCCGAACGTCAAAGTGATGCGGCCAGCATCACCGAGGACGACGACGTCGGTGGCATCTCCCGTGGCGGCCCCGAGTGCCTTGGCCGGTGTCTGGAAGCCGGCGTCCACGTTGGGGCCGGGTTGATAGTCGAGATAGCCCGTCGCCCAACCGACGAAGCTCGAACTCGTCTGGATGATGGCGGTGGAGCCGGCCTGGCCGGCTGCCGGCGCGTAAGGTCCGGCGTGGGCAGTGGCGGCGAGCGTCAGGGCGGCCGCGAGAAAACTGCGAGTGAAGAACATGGTGCCTCCGGTTCGATCGGGCGCGACCCCGCGCCCGCAACAACGAAACAACCGGAAGCAACGATGAAACGAGGTGTCGGCGAGGGCCGTGCGCGCGCGATCGATGCGAGAAACAACCCTGTTCTCGACCTCGAAGCCGCCCACCGCGACTGCCGGTCAACCTATGTCAGGCCGGTCTCCGGGCTCGCGGGTGATGAGAACGTTCGGTTCCCATCGGCGCTCCGCCTTCCCGTGCGCATCGCACAGTGGCCGGATGGAACGCCGTTACACGCTTACCGTTGCGGGGGCAGCGCCGAAATTGCGGCGCGCTCGGATGACGAACGCGTCACGCATCGGACTTCCCGTTTCACCTTGTCGACCTTGCGATCTCGAAGGCACCTGACACGGAGTGGAGAGTAGTCGGGTGGCATGGGGGTGTCAAACCATGGGTGGCGTTGTGGCCCCCACCCTACCCCTCCCCCGGCGAAGCCGGGGGAGGGATGGCTGCGCCATCCCTATGGGTGTTGATTGGCCCTCACCCTCGGTCATCGTGGCATTCGGGTCGGCACTGCTCAACGCTCCCCCAGCAAAGCTGGGGGAGGGGACGTACGCTCCTTCCCCCAACTTCGTTGGGGGAAGGTTGGGATGGGGGCAGCGGTGTTACTTTGCCGCCTACTTCCTCTTCAACCGAATCGGCATCGTGGCATTCGGGTCGGCACTGCTCAACGATCCGTCGTCATTGCCGTTGAGCACCAACGCTTCCCCTTCGAACATGACCGTCGCACCGTTCGCCGTCTGCTTGTAGGTGCAAGCTCCGGTAACCGGGCCGAAGGAGATGAAGCACTTGTTGCCCGCCTGAGCCTCCAGCTTGATGGTCCCATCGGCGTTCTCCCAGTTTCCCTGGAGCTTGACGGGAACACCCTTGCCCGCACCGGCGGGCGCGGGCTTGGCGGCTGCCGCGGACTGGGCCGCAGTGCGCAACGCCTTGCATTCGATCCAACCGATCGTGGTGGCGCTGGCCGTCTTGACCTGGCACCAGTTGCCGTTGACCTTGACGACGCTGCCCTTCTCCGCGACACCGCCGTCGACCCACTTCACCGGTTCGCCGACGGCGATCGATGCATTGGGTACGCCCGCACTCTGCACCAGGCGCAGCTTCTGGGTGTTGACCGGAATCTGTTTCCCGGTCGGCAGCGCGATCACAACGTAGCCCGATGGGTCGGGGCCCTCGACGATCTCCGCCAATGTCGGGCCGAGGCCGGTGACGACCTCGACCAGGTCGCCCACCTTTGCGCGATTCTGCGACACGGCCTCGGGCGCAAGTGCCGTGAGTGTCACGCCGAGCATCAAAGCGACCAGCCACCTCGATTGCGCGTTGTTCATTATCGTTCTCCTCGCACAGGACCGTGGTTGTTCGAGTGCAGCGACCGAGCGACGGGCAAACCTTGTCACCCGAAGGCACTGTATCGCCGAGTTCCCGATGGGGCAACCGAAGCCGTAACCGCGCCATGCGAGGAGCATCCATGAAGGCGGCGCTGCGCTCGCCCCCACCCTAACCCTCCCCCGGCGCAGCCGGCGCTGCGCTGCCCCCACCCTCCGCCCTCCCCCGGCAAAGCCGGGGGAGGGGACGTACGGCTCCTTCCCCCAACGCAGTTGGGGGAAGGAGTGCACTTCCCTCTCCCTCAGGGAGAGGGATCGAGGGTGAGGGAGCCATCGATATCCCGATAGGGATGGCGAAGCCATCCCTCCCCCGGCTTCGCCGGGGGAGGGTTAGGGTGGGGGCCGGACTCAAGCAAGGACCGCCGCTTGCCGAAAACGGTACGACCGTCGTCTTCCATCGGGAACCAGCTACGCCCGCACCGTGTTCAAGAAAATCCGCATCGCGATCCTCGTCCTGATCCTCATCAACGTCGGGGTCGGCGCGTGGCTCACCCGCGCGCGCACCACGTCGTGGGAACGACCGCTGCGCGTGGCGGTGTTTCCGATCGCCGCCGACACGAGTCCGGCCACCGGCGACTACATCGCTGCGCTCACCACCGAGACGTTTGCCCCGGTCGACGATTTCTTTCGCGAAGAAGGCAAGCGCTACGGACTGGCGCTGTCGCGGCCGGTGGAGGTGCGGGTGGCTCATAGCGTTGCGACCTTGCCGCCGCCACCGCCCTACGGCGAGAGCGGTGTGTCGGTGCTGCTGTGGAGCCTGCAGATGCGGTACTGGGCCTGGCGCAACGGTAGTGTCGACGGCCCTGCGCCCCACGTGCGCATGTTCGTCGTGTTCCATGACCCCAAGCTCACCACCACCGTGCCGCACTCCCTCGGTTTGCAGAAGGGGCTGATCGGCGTCGTCCACGCTTTCGCGTCGAACGCGCAGACGGCGCAGAACAAGGTCGTGATCGCGCACGAGCTGCTCCATACCGTCGGTGCAACCGACAAGTACGATCCCTCTACCAACCTGCCGGCGTTTCCCGACGGTTACGCTGATCCCGAGCAGCAACCGCTGCTGCCGCAGCAGTTCGCGGAGATCATGGCGGGCCGCATCGCCGTCTCCCGCACGGAAGCGGAGATGCCGGCGAGCCTGGGGGCGGTCCTCATCGGTGCCGCGACCGCGCGCGAGATCAACTGGGTGCGCTGAGGGGGCCTTGCGCGGCCCCCCCGACTTCTAGAGTCCTTCGAGCAGGATGGTGCCGCTCACGTTCACCGCGATGCGGCTGGTCCCCGCTTCCACGGCGGGTGCCTGGACGCTTTCGGCCATGGCCGCACCCTTGGCCATGTAAACCATGGGCCGCGGCATCGGGTGGCCGCCATCCGCGTTAACGGCTGCGTCCTTCACCTTGTAGCCGCGCGCACCGAAGCTCTGGGCCACCAGTTCGGCCCGCCGTTTGAAGTCCTCGATGGCTGCCGCGGTGAGTTCGTCCTCGGTCTTCCTGCGGGCTTCCGGCGAGACCGAGAAATCGATTCCGCCCAGCTTGAGTGTCGCCTGCAGCCGACCGATCAGGTCGGAAAGTGCCTTGAAGTCGGTGCTCTGGAGCAGGAGATCCGAGCGGGCGCGCCAGCGCACGATGCGGGTTTTCTCATACACCGGAAAGGTCTGATACCCGCCGCTCTTGGTTTTCACCACCGTGACGGATTTGGCCGTCTTCAGCGCTTCAGCGACCAGCTTGTTCACCGTATCCGCCAGGCGGGCGGGATTCGCGTCCTCGTCCTCCACGTACAGCGTGGCGCGCATGGTGTCGTTGTCGACCTCGGTCGCGGCCTGCGCCTGCAGGCTCACGCGGCCAGTCTCGTGGTCGTGGCCGTGGTCGGCACGGGCCAGCGGAGGTACGGCAAGGAGGGCCAGCAACGAAACGGCGGAAATCGTCTTCTTCATCGGGTAGCTCCCATAGAATGCGGATCGACTCTAACGCATAGCCCCCGATAACGGGGTTAACCGCCCAAGCCCATGACCGAAGATCGCGGGTATCGCCGCAACCTCACCAATTATGGCGACCGCAAGTTCGCTCTCTACCTGCGCCGCTCCTTCGCCCAGGCGACCGGATTGTCGCGCGAACTGATGGGCAAGCCCATCGTGGGCATCGCCCGCACCGACAGCGGCTTCAACAATTGTCATCGCAACGTGCCCGAACTCGTTGAAGCGGTGAAGCGCGGCGTGCTCGCGGCCGGCGGGCTGCCGCTCGATTTCCCCACCGTATCCCTGGGCGAGGTGTTCCTGAGCCCCACGAGCCTCATGTTCCGCAACCTGATGTCCATGGACACCGAAGAGATGATCCGCGCGCAACCCATGGACGCGGTGGTACTGGTGGGCGGGTGCGACAAGACCGTGCCGGCCCAGTTGATGGGCGCGGCGAGTGCCGACCTGCCCGCGATCCAGCTCGTGACCGGGCCGATGCTCGCCATGCCGTTCCGCGGCGAGCGCCTCGGCGCCTGTACCGACTGTCGCCGTTTTTGGGCCAAGTACCGCGCCGGGGAAGTGGACGACGAAGGCATCGACACCATCGAAGCCAACCTCGCGACCACCGCGGGGACCTGCGCGGTCATGGGTACGGCGAGCACCATGGCCTGCATCGCCGAAGCGCTCGGCATGAGCCTGCCCAATACCGCGGGCATTCCCGCCGTC
This sequence comes from Betaproteobacteria bacterium Ga0077523, assembly GCA_001464695.1. Classification (GTDB taxonomy): domain Bacteria; phylum Pseudomonadota; class Gammaproteobacteria; order Burkholderiales. The sequence continues at coordinate 9,025 of LNDQ01000079.1, read as the reverse complement.
CACGCCGATCGTATCCGTGCGGCCGAAGCGAGCGGCCGCCGCGCCGTCGCGATGATCGAGCAGGGGCCGCGGCCGTCGCAGATCATCACGCCGCAAGCAGTCGAGAATGCGCTTACCGTGCTGCTCGCGATCGGCGGGTCGACCAACGCCATCGTGCATCTCACCGCGATTGCGGGGAGGCGCAGCATCGATATCCCGCTCGCACGATTGAACGAACTCTCGGATCGCACGCCGGTGCTGGTCGATCTCAAGCCCACCGGCGCGTACTACATGGCGGATTTCCACGCGGCGGGCGGGATGGATGCGCTGCTGTGGGAACTGCGCGATCTGCTGCACCTCGATTGCCTCACAGTCACCGGCGAGACGCTCGGTGCCCGCGTACGCGAACCGGTGTTCGTCGATCGTGCGATCATCCGGCCGCGGTCCGAACCGTTCCATCCGGTCGGAGGCCTTGCCGCGTTGTTCGGATCGCTCGCACCGAACGGTGCCATCATCAAGCGCTCCGCGGCCGATCCGAAGTTGTTCGAGCGCGAAGCACGCGCGGTGGTATTCGAATCTCTCGAGGACCTGGCGGCGCGCATCGACGATCCGGCGCTGGACGTGACTGCCGACGACTTCCTCGTATTGAAGCATGCAGGCCCTGCAAGCCCCACCGGCATGCCCGAGGCCGGTTACCTGCCGATCCCGAAGAAGCTGGCACAGGCCGGCGTGAAGGACATGGTGCGCATCTCGGACGCGCGCATGAGCGGCACCGCCTATGGCACCGTCGTGCTGCACGTTTCGCCCGATGCAGCGTCGGGCGGGCCGCTCGCTTCGGTGCGCAACGGCGATCGCATTGCCTTGAGCATGGCGCAGCGGCGCATCGATTTGCTGGTGGATGCGGCGGAACTCGCGCGCCGTCGTGCCACCTTTACACCGGCGCGGTTTCCGTCGCGCGGATATCAACGGTTGTATGCGGATCACGTGCTGCAAGCCGAGCACGGTTGCGATTTCGACTTTCTCCGGGGAGCTGGCGATGCCTAGTCTCGTCGATCGCGTGAGGAGCATTCGACCGCTCGCGTGGACCAAGACGTTTCCGTGGCGCGAGTGGCTGTTCGTTGGTGTGCCGGTGTTGATCGCCGTCATCGTCGCCCTGTGGATCGCGGGGCGCTACATGGGTGCGGCGCCGCCGAAGCGAGTGGTCCTCGCCACCGGTCCCGAGGGTTCGACCTATCAAGTCTTCGCCGAACGCTATCGCAAGGTGTTCGAGAAGAACGGCGTCAAGCTGGAGATCCTCGCCACCAAGGGCGCGCGCGAGAACTACAAGTTCCTGCGCGGACCCGAGCCGGATCCCGCGCCCGATTCGCCCGGTACAAACGGGCCAGCCGCAGCTGCACCGAATACCGCGGACGCGGAATCGTATCCGCATGTCGATGCGGCGTTCGTGCGCGGCGGCATCGGTGACGCGGAAGAGGCTCCCCACCTGGTTGCTCTCGGCACCGTGGCCTACGAAGCTCTGTGGGTATTTTGTCGCGGGGAACATCGCTTCGACGACCTGCCGCCCCTCACCGGCAAGACCGTCGCCATCGGCGGCAAAGGGGCGGGGATGCGCCGCATGGTGCGCACGCTGCTCAAGGCCAACGGGACCGACGAAGCCGACATCACCGCGCTCGACATCGGCGGCTACCAGGCGGCCGAAGCGCTGCTGACAGGAAAGGCCCATTGCGCCTTCATGCTGGAATCCCCCGAGGCCGGCATCCTGAAGGCGTTGTTCTTCGCGCCGGACGTCTACATGGTCGACTTCCGGCGGCGTGCCGACGCCTACGTGAAGAAGGTTCCGTTCCTCCAGAAAGTGATCCTGCCGGAGGGCGGCATCGATCTCGCGGCGAACATGCCGATCGCGCCGCTCACGCTGCTCGCGGCGCAGACCCAGATACTCGCGCACGAAGACCTGCATCCTGCCATCCAGATGCTGCTCCTGCAGGCGGCGAAGGAGACGCACGGGGAGGTGGGGATGTTCAATCGCCAGGGCGAACTGCCGGCTCCCAACAAGTTCGACTTCCCGCTGTCGGACCAGGCCACGCGCTTCTTCGAGCGCGGCACGCCGTTTCTCCAGCGCTACCTGCCGTTCTGGCTGGCCAACCTGGCAGATCGGTTGGTGGTCATCCTCATCCCGGTCGTCGCGATCGTCTTCCCGCTGGCCCGATTGCTGCCGCCGCTCTATGCGTGGCGCATGCGCCGGCGCATCTATCGCTGGTACGGCGAGCTGATGTTCATCGAGAACGAGATGCGGCGCCAGCTCACCAAGGGCGAAACCCGCGACTTCCGCGAGCGCCTGGAATGGATCGAGCGCGAGGTGAACGAACTGCACACGCCGGTCGCCTTCGCGAACCAGCTCTACCTGTTGCGCCAGCACATCGATTTCGTGCAGCACAAGCTGGAGCAGATCGCGGCGACGGTCACCACCGGGAAGCATCCGATGGTGCCGGAACTGCGGGGCAACCAAGCCGAGAACGACTAGCGCTGGAGACGGGCCCAAGAGCGAAGTCCCGCGACGTCGTTGGTGATGCGGGAGGAATGGTCGGCCGTATCGCCGATCTCTAGCGAGCATCGAAGACCTCGAAATTCGAGGCATGGCAATTGGCCGCAGCATCACACGCGGGTGCCACTGAGATTGATCGACTCCGTGGGACCTTCAGTCATGTATGCATCGCTATGCCCACACGCTCTGAAGTGTCGGGACCAAGCGACGCCACGAAATGCAAATCTACTCCACGCCATATGACTTTCTTCGTATGGGCGACGACCATTCGTGGCCGTAGGTTTCGTGCGGGCGAAGAGATTTCGCACCGTGATGGAGGCGGTTTGAAACTCCAGCAACAACACGAACAATCGGGAGCAGAAATCGTGATGCAAACCGCGAAGACCTGACGCACGGTAGACGAGAGCGCGTCAATCCCGCCTGTCGTTTTCGTTGCCCGGATTCGCCGACGAGCAGCGCGCCCGCAACCCATCGGGGATAACTTCGAACTCCATTCCTGGAGGTATGACCATGCAGTGCATGCGGTCGTCAATGATCATGCTCTCCTGCTTTCAGAGGCGCAACGTGGACGATGCGCTGCAGCAGCCACGTGAATGTGCAAGAGCGCGAGCAGCGGTATCAGGAGCGGGGCACTTGCGCCGAATGACAGCACGCACGTTGATGATGGCGTTGCTGTGGATCGGCTTCAGCATCACCTGCCACGCCCAAGTCCAGCACATCTACGACGAGAACGGCCGTCTGGCCGGCACCATCGACCCGACGGGCAACGCCGCGCGCTTCACTTACGACGCCGCCGGCAACATCACCGCGATCTCGCGCTTTACCTCGACCCAGGTCTCCATCATCGAGTTCACGCCCAACACCGGTCCGGGCAGCTCGAGCGTCACCATCTGGGGCACGGGATTCAGCGCCACCCCGGCGCAGAACACCGTCACCTTCAACGGCCTCGCCGGCACCGTGACCGCCGCCACGGTCAACAAACTCACCGTCACCGCGCCAGCCAGCGCCACCACCGGTGCCATCGCCGTCACCAGCCCCAACGGCAACGCCACGTCGGCCACCAACTTCACGGTGGCGGCCAATCCCGCTGCGCCGACCATCAGCAGCTTCTCGCCCGGCATCGTCGCCGCGAACGCCGCGATCACCGTCAACGGCACCGGATTCCTGACGCCGGCCGCCGGCAACAAGCTGCGCCTGAACGCGAGCTACAGCCAGATCACCTCGGCCACCAGCACCCAGTTGCAGACCACCCTCGCGCCACACAACCTCGGTGGGCGTATCAGCGTGGCCACCCAATGGGGCAGCGCCACCAGCGCCAGCGACCTCTTCGTCGTTCCCACCGGCTACGCCGTCGCCGACGTGGTCGATACGGGTCGTCTCACACCGGGTGGTGCCAGTCGAACCATCAACTTCGCCGCCGCCGGCAAGGTCTCCCTCACGCTGTTCGATGCCACGCAAGGGCAGCGCATGCTGATCAGCATCGACACGCCCGGTAGCGCCGCCGGTGTCCTCAAGGTCTACTCGCCCGACGGCGAATGGATGTTCGATTCCCCGAGCCTGAACCGCTACTCCAAGATCTCCCTGCCGGTCTCGCGGACGGGGAGCTACACGATCCTGGTCTCCTCGTTCAGTGCCGGCAGCGTCACGATCAGCGTGCAAGCGATGACTACTGCGATCGTCCTGGATGGAGCGGCCACCAACTACAGCTGGTCGGGCAGCTCGCTCTATTCCACCGGCTTCGTGTTCGACGCATCCATCCACACGAACCTGGGACTCGGGATGAGCGCATCCAGCCTCCCGGGCAACCTGTTCCTCGACGTGACTGGTCCGACCGGGATGTCCATGATCATGGGCAGCACCATCGGCACCAACGGCATCAGTTTCGACCTGGAAGCACTGCCGCAGACCGGCCGCTACATGGTCGAGATCGGTACAGGCGGAAATCCGGCCAGCGTTCCCAACGGCAACGTGAGCTTCTGGCTCTCGAGCGATCTGACCGGGACCCTGTCGCCCGGCGGGTCTGTGACCTACCCGGCGAGCGCGCGACCGGGACAGAATGGTCGATATACCTTCGCCGGCACCGCAGGGGACTACATGTCCCTCGTGACCGACATCCCCGGATCTTACCCGCAGGGCCTCACCGTCCGGGTGATGCAACCCAACGGCCAACCCCAGGGCAGCGCCTATACGCCGACCAGTGGGGCCACGATTCTGGATCTGGGGCAGCTGCCGGTTACGGGGACGTACACGGTCGTAGTGAGTCCGGTCGGTGCTGTCGCGCCCACTTCCGCCGCCACGGTGACGTTGCAGAAGACCGTCACCGGCACCATCACGCCGGGCGCCGCCGCCACCAACTTCAGTCTCGCTGCCGGACAGAACGCACGCTACACGTTCACGGTCGCTGGTGCGTCGGGACAGAACATCGGCGCCGCCATCAACGTGACCACGATGACCGCAGGCCAGATCCAATACCGGCTGCGCGACGCGAGCAACACGGTCGTGACGGAAGTGACGGCGGTCATTCCGGGCACAAGTCTCAACGCCCCCAACCTCCAGATCGGGCAGACCTACACCCTGGAGATCGATCCCAATGCCGCGGTACCCACCGCCGGCAGCATCCTTCTGTCCAACGATTTCACCGGCACCTTGGCCCTCGGCGGCGCCAACACCTCGTTCGCGTCCAGCCGTGCCGGACAGAACGGCCGCTACACCTTCGCGATCACCACGCCGCCGGTCAACCTCGGCCTCGGCGTGTCGGCCGTCACCGGCATCAGCGGCAGCGAGAACGTGAGCTTCTCGCTGATCCAGCCCAATGCCAGCACGATCAACCTCGGAACCCTGAACGGTCCGGGCAGCGAAGGCCAGAGCTTCGACCTGACCGGTCTCACCCAGTCGGGCACCTACACCGTGTTCGTCAACCCGAATGCCCTGGCGGTGCCGACCTTCGCCATAACCCTCTCGAGCGACGCGACCGGCAGCTTCTCGGTGGGGGCCACCGGCTTCACCTTCAACACCACCCGACCCGGGCAGAACGCGCGCTACACCTTCAGCGGCACCGCCAACCAGCGCCTGACGCTGCGAGCCACCACGCCGAGCGGCTCGTTCGTCTACGGCGGCGTCATCCGGGTGTTTCGGGCCAACGGCACGCAGGTCGGAAGCGACTACCCGCTGCCCATCAATGCGGACGTCGCCTACAACTTGCCCCTGTTGCCAGCAACGGAGACCTACACCGTGTTCGTCTCGCCGACCCAGGCCGGCACAGGTCAGACCACGATCCGGATGATTCAAGCGGCCACAGGGTCGGTCGCAGTGGGCGGCGCAGTGGTGAACTTCACCCCCAGCCCGGCCGGCCAGTACGCGCGCTACACCATCACGCCGAGCCTCACGGTGGGCCAGAACCTCGGCATCGGCCTCAAAGTCACGGGAGCCTCCGCGGGGACCACCCAGATCAACGTGCTCGACCCCAGCGGCAACCCGATCTCCGGGGGCAGCACCACCATCTCCAACGGCCTCAACACCGTGGGCGAGCTCGACGTCACGGCGCAAACGGCGGGGAGCTATCTCATCGACCTGCTGCCCTCGGTCGCCGGCACGCCGACCCTGGCGCTCACCGTCTCCAACGACGTCGCCGGCACGATTACGCCCGGCGGCGCGCAGGTGACCTTCAGCACCAGTCGCGTGGGCGAGAACGGACGCTACACCTTCACCGTCGGCGCGCTGCGGCAGCTCACGATGACCGTGAACGCTGGCGCCACCCTCGGCACCGTGAACTACTTCCTGTATCGACCCGGCGGATCGTTCTTCACTTTCGGCAGCTTCGGCAACGCCGGTGGCGTCTGGACACCACCCAATCTCGACACGACGGGGACATGGACGCTGTTCGTCAGCCCCACCGGCACCAGCATCCCGGGCAGCGTCACCTTCGGCATCACGCTGCAATGAGCACCCACAAGGGAGTGCAGAGCATGAGAGCACGATTTGCAACTGCGATCGCGGCGGGCCTGTTCGGACTGTTCATCGCGTTCGCCGGCGTGGCAAACGCAAAGGCGCCGGCTACCGAACCGCAGCTGCAGGAAGAGCGTTCGCCTTCAAGTGCGGCGCTCACAGGCGTCGTCCAGGATCTGGGTCGGAGGCCACTTGCTGGTGTGATCGTCGAGGCCGGTGGGATGCGCACCGTGACCGATGTCGCCGGACGCTTCCTGCTGAATGGGCTGAGCGCCGGGACCTATCAGGTGTGGATCGATGCCCGGCCTGCCTCGCGCGAGGGCAGAACCTACGGCACCTTCCTGGTGGGCGCCCAACTGGATGCCGGCAAGGTAAACGAGTATCCGCAACCGCTGTGGATGCCGGCCATCGACACCAAGCACGCGGTCAAGCTCGCATTCCCGCTGCAGGAAGATGTGGTGGTGACTCATCCGAACCTGCCCGATCTGGAACTGCAATTGCCGGCAGGCACGAGTGTGCGCAATCGCGACGGTACGCTGGCCACCGAGATCAGCATCACGCCGGTACCTTCGGGTCGCGTCCCATTCCCGATGGTGCGCGGTTACTCGTTCAACGCCTACTACATATTTCAGCCTGGCGGCGCGACGGTGGAAGTGCCGAAAGGGTCGGCTGCGCGTGTCATCTATCCGAACTGGCTCAAGGCCCCCGCAAAGTCGCAGTACTTCCTGACCGAGTATCGGCCGAACCTCGGGTACGAAGGATGGGTTGCCATCGGCGAGGGAGCCGTAGACGAAACCGGAAAGCAGATCATTCCGAGCGACCGCTCGGAGAGCGTCACGGCACTGAACGGTGCTGGCATTACTACGGGTCCGGCACCCCCGCCAGTGACATGTCACTGGCCTTGCTGCACCAATGGACCCTGCCCCGGAGGTGATGCGCCTTCGAGCGCAGGTGGTGCCAACGCAGGGGATCCGGTGAGCGTTACGACCGGCATCTTCAGCCGATCGGAGACCGACTTCCTGTTGCCAGACGTCCAATCGCTCACGCTCTCGCGCACGCACATCGCAGGCGATACGATCGACCGTCCCTTCGGATTCGCCACATCGCACAACTGGGAGATATATCTGTGGCGACCGGACATCAACGTGTGGGCGGACGTGCACGTGATCCTGGCCAACGGCGTGCGGGTCTATTGCCCCCGCACCACGCCGGGCACGGGAGAGGCGGGTGCCGTGTTCGAATGCCGCGGTGCGCCGGGGCCTTTCTTCGGTGCGATGCTGCGCCCCTACGGCCCGGTCAACGGGGTGGAGATGGTGCTCAGGGACAGCACCGTCTACCGGTTCACCAAGTTCGGATCTCGACTGAACGCGATCACCGACCCCAACGGCAACCGGACCGTCGTCGTGCGCAATCCGGTCGACTCGGGCAACGTGGAGAAGCTGATCTCGCCCAATGGACGCAGCTTGAGCTTCGTCTACACCGGCAATCGCATCACGCAGGCCAAGGACAACGAAGGGCGTACCTGGAACTACACCTACGACGCCCAGGGGCGGCTCGCCACCGCGACCGACCCGGACAGCAAGGTGCGGGAGTACACGTACGAGAGTGCGACCAGCCACCGCATGGCGACCTACAAGGACCCGCGACTCAATGTCGTCTTCACGAACCTGTACTGGCCGGACGGACGCCTCAAGAAACAGACTTTCATCGATACCTCCACGTTCCAGTTCGCCTACACGGTCGACGGACAGGGCCGGGTGACGCAGACCGACGTGACCGATCAGCGCGGCAACATCCGCCGCGTACAGATGAACACGGCGGGCTTCATCACCAGCGATACCTTTGCCTTCGGCACAGCACTCGCTCAGATGCACTCGTTCACCTACCAGAGCGGTACAAATCTGCAGTTGACGAGCACCGACGGCCTCAACCGGACGACCGCCTACACCTACAACAGCTTCGGCAATACGCTGACGACCACCTTGATGTCGGGCACTGGATCGGCCACGACCACGACCTACACGTACGAACCGAAGCATCAGAAACTTGCGACCGTGACCGATGCCCTGAGCCATACGACGAGCTTCGGCTACGACTTCAAGGGTAACCTGACCGGCATCACCGACGCGCGCAGCCAGACCACCGCGATGGGCTACGACGGACAGGGGCGGGTCACCTCCGTCACCGACCCGCTGACCCACGCCACGACCATGACGTACCTGTGGGGTGATCCGGCGACGACCACAGACGCGTTGTCGCGCACGACCAATGTGTTCGCCGACAGTCTGGGCCGGGTTGCTGCTGTGCGAGACCCCCTGGGCAATCGGACCTTGACCACCTACGACGTGCGCGATCGCCCCACCGTGATCACCGACCCGCTGGGCGGCACGGTGCAGATGGGCTACGACGCGAACAACAACCTGCTCACCTTCCGGGATCAGAGGAACAACCTGACCGAGTTCACCTACGACACGCTGAACCGGTTGAAAACCCGCAAGGACGCGCTGCTGCGCACCGAGACCTACGACTACGACATCGCAGGGCGGCTCAAGCAGGTCA
>LNDQ01000078.1 GCA_001464695.1 Betaproteobacteria bacterium Ga0077523 | reverse complement strand
TGCAGCCAGAGCAGCCCGCGTGCGATCCTGGGCCAGCGGTAGCAGCGTGGTGTCGTAACGCCGCCGGCGCTCGAGCTTGCTCTGCCGCTCCAGCAGCATCTCTCGAACCTCCGCTTCGTGCGCGCGCGCGGCCTCCTCGCGCTCGGCCTTCAAGGCGTCCAGGGTCGACAGTTCCGCGGCCAGTTCCCGATCCTGGCGGTCCTTGCGGTTCCACTGCAGCGGGATCGAGACGTTGACCGACACCATGTTCGAGTAGGCCGAGCCCCTCTGGTTGTACATCAGCTCCAGGCTCCAATCCGCCCGCCGCTCGGTGCGTGCGATTTCCGCCTGTGCGCGCGCCACGTCGACCTGTTTCGTCAACGCGGCGAGTTGCGGGTGAAGTTCGAGACGGTCGCGCAGACCTTCGTCGGAGAACGGCAAGGCTTCGAACGCCGGAGGCGACGCGAGCGGGCCGGTCGCAGCCGGTCCTACCCATCGCGAGAGCGCGTTGGTGGCTGTCGCGATACGCTGATCGGCCTCGGCGAGGCGATCGTTCAGTTGCTCGACTTGGGAGCGCGCCGCCAGAACGTCGGCCGTCGATCCGCGCGCGCCTCGCAGCAGCGCTTCGGTCGCTTCGATCTGCAACCGGGCCTCCTCGCGCTGCCGCAGCATCAGCGTGCGGCGCATTTCCGCGAAATGGCGCTCGAACCACGCCAGCGCCACCTCGCGATCGATCTCGGCACGCGCGGCAGCCTGCGCCGCCGTGACTGCATCGGCTTCGCGCTCGAAGCGGGCCTGACGTGCCTTGCGCTTCTCCTCGCGCGTGAACTCCTGCGCCACTCCGACGGACCGCATGGTCATGAAGTCCTGCGTGAGGCTGAAGCGTTCCGTACCGGTTACAGGCAGGTTGTTCACACCGAGTCGCAGCGTCGGGTCCGGGAGCCGAGTCGCCGCGGTGGCGCGTTCCCGCGCGGCAGCGACGAGGGCATCCTGGCCCGTGAGGCGACGCGAGCGCTCAGCGGCGAGCTGCCGGGCGGCGTCGAGGGTCAGCGGCGGATCGGCAGCTCGAACGACGCCGGCATTGGGGACGGCAAGGCTGGCGGCAACGAGAAATGAGCACGCGGCGGGGAAAAGCCGCGCGGGGGAACGCGCGCAATCGAGCGAATCCATGAAACCTCCGAACGACGAGTGACGAAACCTTTGCCGCAACGATGCGGCAAAGGGGGATCAGGCGTCGAGGAAGCTCATAGCCGGAAGCAGCAGTTCCGGATCGTCGCGGGTGGGTCTACGGTACGGATCGGCTCGCGTCTCACAGCCCGCTGACCGGCCCGGGTGGCGCCGAAATCCGGGGTGAAGAGCGACGCAAGCAACCCGTGAACCAAAGGCAGCGGTGGCAGATCTCCGGCGGACTGGGTTGCCTGTTGCTGCCCCATCACGCAATGCGCCTTGCATAGATTGGGCTGGTCGGCGTCCCGATCTGGGCAGCCGCCTGGCATGGACGCCATCTCCGCATTTCCAGAGCTTCTCGGGCACACGTATGCGGCCACCGAAAAAGTGGCGAACAGCAGCGCACAGAGGCCGACCAGAGCTGCAAAGCGGAGCGAGGTGCGTTTCACGAGACCATCAATATTTACCATCCAGACATTTGGAAGGATGCTACCGGCTCCGTATCGCGTCAAGAAGGCGCTCATAGCGGTCACGGAATTGGCAGTGGGCACTGTCATTTGACTACGTCATTCTGTTCTGCCCGGAGTCATCAATGTCGGGCCGGTCGGGCCGGCTTCCCGAGGTTCGAATCGTGGTCGTATCTGCGGCCTGCGGCAAGCGCGTTGCAAACCTGGTCCGATCGACGCATCCTCGCGCAAATCGGCGCGTTTCTCGTTTCGTCCCAAAGCCGGCCCCGATGCATGGAACCGAGGATGGGCGCCGTCGTGTACACAAAGGGGATCGCATGAAGAGCATGACGCTTGACGTTCACGGCATGGTGACGATGCATTGTGCGCGGGTGGTGGAAGGCGCCTTGCGCAGGCTACCCGGCGTTCGCCGGGCGGACGCCAACGCCGTAGGGCAAACGGTGGTGGTCGAGTATGACGAAGCCTCGACCGACGAGAGCCGTTTGAGCGCGGCGATCGACGATTGCGGCTTCCTGTGTGGTGGCGAGTGCCTCCCGGCCCATGTGTGCCGTGGCGAGAAAGCACAACCGCACACTGCACATGAACACGCTCGGTATGACGCGCATGCCGCCCATCCGAGACCAGCCGCTCACGCCGATCCGGACATGATGCACGACATGGGCCACGGACCGGGCATGGACATGAATGCCATGGTGCGGGATATGCGCAACCGCTTCATCGTCTGCCTGGTGTTCGCGATCCCGCTGTTCTTCTATGCGCCGATGGGCATGCCCATCCCGATGCCGCCGGTGCCCTTTGGCATGCGCACCGAAATCTGGTTGTTTCTGCTGGCCAGCGGAGCAGTGCTGTGGCCGGGATGGCCGTTCTACGTCGCCGCCTGGCGTGCGCTGAAACGTGGCGTGCTCAACATGGCAACGCTGGTGGTGATGAGCGTGGGGACGGGCTACGTGTTCAGCGTCGGCGCAACCTTCTTCTTCGAGGGTGTGCAGTTCTTCGAGGCGATCGCCACGCTGATGGCATTCATCCTCCTGGGTCACTGGCTGGAGATGCGTGCGCGCTCCGGCGCCAACAACGCGATCCGGGCGCTGCTCGACCTGGCACCGCCCAAGGCGACTGTGTTGCGCGACGGCGTCGAGATCTCGATCCCGACTGCCGAGGTACTGGCGGGCGACGTTGTCGTGGTGCGCCCGGGCGAGAAGATAGCCGTCGACGGTGTGGTGATCGATGGCGAGTCGCAGGTGGACGAGTCGATGCTGACCGGCGAGTCGATGCCGGTGAAGAAGGTGACCGGCAGCGAGGTGGCGGGTGCCACGATCAATCGAAGCGGCAGCCTGCGTTTCAAGGCCACCCGCGTGGGGGCCGACACCGCGCTGGCGCAGATCGTCAAGCTCGTCCAGCAGGCGCAGAACTCGAAGGCCCCGGCGCAGCTTCTGGCGGATCGGGCCTCGCAGTGGCTGGTGATCGCCGCGCTGTTGATCGGCATCGCAACCTTCCTGGTCTGGTACTTCGTGCTGGCCAAGGGCCTCCTGCTTGCGTTAACGCTGACGATCACCGTCTTCGTCATCGCGTGCCCGGACGCGCTCGGACTGGCGATCCCGATGTCGATCATGATCGGGACCGGACGTGGTGCAGCGAACGGCATCCTCATCAAGAATGCCTCGGCACTCGAGCAGGCGACCCGGCTCGACGTGGTCGTCTTCGACAAGACCGGCACGTTGACCGAAGGCAGGCCGCAGGTCGTGGATCTCGTATGTGCCCCGGGCGTGGACGAACCGACGCTCCTGCGGGTGGCCGCTTCGGTCGAACGGCACTCCGAGCATCCGCTGGCCAAGGCGGTGCTGGACCGGGCAGCCGCAGCCGGACTCTCCGATGTACCGCGGGCCGCCGGCTTCACTAACGTGGACGGCATGGGCGCGAAGGCGGAAGTCGACGGCAAGCCGGTGCTGTTGGGCAATCGGCGGTTGATGGAGCAGGAGGGCGTTGACTGGCGCACCTTGGGCGCCGAAGTGGAAGGCATGCAGGGCGGTGGCCGCACCGTGATCCATGTGGCACACGGCGGTCGTCTGCTCGGGCTGCTGGCGGTCGCCGATGCTGTACGACCCTCTTCCAGGGCTGCCGTGGCAGCGCTCCGCGCGAGCGGGGTCGAGGTCGCGATGCTGACGGGCGACAATCGAGCCACCGCGCAGCGGGTTGCCGATGAGTTGGGCGTGGGCACTGTCCTGGCGGACGTATTGCCGGGGGAGAAGGCCCGGGAAATCCAGAAGCTCCAGCAGCGGGGCAGGAAGGTCGGCATGGTGGGAGACGGGATCAACGACGCGCCGGCACTGACCCAGGCCGACGTGGGGTTCGCGATCGGGGCGGGAACCGACGTGGCGATGGAGAGCGCCGACGTCGTGCTGATGAAGAGCGATCCGCAGGATGTGGTGGGCGCGATCAGCCTCTCGGCCGCCACGCTCCGCAAGATGCACCAGAACCTCTGGTGGGCGGCGGGGTACAACGTGCTGGCCTTTCCCATTGCCGCCGGCGTGTTCTACCCGTACACGATCAGCCCGGAAGTGGCCGCCATCTCGATGTCCGGCAGCACGCTGCTGGTGGCTGCCAATGCGTTGCTATTGAAGCGGCAGCGCCTCGAAGGCATCCGATAGGCATGGCCTGGGCGAAGCGCCTGGCTGCGATCACCTGGCTGCCGGAGTTCAACGTCGCCGTCTTTGCGCTGTTGTCGAACTACCCGTGGGAGTTCATGCAGGTACCGCTGTACGACAGCATGGCCGATGCGCCGCACTGGCAAGCCGTCAAGACGTGCACCCTTGCGACCCTGGGCGATGCAGTGATCATGCTGATCGCGTTCTGGGTTGTCGCAGTCAAGTCCGCCAACCGATACTGGATCGCGGCACCTCGGGTCGCGCAAGCCGTGTCGTTCATCGCGGTCGGCGTGGCCGCGACCGCCGGTATCGAGTGGTTGGCGCTGAACGGCTGGTGGACTCACCAATGGCGATACACGCCATCGATGCCGGTGCTTCCCGGCATCGGTATCGGCCTATCGCCATTGCTGCAGTGGGTCCTGTTGCCCCCGTTGGTCGTTTGGTTCGCGAAACGGCAGATGGCGGCACGGCACGGTTGACGCGGCACCGCCATCCCGCTCACTCGGGTGGGTAGCCGGCTTCGGTCAACGCCTGGTCGATCGATTGCCGGTTTTCTTCCGTCTCGACTATGACCCGGTGCGTCGACAGGGCAATGGTGACACGAGCGCGCGCGTCGACTTCCTGGATTGCTTTGGTCACGACGCCGACGCAATGCCCGCAGGTCATGGAAGGGATGGTGAACTCCATCATGGGATGCTCCTTTGGTGAATGGCGAATCGCCATGACCGAGTGTGGACCTTGCGACGGTGGGAAGGTCAAGCGCATCGCCCGAACGCGGCAGCCGAAGGCGCGGGGAAAGAAGCATATTCGAGCCCTCGACAACGATATGTGTCGGAGGCAACCGAGATCGTGGAACGGTCCTTAACGATGGGGTGCTCGTTTCGCCGTTTACGGCCACGGTTCCATGGTCAGGCTCCTGACGCGCTCGCTAGTGACTACGGGCTGGATGCCGAGATGCATGAAGTGGCCTTCGAGGTGAAGTGAATACCTTGTCACTCGAAGTCCTTAGATCAACCCGTGGAGTTGGCCACACGATGGTCGCAGCAGTTGGTGGATGCCTCGCGACCTGACGCACGAGTGCATGCGATGTGGGTGTATAGACGCGTGCCGGGACACGCGTCCCAACCCCTCGACCTTCGACATCGAGTTTCATTGATCTGGATCAAGTGCGCCGGGGAAGACGTGACCGAAGCGTGACCAATCATGAGGAAACTGTCCTCGCACGACCAATCGAGAGAGGCGATGCCGTGTACTGAAAGCGGACGTGGCGAGTACCCATGCAATTCGGATTCAAGAGTTCGGCAATGATAGCGACGCTGGTTCTCTCGCTGGTTGGGTGCGCCTATCAGCGGGCGGCTCCTGTTGCTTCCAAATCGGCGCCGTCGGATACCGGTGGGTCGGCGGCGGACAAGCGCGTTGTGTCGCTGCCCATCGCCGCTACCGACGCCGCTCCTGGCTCAGGTCCGGAGGACGAGCATCGGGATCGGATGCAAAACCTTCACCATCAAGGTCACAGCGAACACAAGTTTCGCGCCATTCATGACATGGACGAGATGCACCGGATGGGTGGGGTACCAGCGATGCCGCCGTTGGACGAACTTGGACGCGATTGGTCCGGCAAGAAGACCACTCAATAGGTCTTCGGACGAAGGGCGCCCCATCGGGAACGGCCACTGGTTCGTTCGAACAACTTCGAAACGCTCTGAGGAGGACGTCATGAAGAAATTGATACTTGCGACCCTGTTAGCCAGCGTGTTTGCGACGATCCCAGCCCTCGCGGACGAGAAACAAGAACACCATATGGAAGGGTCACAGGACGCCGCGGCAGAAGCGATCCGTCCCGAACAGCTGGACCGCATCAAGAAACATAACGACGAGATGGAGTCGCATTTGAAGGACATGCAGACGTTGATGGACAGGATGCAGGGCACCAAGGATGCGAAGGAGCGGCGCAAGCTGATGGACGAACACGCCAGGAGCATGCGCGAAATGATGAAGAACATGCGCAGCAGCAGTGGAGACATGAAGATGGGGATGATGGGCGGCGGGGCGAGAAGGGGCGGACCGTTACCGGAAGGGGAGAAGCTGCGGCAGCATCTGCTGGAAAAGCGAAT
>LNDQ01000077.1 GCA_001464695.1 Betaproteobacteria bacterium Ga0077523 | reverse complement strand
CCCGGATCCGGATCGAACTGCGCCCCGAAGGCCCGGTGCTCCGCAAACAGCTCCTCCACGCTCACATCCGACAGGTAGTTCAGCGTCAACAGCAGGTTGCTGCGTGCGAGAACGTCTCCGGGGGCGAGGGCCAGCGCACGGCGGTTCGCCTCCGCCGATTCCGCCAACCGACCCTGGTGTTGCAGCGCCATCGCCAGGTTGACCCAGCCACCGGGGTAGTCGGGCTCGCATGCAACGGTGGCGCGGGCGGCCGCCTCGGCTTCGGTGAATCGCATCGCCGAGTACAGCAAGCTCGAGAGCAGCACGTGTGCGAGCGGTTGCTGCGGTTCCAGTTCGATGGCGCGGCGATAGTGAAACTCGGCCATATCGATGCGGCCGAGTTGCTGCAGATGATTGGCGAGCGCTACATGAGCTGCTGCCAGCGCCGGCTCGCGCTCGACCAGCGCTTGCAGGTCCGCCACCGCCTCGGGCCAGCGTCCGACGCGATATAGCAGGTCCGCTCGCTCCAGGATCGCTTCGCTGTACTGTGGCCGCAGCTCGACGGCGCGGCTGAGTGCGCCTTCGGCTTCGTCCATGAAGCCCCGACGCAGCAGGATGCTGCCGAGCGCGAAATGGGCTTCCGGCATGGCCGGTGCACGAGCCACCGCTTCGTGCGCGGCCGGCTCCGCAGCGTCGAGACGGCCATCGGCCGCCAGCGCGAATGCGTACTGCAGATGGGCGAGTGGCGAGTCGGGAGCGGCTGCGACAGCGTGTTCGGCGGTCGCGATGGCACCGGCCACGTCGTCTTGCACCAGCAAGGCCTGCGACAGTGCCCCGAGCGCCGGCAGCGAATCGGGCTCGATGGCCAGCGCCTGCCGCAGCAATGCGACCGCCGTCGCGGGTGCACCGCCACGCAAGTGCTGATTGGCGAGATTGCACAACGCAGCGGCACAGCGCGGATCCCGTGCGAGCGCGGTCTCGTAGGCGGTGCGGGCTGCGTCCGGTTGCGTCAGTGCGTCGAGGGTCAACCCGAGTTCGTTCCACCAGCGGGCGTCGCTGCCATCGAGGTCGAGGGCGCGCCGGAAGGCAGTCACCGCATCGTCCAGCCGGCCCAAGGCGCGCAACGCTTCGCCGCGCGAGTAGTGACAGGCCGCCTGTCCTGGTGCCTGAGCGATCGCAGCGTCGAAGCGCGTCAGCGCCGTGGCCACCGCGCCGCCGGCAAGATCGAGCATGCCGACCAGATACAGTGCGTCCGAGTGCCGGGGGTCCAGCTTCAATGCCTGCTCATAGGCCGTGCGCGCGGCATCGAAATCCCCGGACTGATGCGACCGGAATCCGGCGGTGACCAACGCGGCCGGATCGGCGAGCGCAGGGGCCACCGTGTCCGGGTGCGACTTGCGGCGGAAGAGATTCATGCGCGCGGCCGCAGCACCGACGCCCAATAGTTGAGTACGGCATCATCCGATCCCAGCATGTACAGCTTGTCCACCGGCCAGGGCTTCAGCGCGCGCACGATGCACGCGACGTTGGAATAGCGGTTGCCGACGAAACAATCGGCAGCGAGCGCCGTGAGCACGTCGACCACAACCTCTTCACCGAGCTGCCGCGGCGGCAGGCCGGACCCGAGGTGCAGCGATTGGCTGCCCTGGGCGCGCAACGCGCCGCTGGTCACGATGCGATTGCCGTGGCGTTCGCGATAGCGCGCTTCGATGTCGCGATCGTCGGTGAGCAGCAGCAACCGAATGCCAGGGCGTTGCGCGAGCAGGCGCTCGACGATGCGGCCGATGGCGCGGTTGACCGCTTCGAGATGCTCGCCCTGTTCCTCGCGCTTGTCGGTGCCGCGCAGGTGCGTGGCGATGAATGGGGTGTCGCCGAAGTGCTCGGCGACGAAGCTCGCGGCTCGGTACCGCAGATGGGCGCGCGGGCGCAGCCAGTCCGGCGCGAGCGTGCGCAGGATGCTCCCCGTGTCGGCTTGCGCGAGCGGGTCATCCAGCGGCAGCAGATGGCGGGTGAGGTGTACACCGGTGAAGTACGAACCTACCACCAGCGGCTCCACGCGAGCTACGAGATCGGCAGCACTGATCGGCCCGGTCGCGGCGCGGCGTGCGGCGACGTCGCGCAACGGTGAGGACCCGCCCCAGGCGTCCGGATAGGCGCGGCGGGCTGCGGCTGCTTCGATTTCTTCCGGTGCGACGGTGTCGAGCGGCTCGAAGAAATCGGTCCACGCGTTGCGAGGCGGGTCCTCAGCGAAGAAGCTCGTTTCACCCCAATGCACGCAGGGGCGGCGTCCGTCGATGCGCGCAGCGAGCGCATGCCCCAGCACATGATGAACGTCCGACCAGAACCCCGCACCGCCCGGATGGATCAGCATCAACGCACCTTCCGGCGCCTGCGTCGAGAACTGACGACCGAGAGCGTCGTCGATCCGATCACGAACCTCGAGCAGCGCATCGGCGTGCGGCTGTGCGAGGGCGCAGGTCGGATCGAGTGCGAGCGCCCGGCGGAACTCGGCAATGCCGCCGTCCAGATCGCCGGCCTCCTGCAGGAGCCACGACAGGCGCGCGGGATAGCGCGCGTCGCGTTCGGAGTCGGCGAGCCGGCGCAGCAGTGCGATCGCCTCGTCGCGCCGACCCGTGCTGTGACAGGTTTCCGCGAGCACGAAGGCCGCATCGGCGTCATCCGGCGCCCGCTGCAGATGCGACCGGCACAGCGTCTCCAGTTCATCCCAGCGGCCGCTGAACCAGTACTCGTCGATGTGGTGCTGGACATCGAAGCCCATGACTCAGCGGGTCCGGACCAGGGCAGCAAGGTCGTGTGCCACGGTCGCAGCCACGCTCTCCCAGTCGAAGCGTTGCGGTTGCCGGTACAGCCTTGCCTGCGGATACCACGGCGAGTCGGTGCGATCCTTGAGCCAGCGCCAGCAGCAGTCGTAGCGCAGCATCGACCAGGTGGGCTTCGCGAGCGCGCCGGCGAGATGGCCCACGGCCGTGTCCACCGCCACGACGAGATCGAGCGCTTCGATGAGCGCGGCGGTGTCTTCGAAGGTTTCGAGTTCGTCGGTAAGGTCGACGATGGGAAACGGCGCATTCGGCCCACGCGCCTGGTCGGCAGCGTCACCCTTCTGCAAGCTGTACCACGTGATGCCCGGCACCGTGCCGAGCGTGGCGAGGCGGGCGAGGGGTGCGCTGCGGCGCCGATCGGCGCGGTAGCGCTTCGGATGGTTCTTGTGCGGATCGCCGGCCCACACCAGGCCGACGCGCAGGTTGTGGTCCGAGGCGAGGCGCTGCTTCCAGGCAGCGACCTTGTCGGCGCTCGGGGCCAGGTACGGAACGCGCGCCGGGACGCTTTCCAGGCTCCGCGCAAAGTAGCGCGGCAACGACATGAGATAGGCGTAGTAGTCGTAGCGCGGCAGCGGATCATCGCGGGGAATCACTTCGAGTCCGGGGATCGAGCGCAGCAGGCTCACCAGCGGGCGCGGCGCTTCCAGCAGCACGCGGGCACCGCGCTCCATGAGGAGAGGGGCAAAGCGCGCGAACTGGATGGCGTCGCCGAAGCCTTGCTCCGCGACCAGCATCACCGTGCGACCGGCCACGTCCTCGCCGTTCCAGGCGTTGCCCGGGTAGTAGCGCCGCATGCTGCGAATCTCGTCGGTATCGAGGCGGAACTCGTAGTCGTCCCAGCCGTGTGCGTAGTCGCCGAGCTTGAGCTCCGCCAGCCCGCGATACAGCCTCGCTTCGGGATAGTCGGGGTGATGCTCGAGGATCCGCTCGAAGCAGGCGCACGCTTCGTCGAGACGATCCAGCTCCAGCATGGCAAGCCCGGCGCCGGTGAGGACGTCGCGATGCCCGGGCTCGATCGCGTCGGCGGCGAGGTAGTGGTCGATCGCGTCTTCCAGTTCGTCGATCTCGTGCAGTTCGGTGGCGAGGTTGAAATGCGCATCGCGATGCGCGGGCTGCCGCGCGATGGCGCTGCGATAGCTCGCGATGGCACGCGTGCTGTCGCCGCGACCGCCGTACACGAGGGCCAGGTTGTAGTGCCAGTCGGCGTTGGCCGGGTCGAGTTCGAGGCCGCGGCGGTAGTGCGTCTCCGCCTCGTCGAAACGCTGTTGCAGCAGATGCAGCGTACCCAGGCGCATGAACACGCGCGGATCGCGTGGATGCTGTGCCAGCACGGCCGTGGCAGTGGCGATGGCGCCTTGCAGGTCGCCCGTCTCTTGGAGACGACGTGACTCCGCCAGCGCGGCATCCGGCTCGGCGCCGCCGGCTGCCGGCGGCGGCGGCGCGGTCGGACTGCGTTTCAACCAGTCGAGCACGGGACGGAATCCATGGTGCAACGCTCGCGCGGCTTCGCTTCGAGCGTGGCATGTACCTTGCACTTGTGTGCTCCAGATCGGCCGGCGAGCGGTCGGGCGGACGACGATTCGACGGCGAAGGTCACGGGTCGGGTTTGCTGGGTGCGCGCAGTGGCACGTAAACTAGTGTTTTGAAACGTCTACCATCTCATTTCGCCGTCGTGACGCGCAGGCGCCGGCGACGCGGTCAAAGCAAACGGAGTGCCATTCATGTTCGGCCTGTTCGATACCAAGAAAGTCGACGATTTCGCGCGTAGCCTCGCCCAGGATCTGGCGCGGCGGTTCCCGCCGGCGAGCGAGGCGCGCACCGACAAGGGGGCTGCCAACCAGCTCGCGGTCGTCACGGAAGGACTGTACGCGCGGGCCATGCGCTTTCATCAGGAGAACAAGCTCGGCGTGTATCGCAAGGCCAAGCTCGGCAACGTGTTCCGCTGGCAGTTGCAGGAGCTCGGGTACAGCGCCAGCTTCATCGAGAACGTGACCAAGGGCCTGGTGGTCCGGCTCGCGAAGAAGAAGTAGGCCCAAGCCCTCGAGCGGGCTGGCCCCCGGAGGGAAGTCAAACCACGGTGCGGCACCAACCGCGCCAGGCCTCACGGTAGGCACGTTGCAGGCCGTGCGTGAATCCGGTCTCGTCCAGGATGGACGAATCGGCCAGTCGCGATCGTAGCGTTGCCCGGCACTCCTTCAGGAACGCCGGATCGCGCGCCGTTTCGATGGCCAGGCTGACGTAGCGATCGATGTCGTGGGCGACCAGCCGCTCGAGGCCCACGTGCGCCAGCGCGCTCGCCGAAACGCGCGAGGCGTGCGTGTGACCCGCCAACGTGACTAGCGGCACGCCCATGGCCAGCGTGAACAGTGTCGTGGTGGTTCCGACGCAGGGAAATGGGTCGAGGGCGAGATCGACGTCACCGTGTGCCGCGAGAAACGCGTCGTGGTCGATGCGGTCGCGCACGGTCAACCGGGTTGCATCGACACCGCGCGTGGCAAATGCCGCGCGTACGTCATCGTGGGCGGTCAAGGGAATGGCGAAGAGCTCGAGTCGCGAATCCGGCAGCGCGAGCAGGATGCGCGACCATGCGTCGAACACACGCGCGTTGAGCTTGGGATAGAGATTGAAGCGGTACCGGAGCAACCTCGGGCAACGGTCCCGGACGAAACGGCATGAAGAATCCACCAAGGGGTAGCAGTTCCTCCGAGCGATGCTGTTCCGACAGATCGGCCGCGATCACGCTGTCGGTGATCCAGTAGTCGATGGCGGTGAGGCCGCTCGTGTTGGGATACCCGAGCCAGGTCATCTGGATCGGCGCCGGACGGCGTGCGAATGCACCCAGCCGATGACCGGGCAGGTGACCGTTGAGATCCACGAGGATGTCGATGCCGTCGTCGCGGATGGTGCGGGCGAGGGTGGCATCGTCCATGTCCTGACAAGCGCGCCATGCGAGCGGCAGCGCGCGCAGACGCTGCGTGACGGCGTCGTCCACCGGACTGTTGTCGTAGCAGTAGACGTCGAACTGCAGCCGGTCATGGTGCTCGAGCACCGGCTCGATGAAGTGACGTGTGACGTGACTGAAGTAGTCGGCCGAGACGTAACCGACACGCAACCGGCGATCCGGAACGGGGGTGTTGGCCGGGGCCGGCAGGTCGTGCGCCAGCGGGCGCGCAAAACGTTCGTCCCACGCGCGATATGAACGTTCGAACTCCTCGCGCGGGATGTCCGGCAGGTAGTGCAGGATCGCCAGGTAGTCGCTGAGCGCGCCGGGGTCGTCGGGGGCATGCTCCACCGCGGCGCGATAGTTGCGCATCGCTTCATCCATGCGGCCGTCCGACTCCAGCGCGAAACCGAGACGGCGCAGCGCGGGCGCGCAGGCGGGATCGACCCGCAACGCCTCGCGATACGCTTGCGCCGCCGGACCACGCCGGCCACGTGCCTCGCGTGCGATGCCCAGGAAAAGATGCAGCCGCGCATCGTTCGGCTGGTGCCGCAATTGGCCTTCGAGGAAGGCTTCGGCGTCGACGAACCGGGCCTGCGCCATCAATGCGGCCGCCGGATTGTCCGGCGGATCGAAACCCTGGGCGCGCAGGCGCAATGCCACGTACACCTGCACGGCCTCCGGCTGCCGGCCTGCCATGCCGAGCGCGAACATCAGCCGGCGGCGCGCGTCGATGCGTTGCGGGGCCGCCGCGAGTGCGGCGCGCAGGGCATCCACGGCGGCGTCGTAGCGTGCATGGTGCAGATGGACTTCCGCCAGCGTGAGCGACGGGTCGGGCCAGTCCGGGTCGATGCTTGCGGCGGCCACCAGGTGCTGTTCCGCCAACGTGAAATCGCTCGCACGACACGCAGCCACTGCACGCAGCTGCAGCGCCTGGGCATCGTCGGGATGACGACGCAAGTGAGCGTCGAGCAGCTCGATCGCGTGCGCGTCCTCCCCCGCGTTCAGGGCGCGGCCGGCTGCCTCGACGCCAGCGCGGTTTGCGGCTGGCGCGGGCTTTCTGCGCAGCCAGTTCAACATGGCGACACACCGGTCATGGCAGGCGGCTCGAGTCGTCCTTGAACTGCATGAGTGCCGCGCGCACCTGCTGCACCACCGGCTGCCATTGGCGGGGTTCGTCCTGGCGAAAGATGCGCATGGACGGGTACCAGGCGGTCGCGTCGTCGTCCTCGAGCCAGCGCCAATCGCAGGGCTTCTGGATCAGCAGCCAGGTGGGTAGCGCCAGCGCGCCGGCAAGGTGCGCCACGGCCGTATCGACGGTGATGACCAGATCGAGGTTGCGCAAGGCCGATGCGGTCTCCCGGAAATCCGTGAGCTGCGGTGCGAGGTCCACCATGAAGCGCCACTGCGGATGCTGCGCGAGCGCGGTCCCCTGCGGTCCCTTCTGCAACGAGAACCAACGGATGCCGGCCACGGTGGCCAGGGGATCCAGTTCCGCCAGCGTGGTGGAGCGCTCCGCATCGGTCGGGTTGTTCGGATTGCCGCCCCAGACCAGCCCCACGCGCGGCCCTTCGCGACCGAGCAGATCGCTCCAGCGGCGATCGCGCTCCGGGTCGGTGTAGAGATACGGGACCGAGGCCGGAATGCTCTCGATCGTGGTGCCGAACACCAGGGGCAACGTCGCCACCGGGCAATGCAGGTCGTAGTCCGGCAACGGCTCGCCCTGTGCCACCACCCAGTCCGCGCAGCCGCTCTCGTCGAGCAAGCCGACCAGCTCGGGCTGGACCTCCAGAACGATGGTCATGCCGCGTTCGCGCAGCAAGGTGAGATAGCGGGCGAACTGGATCATGTCGCCGAGACCTTGCTCGACGTGAATCAACACCGTGCTGCCTGCGGCGAGCGTCTGCGCGGTGAGCAATCGTTGCGGGTCACGCGGGGCCGGCCGGCGCCACGGAATGCGCCAGCGCCATTCGAACTCCGCGAATCCCTCGGGGTAGTGACCGGCCCGCAGCAGCATGAGACCGCGGTTGACGTGCGCTTCAGGGAACTCCGGGTCTGCGGCCAGCGCCCGATCGTGCCACGCGAGCGCATCGCGGTAGCGTCCCTGCGCCAGAGTTGCCACACCCATGGCGTTCAAGACCCGGGCGTTGTCGATACCGCGGTCGATCAAGGCACCGAAGCGCCGCTCGGCAGCATCGAGGCGGCGGCAGTTGAGATCGATCAGGCCGAGGCAATAGGTGGCATCGGCGTTGCCGGGTTCCAGCGCGAGCACCGCGTCGTAGAGGGCAGTCGCCTCGTCGAGGCGGCCCTCCGTCTGCAAGGCCATTGCGCGTTCGAGCTGGGCACCGATGTTCATGTCAGCAGGGAAATGAAAGCCCCAAGGCGCTCAACGCGGAGGACGCGGTGGACGCGGAGGAAAGCCTCAACCACGACACGAAGGGTGCGGTTTCCCCCCGCGTCCACCGCGTCCTCCGCGTTGAGAGGTTTGGTTTCGTTGGCAGCGACCAACGGGAGCGCAAGAGCCGTATGGACGTGTCACCGCCTGTACACCGAAGCCTGCATGGGCAGTCCGTTGCTCAGGTACGAATGGAAATACTCGAGGTTGTTGAAGGCCTCGCTGCCTGCAGGGAAGGGCTGGGCACGGACCTGCATCATGCAGCGCGTGTAGCGCATGTGCAGCGTGTAGAGCTCGTCGCCGCCGCGAAAGACGGGAAAGTGCACCGCCTGGCCGACGGCCGGCGAGATCGTCTCCATCCGCATCACCTTGCCGGCGTTGTCGAGGTGGCAATTGGAGCACGCGAAGTTCATCTGGCCGATGCGGCGAAAGAAGAGGCTCCGGCCTTCCTCGTACTTGGCGAGCGCGGCGGCGCCATCCACCTTGATGTCCATGCGCATCCCGTCGGAGAGGCTGCGTGCGTAGGCGGTCAGCACGCCCATGGTGGCACGGTCGTCGTAGCGATACTCGGGCTCGCCGTTGTCGCGGCGGCAGCGGTTCAGCAGCATCTCGAAAGTGATCACGCGATCCTCGGCGGTGCTGAACCGCGGATAGGTCCCCGCGAGGTTGCGGCCGCCGTCGGGCAGGCACTGCGCGTACGTGCGGCCGTTGCGAAACGGGGTATCCCAAAGCACCTTGCCGCGTTCGATGTCGCCCAGGAACGGCGGGAACGCCATGATGTCGTCGTAGTGGCTGCGGCTCGCGCGGTTGAACATGAAACCGCCGTGCACGTAATCGTCGAGCGGCACACCGGGGAAGCGCTGCTGGAAGGTCTGCACGAATGCCGAGCGGTCTTCCTCCGGCGTGGCTGAGGCCGCGTTCGCCTCGAGTGCGAACACCGCAAAGCCGAGCAGGGCCAGCCGCGCGATCACTTGATCGCCATTTCCAGCGAGTTGTTCTCGCCGCGATTGTCTTCCCACGCGACACCGATCTTGTCGCCCGATTTCGCGCCACGCACGCGAAACTCGAGGAACGGATTCTTCGATACCGCCTGGCTCCATTGCGCATCGAGTACCGGACGCCCGTTGTGGGTGGCCACCACGTGCTGGATGTAGTGCTTCGGCACCAGTTCGTTGGTCCTGGGATCGGTGCGCAGACCGGTCTCCATGGGGTGTGGCATCAGCACCTTCACGTCGGCGATATCGCCGTCGAGGGTGATGCGCATCTTGATCGCGTCGGCCATGGTCAGGTCAGCGGTGCCTGGCGCAGCGGTCAGGCCTGCAGGCCTGACCTTGGAGTAGCGACCAAAGGGAGCGTGGGGGCCGTCTCATATCAGCCTGCACAACCGCCGAGCGTCACCTTGGTCTCCTTCTGGGCGAACCAGAACTTGCCTTCTGCCTTGACCACGGCGCGCACGGACGCGGACTCGGCCATCTTGATGCGCACCGCGACGAATGGATCGACGCCCGGCAGCAGGTCGAACTGGGCAACGAGCGGCTGCGGATTCTTCTCGGCGAACACCCAGATGGTCTGCGTCCCCGACAGCTTCGACTCAACCTCGATGTGAACGATGGCGCTGTTCTCGGCGATATCCGGCGCCTTGATGACGACCTGGTCGCTCTCGACTGCGTCGGTCGCGCCGATGGAACGGATCGCATCGGTGATGGCTTTCGCGTCGAATGCAGGCGTGTTGCGTTCCGCGGCGAAGGCGCGCAGCGGCAGCAATACCACTGCCAGCGCGGTGGCACAGGTAGCCAGCAGGCGCCGGCGCAGCGGCATCATCGGAGTGTCAAAGTCCATGGATGTATTCGGCGACGAGATCGATCTCGGATTCGGTCAGGATGCGATGCCGGCCGTAGGGCGGCATGATGGTCGCGGGATTCTTCACGCCTGCGTCCCAGATCTGCGCCCGCAGCGCCGCACGATCAGGGTACCGGCGCTTGATGTCGGCCAGTGGCGGCCCCAGGGTCGCTGCGGTTTCCGCACCGGGATCGGCCGGCATGCGATGACACGCGAGGCAATTGCCCTTCTCCTGGTCGTGGGCGATGGCCCGGCCCGGCAGGTCCGCTGCCGTGGCCAGGGCCGGGGCAGCCAGTGCGGCCACTACAACCCATGCGCTGAACATGGGGATTCGAATGCGGATCGTCAAGCGGGTGTCCTGCTTCGGACCGGGGCGATATCGGTTACGACTGCCGATGGCGCGAACCGTTCGCACGACGAGCCGGTCAGGCCGGCGCGTGCCAGTGGCCGGACTTGCCGCCGCGTTTCTCGAGCAACCGCACCGACTCGATGCGCATGCCGCGATCCACGGCCTTGCACATGTCGTAGACGGTCAGCAGACCCACACTGACCGCGGTGAGCGCTTCCATCTCCACGCCGGTGCGGCCGAAGCATTCGGCAGTGGCCGTGCAGGTTACCGTCGAAGTCGCGCGATCGACGTCGAACTCCACGCCGACACGCGTGAGACCGATCGGATGGCACAGCGGCACCAGCTCCGAGGTGCGCTTGGCGCCCTGGATCGCCGCAATGCGGGCAACGCCAAGCACGTCGCCTTTGGCTGCGGTGCCCTCGACGATCAGCGCGAGCGTGGCGGGCAGCATCGAAATGCGGCCGGTCGCGACCGCGACGCGCTGCGTTTCGGCCTTCTCGCCCACGTCGACCATGTGGGCCTGGCCCTGCGCATCGAAATGAGTGAGCGGATTCACGAAGGCGGGAGGAGTGCCGGGCAGGTGCTTGACGCTGCGCGGGACGAACTTGAGCAGATCGCAGCTATCATAGCATCGTCATGCGCGCGCTCGTCCTCGTTCTGCTCGCGTTCTGCCTGCTGATTCCCGCGCGGGCAAACGATCTGCCCGAACTCGGAGACGCATCCGAGGCGGCGCTCTCGATCGGCCAGGAGCGTGCGATCGGCTACGGCATCATGCGCCAGATCCGCGCCACCCCCAGCTATCTCGACGACGCGGACGTGGCCGACTACCTGCAGCGCGTCGGCTACCGGCTGGTGTCGGTCAGCCCCGACACGCGCATGGACTTCCATTTCTTCGCGCTGAAGGATGCTTCGGTGAACGCCTTCGCATTGCCGGGCGGTTACATCGGGGTGCATTCCGGCCTGCTGCTGACGGCGCAGACCGAATCGGAACTGGTGGGCGTGCTGGGCCATGAAATCGCGCACGTCACCCAACGCCACATCGCGCGCATGGTGGCACAGCAGCAGCGTGCCGGCATGACGTCGCTCGCGGCGATCGCCATCGCCATTCTCGCGGCACGCTCGAATCCGCAGGCGGCCGCGGGCGCCATCGCCGCCGCCCAGGCGCAGGCGCTCAACAGCCGTCTCGCGTTCACGCGCGACAACGAACGCGAGGCTGACCGCGTGGGCCTGCAGATCGTCGAACGCTCCGGCTTCGATCCGCACGCCATGCCCGTGTTCCTCGACCGGTTGCAGCGCGCGACGCGAATTCTCGACTCGAACACCGTGCCCTCGTACATGCGCACCCACCCGATCACCTACGAGCGGATCGCCGACGTCCAGAACCGCACCATGAACCTGCCCTACCGGCAGGTGCCCGACCAGCTCGACTTCCACCTGGTCCGCGCCAAGCTGCGCGCGACCATCGGCGACCCGCGCGACGCCATCACGTTCTTCGAAGAACAGCTCGCCGACCGCAAGTTCAACAGCGAGATCGGGGTGCGCTACGGGCTGGTGCTGGCACTCCTGCGGTCCGAGAACGTGAAGCGCGCCGCCACCGAGATCGTGGCACTGCGCAAGATCGCGCCGCCCAACGCGATGATCACGGGGCTGGAAGGCCGGTTGAAGCTTGCCCAGAAGGACAAGGAGGGTGCGGTGAAGATCTTCGCCGAAGGGGTCAGGACTTTCCCCGGCAGCCGTTCGCTCGGCTACGACTATGCCGAAGCGCTGATCAGCGCCGGCCGGCCCGCCGACGCGCTCAATGCCCTGGACGACCAGCTGCTCAAGGACCAGAACGACGGCAAGCTCTACGAGTTGCAGGCCAAGGCCTACGAGGCCCAGGGCAAGACCATGCTGAAGCACAAGTCGCTCGCCGAGGCCTTCCTGTCCGTCGGCAACGTCCAGGCGGCCATCGACCAACTCCAGCAGGCGCAACGCACCAGCAACGGCGACTTCTACGAGAATTCGAGCATCGAGGCCCGCCTGCGCGAGCTGCGGGCGGTGGTCGCCCGGCAGGAGAAGTAGCGGCCCGCCCCCCAGGGCGCCAGGCACCCTTCGGGTGGGCGCCAGGGGGTTCCGAGCGGTTCAGAACCCTCGGTTTCGGACCGATAACGCTGATCGGGCACCCCATCCGGACGTGGTGCAACCGGATATATTCGCTAGAATTCATACGTTTTGTCGTGAAGTCAGCGCGTCGGTGCGCGCATTCCATGCAGAAGATCGGGAAGTACGAGATCCTGAAGGAACTGGGCAAGGGCGCGACCAGCGCGGTCTACCTCGCGAACGATCCGTTCGCCGCGCGCCAGGTCGCCGTCAAGCTGGTGAAGCAGGAGGCCCTGGGCGACAAGGAGCACGGCAAGCGCTTCCAGAAGCTGTTCCTGACCGAGGCCTCGCTCGCGGGCAAGCTGCAGCATCCGCACATCGTCGCCATCTTCGACGCCGAGGCCAACGACGAGGGCAGCTACATCGTGATGGAGTACGTCGAAGGCGGCACTCTGGAGCCGTTCTGCCGCGTCGATGCCCTGCTGCCCGTGGCTCGCATCATCGAGATCATCTTCAAGTGCAGCAAGGCACTCGATTTCGCCCATCGCCACGGCATCATCCACCGCGACATCAAGCCGGCGAACATCCTGATGACCGGCGGCAGCGACATCAAGATCTCTGATTTCGGTGCCGCGCTGTCGCTCGCTTCCGAGACGACGCAGGTGACCGGCGTCGGCTCGCCCGCCTACATGTCGCCCGAACAGGTGCGCGACCAGCAGTTGAATCACCAGACCGACATCTTTTCGCTTGGCGTGGTCATGTACCAGATGCTGACCGGCCGGCTGCCGTTCAAGGCTACCAACAACTTCAGCATGGTCTACCAGATCATCAACGTCGACCCGCCGCCGCCGTCGATGCACCGGCCCGACATCCCGAACGCGGTGGACGTGATCGCCAAGAAGTCGCTGCAGAAGAGCCTCGAGAAGCGCTACCAGAGCTGGGCGGAGTTCTCCGCCGACCTGGCGAGCACGTTCGTGGACCTGCAGAACACGGCCGAGGCCGTGCCGGAGACCGAGAAGTTCAATACGTTGCGCGGCCTCGCGTTCTTCCGCGAGTTCAGCGACGTGGACCTGTGGCAGGTGGTGCGCATCTCCACCTGGTCGCGCCATCCGGCCGGCACCACCGTGATCCGGGAGGGCGAAGACGGACGCTCGTTCTTCATCCTCGCCGCGGGAGAGGTGCGCGTGACCAAGAACGACAAGCTGCTCAACGTGCTGAAGGCGGGCGAGTGCTTCGGCGAGATGAGCTACCTCGGCACCAAGGATTTCCACCGTTCCGCCACGGTTGCGGCAGTGAGCGACATCACCATGATCGAGATCGCCGACGAGGCCTTGTCGCAATCGACCGAGTCGTGCCGCAGCCGCTTCAACGCTGCCTTCCTCGAACTGCTGGTGACCCGCCTCGAGTCGGCGAACATCCGCGTGTCGCAACTGCTGCTGGACCGCAACGTCGGCGTGCGATGAGCGACTTCGCCGACATCTCGGTGGCCGAGTTCAAGGCCTTGAGTGCAGCCGAGCCGGTGATCGTCGTGGATGTGCGCACCGATGCGGAAGTTGCTCGTGGCGTGATTCCGGGTGCCCGCCACATCGTGCTCCAGACCTTGCCCGAGCGGATTGGTGAGCTGCCGCGAGACGCAGCGGTAGTGATGGTCTGCCAGTCGGGCGGCCGCTCGCGCCAGGCGGCGGGTTTTCTCGCGGCGCAAGGGTACGAGCGGGTGCACAATCTCCAGGGCGGTGTCACCGCCTGGGCGCGCGAGGGCGAGGCCCTCGTCGCCCTAGAACGCCAAGAACCGACATGACCACAGCCATCGCCCACGACTTCGAACTCGACGCCCGCGGACTCAATTGCCCGCTGCCCATCCTGCGGACCAAGAAGGTCCTGAACGGCATGAACTCCGGCAAGGTGCTGAAGATCATGGCCACCGACCCCGGCTCGGTACGCGACTTCCAGGCCTTTTCGCGCCAGACCGGCAACGACCTGCTCGCCGCCTCGGAATCCGGCGGCGAGTTCCACTTCCTGCTGCGCAAGAAGTAGGACGTCCTCGGTGCATCCTGTCGACCGCCTTATCGTGAGCTTCGACCGGGGGCTGCGTACCCTGTTTGTGCCGCCCCGCGCTGCCCGGCCTGAACCGGCGACCGAACAGGCGGAGGCGGATCTGGCGCCTGAAGAGCGCCGGCACGCGGCGGCGCTGATGCGAGTGAACCACACCGGCGAGGTCTGCGCCCAGGCCCTGTACCAGGGACAGATGCTCACCGCGCGCGACCCGGACATCGAGACGGTGCTCGCCAAGGCAGCCGACGAGGAGACCGACCATCTCGCGTGGACCCGGTCGCGTATCGAAGCGCTCGATGGGCGTACCAGCCGCCTCGACCCGCTGTTCTACGTCGGCGCGTTCACGCTGGGTGCCCTGTCGGGTCTGGCCGGTGATCGCTGGAACCTCGGGTTCCTGGCCGAGACCGAGCGGCAGGTGGAAGGGCATCTCGAAGGTCACCTCGAGCAGCTCCCGGAAACCGATGCGAAGAGCCGTGCGGTCGTTGCACAGATGCGCGAGGACGAAGCAGCGCATGCGCGGACCGCTCTTGCCCACGGCGGCGAGGAACTGCCGCCGCCGGTGAAACTCGCGATGAAGCTCGCGTCGCGAGTGATGACGGGGTCGACTTACTACTTCTAGCGCCCGCCCGGCCGCCCGAACGGCGCGACGGGTGAGATGTTCGCTAAGTGGTGGCCTCGGTCGCTTTGCCGACCTCGATGATCTCGAAGTCGTGGGTCACTTCGGCGGTCTTGGCGAGCATTGCCGTGGCTGAGCAGTACTTTTCCGCCGACATGCTGATCGCGCGCTCCACGGCATCGCGCTTGACGTTGTGCCCCTTCACGACAAAGTGCATGTGGATGCGCGTGAACACCTTGGGATCGGTGGTGGCGCGATCCGCATCCATCTCGATGGCGACATCGGTCACGTCCTGGCGTGCCTTGCGCAGGATCGACACGACGTCGTAGGCCGTGCAGCCGCCGGTGCCGGCAAGGACGGTCTCCATGGGCCGAGGGCCGAGATTGCGGCCGCCCCCCTCGGGCGAACCGTCCATCACGAAGGCGTGGCTGGTTTCGGTTTCGGCCACGAAGGCGACGCCTTCCAGCCATTTGATGCGGACTTTCATGGGTGTGGGTTCCGGGGGAACAGAGACGGGATTCTAGCGTTCATAGCGGGGGTCGCCGCAGGGTTGCCATTCTTGCCCCCACCTCAGCCCTCCCCCGGCAATGCCGGGGAGGGAGCTCTACACCCCTTCCCCCACCTTGGGTGGGGGAAGGTTGGGATGGGGGCAAGCATGCTGCGCCGCACGATCCGTGGCCTCGAATCCGCGCCAACACACCTTCGCACGGAAATCCGTAGGGTCTTTATTTCTCCAATCACTCAGTGCCTTAGCCTCGAGGATCGAGACATCCTCAGCGACACCCGCTATACTCCCGCGTCTTTTTCGCAGAGCAAGGATTGCGCATGGCCAATTCTTCCAGCCCTAGCGGCAGCAAACGGCGCTTTCTCCTGACCGTTGCCACGGCCGCAGTAGGGGGTGCCGGTGCAGTAGCGGTCGCCGTCCCCTTCGTACGCAGCATGACCCCGAGCGCCCGGGCCAAGGCCGCCGGCGCGCCGGTGGAGGTCGACATCTCCAAGGTCGAGCCCGGCATGATGATCACGGTGGAATGGCGCGGCCAGCCCGTGTGGATCGTGCATCGCACGCCCGAGATGCTCGCGAACATTCCCAAGATGAACGAGCTCGTGGCTGATCCGGAGTCGTCCCAGCCGCTGCAACCGGCCTACGTCGACAAGGAAAATCGCGCCATCAAGCCCGACTACCTGGTGCTGGTGGGCATCTGTTCGCACCTGGGCTGTTCGCCGACGGAGAAGCTGAAGATCGGCGCCGACAGCGGTCTGGGTGATGAGTGGCTCGGCGGTTTCTACTGCCCCTGTCACGCTGAAGGGCATGCCGGCACCGGTGAACCTCAAGGTGCCGCCGTACACCTTCCTCTCCGACTCCCGCATTCTCATCGGCCAGGACAAGTCATGAGCAAGATCGCCGCGCTCACCCAGTGGATCGACGACCGCTTCCCGCTGACGTCCAACTGGAAAGCCCACCTTTCCGAGTACTACGCGCCGAAGAACTTCAACTTCTGGTACTACTTCGGCTCCCTCGCGATGCTGGTACTGGTGATCCAGATCCTGTCCGGGATCTTCCTCACCATGCATTACAAGCCCGATGCCTCGCAGGCCTTCGCCTCGGTCGAGTACATCATGCGCGACGTGCCGTCGGGCTGGCTGGTGCGCTACATCCACTCCACCGGCGCCTCGATGTTCTTCGTCGTGGTCTACCTGCACATGATGCGCGGGCTGCTGTACGGCTCCTTCCGCAAGCCGCGTGAACTGGTGTGGATCTTCGGCATGCTGATCTACCTGTGCCTGATGGCCGAAGCGTTCTTCGGCTATCTGCTCCCGTGGGGCCAGATGTCCTACTGGGGTGCGCAGGTAATCGTGAACCTGTTCAGTGCTGTCCCCTTCATCGGCGAGGACCTGTCGGTGTGGATCCGCGGCGACTACGTGGTGTCCGACGCCACGCTGAACCGCTTCTTCGCGTTCCACGTGATCGCGATTCCGCTGGTGCTGCTGGGCCTGGTCACCGCGCACATCCTCGCGTTGCACGAAGTGGGCTCGAACAACCCGGACGGCATCGAGATCAAGAAGAAGAAGGACCCCAAGACCGGCATCCCGTTGGACGGCATCGCGTTCCATCCGTACTACACGGTGAAGGATATCGTCGGCGTGGTGGTGTTCCTGATGGTGTTCTCCATCATCATCTTCTTCATGCCCGAGGTCGGCGGCTACTTCCTCGAGTACAACAACTTCATCCCGGCCGACCCGCTCAAGACCCCGGCGCACATAGCCCCGGTCTGGTACTTCACGCCGTACTACGCGATGTTGCGTGCCGTCCCGGCGATGCTCGGTTCGCAGTTCCCCGGCGTCATCGTGATGGGGCTGGGCGTGATGGTCTTCTTCCTGCTGCCGTGGCTTGATCGCGGCAAGGTGAAGTCGATCCGCTACCGCGGGCCGAAGTACAAGATCTGGCTCACGCTGTTCGTGATCTCCTTCGTGATCCTGGCGTGGCTCGGCATGAACCCGACCGACTTCCTCGGCAAGTTCCCCGGCAGCACGCTCGAGATGGCGACGTTCCTCGCGCGCGTGTTCACGGTCGTCTACTTCGCGTTCTTCATCCTGATGCCCTGGTATACCGCCACCGACAAGGAGAAGCCGGAACCCGAGCGGGTGACCGGATGACCATCATGCGCTCAGTTCGCCGTCTCGCCGCCGTTCTCGTCCTAGTCGCGCCGACCGCTGCGTTCGCGGCCGGTGGTCACGTCGTGCTCGACACCGCGCCCATTGACCAGCACGACGTCGCCTCGCTCCAGCGCGGGGCGCGCAACTTCGTGAGCTATTGTCTCAATTGTCATTCGGCGCAGTACATGCGCTACAACCGCCTCGCGGATCTCGGGCTCACGGATCAGCAGATCAAGGACAACCTGATGTTCGCGTCCGACAAGGTCGGTGACCCGATGACCATCGCCATGAAGGCGAAGGATGCCAACAAGTGGTTCGGCGCCCAGCCGCCCGACCTGTCGGTCATCGCCAGGTCGCGCGGGGCGGACTGGCTCTACACCTATCTGCGCACGTACTACCGCGACGAATCCCGCCCGACGGGCTGGAACAACATCGCATTTCCCGACGTCGGCATGCCGCATGTGCTGTGGGAGCTGCAGGGTCTGCAGGATCTCGAGGAAGAAAAGCACGGCGCCGAAGGCGAGCATGGCGGCCACGCTGCGCCGAAGCTCACGCTCGCCCAGGCCGGTGCGATGACGCCCAAGCAGTACGACGCGTTCGTCGCTGACCTCGTCAACTACCTTGTCTACATGGGCGAGCCTGCGCGCCTGCAGCGCACCCAGATCGGCATCCTCACGCTGCTGTTCCTCGGCGTCCTGTTCGTGTTCGCCTACCTTCTCAAGAAGGAATACTGGAAGGACGTCCACTAGAGTCGTCTTCCCTCTCCGGAGCCCTCAGATCAAATGATGACCCTCTACTCCGGCACGACGTGCCCGTTCAGCCAGCGTTGCCGCATCGTCCTCTACGAGAAGGGGATGGATTTCCAGATCGTCGACGTCGACCTCTTCAACAAGCCCGAAGACCTCGCGGTGATGAACCCGTACAACCGCACCCCGGTGCTGGTGGAGCGCGATCTCATCCTGTACGAATCGAACATCATCAACGAGTACATCGACGACCGCTTCCCGCACCCGCAGCTGATGCCGGCCGATCCGGTGATGCGCGCGCGTGCGCGCCTGTTCCTGTTCCGCTTCGAGAACGAGCTCTTCACCCACATCGAGTCGCTCGAGAAGGGCAACCAGAAGGTCGCCGACAAGGCGCGGCAGATGGTGCGCGACAGCCTCACGCAGATCGCGCCGGTCTTCGTGAAGCAGAAGTACATGCTGGGCGACGAGTACTCCATGCTCGACGTCGCGATCGCGCCGCTGCTGTGGCGCATCGACTACTACGGCATCCAGATTCCGAAGCAGGCCGCCCCGCTGCTGAAGTATGCCGAGCGCCTGTTCAGCCGCCCGGCCTACATCGAGGCGCTGACGCCCGCCGAGAAGGTGATGCGTAAATGAAGCAGCCGTCGACCACACCCTACCTGATCCGCGCGATCTACGAGTGGTGCGTCGACAACGGTTTCACGCCGTACCTCGCCGTCAAGGTGAACGACCGCACCAAGGTCCCGCTCGAGTACGTGCGCGACGGCGAGATCATCCTCAACGTGAGCGCCGACGCCACGCGCGATCTCACCATCGGCAACGAAGCGATCCAGTTCTCCGCGCGCTTCAACGGCGTGTCGCGAGAACTGTCGGTGCCGGTGGATTGCGTGAGTGGCGTGTTCGCGAAGGAAACCGGACAGGGGCTCGCGTTCCAGCAGCCGGCGACCGGTGCCGTGACGAGCAGCCTCGCACCGGTGGAATCCACCACCGAGTCCGACGACAAACCTACGCCACCGACCGGCGGAAGGCCGAAGCTTCAGGTTGTGAAGTAGTCGGTCCGGGCCCGGCCCGAGGGGCTGCCCCCGTATAATCCGCGTCGTCGCCGGATTAGCTCAGTTGGTAGAGCAGCTGATTTGTAATCAGAAGGTCACGGGTTCGATTCCTGTATCCGGCACCAGAGTGCTCTTCACCTAAGTGCACGAACAACGCATCAAGGTGCAGTAGTCCTTTGATGCAGTAAGCGAAGCAGTCTTGTTTCGCTGTCGTTGAAGTGCACGACGAGGTCGCCACAGTGCGCATGAGTGCGCGAGTTGCTGGCTGATAGGCTGGCGGATACGCCCGCACCTTGCTCGGAGGGGACGACTTGGCGAAGAACAAGCGAGCGACGGGTACTCGTTCGCGATGTCACATGACCGACGCCGTTCCGGTCTGTGTGCTCTACCGAACAGACGCGAGGTCGGCCCGCGCCCAGGATAAATATGTCCTGGGGAGGGCTTGTGGAAACCACGATCAGTACCCGCCACTACGTTCATGGCGACGAACAGGAAGGTACCGCGGGCAGGCTGTTCTACTGCCGGGCATGTGACCTCTTCGTATCCGGTGGGCACTTCTTCGGCGAGTGCAGTTGTCACGACCACCACAGGCTGTATCGCTCGGAATCGTGGGCCTGGGAGCACGCGTATCGGACCGCCGAATTCTTCCGGCCGGTGCGCGTCTACAACATCATCGCGTGACAACGCATCCCTCAAGCTCCGGCATTTCTTCCCCGCTACCACGAACCCGAACGCCGATTGCCGGTGCTCAAGCATCCCGCGCCCCTTAGGCCTCCACCCGATGACCTAGCTGGCGAGGGCTAGCCCCGACGCCACCGGCAGTGGCGTCGGGGCGCCTTGCGTACGTGTTCACTGCACCAGCCCCGTGCTGAGCGAATCGACGGACCCGCTCTGGCCCAGGGCCCGATATCGCCGCGGCAGGTGACATCTGCAGGCGGCACGGCAAGCCGCGAGAATGAGAAAGGGCCGGCCGCACGAAGCAGCCGGCCCTTGGCAACCCTGCGGGTCGTCTCAGCTTCTGCCTAGAGGCAGCACGCGAGCATCTCCAGGCAGCAGTCGAGGGCGCTGCCGCAGCAGGTTTCCGTTGCGGCAAGAACGCCGATGGACGTCAGCATCAGACCGAGTGCCGCGACCGTCTTTATGTATGTGATGCTCATGTGGATCTCCTTGAGTTGTGAAGGGGGCATGACAACCATGTCCTAATCAGGAGGCCTCCAGATGGCATCGAGCGGATTCTGCGGATCGACCGGCCGTACCCCCATGGGGTCGATGGTGCCTCGTGGCATAACTTGGTGGAAGTTCGGCGTAGCGACCACGGCGACGACGGAACAGGCCAAACAGTTCGCGCTCGGGCACGGGGTCAACGCGTTGCAGCCGTCGGCGCAACACTGGTCGTTGGCGGCAGTTAAGCCCGATGCAACGACGAACGTGATGGCCAGGACCAGGGCGACAAGGGTACGCATGGAACCACTCTAATGCATCAGCATCGGCAATCAAAGTATCGCCCGGCGCGGCCGGCGCGGCAGGCATTCCCCGATGGCCGCAGTGCCAAACCCGTCGCGTGATGCGTGAGAAGAAAAAACGGCCCGAACCGCTGGCGAAACAGTCCGGGCCTCAGGTAACTGTGCGCAATGCGGGCGGCCGTTCCGGAACCGATTCATGTTCCTGCCTCAGGTAGAGAGAGGCGCCCATCCCGCAGATCTCCTGTACGACGCTTGCCGCCTCGGCCCAAACCATTGCGCGAGCAGCAGTCTCCAATTCAAACGTTGAGCAGCCCGCCGGCACCTGGCCACGTGCCCAAACCGCCAGCGCGGCCTCGAAGGGGTCAGTGCCCAGGCGTTCGAAGACCGCCCGTGCTGCCTCGAGGGCAAGCCTGCGCTGCAGACCTTTCAACTGGCCTGCGCAATCGTCCACCTCCAGCGCCCAACCCATGCGCGCGACAATGCGCTCGCGACGGTCATCTCGTATGTTCGATGACGCACCAAACTTTGGCTGTGGCGTGTACGCCCCGTCGCCGACTAGCGCGCGTGCAATCGGGCTTGCGAAGAATTCGCCTTCGGCAGTAAGTTCCGTCAGCCCGTTGCGTCCACTCCGGCAGCCAATGGTTCGGCCCCCTCCTCGCCGGTCCTGCCCCAAGTCCGAGCAACCAACGGCTCGACCCACGAACCAGTCACCGGGAGACTCCGATCCTCATCGAGGCGATCTACAGACGCGAGCGTGACCCCCACGTGGAGTACCGCTACAGCATCGATGTTGCCCCGGGAGATACCGCCCACTGGGTGGCTCAGATCTGGCGCGGTGACGAGCTGCTCGGCACGGACCGCGGCAAGATCACGTCGCCGCCGCGCGATGAGGTTCTGTTGCAGGCGCTGGTGGAATCCGAGGTCCGCGAGATCATCGATACACGGTACTCGCTGATGTAGGTGGCTTGCTCCACCCCGTCATCGGGAGCGGGTTGGGGTTGCGGGAGGCTCCCACGTCGACGCGCCGTAGATCTCGTCGAAGTCGGCTGCTTCCACGGGCTCGATCCCGATGGCACGGAGGAAGTAGAGCTTGCCGCTGCCTCGTTCCGCTGGGGTGTGCACGTACCACGCTTGCCTGCTTCGCCCCGGGAACTTCCGGAAGTGGCGTGCCCGCTCGATCAGCAGCCAACGCAGGAAGACTTCGGACTCCTCCAGCGCCAGTCCGAAGATCAGCAGCGGCTTGTGGAAGAGGATCTGCAGCCAGGTGGTTGCGCCACCCCACGCCCGATCGTCCCTGCCGGCGGAGAGCCGCCGCGCTCCGCCCTTGTGGATCCAGCCGCGCGCCTTCTCCACCGAACCCATGTAGTGCGTCAGGCCGAGCCGGATGCTGCGGTGGTAACGCTCCATGCCGTTGACGTGCCAGATCCCGAATCCGGCGCATGGATCGGCGAGCGCCGAGAGCCCATAGAAGCAATCCCAGGGGTAGAAGTCCGTGAACGGCATGCCGTCCAGTCGATGCAGCGAGCCGTCGACGGCGGCGGCCAGCGTTGATTCGAAGTTGGTGGTGAGGATGGGGACCCCGGCGGCCAACGCCCAGAGGGCCACGTGCCGATGCTGGTCGTGCGGCTGCCAGTGCCCGATGAGATCGCAGAACTCGCGCTGCAGACTCGCGACCGGTGTGCGGCCGGGTTTGGCCAGTTCCAGCAGATCGTAGAACTCGGTCAGCGATATTCCGCCGGGCGGCTGCGCCCGGCTCGGCCCGAGCCGTTTGCGGGCGAGCGTACGGATCAGATCGTCCCAGGAGTTGGTCGTGCCGGCGGTGCCGTACCGGTTGATACCGTTGCCGACGAGTAGCGCCAGATCATTGCGGTTCTTGCGCAGGAGCGAGCGCAGCTTCAATCGTGCGAATCCTTACGGGCCGTCGCGTTCTTGACGAAGTGCCCCTGCATTTCTGTTGCCATCGAGCGACGCCCCATCGAACGCTGGCACGGCCAATGCTGTGTCATGGAACGTACCTCGCCGAGGGTTTCAATTCTCCCGCTCATCCGTGATCTCGTTCGGTAAATGTTGTTCAGAATCAGTTGCCCATGCCGAAACTGGGGCTGTGATCCTGTTTCACCCTTGCCCCACATGAAATCCCAGTTTCCAGCCAACCGCAATCCGTCCGCCCTCGCACGACGCCGATCGGCAGTCTGGCCGTGGTCGTGGCTGGTGCTCGTCGGCACCCTGGCGTGGCCAGTTGCATCCGTCGCAGCTGAAGCCGCCAGCCCTGCCTGGCAGAAAGTGCAGCGCGTCTTCGAAGAAATCCGCGCCCGCTACCCTGGTCGCGTCGACGAGGATGCGCTTGCCAATCGCGCGATCCAGGCGATGCTGCAGGGGCTGGATCAGCATTCGTCGCTGCTGGACGAGCAGGCCAACCGTGCGCTGCGACAGGACATCCGCGGCACCTACGTGGGCCTGGGTGTGGAGGTCGCGCTGGACCGCGATGCCCTCACCATCAAGAGCAGCTCGGAAGACACGCCGGCCTATCAGGCCGGACTCCGCGCCGGCGATCGCATCACGACTCTCAACGGCGTGAGCATCGCCGGCCTGTCGCTCGAGCAGGCCCTGCGGTTGGCGCAGGGCGAGGTCGACACCTTCATCAGCCTCACCGTGCTGCGTGCGGGCGAAAAATCCCCTCGGACCGTGACGGTCAAGCGTACGTTGGTGCCGCGCGCGACGGTGCACGAGAAGCGCCTGGACGGCGACATCGCCTTTCTGCGCATCGAACGCTTCCAGCAGGCCACGCCGCAACTTGTCGTGCGGGCCCTGAAGCGCCTCGAGGAGTCCGACGCACCGGCGCTCGCCGGCATCGTGCTGGATCTGCGCGACAATCCGGGCGGTTCGGTGCGCGCCGCGGTGGCGGTTGCGGCAGCCTTCCTGCCGGATGAGACGCTGGTGGTCTCGATGGACGGCCCGTCCGTCGGTTCCGATGCGAAGCTGTACGCACGATCACAGGATCCGAGCCGTCCCGCGCGGGAATCCATGGGTGCGGTACCGCACTATGCGCGATCGGTGCCCATGGTCGTGCTGGTCGATGGCGGATGTGCCTCCGCGGCCGAGATTCTCGCCGGCGCGCTGCAGGATCATGGCCGTGCCGTGCTGGTCGGCACGCGCACCTACGGCAAGGGGTCGGTGCAGTCGGTGGTGTCGCTCGGTGACGGCACCGCACTCAAGCTGACCGTCGCGCACTACCTCACGCCGAGCGGTCGCGCGATCCACGGCAAGGGTATCGAGCCGAACGTGCGCGTCGAAGACGGTCCGGACGATGGCCGCAACGATCCGATGGACGACGACCATGTCGATCCGCAACGCGACGAAGCATTGCGCATCCTCGAGGGTTCGCTGCTGGCCGCGAAGTCTGCCGCGACTGCGCACGGGGCGCGTTAAGCATTTCCTGCGCCGCACGGACACCGTAGTCCGTGTCTGACACCGATTGAAGACTCCGCCGACAGGCGGGGCGGTGCTGCGCGCGGAAGATGGACTTGCACCTAGTTGATCTCAGCGTGCATTCCGACCATCAGACAGAGAAGGAGAGACCCATGAAACTCATTCCGATCATCGGGGCGTCCGCGTTCGCGCTGGCCCTGAGCGGTGCCGCGTTCGCAGCCGAGCAGTCGCAACAGAACCCCGCGGGCAATCCGCCGCAGGCCGTGCAGGACGGTGGCGGCGACGTGAACGCGCGCAATCGCGGGGGCGATGACGCGCAGCGCGACCGCGACTACCAGGCCGAGTTGAAGAAGTGCGATGCCGTGGCCGACAAGGCGAAGTGCCAGGACGCGGCGAAGAAGAAGTTCAATCAGATGTAAGACCTACCCGGCCGGAAGAAGGCGCAGCTTTGCTTGCGCTCTTCTTCCGGTTGGCGTCGTTGCCGAATCGGTGCCCTGGCCGGGAGGAATCGGGCCGACGTTTGTGAGATTCTTGCGACTTTCGCAACGTTCACAGGGGCCGCCTCATGCAACGTCGAAGCTTCGCACCCATCCTGCCCGCGATGCTGCTCGGCGCGGGTGCCATCGCTGCCGAACCGACGCCCGAGCAGTGGTACAAGGCGGGTGCCGATGCCATCGCCCGCAATGCTCAGGTGCGGCCGGTGACCGGCCGTGCGAAGAACGTGATTCTGTTCGTGGGCGACGGCATGGGTATCACCACCGTCACGGCTGCACGCATCCTGGACGGCCAGCGCAAGGGCGCATCGGGCGAGGAGAACGCGCTCTCGTTCGAGGCGTTTCCCAACGTCGCCCTGTCCAAAACCTACAGCGCGAACCAGCAGACGCCGGATTCCGCGCCGACGATGACCGCGATGGTCACCGGCATCAAGACCAACGATGCGCTGATCTCGGTGAGCTCGCGGGTGCAGCGTCGGGAGAAGAGCGCGGAGATCGTGAAGGCAGAATCCTTGCCGACGATCCTCGAGTGGGCCGAGGACCACGGGCTCGCCACCGGTGTGGTAACCACGGCGCGGCTCACCCATGCCACACCCGCGGCGTGCTACGCGCACACGTCCGAACGCGATTGGGAGGGCGACGCGAATCTGCCGGCCGGCGCGACCGTTGCCGACATCGCGCGCCAGTTGATCGACTTCAAGCGCGGCAACGGCATCGAGGTGGCGCTGGGTGGAGGCCGCGCGGCGTTCTACACCGCCGACGAAACCGATCCCGAATACGAGAAGGCCAAGGGCACGCGCCGGGATGGCCGCAGTCTCTGGCGCGATTGGACCGAGGGCAGGCCGCGCAGCGCCTACGTCTGGAACAAGGCGCAGTTCGATGCCATCGATCCCGCGTCCACGGACCGGTTGCTGGGCCTGTTCGAGCCGTCCCACATGAAGTTCGAGTTCGATCGTGCCAGGAGCGGCGACGAGCCCGACCTGGCCGAGATGACGCGCAAGGCGATCGCGATTCTCGCGCGCAACCCGAAGGGTTACTTCCTGATGGTCGAGGGCGGGCGCATCGACCATGGGCACCACGCGGGCAACGCGCAGCGCGCGCTGACCGACACCATCGCGCTGTCCGAGGCCGTCGCGCAGGCCATGGAACTCGTCGACCCGAAGGACACGCTCATCATCGTCACCGCTGACCACAGCCACGTGCTCACCATGGCGGGCTATCCCAAGCGTGGCAATCCGATACTCGGCAAGGTGGTGCACCCGGGCCATGCAGACACGGACTATGCGCGCGATCTTCTCGGCCTACCCTACGCGACGCTCGGCTACGCGAACGGCCCGGGCTATCCCGGTGCCAGCGACAAGCAGCCGGCGGGTGCGAAGCGTTTCGAGCACCGGCCCGGACGCGTGGAGCCTGGCGCGGGGCGGCCGAACCTGGCGAACGTCGACACGACCGACCCCGATCACCTGCAGGAGAGCACGATGCCGATGGAAAGCGAGACCCATGGCGGAGAGGACGTCGCGATCTACGCCACAGGGCCGGGTGCGCATCTGGTGCGCGGCGTCATGGAGCAGAACGCCATCTTCCACGTCATGCGCGAGGCCTATGGGTGGAAATGAGGGGCCGGGGGCAGGTTCGCGCCAGACAAAAAAATTGGGCAGCCAAAGGGGGAGGAGATTCTGGCTGCCCGGAGTTCCCCATAGTGGGGGAGGAGACCTACCTGCAGTAACCCGGCGCATGACGCCGTGCTACGCACTGTCTTAATGCATCAGCTGTGCCAACTTGGCGACAGTTGGTCATTCCATTTAGTAATCAAAAAGTTATGGAATCTGACACGAGCGGTGCACAACGCGGTAATTGCCGGAGAATGCAGCCGGCATTGGCAAGTCTGGCCGGGGAGCGGCAAGTCCCTGAATCGGCTCCGCTTTGCGCCGGGTTCAGCGATCCCCGCTAAGGGCGGCCGGGGCCGTTGCGCTATACTCGCGCGGCTTCGCAGCGCAGCAACGCCCATCCAGACCCCGAACGGACCATGAAAATCCACGAATACCAGGCGAAGGAGATCCTGCGCCGCTATGGTGTGACGACCCCGAAAAGCGTGCCGTGCTTCTCGGTCGACGAAGCGGTGAAGGCCGCGGAACAACTCGGCGGCAAGGTCTGGGTGGTGAAGGCCCAGATCCACGCCGGCGGACGCGGCAAGGGCGGTGGCGTGAAGGTCGCCAAGTCCATCGCCGAAGTGCGCGATTGGTCGTCGAAGATCCTCGGCATGCAGTTGAAGACGCACCAGACCGGCCCCGAAGGCCAGACCGTGCGCCGCCTGCTGATCGAAGAAGGTGCCGACATCCGCAAGGAACTCTATGTGGGCATGGTGGTGGATCGCGGCACGCAGAAGGTGGTGCTGATGGCGAGCTCGGAGGGCGGCATGGACATCGAGGCGGTCGCCGCGAACACGCCCGAGAAGATCCACAAGGTGATGATCGATCCGGTGAGCGGCCTTGCCGATGCCGACGCCGACGATATCGCGCGCAAGATCGGCGTGCCCGACGGCTCGGTGCCGCAGGCGCGCACCATCCTGCAATCGCTGTACAAGGCCTTCTGGGATACCGATGCGTCGCTGGCCGAGATCAACCCGATGATCGTGACGGGTGACGGCAAGGTCGTGGCGCTCGATGCCAAGATGAATTTCGATTCGAACGCACTCTTCCGGCACCCGGACATCGTCGAGATGCGCGACCTCGACGAAGAGGATCCGGCCGAGATCGAGGCGTCGAAGTTCGACCTTTCCTACATCTCGCTCGACGGCAACATCGGTTGCCTGGTGAACGGCGCCGGCCTCGCGATGGCGACGATGGACACCATCAAGCTCTACGGCGCCACGCCGGCCAACTTCCTCGACGTGGGTGGTGGCGCCACCGTGGAAAAGGTGACAGCCGCGTTCAAGATCATGCTGCGCCATCCCGGGCTGAAGGCGATCCTGGTCAACATCTTCGGCGGCATCATGAAGTGCGACACCATCGCCGAAGGCGTGATCGCCGC
>LNDQ01000076.1 GCA_001464695.1 Betaproteobacteria bacterium Ga0077523 | reverse complement strand
AACGGCAAGAACTGCTTCGTCGCCGGCGTGAACCCCAAGAAGGCCGGGGAGGACTTCGAAGGCATCCCGATCTTCGCCAACGTGCGCGAGGCGAAGGAGAAG
Organism: Betaproteobacteria bacterium Ga0077523; assembly: GCA_001464695.1. Classification (GTDB taxonomy): domain Bacteria; phylum Pseudomonadota; class Gammaproteobacteria; order Burkholderiales. The sequence goes on along the minus strand of LNDQ01000076.1, from coordinate 76,158 downwards.
ACCGGCGTCAACGTGTCGGTGGTCTACGTGCCGCCACCCGGCGCGGCCGCCGCCATCTGGGAAGCGGTGGAAGCCGATCTCGATCTGGTGATCTGCATCACCGAGGGCATACCGGTGCGCGACATGATCGAAGTGCGCGATCGCATGCGCAAGCAGAATCGCCGCACGTTGCTGCTCGGCCCGAACTGTCCCGGCACCATCACGCCGGACGAGATCAAGATCGGCATCATGCCCGGCCACATCCATCGCAAGGGACGCATCGGCGTCGTGTCGCGTTCCGGTACGCTCACCTACGAAGCCGTGGGCCAGCTGACCGAACTGGGCCTGGGCCAGTCGAGCGCGGTGGGCATCGGCGGCGATCCGGTGAACGGTCTCAAGCACATCGAGGTACTGAAACTCTTCAACGACGATCCGGACACCGATGCGGTGGTGATGATCGGCGAGATCGGCGGCTCCGACGAAGAGGCCGCGGCCCTGTGGGCCAAGGAGCACATGAAGAAGCCTGTAGTCGGCTTCATCGCCGGTGTCACCGCCCCGCCCGGCAAGCGCATGGGTCACGCCGGGGCGATCATCTCCGGCGGCAAAGGCACGGCGCAGGAGAAGCTCGAAGTCATGGCGGCATGCGGGATCAAGGTGACGAAGAATCCCGCCGAGATGGGCAAGCTCCTGAAGAGCGTTCTCTAGGTCGACGAACATGCGCAAGATCCTGATCGCTGTCGACGGCTCCGAAAACTCGCTGCGGGCGGTCCGATACGTGATCGCGGAGAAGGACGTCTATCGCGAACCGCTCTCCGCTGTCCTCATCAATGTGCAGGCCCCGGTCGTATCGGGGGCGGTGAAGACATTCCTGTCGCCCGATCAGATCGAGAACTACTACCGCGAAGAGGGTGAGGCGGCGCTGGCTTCTGCCCGCGACCTGCTTGCCGCCGCCGGCATGCTCGCCGAGCATCGCATCCTGGTGGGCGACGTGGCCCAGACCATCGCCCGCGTGGCGAAGGAGAAGGGCTGCGCTCAGATCGTCATGGGCACGCGTGGCCTGGGCGCCGTGTCGGGCATGCTGCTCGGTTCCGTGGCAGCCAAGGTGCTGCACATCGCCGACCTGCCGGTCGTGTTGCTGAAGTAAGCGAAGTGTTTCCCTCACCCCAACCCCTCTCCCGGAGGGAGAGGGGCTGACGCCCCCCTTCTCCCTCGGGGAGAAGGGCTGGGGATGAGGGGGAGTCACATGATGAATTAGAGAGGTCGGCAGCCCCGACCTCGAACAACGCTCAGGCGCTCGCCTGAGCGTTGCCGGCTTGTGCGACCAGCCGCGTCTCGCGCTGGTCGAGTCGCTTGACCAGCACGCCCATGAACGAGCGGTTGAACTGCATCTGCAGACCGTCGGAGGCTTCGCGCAGGCTGCGTGCCTTGACCTCGAGCACCACGCAAGGCGTGTGCGTGATGATGGTCGTCGTGCGCGTGGCCTGCGTTTCATGGAAGTAGAGGATCTCGCCGAAGCAATGGCCGGCCTTGAGCATGTCGAGCACCTTGCCGCTGCGTGAGACTCGCACCTCTCCGGCAGTCACGATGAAGAAGCCGTCGCCCTGTTCGCCTTCGCGCAGAATGGTTTCGCCGCCGGCGTATCGATGCCAGAGTCCGAGTCGCAGCGTTTCCCAGATCTCCATGTCACGAAAATCCTGGAAGAACGACAAGGCGCGCACCGCGGTGAACTTCTCCGTGTCCGACACCGACTCCTCGGGCAGCGTGAGATGCTTGAAGACGTGCGCGAGATCGCGCGACAGTTCCACCCAACTCGGATAGCGGTCGGCGAGCGGCTTGGCGAGCGCACGCAGCACGATGCGATCGAGCTCCGGCGGCACGCCCCAGCGATGCACGGAGGGGGCAACGGCCTCGATGTTGAGGATCTGGTAGAGCAGGCTGCCGCGGTTGGAACCCTGGAACGGGAGCTTGCCGCTGATCAGCTGGTACAGCACCACGCCGAGCGAATAGATGTCGGTCTGGTGGTTGAGCTGCTTCTCCAGCACCTGCTCCGGTGACATGTAGGCTGGCGAACCCACGCCGGTCAGGTAGGTGTGATCGGCCGCGTCGTAGAAGGCCGCGCCGAAGTCGGTCACCTTGATGTCGGTTTCGCCCGACAACATGATATTCGCCGGCTTGATGTCGCAGTGGATCACGCCGTGGCGATAGGCGTAGTCGAGTGCCAGGCTCGCCTTGAACAGGATTTCCACGATGCGTTCGAGCGGCAGCAGCGCTTCGGGCGTGCAGTAGTGCTCGAGAGTCTGGCCATCGACGTATTCCATGACGAGGTAACTGTCCTCGTCCTCCTCGGTCACCGCGTCGTAGATCGCGATGATGTGCGGGTGCTCGAGCTTGCCGGTCAGTGCCGCCTCGTTCATGAAGACGCGCTGGAACCGGCGCCGCATGTACGTGTCGGTAGGCGCGTCATCCTTGATGACCTTGATCGCCACCTTGCGCTCGAGGAACGGATCTTCCGCCAGGAACACCCGGCTGGTGGCGCCGCGGCCCAGCTCGGCGAGCACGCGATACTTGCCGATCTTCTCAGGGAGGCTGGCGGTCATTCTTGCGAAACGTCGGCTTTGAGGGGACGAACGCCGTCCCGGCTGCTTTGCAGTGCGGCCGATAACTAACGGCGGCGCCCGAACGAACTTGAGCCCCCGCCGCCGAGCCGACGAACGGTCAGTTGAGGAACGGCACCTGCATCCCGCGCACCACGGCCGGGCGTGCCTTGATCGCCTCGAACCAGCGCTTTACCTGTGGGAAATCAGCGAGATCCACCTTGTGCCACTCGTGCCGGGCGACCCAGGGATAGGTCGCGATATCGGCGACGGAATACTCGTCGGCCAGGTAGTCGTGGTGCTTCAGGTGACTGTCCAGGACACCATACAGGCGTCGGCTTTCCTTCACGTAACGCTCGATGGCATAGGGCACCGGTTCGGGTGCGGCGCGCAGGAAATGGTGCGCCTGGCCGAACATCGGACCGACACCTCCCATCTGGAACATGAGCCACTGCAGCGTCTCGAACTGGCGGCGTTCGTCGAGCGGCAAGAAGCGCCCGGTCTTCTTGGCGAGGTAGAGCAGAATCGCGCCGGACTCGAACAGCGTGAACGGTTTTCCACCAGGGCCCTCCGCATCGACGATCGCGGGGATCTTGCTGTTCGGATTGATCGCCACGAAGGCGGGATCGTGCTGCTGGCCCTTGCCGATGTCGACCGGATGCGAACGGTAGGGCAGAGCGCACTCCTCCAGCATGATGGAAACCTTGCGGCCATTGGGGGTTCCCCACGTGTACAGGTCGATCATCGACGCCTCCAGTGAGTCAAAGCGCTCGATTCTACGGGACGTCCATGAAGCGAAACGGGCGAGCCCGTGGGCCCGCCCGTTTGCGCGAACGCTACGGCAGCGCTACTTTTTCTTGTCCTGCTTCTTCGACTTCATGTACGCGGCGATCTCCTCCAGCGAGACGGTGCCGTCCTTGTCGGTGTCGATCGCGTCGAAGTTCTTCGACACGCGCGGCAGCGCCTTGGCTTCCTCCTTGTCCAGGGTGCCGTCACTGTCCTTGTCGGCGGCCTTGAACCGCGCCTCGCCCTTGGCCAGCATGGCCTTCTGCATGCTGCTCAAGTGCGAAGTGATTTCGTCCATGGTGACTGTGCCGCTCTTGTCGAAGTCGATCGCGTCGAAGTGCTTGGAGACGCCCTTCAGCGGCTTCGCTTCGTCCTTGGTGAGCGAACCGTCGTTGTCGGTGTCGGCCTTCTTGAAGGCATCGCCGAGTTTCTCGCCGTGGTGATCGGCGAATGCGGAAGCGGCGCCGAAGGTGATTGCGGCGCCGAGCGCTGCGAGCAGTACGGTCTTCTTCATGCATGGACTCCTTGTGGGGGTTGAGGCAAACGCGGCCCGATAAGGCCGTAGATGACAAGTGTCAGGGCTTGCTAACGCGGTCCGCGATGATGCGGTTGACCCGATGCGGCATCCACCGCTTCGATGCGTGCCGCGCGGATCCGTTCCGGGATCGGTCGCGGATCCGGCCGCGCCGCAATGCTGCCGGCATCGACGCCGCGCGCGGTGTCCAGGGCACTGAGCAGTCGGGCTCCTTGTGGAAAACCCGCGGCAGTGCCGGCGCCGTCGCACATTCTCGCCTCGCAGGCTTCGAGCAAGCGCGCGAAGCGCTCCGGACGCCGAAACGCGTCGCTTCGTTGCAACAGATCGACGATGGCCGTGGCGTCGAGTTCGAGCCCGCGACACACACTCGGGGACAGTTCGGCCGCGAGCACCGCCAGGTCGCGGCAATCGCTCGGGGCACGCAACCGATCGGATGCGTCGCGAGCAAGCTGCACGGTCGTCGAGTCGGCATCTGCATCGCAGAACAGGACCCCGTAGCGCACTTCGAGCGCGCGTGCGCGCGCGGCAGCACGATCGAGTGCCGCCAGGGGTTGTCGGGCGTCATCGGCCACGAGGCGGTCCACTTCGGGGAGTATCCGCGCCAGTGCCCCGCAAGCGCGCAGGACCTCGAACATGCGCGACGGATGCATTTCCATCAAACCCTTCGCGAGTTCCTGCCAAACCCGCTCCGGCACCAGATGATCGGCTTCGCCCTCGGCAACCATGTGCCGCATCAGCTCGAACGTCTCCGGTGCCACGGCGAAGCCGAAGCGGGCGGCGAACCGCGCGACCCGCAGGATTCGCACCGGATCTTCGACGAAGGCGGGTCCGACGTGCCGCAGCACGCCGCGCTCGATGTCGCCCGCGCCGTCGAACGGGTCGATCAGAACACCGTGTTCGTCGCGAGCGATCGCGTTGATCGTCAGGTCGCGCCGCGCGAGGTCTTCCTCGAGCGTCACTTCGGGCGTGGCGTATACGGTGAAGCCCTTGTAGCCGCGTGCGGTCTTGCGTTCAGTGCGGGCGAGCGCGTATTCCTCGTGCGTCTCGGGGTGCAGGAACACCGGGAAATCCTTGCCCACGGGCCGGAACCCCAGGCGTTCCATGTCCTCCACCGTGGCGCCGACCACCACGTGATCGTGGTCCTTGACGTTCAGACCGAGCAGTTCGTCGCGGACCGAGCCGCCGACGCGGTACACCTTCACGGCTCGTAGTCGGCGATGGTGTCGGTTTCGGCGGTTGCTTCGGCGAGCCAGCGTTGCATCGCCGGCAGTGCGATCATGGTGTCGACGTAGGCGCGGCAGACCGCATCGAGCTCCACTGCGTAGGTGCGGAAACGGAACACGACCGGCGCGTACATCGCGTCGGCGATCGAGAAAGTGCCGAACAGGAACGGTCCGCCCGCACCGAAGCGGGCGCGACAGTCGTTCCACATCTCGGTGATGCGCGCGATGTCGGCCAGCACCTCCGGCGTGCGGCCGGCACCGGGATAGGACGCGTCGCAGTGCATCGGCATGTTCTGCCGCAGCGCCGAGAATCCCGAATGCATCTCGGCACTCACCGATCGAGCGCGTGCGCGCACTTCCAGATCCGCCGGCCACCGGACGCTGTTGGGGTGCCGCTCGGCGAGAAACTCTGCAATGGCGAGCGAATCCCAGATCGTGAGCTTGCCCGCGTGCAGCACCGGCACGCGCCCGGCCGGCGTCTGCGCGCGGATGCGCTCGGCGGTGTCGGGCTTGCGCAGACCGATGCGGATCTCGTCGAACGGGATGCCGCCGTGAACCAGCAGCAACCAGGGGCGCAGCGACCACGACGAGTACTTCTTGTTGCCGATGACGAGGGTGTAGTTGGCCATGGGTTCTGGTGGCCTAGCGGCCGGCACGGTAACGGAAGCCACGATAGCGCGAACGGGGCGTGCGTTCGGCCAGATACGTGGGGGCGATCGCTTCGAGCGCCGTGGGGGCGAAACCGAAACGGTCCGGAAAATCGCAGGCGCAGACGTTGTCCACCTTCATGGACAGCACGTTGTCGCGCGTCATGAGGCGGCCGGGCAGATGCTCCAGCACGGTCGCCTGCAGCCACGCGAGGGAATCGGGCAGCGCGACAATGGTGCGATCCACGCCGAGTGCCAAGCAGACGTATTCCACCAGTTCCCGCAGCGTATAGGCGGTCGGCCCGCACAGGTCGTAGCGTTGGCCGAACGTTTCGGGATCGTCGAGGCTCACCACGATCGAGCGCGCCACGTCGTCGACGTACACCGGCTGGAAGCGGGCGCCCGCGCAGCCGAGAGGCAACAACGGGAACGTCCGTGCAAGTCGGGCGAACAGACTGAGAAAGCTGTCGCCCCGGCCGAAGATGACCGAGGGCCGGAAGACTGTCGTCGCGATGCCGTACTGGGCGGCACTGGCGACCTCGGCTTCGCCTCGTGCCTTGCTGCGCTGATAGTCGCTGGGCGCGTCGGCCGCCGCACCGAGTGAGCTCACGTGCACCAGGCGCTTCACCCCGGCATCGCGGCACGCGGCCACGATGCGCATCGGCAACTCGACGTGGTTGCGCTGGAAACCGTCGTGGCGACCGTCCAGCACACCGACGAGATTGATCACGGCGTCGGTGTTCGCCACGAGCGCGCGCAACGTTCCGGCGTCGTGCACGTCGGCGCGCACCACGTCGGCCGTGGGCAGGAGGATCAGCTCGGCCTTCACGCGCTCGCGGTTGCGCGTGGGAACGCGGACGAACGTGCCCGCTGCGGCGAGCTTTCGCACTACGTGGCTGCCGAGAAATCCGGAGCCGCCGATGACCAGGATGCGTTGGGGAGTCATGGACTCGGGATATGGAAACAGGGCGTACAGCGGCGGATTGTCACGGGAACACTCCGGCAGTGCAATCGCCGCTGCAGGCTGTTCAGGGCTCCTGGGCGCCCAGCCTGAGATCGCCCTTGATCGGAGGAACCGTCCCCAGGCGTGCCTTGAGGCTGTCCTGCGGATTGCCGAGCACGCGCGCGTATTGCACGGCGTTGGCCATCACCTTGCGCACGTAGTCGCGCGTTTCGGTGAACGGGATGGTGTCGATGTAGATGGCGGCTTCCAACGCACCGGGCGAACGCCACTCCTGCGCCCGCCGCGGGCCGGCGTTGTACGCAGCCGACGCGAGCACGGCACTGCCGTCGAACTTGGTGAGCAGCTCCTTCAGGTAATAGGAGCCGAAGTTCACGTTGGTGCCCAGCGCTTCGTCGAGGGCCGATCGCCAGTCCTTGTGGCCCAGCCGGCCCGCGATCCATTTCGCGGTGGCCGGCATGATCTGCATCAGTCCGGACGCCCCGGCGGTGGAGCGTGCGGTCGGCACGAAGCGGCTCTCCTGACGTACGAGGCCATAGATCCAGGCTTCGTCGATATCCACGTCGCGTGCCGAGGCGCGGATCAGCTCCGCGTACGGAGTCGGGTAGCGCAGGTCCATGTTCACCAGGCCTTCGGCGCGCTCCGCAGTGGCGATGGCGCGCTCGTACCAGCCTTCGCGACGGGCCAGCTCGGCGGAGGCGAGGAGCAGGGTGTCCTCCATGCCGCGAATCGACCAGAGCCACTCGAGGTTGCCTTCGTAGCGCAGGCCGAGCCGGTAGAACGCCAGCGCGCGCTGCAGGCCGGCGTGATTCGCCATGGCACCGACCTCGCCCTCCAGCGGCTTGTAGTTCTGGCGCGGTGCGGTGAGCGAGGCGCCGAGTTCCTCGGCAGCGAGCAGCGCGTGAAATCCGTGCTCGTTGGCGAGGATCGCGAAGATGGCGTTGGCCTCGAACTCGCGATCCTGCGCCGCGAGGGCCCGTCCGCGCCAGTAGCGCCACACCGACTTCTCGCGCTCTTCGCTGGTCATCGCTTCGGTGGCGGCCGTCACTTCGCGCCAGTCGCGGGCGCGCAGGGCCGCGCGCACCTTCCAGCCGAGCTGGTGGTCGGTAAGCGGCGCCTTGCCCGCTTCGCGGTACCAGTCGAGGGCGTCGGGCAGGTGCCGGCGGGCCGCGGCGGTGGCCACCACGCCCCAGCCATACGCGCGATCCTCTTCCGGGAACTGTCGCTGCAGGCGGCGCCAGGATTCGGCGGCGGCCTGAGGCACGGTCGCCGCGGTGCGACCGAGAGCGAACAGCGCCACCTCCCGCTGGGCCCGTGTCTTCACCCCGAGCGTCTTCGCATCGAGGTAGCGCTGCGGATTGCGCGTGACGGTGTCGATGCTCCGGGGATCCGGCCGACGGCCGCTCGGCAGGTACTGCGCGGTGGACTTGGCGACGGTCGCGTTGCCGGCCTCGAACGCCAGGCGGACCCGGGCCCAGATGTCGTCCTCGGTGATGTCGCCGGCACCGACCAGGGCGTCGAACACCGACCCGCAAGCGTCCGGCAGCTCGCGACCGGAGAGCCAGAGCGACTTCGCGTCGCGAGCCACACCGAAGTCGCGGGTGACGATGCGGGACTGCAGCGCGAGGCACTGCAGGTCGGGCTCGGGATCGACCAGCGCCGGATACTCCCGCTGGAACTCGGTCCAGTCCTTCTGGCGGGCGAGCTGGCGCAGCCAGTCGGCGCGCAGGCGATTGCCGAGCAGCTGCGCGCCGTTCACTTCGAGGAACTGGCGCACGTCGGCCCGCGGATCTTCGGTGATGCGCGAGCGCAGTTGCCAGTACTCGACGTACAGAGCGAGCGGATGGGTGCGCAGCTCCGGGGCGAGTTCGTTCAGGCGCGCGATGTTGCCCTTGGCGAAGGCGTCGCGGGCGGCGAGAAAGTCCATGTCGCCCGCGGCCGCGAAGGCGGATGCCGCGAGGAACAGGAGCGGGAGCAGGGCGAGACGCATCAGAGGAACAATCGGAATGCGGGGTTACCGGTTTCGTCCCAATGGCGGTAATTGAGTTCCCGCAGGAATCGCCGAAACGCCGGTCGCGTGCGCCGCGGGACCTGGATGCCCACCAGCACCCGGCCGAAGTCGGCGCCATGGTTGCGGTAGTGAAACAGGCTGATGTTCCAGTCGGGGCTCATGGCCTCGAGGAAACGCATGAGCGCACCGGGGCGTTCAGGAAACTCGAAGCGGTAGAGCAGTTCGTCAGCCACGTCCGGCGCGCGCCCGCCGACCATGTGCCGGACGTGCGTCTTGGCCATCTCGTTGTCGCTGAAGTCCTGGGCCGCGAGCCCGGCCGCGCGCAGGCTGCGCAGGATGTCCTTGATCTCGTCGCGCCCTTCGACCTGCAGGCCGACGAAGACATGGGCCTGGGTGGCGTCAGCAAAGCGGTAGTTGAATTCCGTGACGTTGCGCTTGCCGATCGCCTTGCAGAAGCGCCGGAAGCTGCCCGGTCGTTCGGGAATCGTGACTGCGAGCACGGCCTCGCGGCGCTCGCCCAGTTCGGCCTGCTCCGCGACGAACCGCAACCGGTCGAAGTTCATGTTGGCGCCGCAGGCGATGGCGACCAGGGTGCGATTGCGGGCGCGGTGGCGTTCGGTCCAGGCCTTGGCACCCGCCACGGCGAGCGCGCCGGCCGGCTCGAGGATCACGCGCGTGTCCTCGAACACGTCCTTGATCGCCGCGCAGATCGCATCGTTGTCCACCAGCACCATCTCGTCCACCACTTCGCGGGCCAGGCGAAACGTCTCCTCACCCACCTGCTTGACTGCGACCCCGTCGGCGAACAGGCCGACCTGCGCGAGCTTGACCCGATGACCGGCAGCCAGCGACTGCGCCATGGAGTCGGCATCGGCCGGCTCCACCCCGATGATACGGATGTCGGGCCGCAAGCGCTTCACATACGCTCCGATGCCCGAGATCAGGCCGCCGCCGCCCACGGCCACGAAGATGGCGTGCAGTGGGCCGGGGTGCTGATGCAGGATTTCCATGCCGATGGTGCCCTGCCCGGCGATCACGTCCGGATCGTCGTAGGGATGCACGAAGGTCAGGCGATCCTTGGCGGCGATTGCCTGGGCGCGTGCATAGGCCTCGTCGTAGGAGTCGCCGGCCAGCACCACCTTCGCCCCGCGCGCCACGACTGCGTCCACCTTGATTCGCGGCGTGGTGACGGGCATCACGATCACCGCCTTGCAGCCGAGCTTCTGGGCGGAGAGGGCAACCCCCTGGGCGTGGTTGCCGGCGGAGGCCGCGATCACGCCGCGCTTCAGTTGCGCGGGAGTGAGCTGTGCCATCTTGTTGTAGGCACCGCGGATCTTGAACGAGAAGACCGGCTGCAGGTCTTCGCGCTTCAGGAGGAGGTCGTTGCCGAGCCGGCGCGATAGCAGCGGCGCCCGCTCCAGGGGCGTTTCCACCGCCACGTCGTAGACGCGGGCGGTGAGGATACGGGTGAGATAGTCGTCATTCATCTAGTGGCGCCGGGCTGCGAACGCAGCATGGGGCAGTCTCTTACTGGGCCGACGGGAAACCGCGAAGGGTAACAGCGGCACGAAAAGGTGCCAACGCGCGTTGAGTCTGGTGCGGGCTCCAGCTATGCTCCGCGGCGCGAATCTTGCTGCGTTAAACGCTGTGAAATGGGCACTCGATGAACCAGGATGCACAGAAGAAGGCCGCGGCCGAAGCCGCGCTCGCCCATGTTCCCCACGACGCCGTCATCGGCGTGGGCACCGGCTCCACGGCCAATCACTTCATCCAGGCACTCGGCGGCATCAAGGCGCGCATCGCCGGTGCCGTCGCGAGTTCGGAAGCGTCGGCAGCGCGGCTCAAGGCGCTCGGCATCCCGGTGCTGGACCTGACGAGCGTGGATGAGATTCCGGTCTACGTGGACGGCGCGGACGAGATCACCCGCCACATGGCGATGATCAAGGGCGGCGGCGGCGCGTTGACGCGTGAAAAGATCGTCGGCGGCGTGGCTGCCAAGTTCGTCTGCATCGCCGACGCGTCCAAGCTGGTCGACACGCTCGGCGCCTTCCCGCTGCCGGTGGAGGTGATCCCGATGGCGCGGTCCCACGTGGCACGGCGCATCGTGAAGATCGCGGGCGGGCAGCCCGAGCTGCGCACCGGCTTCACCACGGACAACGGCAACGCGATCCTCGACGTGCACGGCCTCACCATCCTCGACCCGGCCGCCCTGGAAGGGGAACTCAACCAGATCGAGGGCGTCGTGACGGTAGGGCTTTTCGCCCGGCGCCCGGCCGACGTGCTCCTGCTAGGCACGCCGACGGGCGTGAAAACCCTTACGCGATAGGCGGCTAGCGCTTCCTGCCACGACTCTGTCATGCAGCACGTTTACACTTGTGTCGTGATCGGGCGACAACACGAACCCGGTCCCCACGGAGGGATGCATCCATGACTTCATCCGAACACACTTCCAAGCAGTTCGACGCCGAACTCGAGGCCCTGCGGTCCCGGGTGCTCCAGATGGGCGGCCTGGTCGAAGAGCAGATCAAGCTCGCGGTCGAGGCGCTCATGTCCGGCGATTTCGAACTGTGCAGCTCGGTGGTCAACAACGACCACAAGGTGAACGGGCTCGAAGTGGCCATCGACGAGGACTGCAGCACGATCATCGCCCGCCGCCAGCCCACCGCCGGCGACCTGCGCATGATCATGACCGTGGTCAAGACCATCACGGACCTGGAGCGCATCGGTGACGAAGCCGCCAAGATCGCCCGCATGGCCAAGCTGATCGGCTCGGGCGATCGCCTGCTGTCGCCGCGCTTCAACGAGATCCGTCGCATGGCCGGCATCGCCACCAGCATGCTGCACAAGTCGCTCGACGCGTTCGCGCGCCTCGACCTGTCGGCCTCCGCGGAGGTGGTGCGCCAGGACCAGCACGTGGACGACGAATTCCGCTCGATGATCCGGCAGCTCATCACCTTCATGATGGAAGATCCGCGCACAATCAGCGCGTCGATCGAAATCCTCTTCATCGCGAAGGCAATCGAGCGCATCGGCGATCATGCCAAGAACATCTCCGAGTATGTCATCTACATGGTCAAGGGCAAGGACGTCCGCCACGTCAGCGTCGAGGAGATCGAGCGCGAGATCATGGGCTGAGGATGTGGTCCCCCCGATATGCCTTCGGCCTCTCCCCCAAGGGGGCCGGCCATCTTGCGGGCTGAGGTCGGACACAGACAGTCCCTGCGGACTGTCTGTGCCTGCCGAAAGCCATCGGGCTCCGACCGATGGCAGCCCGGCGACGGCCGATCTCCTTCCGACGGGCGTGTGTTGACGCCGTCATCTTTCGAATGTCACAAGCTGCAGTCCTCCTACACCGTCCTCCTGCTTCCACCGCCGAGCAGTCGGTAGTCGCCGCCGTCGATCTCGGCTCGAACAGTTTCCGGCTCCAGGTGGGTCGAGTCGTGGACGATCAGATCTACCCGCTCGATTCCCTGCGTGAGGCGGTGCGCCTGGCCGCGGGCCTGAGCGCCGACAAGCGGCTCGACGAACAATCGCAGCAGCGTGCCCTCGATGCGCTGCATCGCTTCGGCGAACGCTTGCGCGGCTTCGACCCTGCCGCGGTGCGGGCGGTCGGGACCAACACGCTGCGCGTGGCGAAGAACGCGAAGGATTTCCTGGCGCGTGCGGAAAGCGCCCTCGGGTTCCCGATCGAAGTGGTGGCCGGCAAGGAAGAGGCGCGCTTGATCTACCTGGGCGTCTCGCACAGCCTGCCGCCCACCACGGAAAAGCGCATGGTGGTGGACATCGGCGGCGGCTCGACCGAGTTCATCATCGGCAGCGGCTACAAGCCGCAGAAGCTGGAAAGCCTGTACATGGGCTGCGTGAGCTACACGCTGCGCTATTTCGAGGGCGGGCGCATCACCAAGGGCAGCCTGAAACAGGCCGAGCTCGCGGCCCGCATCGAGCTGCAGACCATCGAGCGCGATTTCTCGCGTGGCCACTGGAAACAGGCGGTCGGATCGTCCGGCACCGCGCGCACCATCGGCGAACTGATCGCGGCCAACGGTTGGTCCAACGGCGGCATCACCCGCGACGGCATGGACCGCCTGCGCTCGATGCTGCTGAAGGCCGGCGATATCGACCGCCTCGATCTGCCCGGCCTCAAGGCGGATCGCGCCCAGGTGTTGCCGGGTGGGTTCGCGATCATGCATGCGATCTTCGAAGAGCTCGATGTCAAGGACATGATCCTGGCGACCGGAGCGATGCGGCAGGGCATCCTCTACGACATGCTCGGGCGCTTCCATCACAAGGACATGCGCGACACCACGGTGCGGCAGTTCGACAAGCGCTATCACGTCGATACGCTGCAGGCGCGCCGGGTCGACAAGCTCGCGCTCGAGTTCCATGCGGCTCTTGCGGGTGGGGACACGCCCGAGAACGAGGCTTCGCGGCAGCTGCTGTCGTGGGCTGCACTGCTGCACGAGATCGGCCTCACCGTCGCCCACACCGGGTATCACAAGCATTCGGCCTACATCGTCGCCAACGCCGACATGCCGGGGTTCTCCAAGATGGAGCAGCAGCACTTGAGCCTGATCGTGCTCGCGCATCGCGGCGCGCTCGAGAAGGTGCGGCCGCTCGTGACCGGTCCGCATGACTGGGCGATGATCATGGCACTGCGGCTCGCATGCCTGTTTCATCGGTCGCGCAGTGCCGTGGCATTGCCGAAGATCCAGGCGGCCTTCCGCGAACGCACTTTCGAGATCGACCTGCCGGCGGCCTGGCTCGCGCGCTATCCGCTCACTGCCGCGGCATTGCGCAGCGAGATCCGGGAATGGCGTTCGATCGGGTTCGATCTCGCGATTCCGGCGTTGGACGAGATCGAAGGCAGTTTCGACCCGGCGACGGAGTAGGCGCAGCGCCGGAGCGAAGGCAAGCGCGCGCGGGGCTGCGCTTGCGACCCCCATCCCAACCTTCCCCCGCCGTCGCGGGGGAAGGAGATGTACATCGCCTTCCCAGGCTTTGGCGGGGGCAAGCCCCGCGCTGCGGCCACCCTCACACCAGATCCGGATTCACCACCGCCCGCAGCACCACCTGCGCCAGCTCCCCGCGCACGCGGTGGCTCAGCCACCACAAGCCGCCCTTCTTGACGCTGAACTCCCGCGTCTCGTCCGCCAGCAGCAACGCGGCCGTTTCGCCCAGCGTCGGCTGATGTCCGACGACGAGCACTGCGCCATTTGCGTTTGGCCAATCGGCCGCGGCGAGGACCGCGGTCGCGTCGGCGCCCGGCGCGATCGAAGCGACGGTCTCGAAGCGGCGCTTCAGTGCCTGTGCGGTCTCCTGAGTGCGAGCTGCCGGGCTGACAAGGATGCGGGTCTGCTTCGGCAGTCGGTCAGCGAGCCACGCAGCGATGGCCTCGGCCTGCTTGTGACCCTTGGGTGTGAGGCGCCGGGCGAGGTCGGGAGTGCCGTCGAAGGCTTCGGCGTGACGCCAGAGCAGGAGGTCCATGAAAGGCGCTACCAGTAGGGTTGGGCAGCTTCGAAGCGCTTCCATGCGCCCGCGAAGCGACTCCGTCCGTCGTGCACGCGGGCCGCACCCCAGCCGCGCACGATGCCGGCGGCTTCCACGACGGAACGGTTATCGGCCATCAGTGTATCGAGCAGATGTGACGTGACGGTGGCGTCGTTCAGCGCACCCAGAATCTCCTGCAGCTCGGCTGCGTGATCCAGGAACGATCGTACCGCCTTGCGGGCATGCAGGGTCTGGAAGAACTCGATCGCATAGCGCAGCTTCTTCACTTCGATGCGCAGCGCGTGCAGCTCGGCCGGTGCGAGATCGCGATGATCTTTTCCGGCGCGCCGTACCCGTCGCCACTGGGCATCGAGCACCACGGTCGCGAAGCCACCGATGGTCATCGCTTCGAGCGCACGCCCCTCGTCGTCGAGCCCGGTGCGCCAGGCCTCGCCGGTGAGCAGTGCGCCGAAGTCCAGCAGCAGTGCGGTGTAAGCGGGCGCAGCGATGGCGGATCGCGCCAGCTGGCGTGCGGCCGCGCGCGACGCATCCGCGAGGTTGGCGATCAACCTGAAACCAGGATGATCGGGAAACGAGTGCGCTGCGCTCGCCAGCGTTTCGGTGACGAAGACGTCCCAGTCGCGGGCGCCGCCGAGCTTCGTTCCGAGCTCCTTCACGTCGCCCAGCACGGTCGCCAGCGCAGCCTTGGGAACCACTTTGCGAAACAAGCCGAATGCCGAACGCAAGCGGCGGATCGCCACCCGTGCCTGATGAACGTACTCGACGTCATCCGAGGCGAGCACGCCGCGGTCGTTGGCCTGAAGCTGACGCAGACACTCGCCGACGATGACGCGAAACGCGTCCGGCACCGGCAGCGCCGCTGCGAGCGCGGGCGCCTGCGCCTTTACGGGTGTCGAGCGCGCGCCGGTGAGCAGTGCATAGCCGCGTTCAGCCTTGCTCGCGTTCTCTACGGTGAGCGGAATATCGGCGAGCAGGCGGCGCGCAAAATCGAACAGGTGCGCCGGGTTACCCTGCTTCAGCTCGAGTTCGATCTCGCTGATCGGATCCTGGCGCCCCCCGCTCGTGATGGTGCCGCGGTCGACGCACAACTCGGCCAGTTCACCCGGATGGATCTCCACCACGCGCGTGGACCGTTTGAACTCCGTCACGAACAGCGGCTGGAGGCGCATGCGCAGATCGGGGTCCGCGAACAACTCCTGGGCCGGTGTGGCGGCAAGCGCGACGAAGTTGAGCAACTGCGCTGCCGCGTTGGCTTCGAATTCGCCGCGCGAGTGCAGGCCGGCCTGCGCCGTCCCCGCGGTCTTGAGAGTCTGCACCCAGCGGCCCGCCACCTTGCGCAATCGCAGTGCCATGCCGCGGCGTGCGAGATCGCGCTCCGGGGTGTCGTAGTAGACGCTGTAGACCGAACGCAGCATAGGTTTCGAGCGCGCAGCCGCAGCCAGCAACGGGCTCTTGGCGAGCCGGCTGAGGTCGGCAGGCTCGACCGCGAGTTTGAGTTCGGTTTCAGTGGCCACGGGCGCGGCGGACGGCGGTGTTCCGGTGGGGTCGCCGAGTGTACCGGAGCGAACGTCTGCCGGGTCGATCTACAATCGCACCGATCTTCTCGCGAAGGGAATGCCATGACGAACCTGCGACGCGTAGCGGTCTGGATCGGTCCGATGTTGACGGTGGCAGCCCTGGCGGGCTGCGGCAGCAAGGAAGAAGCGCCGAAGGCTCCACCGCCGGCCGCAGCCGCTGCCGAGGAAATCGTGAAGCTGGGCTTCGCCGCACCCCTCACCGGCGCGCAGGCACACTATGGCGCGGAGATGCGTAACGGCCTCACTTTGGCCATCGATGAAGCGAACGCCGCGAAGCCGACGATCGGCGGCAAGGCGGTGCGCTTCGAATTGTTGGCGGAGGACGACCAGGCCGACCCCGCACGCGGCGGCGTGGTGGCGCAGAAGCTCGTCGATGCCGGTATCAAGGGCATGCTCGGGCATTTCAATTCGGGCACGAGCATCCCGGCTTCGCGTATCTACTCCGAAGCAGGAGTGCCGCAACTCGCGATGGCGACCGCGCCGGCCTACACGGCCAGCGGCTTCAAGACCACGTTCCGGATGATGACCAACGACGTGCAGCAGGGCAGCGTGCTCGGGCGCTTCGCCGTGGAGAAGCTCGGGGCGAAACGCATCGCCGTCGTGGATGACCGCACGGCCTATGGTCAGGGGCTCGCCGACCAGTTCGAGGCCGCCGCCAAGGCAGCCGGTGCAATGATCGTCAAGCGCGACTACACCAGCGACAAGGCGACCGACTTCGCTGCGATCCTCACCAGCATCAAGAAGGAGAAGCCCGATGCCGTGTTCTTCGGCGGGGCGGACGCGCAAGCCGGCCCGATCGCGAAGCAGATGAAGCAACTCGGGGTGAAGGCGCGGCTGCTGGGCGGCGAGATGGTGAAGTCCGCCAACTACCTGAAGCTGGCCGGCGGCGCGGCCGACGGGACAGTCGCATCGCTCGCCGGGCTGCCACTCGATCGCATGCCCGGCGGCGCCGAATACGCGACCCGGTACAAGGCGAAATTCAACGCGGACGTGGAGGTCTATTCGCCTTACGCCTACGACGGCGCGATGACGCTGATCGACGCGATGAAGCGCGCCGACTCGACCGAACCGGCGCGCTACCTGCCCGAACTCGCGCGCACGCAGCGCGCGGGTGTGACGTCGGCGAGCATCGCCTATGACGAGAACGGTGATCTGCGTGCCGGGACCATCACCGTGTACGAAGTCGCCGGCGGTGAGTGGAAGGTGCTGGAGGCGGTGGGCGAATAAGACGGAACGCCCCCATCCCAACCTTCCCCCAGCACAGCTGGGGGAAGGGGTGTACGTCCCCGCCCCCACCAAAGGTGCGGGCGAGCGAGGGTGGGGGCATCGATCAGGCCTAGATCGGCTGCGCCGGCTTTGCCGCGAGTTCTGCCACCAGTTCCCGCTGCGCACTGCGCGCATCCGCGGCCGATGCTGGTTTCAGCCGCCGATAGCGACCGTCCGCATCCATCTCCCACGCCTGGCTGTTGTCGTCGAGGTAACGTTTCAAGCCCTCGGCGATCACGCGGCGCTTCAGTTTCGGATCGAGCACCGGGAAGCACAGCTCGATGCGCCGAAAGAAATTGCGGTCCATCCAGTCGGCGCTCGACAGGTATACCTGGTCGCCCGAGCGGAAGTGGAAGATGCGATGGTGCTCGAGGAAGCGCCCGATCACCGAACGCACGCGGATGTTTTCCGACAGGCCGGGGATGCCCGGCCGCAGTGCGCAGACGCCGCGCACGATGAGATTGATCTTCACGCCGGCACGGGAGGCGTCGTAAAGCGCCTCGATGGTCCCCGGCTCCAGCAGCGCATTCATCTTGGCGTTGATTCCCGCCGGCTTGCCGGCACGGGCGTGCTCGGCCTCCCGTGCGATCGCTTCGCGCAACTTCACGTGCAGCGTGAACGGCGATTGCCAGACGTACTTGTGCTTGCCCGCTTTGCCCATGCCGGTCAGTTGCAGGAACACGTCGTTCACGTCCACCGTCATGTCCTCGTTGCACGTGAACAGGCCGAAGTCGGTGTAGAGCGTTGCCGTGCGCGAGTGGTAGTTGCCGGTGCCGAGGTGCACGTAGCGCTTGAGGCCGCTCTCCTCACGCCGCACGACCATCGACATCTTCGCGTGCGTCTTGTGGCCCACGACACCGTAGACGACGTGCGCGCCGACCTCTTCGAGCCGCGAAGCCCAGTTGATGTTCGCTTCCTCGTCGAAGCGCGCCATCAGCTCCACCACCACGGTCACGGCCTTGCCGTTGCTCGCGGCGAGGATCAGGTGCTTCATCAGCTCCGAGTCGGTACCGGTGCGGTAGACGGTCTGCTTGATCGCCACCACCTGCGGATCCACCGCGGCCTGCTCGATGAAGCTCACCACCGGTCGGAACGACTGATACGGGTGGTGCAGCAGGATGTCGCCCTTGCGGATCGCGGCGAAGAGGTCCTGCCGCTTGGTGATCTGGGTCGGCGTGCCCGGACTGAACGGCTTGAACTTGAGGTCCGGCAGGTGCACGTAGTCGGGCACCTGCATGAGGCGCACCAGGTTCACCGGTCCGTTCACCTGGTACAGATCGTCCTGGGCGAGCCCGAACTGCTGCAGCAGGAAATCCGACATGTGCTGCGGGCACAGGTCCGCCACTTCCAGGCGCACGGCATCGCCGAACTGGCGCTGCGGCAGCTCGCCCTGGAGTGCCGTGCGCAGGTTCTTCACTTCTTCTTCGTCCACGAACAGGTCGCTGTTGCGCGTGACGCGAAACTGATAGCAGCCCTTGATCTCCATGCCCGCGAACAGTTCGCTCACGTAGGCATGCATGATCGACGAGAGGAAGACGAACCCGTATTCGCACCCGGCGATCTCGGGCGGCAGCGCGATGAAGCGCGGCAGCGCCCGCGGCGCCTGCACGATCGCGATGCCGGAATTGCGGCCGAACGCGTCCTTGCCCGAGAGCTCGACGGCGAAGTTGAGGCTCTTGTTGAGCAGGCGCGGGAACGGATGGGCCGGGTCGAGTCCGATCGGTGTCAACACCGGCATCACTTCCTTCACGAAGTGCTCGCGAATCCAGGCGCGCTGCGCTTCGGTCCATTCGCGGCGCCGCAGGAAACGCACCCCGACTTTCGCCAGTGCGGGCAGGAGATCGTCGTTGAAGATCTCGTACTGGCGCGTCATCAACTGATGCGCCTGCTTCGAGACCTGTGCGAATACCTCTTCCGGCGACAGGCCGTCGGGCCCGGTGACTTCCGAACCCAGTTCCATCTGCGCCTTGAGACCGGCCACACGGATCTCGAAGAACTCGTCCAGGTTGCTGCCGACAATGCACAGAAAGCGCAGCCGTTCCAGCAGCGGCATGGCGGGGTCCTGGGCCTGCGCCAGCACGCGCCGGTTGAACTCGAGCAACCCGAGTTCGCGGTTGAGGAAGTGTTGCGCGACCACTGCCACCTTCGCGGTCTTGCCCGTGGCGCGGCGTTGCGCGCCGGCTTTCTTCGGGCCCGATTTCTTGGCGGCGCCCTTGGCTTTCGCGGCCGACTTGGCGAGCGCCGGCCCGAGTTTCGGCTTGTTCACGGCGCCTCTAGCGGGGCGGCGGCGTGTAGCCGCTGGCGCTGTCCGCACCCGCACCGAAGAAGTGCTGCTCCATCTGCTGCTCGAGGTACTTGCGTGCCTTCGGGTCGGAAAGATTGAGCCGATTCTCGTTCACCAGCATCTTCTGGTGCTCCAGCCAGCCTTTCCAGGCTTCCTTCGAGACCGAGGCGTACAGCCGCGCGCCGAGCGGCCCCGGGTAGGGTGGAAAATCTAGCCCTTCGGCTTCGCGGCCGAGTTTGATGCACTGCACTGTTCTGGCCATGGGACCTCCCGCGCCCCGAGGGCGCGTCGACGGCCGGTGATTATCACGAATCGCCGGGGGGCGGTCTATCACGGCTGGCTGCCCGCAATGCCGGATGCAGTTCCAGCGGCCGTTCCAGGTGATAGCCCTGGGCGTACTCCACGCCGAGGGATTGCAGCATGACGAGGGTGGCTTCGTCCTCGACGCACTCGGCGACCGAAATCTTGCGCAGCCCGCGTGCGACGTCGACGATGGCCTTCACGAACACCTGGTTCGACCGATCGTTCGGCAGGTCGCGGATGAACTGTCCGTCGATCTTCAGGATGTCCGCTTCGATGTGCTTGAGATACGCGAAGGACGAGAAGCCCGCGCCGAAGTCGTCGAGGCAGACCTTGCAGCCGGTGTCGCGCAGCGCCTGGATGAAGCGCTGCGCATCGTGCAGGTCCGACACGGCTGACGTTTCGGTCAGTTCGACCATCAGCCGCTCGGGCTTCACGCCGGCGCGCTTCAGTTCGTCGGCGATGAAGCGCGGCAGCTGCGGTTCGTTGAAGCTGCGTCCCGAGATGTTGACGGCGATCGGCGGGATGCGCTCGCTGGTCCCGAGCAATCGCACCACCGCGGCGATCACCCAGCGATCGATGTCGAGGATCTTGCCGGTCTTCTCCGCGATCGGAATGAAGTGCCCCGGCATGATGAGGCGCTCGGGGCTCGCGGTATCGCGCATGCGCACCAGTGCTTCGAGATGCCGCAGCTCCGAGGTCGCGCAGTGGAACACGCCCTGGAAGTGCAGCACGAACAGATCGCCTTCGAGTGCGCGCTGGATGCGGTCGTTCCAGTTGAGCCGCGTGAGCATCGCCTGCGATGCACCCTGGTCTTCCCGGTACATGCGCCAGGTGTTCTTGCCGGCTTCCTTGGCCTGGTACATGGCGAGGTCGGCATAGGCGACCAGATCCTCGCTGTTCGCGGCGTGGGTCGGATAGAGCGCCACACCGAGGCTGCATGTGAGCCTCAGGTTGTGACCTTCGTACGCGAACGGGATGCGCGCGATTGCCCGTACGATGCGCTCGGCGAAGGCGGCTGCCTCCTGCTCGGTGGCTTCGGGTGCGAGGATGGCGAACTCGTCGCCGCCCAGCCGGGCGAAGATCTCGTTGCGCCGCACCTGCGCCGATACCTCGCCCGCGACGCGCACCAGCATCGCGTCGCCTGCCCGGTGACCGAAGGTGTCGTTGATGTGCTTGAACTCGTCGATGTCGAAGAACAGCAGTGCCACGCTCGACTGGTGGCGGTCGCCGTCGGACAGCATGCGCGAGAGTTCGTCCTGGAAGCGGTGCCGGTTGTACAAGCCCGTCAGTGCATCGCGTTCGGCGAGATACAGGAGCTGCTCGGCGGTCTGGCGCTCGCGGGTGACGTCCTCGTACAGCCAGAGGTGACCGACGAGCTGCTGCGCGCTGTCGCGCACCGGATGGCACAGCTGGGTGACCAGGCGGCCGTCGGCCATCTCCAGTTCGGCCGTGCCGCCGATATGGTCGGCGTCCGGCAGGCGCATCAGGTCGCGGCCGGAGCGTTCCGGACGCGCGAGGAGTTCGCCGACGTTGGAGAGCAGGGAATGGGCGTCCATGCCGATGAAACGCATCTTGCTGTTGCGCAGCAGCCAGATCTGCTCGAAGGCAGGGTTGGAGTAGATCACCTTGTTGGCGCGGTCCACGAACAGGATGCCGATGTGCATCGCACCCAGCAGCGCGTTCAAGCGCGCCCGTTCCTCGGAGGCCAGCGTGAGGTATTCGCGCTGGATCGCATAGGCCTTCTCCAGCTCCTTCAACGTGTCGGAGAGCTTGTCCTCGGCCTCCTTGCGCTGGCTCACGTCGTGGATCGACAGCCGCACGCCGATGTACGCACCGGTCGCGTCGTAGATCGGTCGCCAGTCGGCCGAAGCCCAGAACTCGTCACCGTTCTTGCGGCGGATCCGGAACGAGACGTCGGATGCCGAAGCCCCCGAGAACGCGCGATCCAGTTCGAGACGCAGGCCCGGTGCGTCCTGCGGCACCACGATGGCCAGCGGGAATCCAGCCACCATGTCGAGACATTCCTCGACGCTGTAGCCGGTCATCGGCAGCACGCGCGGATTCACCCAGAGCAACCGGCCGGTGGGCGAGAGCCACAGTTCGCAGTCGGTACTGTAGTCGGCGATCGCATGGAACTTCGCTTCGTTCGCCCGCACCTGTGCGACGCGATCTTCCACGGCACGCGCCATGCTGTTGAACACGGTGGCAAGCTGCCCCACCTCGTCGGTCGACTGCACTTCGACGCGCACCGCGAGATCGCCCTTGGCCATCGCCTCGCCCGCTTCCGCGAGCCGCTTCAGGTGCCGCGTGAGGTAGTAGCCGACCCACCACAGCAGTAGCGAGGAAAGCACCACACCCGTGATGCCGATCAGCAGGCTTTCGAGCAACAGCTTGCGCTGGGCTTCGGCGATGGAGCCGGTTTCCAGGCCCGCGTGCAACGTGCCGTAGACCTGGCCGGCGAGCGCGATCGGTATGCGCGTGTCGTAGTGCTTGTCGGGGTCGGCGGCGTCCATCGTAGCGTCGAACGCGGGCAGGGGCTGATCCGCCGGCCAGCCGGCGGCGGCAACGACCGAACCGGCGCGATCGGTCAGCACGAGGTAGGACAAGGCCTGATCCGAGCGGATCTCGGTCAGCGCCTCCTGGACGGTCGCGTAGTCGCGCTGGGCGAGCGGTGCCGCGAGCGCGGCGTTCAGCACCGGCGCGGTGCTGCGGGCCCAGGTCTGAGCCTGGTCGACCAGCGCGGCACGATTGATACGGATCGAGTTGCCCACCAGCACCGAAAGCGCGAGGACCTCCACCACGACGGCCGCGAGCACCAGGCGGAAGCGCAGCGATCGGCGCGGGTCGTTCATGGGGTCGCGGGTCTTGCTCCGGCGGGTTCGTTCAACAGGCGGCGGTGCTCCTGGGCGTACGGGTCCAGCAGTTTCAGTTCCGCCTCCGTGGGAATGCGCACGCCGGTAAGCCCGGATTGCTTGGAGAACCGTGTGCCCTCGGGAGTGGCTTCGAAGAATTCGACGATGGCAGCGCGCATGGTGCGCTGCGCCTCGGCACTCACGTCATTGCGGGCGAGGAAGATGACGTGCGAGATGCGCCGCGTCTCGGTCAGGACGCGGACCTTGGCACGGGTTTCCGGTGCCATCTGGTGGAATGCGGATCCGTTCATCACCAGGGCGTCGATCTCGCCGCGCAGCATCGAGAGCAGGATCGAATCCTGGAAGCCGGGCGGGTGCAGGATGTCGTCGCCGCGCAGGCCTTCGGCGGCGAGGAGCTCGGCACCCAACTGGGCGGTGGTGGTGAAGCGGTCAGGCAATGCGATCCGCGCGCCCGCGAGATCGCGGACACTCGTCGCCTTGCTGCCAGCAGGCACGATCAGCACCCCGAAGAGATCGTCGGACACGCGCAGCAGCGGCACGTAGCCGGCCTCCTTCTGGGCGAGGCGGGCTGCTTGCGGCGAGAGCATTGCGAATTCGTAGCCGCCCTTCAATGCGCGCTGGTCGAACTCGCGCAGGCTGGGTGCGGTCACCAGCAGTACCTCGCGCCCGAGTCGACGCTGCAGGTGTGTCGCGAGTGGTTGAAACAAGGCGAGCAGCGGGCGTGTGCTGATGTAGGGCGCCAGCGCGAATTCGAGCGGTGCCGGCGCTTCCGGCGACTGGTCGGCATTGGCGCCGACGGGCAGTGCAGCGGCGAGCAGCCAGGCGAGCGCGGTGAGCGGCCGGTACGCGATGGGCCGATCCTCCGCTACAGGCTCTTCACCAGCACCTTCGAGCGGCGCTGGAAGTTGTAGAGCTGCTGGCGGGCACGGGGCAGCCGGTCCACGCCGGTTTCGCTGAAACCCTGTTCGATGAACCAGTGGGACGCCCGCGTCGTCAGTACGAAGAGGCGCTTGAACTTCGCTTTCGCAGCCCGCGCCTCGATCGCCTGCAACAGGCGTTCACCGGCACCGAGGCCACGATAGTCCGGATGCACGGCGAGGCAGGCAAACTCTGCGGCGGCCTCCGACTTGAACGGATAGAGGGCCGGATCTCGAGCAGTTCGCGCGAGCGCTTCACCAGCGTGCCGTCGGCTTCGAGGGGCTCGATCAGACGCAGGACGCCGCCGACGTCGTCGATGCTGGCCGCCCGCACGCGCTCGAGCGGGTCCTGGGTCACCATGGTACCGACCCCCTTGTGGGTGAAGAGCTCGAGCAGCAACGCGCCGTCCTGATGGCGGCTGATGAGGTGCGCGCGCTTGACACCACCGCGACAGGCCCGTGCTGCGAACGGCAGATACAACCCGGTGTCGGCTCCGGGCTTGCGCTTGCCCTTCTTCATGAGGCGTTCGGCATCCGAGACGGTGAGCTCGCGCAGCAGTCCCCCCTTGCCGGCGGGGACGCCTGGTTCGTCCATCAGGAACACCAGCTTGTCGGCCTTGAGCGCCATGGCTGCCTGGGCGGCGACGTCCTCGAGCGTGAGGTTGAAGATCTCGCCCGTGGGCGAGAACCCGAGCGAGGACAGGAGCACAAGTTCGCCCGCATCGAGGCGGCGCGCGATGGCATCCGCGTGCACCTTGCGCACCTCGCCGGTGTACTGCATGTCGACGCCATCCACGACGCCGACCGGCCGTGCGACGACGAAGTTGCCACCGCCCACGCGGATGGTGGCGTTGGCCATGGGCGAGCCCGGCAATCCCATGGACAGGAGCGACTCGATCTCCATCCGCACCCGGCCGGTCGCCTCCTTCACGTCGGCGAGCGCGGCTTCATCGGTGACGCGCATGTCGTGCACATAGCGGATTTCGGCCTTGCGGCGCTTCAGGCGTTCCTCGATCTGGGCGCGGGCACCGTGCACCAGCACCAGCCGCACGCCGAGCGCGGCGAGCAGGTTGAGATCGTGGGTCAAGGCGACGAACTTGCCGTCGGCCACCACCTCGCCGCCGAAGGCGACCACGAACGTGCGCCCGCGGAAGGCGTGGATGTAGGGTGCCGCGGCCCGGAACCAGGGCACGAACGGCTGATCCGCGTGGTCGTCCATCGGCGCGCGCGTCGGCAAAAGGAGCTTGGTGTGGGAGGGGGGCGGTTACTTGGGCGCCATGCGGATGGCGCCGTCGAGGCGGATCGTTTCGCCGTTCAGCATCTCGTTTTCGACGATCTGGCGCACCAGTTGAGCGAATTCGTGCGGCTTGCCGAGCCGCGACGGGAACGGCACCTGTTGCGCGAGCGAAGCCTGCGCCTCCGGCGGCAGCCCCGCCATCATCGGCGTCTCGAACAGTCCCGGCGCAATGGTGCAGACCCGGATGCCGAAGCGCGCGAGTTCCCGGGCGACCGGCAGGGTCAGGCCGACCACGCCGGCTTTCGACGCGGCGTACGCCGGTTGGCCTATCTGTCCGTCATACGCCGCCACCGAGGCGGTGTTGACGATGACGCCGCGCTCACCGGCCGCGTTGGGCGACCCGGCGGCCATGGCCTCTGCCGCGAGGCGGATCATGTTGAATGTGCCGATCAGGTTGATGCCGACGATCTTGGTGAAACGGTCGAGCGGATGCGGGCCGTCCTTGCCGAGCACCTTGGCTGGCACGCCGACGCCGGCGCAGTTCACCAGGCCCTGCAAACCACCGAACGCTTCGCGGGCGAGGCCGATGGTGCGCTTGGCGTGTTCCTCCGACGTGACGTCGCACTCGGAAAAGCGCGTCCGCTGGCCGAGCTTGGCGGCGAGCGCTTCGCCCGCGGCGCGGTTCACGTCGGCGATGACGGCGTTGCCGCCGGCGGCAACGATCAGTTCGACGGTGGCCTGGCCGAGGCCGGAACTGCCGCCGGTGACGACGAACGTGCTGTTCTCGATCTGCATGGGGATCCTTCCGTGTTCTTTTGTGTGAAGCGCAAAGCTTCGCGCGAGTATACGGAGCGGCCTTTCAAAAATCTCCCCACAACGCCTGGATAGCCGCCAGTGCCGCGACGGCTGCGGTTTCGGTGCGCAACACGCGCGGTCCGAGGCGCACCGCATCGAACCCGCGCAGTTGCGCGAGCGCTGCCTCGTCGGCGGCGAGCCCGCCTTCCGGACCGGCGAGCAGCGTGATCGGCCCTGCCGGGCGTGGCAGTGCGGCGAGGCGTTGCGCCCCCGCCGGCGACAGCGTGAACCGGGCTTCCCCGGGGTGCGGCGCGGGCAGATCCCCCAGCCAGCGCTCGAAGGGCAGCGGCGAGTCCACGACCGGAACGCGATTGCGTCCGCATTGTTCGCAGGCCGCCACTACCAGCGCGCGCCAGTGGGCGGTGCGGCGATCCGCGCGATCGCCCGTCAGCTTCACCACGCTTCGCTCGGTGAAGACGGGAACGATGTGCGCGATGCCGAGTTCGACCGCCTTGCGGATGGTGTAGTCCATGCGCTCGCCGCTCGACACCCCCTGCACCAGTGCGACCGCGAGCGGCGATTCGCGCTCCACGTCGACGAAGGCCGTCGTACGGACGACCACCTCGCCGCGGCCGATGCGCACGATGACGGCGAGATATTCGCCACCGGAACCATCGAAGACGCTAACCGGGTCGTTCTCCGCCAACCGCAGTACGCGGACCGCATGATGTGCGGCATCCGGCGGCAAGGCGATGTCGGCGCCGACGCCCAACGTGCGTTCTAGGTGAAACCGGGCCCCCGGGCGGGGTGTCCTAACGGTTTCGGGAGGCGCCTTCATGCTACCATTCTGCCACGCGATTTCTGCTTTGTTTACCTGCACTTGTCGCTAGACATCCAGATCGGGTCCGCAGTACGGGGCCCTTCGACTACCGCACCGGCTGACCTGGTGGCGGCCGACCGGGCCCTGCTGCCCCGTGTGTGCGAAGTCGTGCGGACCGTGGCGGCCGAAGAGGTGATGCCGCGCTATCTCAAGGTTGCCCGGCAACGCAAATCCGACGGCAGCCTGTTCACCGAGGCCGACCTGGCAACCCAGGCAGCGCTGGTGACCAAGCTGTCGGCACTACGGGCTGCCCCCGTGGTCGGCGAGGAGATGACGGCCGAGCAGCAGACCGAACAGTGGCTCGCGGGCGATGCCGGGCTGTGGTGCGTCGATCCCATCGACGGCACGTCCAACTTCGTCAATGGCGTCCCCTACTTTGCCGTCTCGGTCGCCTACATGCGCGCCGGGCGTAGCGTACTGGGCGTCGTGTACGACCCGGTGGCCGATGAGATGTTCTACGCGGCGCGCGGCAGCGGCGCCTGGCTCGACGGCGAAGCCCTGCCCATCAAGGATCACGTACCGCGCCTGCGCGGCGCCATGGCCAACGTCGACTTCAAGCGTCTGCCCAAGGCTTTGGCGCGGGCGCTGGTGGACGCACCGCCCTACGCTTCCCATCGGAACTACGGTGCCGGAACCCTCGAATGGTGTTACGTCGCGGCGGGCCGCTTCGACGTCTACCTCCACGGTGGCCAGAAGCTCTGGGACTACGCGGCCGGCTGCCTGGTCCTGGAAGAGGCCGGCGGGCGGATGGCGAGCCTGGAAGGCGCCGATTTCTGGGCTGCCAGCCTCTGGCAGCGCTCGGTCGTGGCGGCGCTGGACCCGGACCTGTTCAACGCCTGGAACGACTGGGTCCAGGCGCATCGCTGAAGTGGCCGCTAACCGGCCCCGGTTCGGCGGGCCGCCTCTGACTATCCACCGTTTCGTTGACCGGCATCGGGCGAGCCGGTATCGTCACCGGTTCTTTGCATAGTCAGAACAGCCCCCAAGAGGGGCGTCACGGAACATGGAACTCACCGGCGCGGAAATCACGATGCGCTGCCTCGCCGACGAGGGCGTCGAATATCTGTTCGGCTACCCCGGCGGCGCAGTGCTGCACATCTACGACGAACTGTTCAAGCAGGACCGGGTGAAGCACATCCTGGTACGGCACGAACAGGCCGCCGTACATGCCGCCGACGGCTATGCGCGCACCTGCCAGAAGCCGGGCGTCTGTCTGGTGACTTCCGGTCCCGGCGTGACCAATGCGGTCACCGGCATCGCAACGGCATACATGGATTCCATCCCCGTGGTCATCGTGTCCGGCCAGGTGCCGACCCATGCCATCGGCCAGGATGCCTTCCAGGAAGTCGATACCGTCGGCATCACGCGGCCGTGCGTGAAGCACAACTTCCTCGTGAAGGACGTGAAGGATCTGGCGGCCACGATGAAGAAGGCGTTCTACATCGCCACCAGCGGCCGGCCCGGCCCGGTGCTGGTCGACATCCCGAAGGACGTCACCACCGCACGCTGCGAATACGTCTATCCGGACAAGGTCGAACTGCGCTCGTACAGCCCGGTCGTGAAGGGCCACTCCGGCCAGATCAAGAAGGCGCTCGGGCTGCTGCTCGAGGCGAAACGCCCGATGATCTACACCGGCGGCGGCATCGTGCTGGGCGAGGCCTCCGCGGAGCTCACGCAGCTCGTGCGCGCGCTCGGCTATCCGTGCACCAACACCCTGATGGGTCTCGGCGGCTATCCGGCGACCGACCCGCAGTTCATGGGCATGCTCGGCATGCACGGCACCTATGAGGCCAACATGGCCATGCAGCACTGCGACGTGCTGCTCGCCGTGGGAGCGCGCTTCGACGATCGCGTGATCGGCAACCCGAAGCATTTCTTCCAGGAAGACCGCAAGATCATCCACGTCGACGTGGACCCGTCTTCCATCTCCAAGCGCGTCAAGGTCGACGTGCCGATCGTCGGCGACGTGAAGGAAGTGCTGAGCGAGATGAGCCGCCAGTACGCTGCCGGCGGCACGAAGCCGGATGCCGCCGCGCTCAAGGCGTGGTGGACGCAGATCGAGCTGTGGCGCGCGCGCGACTGCCTCAAGTACGATCGCGCGAGCCCCATCATCAAGCCGCAGATGGTGGTGCAGAAACTCTACGAGATCACCAAGGGCGAGGCGTTCGTCACCTCCGACGTGGGCCAGCACCAGATGTGGGCCGCGCAGTTCTACAAGTTCGACAAGCCGCGCCGCTGGGTGAATTCGGGCGGGCTCGGCACCATGGGCTTCGGCCTGCCCGCCGCCATGGGCGTGTATCTCGCCCACCCGGACTCGCAGGTGGTCTGCGTCACCGGCGAGGCGTCGATCCAGATGTGCATCCAGGAGCTCTCCACCTGCAAGCAGTACCGCATGCCCATCAAGATCGTGAACCTGAACAATCGGTACATGGGCATGGTGCGGCAGTGGCAGGAGTTCTTCCACGGCAACCGCTACGCCGAGTCGTACATGGACGCGCTGCCCGATTTCGTGAAGCTCGCCGAGAGCTACGGCCACGTCGGCATGCGCATCGAGAAGCCCGAAGATATCGAACCGGCGCTGAAGGAAGCCTTCGCGCGCAAGGATCAGCTGGTGTTCATGGACTTCATCACCGACCAGACCGAGAACGTCTTCCCCATGGTCCCGGGCGGCAAGGGCCTGTCCGAGATGATCCTCGTATAGGCGAGCCACAGACTCGCCGTGCGGCGCCGTGATGCCGCCTTTCTTCCGCGAACCCTTCCCACTACCGATGAAGCACATCATTTCCCTGTTGCTCGAAAACGAGGCCGGCGCGCTGTCGCGCGTGGCGGGGTTGTTTTCCGCGCGCGGCTACAACATCGAGTCGCTCACCGTGGCTGCCACCGAAGACGCGACGCTGTCGCGCATGACCATCGTCACCACCGGGTCCGACGACGTCATCGAGCAGATCACCAAACAGTTGAACAAGCTGGTGGACGTGGTGAAGGTGGTCGACCTTTCCGAAGGCGAACACATCGAACGCGAGCTGATGCTCGTGAAGGTGCGCGCCGCCGGCAAGGATCGCGAGGAGATGAAGCGCATGGCCGACATCTTCCGCGGCCGCATCATCGACGTCACCGACAAGACCTACACCATCGAACTGACCGGAACCGGCCAGAAGCTCGACGCATTCATCGAAGCGCTCGAGGAAGGCGCGGTGCTCGAGACGGTGCGCACCGGCGCTTCGGGCATCGGTCGCGGCGAACGCATTCTGAGAGTGTGAGCGCGGGGGCACCGCGACTCGCCAATTTCCACAAGGGGACATCATGAAGGTTTACTACGACAAGGACGCCGACCTCTCCCTGATCAAGGGCAAGAAGGTCACCATTCTCGGCTACGGCTCCCAGGGCCACGCGCACGCGCTCAACCTGAACGACTCCGGCGTCAAGGTGACGGTGGGGCTGCGCAAGGGTGGAGCCTCCTGGGACAAGGCGAAGAAGGCGGGCCTCGGCGTGAAGGAGGTCGCGGATGCCGTGAAGACCGCCGACTTCGTGATGATGCTGATGCCCGACGAGCACATCGCCCGCGTGTATCGCGAGGATGTCGAACCGAACATCAAGAAGGGCGCGACTCTTGCCTTCGCGCACGGCTTCAACATCCACTACGGCCAGGTATCGCCGCGTGCCGACCTCGACGTCGTCATGATCGCTCCCAAGGCCCCGGGTCACACGGTGCGTGGCACCTACGCCCAGGGCGGCGGCACGCCATGCCTGATCGCCATCGCGCAGAATCCCTCGAAGAAGGCGCGCGACAACGCCTTGTCCTACGCGGCCGCCATTGGTGGCGGCAAGGCCGGTGTCATCGAAACCACCTTCAAGGAAGAGACCGAGACCGACCTCTTCGGTGAACAAGTGGTCCTGTGCGGCGGCACCACGGCGCTGATCCAGGCCGGATTCGAAGTGCTGGTGGAAGCCGGCTACGCGCCCGAAATGGCGTACTTCGAGTGCCTGCACGAATTGAAGCTGATCGTCGACCTGATCTACGAAGGCGGCATCGCGAACATGCGCTACTCGATCTCGAACAACGCCGAGTACGGCGACTTCACGCGCGGACCGCGCATCATCACCGAAGAGTCGAAGAACGAGATGCGCCGGATCCTCAAGGAAATCCAGACCGGCGTGTACGCCCAGGAATTCCTGCTCGAAAACCAGACCGGTGCCACCAAGCTCGGCGCCATGCGCCGCATCGGCCGCGAGCACCAGATCGAGATCGTGGGTGCGAAGCTGCGCGACATGATGCCGTGGATCAAGAAGAACCGCCTGGTGGATACGTCGCGCAATTGATGGGCGACGCGAGACGCGAAGCGTGAGGGGTGTGCCGTGAACTACCCCCACCCCCTCATCGCTCGCGAAGGCTGGCCGTTTCTCGCGCTGGCCGCCGCGATCGCGCTGGTGGTCACCTGGTTCGGCGGCTGGTGGTCGATTCCGTTCTGGCTCGCCGCGCTTTTCGTGCTGCAGTTCTTCCGCGACCCGCCGCGCGTCATTCCCGTGCAAGCCGGCGCGGTGCTGTCGCCTGCCGACGGCCGCATCGTGGTGGTCGGCAAGGTGCGCGATCCTTATCTTGAGCGCGATGCGCTCAAGATCAGCGTCTTCATGAACGTGTTCAACGTCCACTCGAATCGCAGCCCGGTGGACGGTGAGGTGCGCAAGGCGTGGTATCACCCCGGCAGCTTCCTCAATGCCGCGCTCGACAAGGCATCGCTCGAGAACGAGCGCAATGCCCTGCACATCGTCACTGCCGAAGGCCGCGACGTGACCTGCGTGCAGGTGGCGGGCCTGATCGCCCGTCGCATCCTCTGTTACGTGAAGGCCGGGGACAGCCTCACCCGCGGGCAGCGGTACGGGTTCATCCGTTTCGGGTCCCGGGTCGACGTGTACCTGCCACCCGATGCGCGCCCCCTCGCACAAGTGGGCGACGTGGTCTACGCTACGTCCACCGTACTCGCGGAGTTCCCGACTCGCTGATGGACTACGACCGCCCGCGCAAGAAGTGGCTGGGCAAGGGCCGCTTCCGGCCGGGCATCTATTGGCTGCCCAACGCCATCACCACCGCCGCGCTGTTCGCGGGCTTCTACGCGATCGTGCAGGCGATGAACGGTCGCTTCGAGGCCTCCGCCGCAGCCATCTTCGTGGCGATGGTCTTCGACGGCCTCGATGGCCGGGTGGCGCGCCTCACGCGCACCCAGAGCGCGTTCGGCGCCGAGTTCGACTCGCTTTCCGATATGGTGGCCTTCGGCGCCGCCCCGGCTCTGGTCGTCTACGAATGGTCGTTGAAGGGCATGGGCAAGATCGGGTGGGCCGCGGCCTTCGCCTATTGCGCCTGCGCCGCGTTGCGTCTCGCCCGTTTCAATACCAACATCGGCACCGTCGACAAGCGCTTCTTCCAGGGCTTGCCCAGCCCGGCCGCGGCTGCCGTCGTCGCCGGTTTCGTCTGGTGCATGGAAACCTTCGCCTACAAAGGCATCGAGCTGCGCGGCATCGCCGTGGCCGTCACGGTGTTCGCGGCGTTCACCATGGTGAGCAACGTCCGCTACTACAGCGGCAAGGACATCAACATCCGGCGCAGCGTGCCGTTCCCGGTGGTGGTGTTGATCGCTCTGGGTGTCGCGCTGGTGTTCTTCTTCTCCGACAACCTGCCCGAGCTGCTCTTCACGGTGGCGGCCATCTATGGGGCATCGGGCTATGTCTATTGGGCCTACACCAAGGTGCGAGGCAAACCCACCCCGCCGCCCCCGCCGTTGATGCCGCCGGCCGCCTGACAAGCGCGACTGGATTGGTGTTCGCGGCCCCCATCCCAACCTTTCCCCCTCCCCCGGCTTTGCCGGGGGAGGGCCAGGGTGGGGGCAGCGCGCCGAACTGTTGCCCGCCCTCGGAAAAGCCCCTATATTCCGATTCATGAGTCTCTTCGCAGCCCAAACGTTGGTCCTTCCTGCCAGTCTCCTGCTGGCCGGGCTGCTGCTGCGCGGCCGCGCGCACTAATACCCCACCCCCCTCGCAGTACCGCCGTACCCCGCCCCGGACTTAAAGTCGAAGTCCCGGAGGCCCGTATATAGTTGCGGCGCCGCGCCTTCGAAGGCCCAGAGCCCGCGCGGCCCGATCTCAGGAGAAAACCATGAAAGACCGCCTCGTCATATTCGACACGACGTTGCGCGACGGCGAGCAGAGCCCCGGCGCATCCATGACCCGCGAAGAGAAGATCCGCATCGCGCGCCAGCTGGAGAAGCTGCGGGTCGACGTGATCGAAGCGGGCTTTCCGGCCGCGTCCAACGGCGACTTCGAAGCGGTGCGGTCGGTGGCGGGCATCATCAAGGACTCCATCGTGTGCGGCCTCGCGCGCGCCAACGACAACGACATTCGTCGTGCCGGTGAAGCGCTGAAGGATGCCAATGCCGGTCGCATCCACACCTTCATCGCCACGTCGCCGATCCACATGGAGAAGAAGCTGCGCATGAGCCCCGATCAGGTGCTCGAGCAGGCGGTGAAGGCGGTCAAGCTGGCACGCACCTACCGCGACGACATCGAGTTCTCGCCCGAAGACGCCGGACGCTCCGAGGTCGACTATCTCTGCCGCATTCTCGAGGCAGTCATCGACGCAGGGGCCAGGACGATCAACGTGCCGGATACCGTGGGCTACACCATGCCGGAACAGTTCGGCGGCCTCATCCGCACCCTGCGTGAACGCATCCCGAACTCCGACAAGGCGGTCTGGTCGGTGCACTGTCACAACGATCTCGGTGTCGCTGTCGCGAACTCGCTCGCCGCGGTCATGAACGGGGCCCGACAGGTCGAATGCACCATCAACGGCCTCGGTGAGCGCGCCGGCAACGCGTCGCTCGAGGAAATCGTCATGGCCGTGCGCACGCGCCAGGACTTCTTTCCGTGCGAAACCCGTATCGATGCTACCCAGATCGTGCCCGCCTCCAAGCTGGTCTCGGGCATCACCGGCTTTCCGGTGCAACCGAACAAGGCGATAGTCGGTGCCAATGCCTTCGCGCACGAATCGGGCATTCACCAGGACGGTGTGCTGAAGAGCCGCGAGACCTACGAGATCATGCGGGCCGAAGACGTGGGCTGGGGCGCGAACAAGCTGGTGCTCGGCAAGCTCTCCGGGCGCAATGCTTTCCGGCAGCGCCTGACGGAACTGGGCATCGAACTTGGCAGCGAGGAGGCGTTGAACTCAGCCTTCGCGCGCTTCAAGGATCTCGCCGACAAGAAGACCGAGATCTTCGACGAGGACCTGCAGATGCTCGTCTCCGACGAGACCATCACCCAGGAACGCGAACACTTCAAGCTGCTGTCGATGCGCATCCATTCCGAAACCGGCGAGACGCCCACGGCGCAGGTCGTGATGGCCGAGGGTGCCGAGGAGCGCAAGGCCGAATCGCCCGGTAGCGGCGCGGTGGACGCCACCTTCAAGGCGATCGAATCGATGGTTTCGAGCGGTGCCGAGTTGCAGCTGTTCTCCGTGAACAGCATCACCGGTGGCACCGACGCGCTGGGTGAAGTCACCGTGCGACTGAAGAAGGAAGGCCGCATCGTCAATGGTGCGGGCGCCGACATCGACATCGTCGTGGCATCGGCCAAGGCCTACATCAACGCGCTCAACAAGCTGCATTCGAAGCTGGAACGGGCGCACCCGCAGGTTTAGTCGATCGAAGTGTACGCAAAGCCCCCTGCGGGGGGCTTTGCACGTGCACTTCAATCGAGTTGAAGTGCGCGGCCGCCTTGGGGCGGCCCGGCGCCGGCCGCGATAGCAACTGCTTGGACGAGAGGCGCCGCGGCTTCGACGCGGCGCGGTGCATCTTGATGCAATCCGGCTTGCGGTTGGATCAGTGCCGGGTGCTTGCGGCGGGGATCAGGCGGGCGTTGGTGAGTTTCAGGCGCTCGGCCATGATGCGCAGCAGGGCGCGGGTTACTTTCAGTTGGGTCATCGCGGGCAGCTGCAGCAGGTCTGC
The DNA here is from genome assembly GCA_001464695.1 of Betaproteobacteria bacterium Ga0077523. Taxonomy (GTDB): domain Bacteria; phylum Pseudomonadota; class Gammaproteobacteria; order Burkholderiales. Next base: position 41,791 of record LNDQ01000076.1, on the reverse strand, counting down.
GGCGGCGAACTCCGCGACGATCGCGTCGGTCGCCGTCTGGACGGTCGCGCTGCGGATGGCATCGGGGCCCTGCACGAAGGCCATGTCGCCGAAGCACTCGCCGGCGCGCAGCAGGTCGAGCATGCGGCCTTGCACCAGCACCTTGGCGGCGCCGCGAGCGATCACGAACAGGCTGTCACCGCGAGTGCCTTCCTGCACGAGCACTTCCTGTGCGGGTATGCGCCGCCATTGCGCGAGCCCCACCAGTTCCCACAGTTCGAGTTCCTCGAGTTCGTTCAGCAGTGGGGCGGCGCGCAGCGACGAGTATTTCTCGCTGTCGGGCACGATCTGGTCGTAGACGCTCATTCGGCCGAGCTTCGCCAGTTCGAGTGCGGCCTCGGCCCAGTTGTCGTAGCGCTCGCCGGGGAACTTGGCGAGCATGCGCAGCACGATCGGATCGACGGCGGCCGGCAATTCGGGGCGCAGCCGCGAGGGCTTGGTCGGGTCGAGAGTCAGGATGCGTTCGAGCGTTTCCGAGAGATCGGCCCCGCGGAACGGCTTCTGGCCCGTCAGCAGTTCGTAGAGCATCACGCCCAGGGAGAACATGTCACCCTGCGGCGTGGGCGGCTCGTCGCGGATCTGCTCCGGTGCGACGTAGGCGGGCGAGCCGAGCCGCGAATGCTGAGTGGTCACCACGCCGCGAACGAACGCTGCGCCGAAGTCAGCCACCTTCACGTCGCTGCCGCTCGAGATGAGGATGTTCGACGGCTTGATGTCCCGATGCACCACGCCATGCCGATGCGCATACTCCAGCGCGCCACAACACTTGAAGCCGATCTGGATGACGTCATCGATCGGCAGCAGGCGGTCGCGCAGCGTGTGCCGCTGCAGGTTGCCGCCGGGCACGTACTCCATGGCGACGTAGCGCAGGTTGGCTTCGGCCACGGCGTCCACGATGGTCACGATGTGCGGGTGCACCAGCCGGCCGGCCAGGGACGCTTCGCTCACGAACTGCACCGCCGCGGCGTTGGCGCGTTCCGGCTGCGATTCGGGCAGGTACACCTTCACCGCGAGGTCGGAGTTCAGGAACTCGTCATAGGCGAGATAGACGACGCTCGACTTGCCGCGGCCGAGTTCCGACCTGATCTGGTACTTGCCGATCCGCCCTTCCATCGCCATACCGCCTCCGGCCCCCCGAATCCCGAAGACGGATTGTACGGGGGTCCGGGGCGCCGTGCCGCGGGACGGAACCGCTACCGGTGTCGGTGCCGTTTCCACTATCCTCTAGGGCGGACGAAACACACAAGAACATGGACATGGACTCAGTTCGGCAGCAGGTACGCTCGGGCGGGCTGCATCGCATCGTCGTGGTTGGCGGCGGTGCCGGGGGCCTCGAACTCGCCACGCGCCTGGGCGACCGTCTCGGCCGCAAGGGCAAGGCACGCATCACGCTGGTCGACCGGTCGCGCACCCACCTGTGGAAGCCCCTGCTGCACCAGGTGGCGGCCGGCAGCATGGATCAGAACGATCACGAGCTGGACTACCTGGCGCAGGCGCGCTGGCATCACTTCGATTTCCAGTTGGGCCGCATGCAAGGGCTCGACCGCGCCGCCAAGACCTTGCTGCTGGCGCCCTTGCTCGACCAGGAAACGGGCGCCGAGGTCCTGCCCGAACGCAGGCTGCCGTACGACACGCTGGTCATGGCCGTGGGCAGCCACACCAACGATTTCGGGACGCCGGGTGCCGCGCAACACGCTATCGCGCTCGACACGCCCGGTGAGGCGGAGCGCTTCCGCTCGCGCCTGCTCAATGCCTGCCTGCGCGCGAATGCGCAGGCCGCACCCCTGGGTCCGGGCCAATTGCACGTCGCGATCATCGGCGCCGGCGCCACGGGTGTCGAACTCTCGGCTGAGTTGCACAACACCACGCGCGAGCTGGTGGCCTTCGGACTCGATCGCATCGACCCCGAGCGCGATCTCAAGATCACCATCGTCGAAGCCGCACCGCGCATCCTGCCGGTGCTGCCCGAGCGCCTGTCCGCGGCGACTCTCAAGCTGCTCGAAAAGCTGAAGGTCGAGGTGCTCACCAATGAGCGTGTCACCGAAGTCACCGCCGCCGGTCTCAAGACCGCGAGCGGCCGTGAAGTGCACGCGGAACTGGTGGTGTGGGCTGCTGGCATCAAGGCCCCGGAATTCCTGAAGGACATCGACGGGCTCGAGACCAATCGCATGAATCAGCTCGTGGTGACGCAGTCGCTCGCGACCACGCGCGACCCGTCCATCTTCGCCATCGGCGATTGTGCCGCCTGTCCGTGGCCGGAGAAGAACGGCTTCGTGCCGCCGCGCGCTCAGTCTGCTCATCAGCAGGCCTCGCACCTGGTCAAATGGTTGCCGCAGCACCTGGAGGGGCGCGACGTGGCGCCGTGGAGCTATCGCGATTTCGGTTCGCTCGTATCGCTGGGCGACTACAGCACGGTGGGCAGCCTGATGGGCAGCATCACCCGCGGGTCGCTGATGATCGAAGGCATCTTCGCCGGCCTCATGTACCGCTCGCTCTACAAGATGCACGAACTCGCCTTGCACGGCGCGGTCAAGGTCACGCTCGACACCATCGCCCGCCTCATCACGCGGCGCACCGAGCCGCACGTCAAGCTGCACTGATGGGGCATCGACTGCTCTGCGCCGCGATCGCGCTCGCCTGCGTGGCTGGGTGCGGCAAGCAGACCTATCGCGAGCAGCCGCTCGATGTCGGAGCGGGTGAACGGGCCTATCGCGCACGTTCGCTCAGTGCCGGCGAACTGCGCGACTATTTCGTGGCGCAGAGTCATGCGGTGACGCCGTGGCCCCTCGCGAGCTGGGATCTGCCGGCCCTCACGCTGGCCGCCGTGCTCTATCACCCCGAGATCGAACTCGCACGTGCCAAGGCGCGCGTGACGGCGGCGGAGACGCAGACCTCGCGCACGCGCCAGCCGATCTCCATCACGGCCCGGCCCGAATACAACTCCAAGGCAGGGGAGGGCGAGACGCCCTGGGGCATGGGCGTCCTCGTCGGTCTGCCGATCGACATCGGCGACAAGCGTGGCAAGCGCACCGAGCAGCTCACCCGCCTCGAGGACGCGGCGAATCTCGAAGTGGGGGTGGCGACCTGGCGCGTACGCAGTCGGCTGCGCCGCCACTTCGTGGAACTGTACGTGGCCGATCGCACTCACGCGGCACTCGAACGCGAGCAGCAGGAACGCCGCCAGCTCGTGACCTTGATGGAGAAGCGCGAGGCGAAGGGCTACGCGTCGGCCACCGATGTGAGCACGTTGCGCCTCAGAATGGCCGAGACCGAAGTGTTGCTCCGGCGCGCGGCCGTGCGCCGGGATCAGGCGCTCGCGGGCGTGGCGGAAGCGGTGAGCGTGCCGCTCGAGGAGATGATGCGCGCCCGTTTCGATTTCTCGGCGCTCGAGAAACCGATGGCGCCACCGTCAGCCGCCGAGGCGTCGCGCGCCGCGCTGCTCAATCGCATCGACCTGCGCCGCAAGCTGGCGGACTATGCCGCTGCGGAAGCGGCGGTGAAGCTCGAGGTCGCGCGGCAGTATCCGGACATCACGCTGTTCCCCGGCTACTTCTGGGATGCCGACGAGAGCATCTGGTCGATCGCGTTCGTCGGGCTGTTGCCGCCCGGCGCGCGGACCAAGGCACTCATCCGTGAGACCGAAGCCCGGCGCGAAGTGGAGCAGAAGGCCTTCCTCGCTCTGCAGACGGCGGTGATCGCGGAGGCCGATGGCGCGGCCTCGCGCTATCGCCTGGCCTGGGAGGCGGAGCATGCCGCCCGTAGCCAGATCGAAGAGGCGCTCGCACGGCGTGCGCGAGCCGAACGGCAGTTCGAGCGGGGCTACGCCGATCGCGTGGAACTGGTGCAGGCGCGTCTGGAAGCCGTCGCGAGCGAACGCGCGGCAGTGGTGGCGATGCTGGAGACACAGCAAGGCTTGTCCGCGCTCGAGGACGCGCTGCAGCGACCGCTCGACAATCCCGATTTCGTGACGGCACCGCAGGCTGCGAGCACGCCCAGCGAGGCGGTGCCCAATCCGGCGTTGATCGACAATGATTGAGGCCGTGTGGTTGTTTGCATCCGGAGTTGTGCCGCCGCAGCGGAGCGGGTGGGGTGTCTGCCCCCATCCCAACCTTCCCCCGGCAGAGCCGGGGGAAGGAGCTGTACACCCCTTCCCCCACCTTCGGTGGGGGAAGGTTGGGATGGGGGCAGATGCCGCATCCCTCCCCCGAAAGCCCTCCCCATGACCGACCGCGGCGGCCACAAGGTCGCGATCATCGCGTCGGTCGCTGCGCTGCTGCTGGCCGGCACCACCATCTGGTTCGGCCGCGACGAGTATCGCGAGCTGGCACGCGATCGCGGCGAGACCATCGGCACGCGGACGAGTGCCGACGAGAAGCTCGGTCCGGGCGAACTGCGCATCGGTGCGGCCGAGCGCGCGGCGAGCGGCATCGAAGTGATGCCCCTGGAGGCAGCGCAAGCCGATGCCGTCGTCGAGATCTACGGCACGGTTGTCGACCTGCGACCCCTGCTCGAAGCGCGCGGACGATTGCTCGCGCGCGAAGGCGAAGTCAGGGTCCTGCGCGGCACGGCGAGCGCGAGCGAGTCGGAATATCAGCGGGCCGCCGCGCTCTTCAAGGACGAGCGCAACGTGTCCGAGCGGACGATGGTGGCTGCCGAAGCACAATGGAAGGCCGATCGCGAGCGGCTGGCCATCGCCGAGGCCGACGTCCGCAACCTGCGCGAAACCCTGCGCGCCGAGTGGGGCGCGCCGCTGGCCGACCTGGCCGCGATACCGGGTAGCGCCGGGTTCGCACCACTGCTAGAGGTGCGTGAAGTGCTGCTGCAGATGACGGTGCCGAGCGAGTTCGACCGCGCGCTTGCGACGCGCCCGCTGACGGTGGAACCCACCGGTGGTGGTGCGCGCGCCCAGGCAAGGCTCGTTTCCGCTGCACCTGCCGCGGCTCCCGGTGCGATCGGCACCACCTGGTTCTTCCGCGCACCGGCGGCAGGATTGCGTGCTGGCGCTCGCGTCACCGGGTACCTTTCCACCGGCCGCGGCAAGTCCGAAGGCGTGGTGGTGCCGGAGAAGGCGGTCGTGTGGCATGCCGGCCGCCCCTGGATCTACGTTCAGCGCGAGGACGATCATTTCGTGCGCACCGCGGTCAGCGCGAGCCGCCTCGTTCCGGGTGGGTGGTTCAACGCCGAGGGGCTCAATGTGGGCGACGCAGTGGTCGTGACCGGCGCGCAACTGCTGCTGTCCGAAGAGCTGGAATACCGCATCCGGAACGAGAACGAGGACTGAGCAGCTTCACGCGAGCGACCATGATCACCGCCATCGTCCGCTTCTCGGTTCGCTTTCCCGGCGTGGTCGTGGCGCTCGCCCTGATGCTGATGGCCTACGGCATCTTCACGCTGCAGCGGGCGCGGGTCGACGTGTTTCCCGAGTTTTCGCCGACACAGGTCGTGATCCAGACCGAAGCGCCCGGACTGTCCGCGGAGCTGGTCGAGACGCAGGTCACGCAACACATCGAGAATGCACTGCTCGGGGCCGCCGGCGTGGAAGTGCTGCGTTCGCAGTCGATTCCGGGGCTGTCGGTCGTCACCGCATTGTTCGAGGACGGCTCCGACATCTACCTCAATCGCCAGGTGGTGGCCGAGCGCATCGGCGCACTCGCCAATCGGATGCCGACGGGCGTTGCCGCACCGGCCATCACGCCGCTGACGTCATCGGCGAGCACGGTGCTGGGCGTGGGGCTCACCTCGAAAGAGCGCTCCGCGATCGAACTGCGCAGCCTCGCCGATGCGGTCGTGCGCCCGCACCTGATGTCGGTGAAAGGCGTGGCCGAGGTCAACGTGTTCGGCGGGCGCGTGCGCGAATGGCAGATCCAGGTGGACCCGAAACGCCTGCTCCGCTACGGACTTTCGATCGAGGAAGTGGCGCTCGCTGCGCGCAGCGCGACCGGTGTGGTGTCGGCCGGATTCATTCCCGGGCCGAACCAGCGCATCGCCATCGTCACCGAGGGTCAGCCGTTGGGGCCCGAGCAGCTCGGCCAGGTGCTGCTGCGCGAATCGGGCGCCCAGGTGCTGCGCCTCGCCGACGTCGCCGAGGTCATCGAAGGCCATGCGCCGCCCATCAGTGCTGCCGAGATCGACGGCGTGCCCGGCGTGTTCCTGATGGTGCAAGGACAGCTCGGCTCGAACACGCTGGCGGTCTCGCGCGACCTGGAGCGTGCGCTGAGCGAACTCGTTCCACTGCTCCAGCGCGAGCGCGTGACGCTGCACGACAAGTTGTTCCGCCCCGCCAACTTCATCGAGACCGCGGTGCGCAACGTGCGCTTCGACATCATCGTCGGCTCGACGCTGGTGATCGTGGTGCTGTTCCTGTTCCTGTTCAATGCGCGCACCGCGTTCATCTGCACCACGGCGATACCTGTTTCCCTGCTCGGCGCCGTGCTGGTCCTCACGTTGCTTGGAGAACCGCTCAACATCATGGTGCTGGGCGGTCTCGCGATCGCACTGGGCGAGGTGGTGGACGACGCCATCATCGACACCGAGAACATCTTCCGTCGGTTGCGCGAGAACCGCGCAGCGGGCAACCCGTTGACCGACGCGCAGGTAGCGCTGAACGCCTCCGTCGAAGTGCGTGGCTCTGTCGTGTTCGCGACTTTCATCGTCGCGCTGGTGTTCGTGCCTCTGCTCACCTTCGGCGGTATCGGCGGCAAGCTGTTCTCGCCGCTGGGCCTCGCGTACATCCTGGCGATCCTGGTGTCGCTGGTGGTGGCCATGACGCTGACGCCGGCGCTGTGCTACCTCCTGCTTACGCGCGGGCTGATGCGGGCGGAGGATCCACCGTTCGTACAGCGGATCAAGCCGGGCTACGTGGCACTGCTGCGCCGGATCGAGAAGCATCCGGGCCGGGTGCTCGCGCTCGCCACCGGAATCATCGCGCTGGGCCTCGCCGCGATCCCGCTGTTCTCCGGTGAGTTCATCCCGTCGCTGAAAGAGGGTCACTACGTGATCCACATGACCGCCGTACCGGGCACCTCGGAGGAAGAGACGCTGCGCATCGGCACGCAACTCACGCGCGCACTGCGCGAAGTGAAGGGCGTGAAGTCGGTTGCGCAGTGGGTCGGGCGGTCGCAGAACGGTGCCGACACGTTCGGCCCCCACTACAGCGAGTTCGAAGTGGAAGTGGGCGCCCTCGAAGGCTCGGAACAGGCGCGCATCCTGCGCGAGATCCGCGACATCCTCGAAGGCGATCGCGGGGCCTATCCGGGCGTGACGTTCTCGGTGAACACTTTTCTTACCGAGCGCATCGAGGAAACCATCTCGGGTTTCCCGGCGGCCATGGTGGTGAATCTTTTCGGCACCGACCTCGATCTGCTCGACCAGGACGCCCAGGAGGTGGCGGCCGCCATTGCATCGGTCAAGGGCGCACTCGACATCCAGGTGCAGGCGCCGTCGGGATCACCGCAGCTCACCGTGCGGCTGCGCCACGAACGGCTCGCTGCGTTGGGTTTCACGCCGCGACAAGTGCTGGACGCCGTCCAGAGCGCCTTCGAAGGCACGCGTGTAGGCCAGGTGCAGCAGGGCAATCGCACGATCGACGTCGTCGTGGTGCTGACGCCCGCGGAGCGCCGCGCGCCCGCGCAGATCGAGATGCTGCCGTTGCGGTCTGCCAACGGGACGCTGGTGCGCCTGGGCGACGTGGCGGACGTGTCGATGGGATCGGGGCGCTACAAGATCCTGCACCAGGGGGGCAAACGCATCCAGACCGTCACGGCCAACATCGACGCGCGCGACCTCGACGACTTCTCGAGCGACGTGAAGCGCGCCATCGCCGAGCGCGTGAAGCTGTCGGAAGGGAACTACCTGGTGATCTCCGGCGAGGCGGAAGCGTCGATCGAAGCGCGCGAGAAGCTGGTGTTCCATTCGCTGCTCGCCGGGTTCGGCGTGTTCGTGCTGCTGTATCTGGCGTTCAACAACCTGCGCAATCTCGGCATCACGTTCCTCAATCTGCCGTTTGCATTGGTGGGCGGCGTGGTGGCGGTGCTCTCTGGTGGTGGCTGGATGACCCTGGGTTCCCTGGTGGGCTTCGTCACCCTGTTCGGCATCACGCTGCGCAATTCCATCATGCTGGTGTCGCACTACCAGTACCTGGTGCAGGAGGAGGGCGCGCCATGGAATCTCGACACCATGCTGCGCGGCGCCGCCGAGCGCTTGCCCTCCCTGGCGTTGGGCTCAGGGCAGCCCGGTCGCGAGATCGAAGGCCCCATGGCGACCATCATCGTTGGCGGGCTCATCACGTCGACGGTGCTCAATCTGCTAATCCTGCCGACGGTGTTGCTGCACTTCGGCAGGTTCGAACGCATGGACACGCCGCAAGCGGTGACGCGATAACTGGAAGCGGGATCGGAGACACGAATTGGAACTCAAGGGAAAAGTCGCATTGGTCACGGGCGGCAACGGCGGTCTCGGCAGCCGGATCTGCTACGCACTGGCGCGAGCGGGATGCGACGTGGCAGTCGTCTATGCGCGCAGCCGCGAACCGGCGGAAGCGGTCGCCGCCGAACTGCGGGCACTCGGCGTGAAGAGTGAAGCGCTGGGTTGCGACGTGACCGACCCCGCAGCAGTGCAGGCGCTCGTCGACGAGGCAATGCGCCGGTTCGGTCGCATCGACATCCTCATCAACGATGCTGCCTACAACAAGTGGATTCCCTATCCCGATCTCGACGCGCTGACTTTCGAGGAGTGGGAGAAGATTCTCTCGATCAACCTGACCGGCCCGATGCTGTGCATCAAGGCGGTCGCGCCGATCATGCGCGACCAGGGTGGTGGCAGGATCGTGAACATTTCGTCGGTGGCCGGGTTGTCGCCGACGGGTTCGTCGATCCCGTACGCGGTTTCGAAGGCCGGACTGATCCACCTCACCAAGTGCATGGCGGTTGCTCTGGCGCCGCACGTGCTGGTCAACTGCGTCGCCCCCGGGTACATCGAGGGCACGCGGGCGACGTCCAACCTTGACCCGGCCTATCAGCAGCGGTCGCGGGAATCGTCACTACTCAAGCGCGCGGCCGACAAGGACGACATTGCCGTGCAGGTGGTGGAACTGTGCCGCACCGACAGCATCACCGGGCAGACGCTGGCAATCGATGCGGGGCGAGTGTTCCACTGAGGGCGTCGTTGCGCTGGCCTGATTCGTGGTGCACTCGCAGGCCTGGTACGGCGTCGATTGCTGGACATTGGCCAGAAAGCCCTCCTTCGATGCTGCTGCATGTTGCGCGGCAGCATTCGGACCGAGCCAATGTCAGAGAAATGCAGGAAGTGGTCTGCCTGGACACTGATCGGGTTGCGGACCCATCCCGCCGGCATTAGGCTTTTCCCGTGGGCGCCGTGGCAAGGCCGAAACGCGGCCACGCCGGGGTCGCCCGGAGGGGATCGCCATGAACCGACCTAGTCTTTGGTGCGCGGCTGCCCTGGGCGCGCTTTGGCTCGAACTCGCCACATCGCCGGTCAACGCGGCAACGATCGACATCGAGGGCCCGCTCAATGTCATTCTTGTCGACGACGGGACCGGTGTTTTCGCGGGCACGCCCGGCGGGACATCGTTCTCGGGGTTCATCAGCGATACGACATTCAACGGACAATTGAGCAACGGCTCGACAGTCGTCAACTTCGGCTGTTGCATCGACGCCGGGGGCCTCACGATTTTCAACAACGAGGTGTTGGACGCCAATCTCGCGGCGCTGTTCAATCAACTGGCGGGAGCCTCTCTGTTCAACGCCGGTGACGTGATCGACGGCGTTGACATCGAAGGTGACGCGGCGACCACGAGCGGTGGCCGCATCGAGATCGGTGTTTCGTACGTGTTGCCCGGCACTACCTTCGCCGACACGCAGCCCGGCAACTATCCGTTCGACCTGAACGCCGTGCAGCTCGCCGTGTTCTTCATCTTCGAAGAGAACGCGACGGGCACAGAGATTTTCAACGCTGCCGGGCCCTTGGTGACGACGCCGATCCCCGAGCCGTCGACGATCGTTCTGTGGGTTGTCGGTGTGGCGATATTGCCGATCGCCATGATGCGTCGCCGGCGCGGCGGTTGATTTCTCCGCCGGAGGCATCTGCCCGATCCGTGTACGCCATGCTGTCTGTAGTTGGATCCGCGGCTTGCCTGCTCGCGTCTGCGCCGGTAAGCGCCGACAACTGCAACGGCCGCTTTTCCAATGTAGCCATTTCCGCCGAAGTGCTCGAGGTGGGCAAGGGGCACACGGTGACGTACTTCGTCGCGCGCGGTAGCGCGACCAGCGACAACTCAGCGCACAACGGCGTCGGTGAATGCGGCGGCTACGCGCTGGCCACGCCCGACGGCAAAGTCAGGATGGCCGGCGTCTGTGCCCGCAAGGACAAGGACGGCAACAGCTGGAGCGACGAGTGGGGTCTGGATGCCGGTGCCGAGAAAGGTTGGTGGCGCATGTCCGGCGGCGCACGTTCGCCGGCAAGAAGAACTCGGGTTGGTGGCAGCCCGTCGCCGAAGATGGCAAGACCACGATGGGGCACTGGGGGGGCACCTGCCAGTAGTGCAGGCTACTCACGTATAGCCTCAATGCTCGACTTGGGCCTCACCGTTCGTACGCAGTGGTTGCGACCCGTGGCTCCGAATCCATTTCTCAGCTCCGCAGCACTTTCGACATGACCTTGCCCTTGGCCAACTCGTCAACGAGCTTGTCGAGTTGGCGGATTTTCTTCATCAGTGGGTCTTCGACTTCTTCGACGCGCACTCCGCAGACCACGCCGGTGATCAGGTGGCTTTTTGGGCTCATGACCGGAGCTCTAGCAAAGAACGTCTCGAAGTCGGACTTCTGCTCAATCTGCTGCTGCAGTCCAGCTCGGTCATAGCCTGTCAACCAACAGATGACCTCATCAACCTCATCCTTGGTTCGCCCCTTGCGTTCTGCCTTCTGTACGTACATGGGGTAGACCACAGCGAAGGCGGTCTTGAAGATGCGGTGCCCGGACATGCTGTTGCGTTCAGAGTCTCGAAGGGGTTGTACTGTGAGGCCAACTGAAAGTAGGCACCCCAAGCGGTGCCTTATAAAGCGCAAATCGGTTGCAAAAAGGCACGGCTCTCAATCCTTCTCGTCTTCCTTTGAAGCAGTTGCCGCTGAATTGGGATACCTGGAACGTCGGCCTGAACACACTTGAATGCGTCGACAATGATAGGGCTGTTTCTGGCGGGGCGCCTGGGACGGGCCTTGCCGGTGGATGGTCGGTGGAAGCAGGTGTCCGTGCGCCTAACGTTGCACGTGTCTTGACCCATTAGTCCTCGACGAGCCGTCATGGGAAGATCCCTCCCCTCGACAAGGAGAGGCGCATGGCCAAAGCAATCGTGATGCGGGTACCCGGCGGTCCCGAGGTGCTGAAGGTGGAGAGCGTCGAGGTTGGCGATCCCGGCCTGGGCCAGGTGCGCCTGCGCCAGACGGCGGTGGGCGTGAACTTCCACGACATCTATGTGCGAACCGGTCTCTACCAGACTTTGCCGCTGCCCGGCATTCCCGGTCTCGAGGCCGTCGGCGTGGTCGAGGCGGTCGGGCCGCAGGTGGCGCAGGTGAAGGTCGGCGACCGGGTCGGTTGCCTCACGCTCACGTACGGCGGCTATGCGGAGGGGCGCCTGGTGGATGCGGACCTCCTGTTCAAGCTGCCCGATTCGATCGACGACCGCACTGCAGCCGCTACGTTGCTGCGCGGATTGACGGCGCAGATGCTGGTGCACCATACGCACAGGATCGTTCCCGGCTTGAAGGTCCTGGTGCACGCCGCGGCCGGCGGGGTGGGGCGTCTGGTGGCCCAGTGGGCGCATCACCTCGGCGCGATGGTCATTGGCACCGCGGGCAGTGAGGACAAGGCGCGCATCGCCGGTGAGAACGGCTGCGATCACGTCATCCAGTATCGCAGCGAGAACTTCGTCGAGCACGTGCAGGCCATCACCGGCGGGAGAGGCGTCGATGTCGCCTACGATGCGGTGGGCAAGGACACCTTCATGGGTTCGATGACTTGCCTCGCGCGGCTCGGGCACATGGTGAACTATGGCCAGGCGTCGGGGCCGGTCGAACCGATCGCGATGTCGCTGCTGTTCCAGAAATCCAACTCGGTGACGCGACCCAACCTATTCCACTATCTCGCCGATCGGCCGCGGCGCGAGGAGATGGCGGCCTCGCTGTTCGACGCCCTTTCAAAAGGCATCGTCACGCCCGGCGCGATCCACGACTATCCGTTCGCCGATGTCGGTCGCGCGCAGAGCGACATGGAGGCGCGCAAGACGGCCGGTGCTGTGATCCTCTCGGTATGAAGCCGCAGCAGCAAGATCACGTCAGACCCATATCAACGCGGAGGCCCTATCGCGCCGGCGGACTGCTAGTCGTGCAGTCGCTTCCTCACATCGGCCGGCCGGAATCGAGCACGCGCTCCCGCTCGCGTTCTTGCTGCCCACGACGTTCCTGTTCCACGACCACCTTTGCGCTCTTCAGCCACACGGTGTAGGTACAGGGCGGGATGATGCCCAGCGGATTGAGCAGAGGGTCGTCGACAGGTTCGGGGCACGAAGCGGTCGCTTCCACGGCGGGAAGGTCCCAGGCGGCATAGCGCTCATCCTGGCCGAGGCGCTGGGGCGGCCCCCATTTGCGCTGCATGGCCTCGATGGCGATGTGGCGCATCTTGGCGTCGCTCTTGAACCGCAGATTGATGATGCGCTTGCGGCGGAAGTCGGCCAGGATGCTCGGTGCATACCCGGTGGAATTGAACTCACCCGCGTAGTCCATCCATGCGGGATGCTCGGCCCGCGCGAAGTAGATCTGCATGGTGCCGTTAGGCACCGGGCGCATGAGATCGCCCGATCCGAAGGTCGAGTAGCAGGACTGCGGCACGTATCGCGGGCCGGGTGGAGGCGCTTCGAGGAACGCCGGGCAATGGGGCACGCTGACCGGGTGGCCCAGCTTCAGGCCGAAGACGGTGGCGGCAGGATCCTCGGTCACTGCAAAGTACGGCGGTGCATCGGCGCCTGCGGGTCGGCCGGCGGCGCTCCACGCCAGCATCGCTGCCTCGAATTGCGGCCTGGTTTTCGCGCGTGCGTCGGCCACCCTTTGCAGGTCGCCCTGGCTCAGCACGCCGGTGGTCTCGACGCCGGTCAGCCGCTGCCAGGACGAGACGATCGCGTCCCAGTCGACGCAGGCGGGCCGCTTGCCCGCGAACCGCAGATGGCGTTGGCCCCAGACGAAGAGGGCGCCGGTCGATCCGTCCTTCTGCGCCTTGGCGAGGTCCACACCGGCTTCGGCGCGCACCTTGCCGTCGCGGCAGGGCCACTCCCTGGCGGTGTCCTCGGGCAGCGGCGGAGGCAGGAAGTGTCCCGGCATCGGCATCGGACCGCGCTCGGTGCCGACCTGGGCGAGTACCTCCATCGAAGCCAACAGTATCCCCGCGGATGCGAGCACCACCAACCAACAACGACGCATGAATCCTCCGTCGGAAACGATTACAGTGAAGCGACAACGCCTTTCCGGAGATCAGCGTCGCTGCAGGCATAAGGTCGCCGTTGGCTCGTGCTACGTCAAGCACACGAACCTGCGCCGCAGTGTCGTTCGATGATCCGCTGATGCAGAGCGTTCCTGGGGGCCGACGAGGCGCAGGGTTGTTGCGCAGCGGCGTTCTGGGTCGCCCTGTGACCGGAGGCGCCGACTACGGCGGCGCGGCACGAGGTCTCACAGCTCCCACGCCAACTGATAGCCGTCGTAAAACGGAGCGATCCCGAGATCGTCGAAGAACTGCGCCACGTACATGGCCTTGCCGATGCGGGTCCCGTCGGGGAGCACCGGATTGTCGTCCACAGCGACGACCGTGCCCGGCCCAAGGCTGCGCCACACGGCGGTCAGCTCCTTCATGTGATGGAAGGCGCTGGGTCGGGCATCCGTCGGATCGAGGTCGAAGGAGTCGAGATAGAGCAGGTCGATACGGCGCTCGCCCAGGCGCACTGAAAGCTCCGACAGGAATCGCACGGAGTCGCCCGTCGTCGCCTCGGTGCGGCGGGAACACAGTTCGCGCGCCAGCAATGCTGCGGCCGGATCGATGTCCACCGTCAGACACCGGCCGTGATGGTGACTCGCGTAGGCGTCGAACAAGCGCGTGCTCTGCCCGTCGCCGGCCCAGTTGTCGCGGGTGCGCACGGTGCCCGTTTCCACCAGCAACGGATCGTTGTTGCGTGCTCCATGCCGCTCGACCCGTTCGAAGATGGCGCGAAAGCCTTCCGCACGCTGCGCGAGCAGCGGGGCGTAGTCGCGGTCGTACATGGGCAGGAACGACAGCGAGGCCGGCGCGGGGCGCTTCCGGCCCAGCAGGTCGCGCAGAACTTCCAACAGCATCACTGCACCCCTGGGCCAGTATGGACCTCGATTCTAGGCCCGATGGCGGTCGGACAGGCCCATAGTGAGCATGGTTCCCGCGGGGCTGCTGCGCCTCCGATTGCGGCGATAATGTCGCCTTTCACCGCACTCGCGAGTCTTCCCATGATCGAGATCCTCGACAAGCCTTCCACCGGCGCCACCATCCGCCTGCACGCCACCGACAACGTCGTGGTGGCCCGTACCGATGTCGCCATCGGCGCGATGCTCGAACCCGAGGGCCTGCGATCGCGCAGCCAGGTGCCGGCCGGGCACAAGATCGCCGCACGGGCGATCACGAAGGGTGAGCCGATCCGCAAGTACAACGTGGTGATCGGGTTCGCCGCAGCGGACATTCCTCCCGGCACTCTGGTGCACTCGCACAACATGGAGTTCCGCGAGTTCGATCGCGATTACGCCTATGGGCAGGACTACCGACCGGTGGAGTTCATTCCCGAGCACGAGCGCGCATCGTTCATGGGCATCGTGCGTCCCAACGGTCAGGTGGCGACGCGCAATTTCATCGGACTCGTGTCGTCGGTGAATTGCTCCGCCACCGTCGTGCACAAGATCGCGGAGTGGTTCACGCCCGAGCGGCTCGCGGAATATCCGAACGTGGATGGTGTCGTGGCCTTCGCGCACGGCACCGGTTGCGGCATGGAGGCGACCGGCGAGCCGATGGATCTGTTACGCCGCACGCTCGCCGGTTACGCGACCCATGCGAACATCGCCGCCTGTCTGGTCGTGGGCTTGGGGTGCGAGCGCAACCAGCTCTCGATGCTGTTCCAGGATCAGAAGCTCACCGAAAGCGATCGCCTGCGGGGATTCGTGATGCAGGAGACCGGCGGAACCCGCAAGACCATCGAGGCCGGCATCGCGGCGATCAAGGAGATGCTGCCGGAAGCGAATCGCGTCACGCGCACGCGCGTGCCCGCGAGCCACATCACCGTCGGCCTGCAGTGCGGCGGATCGGACGGCTTCTCGTCGATCACGGCGAATCCTGCCCTCGGTGCCGCGATGGACCTGCTGGTCCGGCATGGAGGCACTGCGATCTTGTCGGAGACCCCGGAGATCTATGGGGTCGAGCACACGCTGACGCGCCGCGCGCGCAGCCGCGAAGTGGGCGAGAAGCTGATCGAGCGCATCCGTTGGTGGAAGGACGAATACACCGTCGGCCGCGACACGCAGATCAACGGCAAGGTGAGTCCCGGCAATCAGGCCGGCGGGCTGGCCAACATTTTCGAGAAGTCCCTCGGGTCATCCATGAAGGGCGGGACCGGGCCGCTGATGGAGGTGTATCGCTACGGCGAGCCGGTCAAGCAGAAGGGGCTCGTGTTCATGGACACGCCGGGGTTCGATCCCTGTTCCGCCACCGGCCAGATCGCGGGCGGGGCCAACGTGATCCTGTTCACCACCGGGCGCGGTTCCATGTTCGGGGCGAAGCCCGTGCCTTCGGTGAAGCTTGCGACCAATTCGCCGATGTACCGCAAGCTGGAAGAGGACATGGACATCAATTGCGGCGAGATCCTCGACGGCGCATCGACGATTCCCGAGATGGGACAGAAGATCCTCGAGCATACGTTGCGGGTGGCTTCGGGGGAGAAGAGCAAGAGTGAGTTGCTCGACCTGGGGAATCACGAGTTCGTGCCGTGGAACATAGGGATCGTGGGGTGAGTGTTGGTAGTGGCGGATCGCTCGCTTTGAGCTGTTAGCCCCCATCCCAGCCTTCCCCCGGCAGAGCCGGGGGAAGGAGTGCCTATGGCGAACGACG
Organism: Betaproteobacteria bacterium Ga0077523; assembly: GCA_001464695.1. Classification (GTDB taxonomy): domain Bacteria; phylum Pseudomonadota; class Gammaproteobacteria; order Burkholderiales. The sequence goes on along the minus strand of LNDQ01000076.1, from coordinate 25,576 downwards.
TGAGGTATTCGAGCAGTGCATCCCCTCCCCCGCGCGCAGCGTGGGGGAGGGTCAGGGTGGGGGCAAACCGACGCGCTGGCGACTACTTCGGAGCCGCCGCCGGCGTCTGCACCTTCGGCAACTCGGCATCGTTGATCACGACCGGCGTCTTGTTGGTCATGAACGTGATGTAGGCCTGCTCGGTCTCCTGCGCCTTGCGCAGCCGCAGGGCGTTGACCAGCTGATCGCGCACCTCGGGCAGCGGCCGCACGCCCTTTTCCTTGACGTCGTCCAGCCGCACGACGTGCCAGCCGGCGGTCGTCTTGATCGGCCCGACCACGTCGCCTTTCTTCAGGTTGGCGACGGCATCGCGCAGTTCCGGAATCAGGTTCTGCTCGGCCACCCACCCCATGTCGCCGCCCTTGGCGGCGCTCTCGGCGTGCTCCGAACCGGCCTTGGCCAGCGCAGCGAAGTCGACGCTCTTCACCTTGGCGCGCGCCGCCATGTCGGAAGCCTTGGACTGGGCCTTGGTGAACGCGGCCTTGTCGGTTTCCGGGGGGGCCAGCACGAAGACCTGCGCCAGCCGGTACTGCTTGGGTGAAAGGAACTGCCCGGCATTCTGATCGTAGGCCGCCTTGACGTCGGCTTCGGTCGGGTAGCTCTCGGGCGGACGGGCCACGCTGTTCATGTAGCTCGCCACCAGGATCTGCTCGCGCGCCCGCTCCATTTGCGCGACCACCTCCGGACGCTTGTCCCACCCCTTGGTGCGGGCCTCGGCGCCGAGCGCACGGCGCAGTAGCTCCATGCGGATGACCCGGTTGATGTCCTGCGGCGCGGCGGCAAGTTGCGCCTTGGCTTCGGGGGGCAGGCTGTCGACGATGGCTTTCAGCTCTTCGACCTTGAGCTCGATTTCGCCCATCTTGGCGACCACCCCAGGGGGGAGTTTGTCGGCGGCGAGCGCCGGCAAGGCACTGATCAGCAGCATCGCAGCGATGCATCGGAACAACATGAGTTCGATCCTCCGTGGGTGAAGCCGTGAAACTACGGACCGAATGTTACAGAAATCGGACGCCCGCCATCCTCCGAACGCGTTAGCTGCCAAAGGAAAGCCCTGCGGATCAACGTCTTCTAGCCTTCCGTTGACGGGGGAAGACAAAGTAGGCCGGCCGCCCGGGGGCGGAGCGGTCGGCGCGCCTCATCGTCGCCGATCGCCAACGACAAACCTCTCAGCCGGGGTAGAGAATCGGGCGTCTCCACTGTGAGATTCGCGACTTCGAGCCGGTGTCGCCAACTCGCGAAAATCTCACATGACAGCCCGCGAAAGCGCCCCTGAACCATCCGCATCAAGGGGGGGCCGGCACCATCGCAGTGCAACTCGCTCGCGCGAAAGGTAGCGTAACTCTTTGAATTCAAGAGATACGCACTTAAGTGAACCTCACGGCACTTTCTGGCATTCCACGTGCTTTTGTGACACTAGCGGTCAGCGTGACGGCCGCGGCAACGTCGATGCAGCTTGCTGGAATAAAACAGGAACCTGCATTGAACCAAACATGGTCTCACCGGAACATACGAGAAGACTGTTCGATTCTTCGACGTGGAATTCTCTTGTACATAGTGGCGCACAGGTTGAAACTTGGCGGTAACACGAGTACGCGAAACTGATCGGCAGTTAAAGTGTGTAGCAGCAGATGCGTGACGGGAGAAATTCACCCGCACCCGTTCCGAAACCTCCCAATCCACTCGGGGGGCATCGCAGTAGAGTCGAAGCCGGTGAACCCGGCGAACCAATAACAAGGCAGCGGCCACCCGCCGCAGTCAACGCGGCAAAGAAGTCACGCTGGCGTTTGCAATGCTGATCCAGGAGTCCGAGACCATGACCTGTAAAAAAATCCTAGCTGCCCTTGCCCTTGCCCTCGGTGTCCAGACGGGCGCATCGGCGGCCATCGTCACGATCGACGGCGACTTCTTCGACATCAGCTTCGACGACGCCCTGATCGGTCTCTTCGGCACTCCGGCCATCGTCGGCGACGAGATCAAGTGGTTCCCGTCCGGCTCGCCGGGCTTCTCGGCCAAGGTCACCGGGGCGGATGACCTGGTGGTGACCAGCAGCACCTTCGCGCTGAAGATCACGGCCGACGACGGCTACCAGCTCACCGGCAGCAGCCTCTCGGAAGGCGGCGACTACTTCTTCTTCGGCAATGCCGTCTCCGGCGTTTCCGCCAGTGGTCAACTGCGCATGACCAGCCTGACGCCCTCGGCAGCAACGGTCATCGACGGCATCACGCCCGACGGCACGTTCACGGCGAACCCTGCGCTCACCTTCACCACCAACAACTGGTCCGCGAGCGCCGTAGTCGCCCTGTCGGCTCCTGCCACCTCGGCGAACATCACCATCCAGAACATCCTCGCGGCCTGGGCCGCCGGTGCGCCGCCCCTTCAGGCTGCCTTCATCGAAAAGAAGGAAGTCACCCTGTCGGTGGGCGTGGTGCCGATCCCGGAACCGAGCACCTGGGCGATGCTGGGCCTCGGTGTCGGCATGATCGGCTTCGCGATCCGCCGCAAGATGCGCTGAACGAACCAAGCCTCGATGAAAAACGGCCCTGCGGGGCCGTTTTTCATTGGGGGCGACGCGACAGCTTCATCCAGGCTCGGAAATGCAGGTGCGTAGCGATTCGTCCCATGCAACCGGACGGATACCGAAGGTGGCCGTGAGCCTGCTGTTGTCCAGCACGGAGTTCCTGGGCCGCGGGGCCGGCAGCGGATAGTCCGACGTGGCGATGGGCGTCACTTTCACGTGGCGCCGGTCGGCAAGTTCCGGGGCGGTGGCGACGATCGCCGCCGCGAAGCCGTGCCACGTGGTCACGCCGCCGTTCGTGAAGTGGTACACGCCACTCAGGTCGCGGGCCTTCGCGCGCGCAGCAGGATCGCTCCAGGCGCGGGCGACGATGTCCGCCGTGCCGGCGGCCAGCGTGCGGCACCAGGTCGGCGCCCCGTGCTGATCAGCCACCACGCGCAGCTCGTCGCGTTCCTTGGCCAACCGGATCATCGTCAGCATGAAATTGCCGCCGCGGCGGCCGTAGACCCACGACGTGCGCAGGATGACGTGCGCGCCACCGGCCGCCTGCACCGCCTGCTCGCCGGCGAGCTTGGTACGGCCGTAGACGCTGAGGGGATTGGGCGCGTCGGTTTCCACCCAGGCACCCTGCTTGGTGCCGTCGAACACGTAGTCGGTGGAGTAGTGGATCATCAACCCGCCGAGCTTTGCCATCTCCTCGGCCATGATTCCCGGCGCGACGCCGTTGACGGCCATGGCGAGCTCCGATTGTGCTTCGGCCTTGTCGACGGCGGTGTACGCCGCCGGGTTGACCAGCACGTCGGGGCGGAGGTCGCGTACGAACTTGCGCACTGCGTCGGCGTTGGTGAGGTCGAGTTCGGCGAGGTCGATCGCGGTGATCGTTCCGAGGTTCGCCAGCGAGCGCTGGAGTTCCCAGCCGACTTGGCCGATGGCGCCGGTGATGAGGATACGCAGCGGCGTGGTCATGACGGCGAGTTGCCCCCATCCCAGCCTTCCCCCGGCAGAGCCGGGGGAAGGAGTGCCTGCGCTTGCGGTGGGAATCGGGGTGAACGTCGTTGCACTGATACGACTGCTTGCCCCCATCCCAACCTTCCCCCACGACTGTCGTCGCGGGGGAAGGGGCGCACCACGGTATCGTCGACCACAGGCACTCCTTCCCCCATCTTCGATGGGGGAAGGTTGGGATGGGGGCCTACCGCAGACGGTGCCGACACCATCACTCGAAAACCTCCGCATCCGCGAGCAGCTTCCCCACCTTGTCCTTCGCGGACAACTGCGGCTCGCCGTCGAGCGGCCACTGGATGTCGATCGCGGGGTCGTTCCACAGGATCGCGCGCTCGTGTTCCGGCGCCCAATAGTCCGTCGTCTTGTAGAGAAAATCCGCTGTCTCGCTCAGCACCAGGAAACCGTGTGCGAAACCGGGCGGGATCCACGCCATGCGCTTGTTCTCCGCCGTCAGCTCCGCACCGAACCATTTACCAAACGTCTTCGACGCACGGCGCACATCCACGGCCACGTCGAACACCGCGCCCGACACCACGCGCACGAGCTTGCCCTGCGGTTGTTTGATCTGATAGTGCAGGCCGCGCAGCACGCCGCGCTGCGAGCGCGAATGATTGTCCTGCACGAAATCGCCCTGGTACCCGGTGAGCTCCGCGAACCGGCGTTGATTGAAGCTCTCGAAGAAGAACCCGCGCGCATCACCGAACACCTTCGGCTCGAGCAGCACGACACCTTCCAGAGGTGTGGAGATCATGTTCATGTCAGAGGCGCCGGGCCGCCCCAAGCCACTGACGCGCCCCCTCGGGGGGCAGCGACCATCGGGAGCGTGGGGGCTGTTTCATCCTGCGCGCTTCAGAAAATCCGCTCGCGCAGTACCTGCTGCAGGTACTGCCCGTAGCCGCTCTTGCGCAGCGGCTCGGCCAGCTTTTCCAGCTGGGCCGCATCGATGAACTGCATGCGAAAGGCGATCTCCTCCGGGCACGCGATCTTGAGGCCCTGGCGCTTTTCCACCGTCTGCACGAACTGCGCGGCCTCGATCAACGAATCGTGCGTGCCGGTGTCGAGCCAAGCGTGGCCGCGCCCCATCACCACCACGTCGAGATCGTTCCAGGCGAGGTACTGGCGATTGACGTCGGTGATCTCGAGTTCGCCACGCGGTGACGGCTTCAGATTCTTCGCCACGTCCACGACGCGATCGTCGTAGAAATACAGCCCCGTCACTGCATAACGCGACTTCGGCTTCGCGGGTTTCTCCTCGATGCTGATGGCGTGGCCGTTCGCATCGAACTCCACCACCCCGTAGCGCTCCGGATCCGTCACCGGATAGGCGAACACCGTCGCGCAGCCATCCTTGGTCATCGCACCTTGCAGGTCGTCGCCCAGGTCGTGCCCGTAGAAGATGTTGTCGCCCAGCACCAGCGCGCTCGTACCGCCACCGATGAACTTCTCGCCGATGATGAACGCCTGCGCGAGACCATCCGGAGAGGGCTGCACCGCATAGGAAATCTGCATGCCCCACTTGGCGCCGTCACCCAGCAGCTCCTGGAAGCGCGGCGTGTCCTGCGGGGTGGAGATGATCAACACTTCGCGTATCCCCGCGAGCATCAGCGTGCTCAAGGGGTAGTAGATCATCGGTTTGTCGTAAACCGGCAATAACTGCTTGGAAACGGCCTGTGTGACGGGGTACAGCCGCGTGCCGGAACCGCCGGCGAGAATGATGCCCTTGCGGCGAGTGGAAGCGTTCATGCGCGAGCTTGGAAGAGTCGAGAAAGAGGTGATACGGCTGCGCGGAGGGGATCGGGGCCGACCAGGCGCGGAGCGAGAGAATAACCCAGACAGGCGCTATCCCCGCCTTCCTGCCGCCGCCTGGCCCTCGGTGGGCTGCCCCAACAGAAGCGGCCCCATTTGGGCGGACCACCTTATCTCAGGCGAGGCGACGCACGCTCGGGTCGAACGGTTCAGACACCAGCACAGCCTGCGGTACCGAACCGAATACCGAAGCCCTCAGGGCGGCCTGACCCGTTGCAACAGGCATGCCGGAGAACGACCCGACCAGCCCGTACTGGAGCGCAAGATCGCCGCCCAGCGCTTCCGGCCCGCCGGCGGCATCCATGGCATCCATCGCCAGGAAGGCCTGCTCCCACTGCCCCGCGATCTCCTGCCCGGCATTCTGATCGGCGTGCAGGCCCGCGATCACGGTAGCGAAATCGTAGCGCTCCACGGTGGTGGCCGCGGTGCCGTCGTCGAGCAGGCGAGTGCCGACGAACTGGAACTGCGCTCCCGCCGGACGCGTTGCGCCGTGGAACCATTCGGCGAAGGTCAGTCGATCGCCCTCCATGCCTGTGCGGACCACGAGGTCATCACCGCTGCGACCGAAGCGCATCTGTTCCTTCACGATGCCACCGCCGAGGGACAGGTGAGCAACGGCGGTGTCGGCGAGCTCGACACGATCATCACCGTCGCCGTGATTGAACGCGACGATGTCGGTCCCGCTGCCGACCACATTGAGATCCGCCCCTGGCCCCCCCGCGAGAAAATCGTTGCCCGCTCCGCCGACGAGTTCGTCGTCACCCCATCCGCCTTCGAGCAGATCGTTAAGCGCGGCCGACTCCGCAAACACGAAGCGCAACGCCCCGCTCCAAGGCATGGTGCTCTGGCCGGCCACCAGATCGAGGCCATCGTAAGCGCGCGTGCCCGATCCGCGATCGTACGTGGCGGTGGTCGCAGCGGGCACCTTTGACGCGCCACCGAACGTGACGGACTGCACGAACAGATTGCGGTCCTCACCGCGATCCGGAAAGTACGCATCGTTCACGAAAGCAACGTCGACCGCGCGCGCAGCACTGTCGTTCGTCATCAACGTGACCGTGTAGTCGCGAAACGCAGTGGGGTCGACGTCGAACGTGCCCACCGCAACACCGTCGACCCGCAGCTCCATGCGCGCCTGAACGCCGGCAGCATTCGAACCTCTCGCCCGCACGATGAGGCTGGTGGACACCACACCTTCGCCTTCGAGTCGATCATCGCCGCTGCCGCCTTGCAGCATGTCGTGACCGGCACCGCCGAGGACGATGTCGTTGCCCCAGCTACCGACCAGCAAGTCGTCGCGCCGGCTCCCGCGGGCAGTGTGCCCTTCGGTCTCCAGCACCAGCAACTCGACGCCCTCGGGCAATTGATACGTCGTCGTCGCGAAGATCTGGTCCCAACCGCCGGTGGTCGTCTCGATCACCTCGTCCCCGGCGTCGTCCACACGATAGGTATCGTCGCCTGCCCCGCCGATCATGCGGTCGGCACCCGGGCCACCGTCGAGCAGGTCGTCGCCGGCCATTCCGAACACGGACGCGGGTAGCTCGAAGCGCATGGCGCCGCTCCACGGCATCGCGACCTGCCCCGCGAGCACGTCGACGCCGTCGTACGCCGCAGTGCCGCCACCCCGATCGTAGCGAACGCCTGCGCTGGTCGGCACGACGCGCGTGCCGCCGATCTCGATCGACTCGAGGAAGAGATTGCGGTCCTGCTTCAGGTCGGGGAAATACGCGTCGTTGACGAAGGCCACGTCGATGCGATGGGCCTCGCCACGCGTGACCGTCAGGTCGAATCGGTACGACTGGAACGCACTTACCTGCGGGACGTCGACCGTGCCCACCAGCGCGCCGTCGACGCGCACCTCCATGCGGGCGTCGACGCCCTGCGCGGACGAACCGCGCGCCCGCACGATCAACGGCACGGCGAGGCGACTATCGCCCTCGAGGATGTCGTTGCCCTCGCCACCGTACATCCCGTCGTTGCGATCACCGCCGACGAGCACGTCGTCACCCCCGAGGCCGTTCAACGTGTTCTCGAGGCCTTCGAGGCCGGTCAGGGTATCGCTGCCTTCGCTGCCGTCGACCATCAGCAGGTGCCCGGTCAACTGGGAAGCCTCCCAGTACCCGGTGTCGTGGAAGCGGATCGAACCCGGTGTCGGTGAGCCGGCAGCATCGAACCAATCCTCGATACGCCACGAATCGGTCGTGCCCGCGATGCCGATCAGGACGTCATGCCCTTCGCGCCGCAACACCAGATCCCGCGGGAAAATGTCGGGCCCGAAGCGCAGGCGCCGCCCGGTCTGAGCGGAGGCGATGGTCACCGCGCCATCGCCGCGTGCCAGCACGATGTCGTCCGCACCATGCAGGACGCTGCGACGCAGTTCCGTGAGCGACAACACCGTACCGTCGGCGAACTCGAAGCGCTCGATGCCGGCACCGGACCCGAGCAAGGGAATGATGCCGGTCTGCCACGGCATCTGGTGCCGCCACTCGGATTCGGCGCCCGTCGGCAGCTGCACGCCGCCGCCGGCCCACTGCAGCGAGAGCATGGTCTGCCCGGCGTACGCGCCGGACGTCACCGCTTCCATGGTGGCGACGACATCGTCGTCGTCGATGCCCGGCCCGAAGGACAGCACGTCGCGCTCCACCACCGCGGCGCGCATCATGCGTTCGTCGTCAATGGTGTAGACATGGGCGGCACGATCCGCGGGCTCGCCGCTGCGCGCGAGCCACCGGTCGAATGCCGCGCGCAGACCACCGTTCGACTCCCCGTCCACGCGCTGCACCGGATCGACGATGAGATCGGACCCCGCATCGGAGGCGAGGATCCAGTAGCGATCCGCACCGAAACCGCCTTCGAGCACATCGTCGCCCGCGCCTCCGGCGAGCACGTCCACGTCCGCCGAACCGACCACACGATCGTTGCCCGCGCCGCCGGACAACCAGGCACCGACACCGCGCAACTTCGGAACGTACTGGAAGGCTGTGAGACTGCCCTCTTTCTGCCGCGACATGTGCAGGATCTCGTCGTCGCCGGCGCCTCCATCGAACACACCCGAGCCTGCGTACTCGACTCGGTTCGCACCGGCCCCGGCCTCGACGACCGGGATGCGAAACTGCATGAGGTGGTTCGCGCGGTTCACCAACGTGGACCCAGCGCCCACCGCGTAGCCGTGGTGATAGAGCACGAACGTCTGGATGGTGGTGGTGACGAAGAACGAGTCGTCGTCGATGTCGGGCGTGGGGTCGAAGAACGACACCGACGACGGACCGTTGCCGACGAAGGACGTACTTCGATCGATCTCGAGCACGACGGTGTGATCGTAGGTGACCGGCAGCAACTCGGGCACCATCGCCACTTCGATCAAAGCGGCATCGCCCACCACTTCGGCTTCCGTCACCCGGCGCAGGTTGCGCGTCACCACGAGGTTCTCGACACCGCTGCCGCCGATGACACGCATGGTCTCGCCGGTGACCACACCTTCGGGCATCCGCACGGTCGTCATGTACACGTTGGTGGCGGCCTCGGTCCATCCCACGGTCGACGGCTCCTTGCCCATCGCGCCACCACCGCTCGGAATGTAGCCATCGCTCGCCCAGACCGCCGGCCAGCCCGCCTTCAGGTTCACGAGGTATTCGTGCCGCGACGTGGCGAGCAGATCGGCCGCCCGCAGGTCCGACGTTTCGAGCAGGCTCGCCGCGCTCAGCGACGCTCCGGTGGCATCGGTGACGTTCCATTGCGCGGCTTGATCTGCAGCACCGGCAAGCCGCAGACTGGTGCTGCCGTCGAGCGCGACGACGAGATCGCCTTCGTCGTGCCGAATGGTGATGTCGTCGAACCCGACGGCAGCATCGAGGACGATGGCCCCGCCTCCGCTTTCTTCGACCCGATCGTGACCGCCGCCCCAGGCCAGCCGATACGTGTCATGTCCGGCACCGCCGCGCAGCGTGTCGGCACCGCCGCGGCCGTCGAGCAGATCGTCACCCGCGCCGCCTTCGAGCGTCTCATCGGCAGCGGTTCCCACCAGCACGTCCGCGTCATCAGTGCCGGTGATCGGGGTGATCGGCAACACCGCCAGCGCCGCCGCAGTCCACTCCGTGCCGTCCGCAGCGATGATGCGCTCGATGCGACGAAGCGGGTCGCTGAATTGCCCCACGATGGTCACGGTGTCGCCGTTGCCGTAGCGCAGGTTGAGATCGCCGTTGCCCATGCGCAGCGGGACGATCGAGGCCGACACCACACTCGCATCGAAGCGCACGATATCGTCGCCGTCGCCGCGATCGTCGATGCGATCGTGGCCGTCGCCCGCGGCGAACCGGTATTCGTCGTCGCCGGCATCGCCGAACAGCGCATCCGCATCGGCCCCGCCGATGAGGAGATCGTCGCCCCAGCCACCTTCCAGCGTATCGGTGCCGTCGTAACCGGCGAGCCGATCGTTGCCGAAACCACCGCGCAGTGAATCGGCCGCCGCGAAACCCGAGATGACATCGTGGGACGGCGAGCCGGTCACGAACTGCGGGTCATGCAGGGTCGCGCCGAGCAGTTCCGCGAGCGGCGACGTGCTGCCTCCGGATTCCACGAGCGTCAGACCGGCGACCGTGTCTCCGTTGGGGATCACGCGGAACAGCACTTGTTCGCCGACCAGCACCTCGGCCATCGCCACGCCGTCGCTCCAGCCCATGTTCGCTGCGAGCGCCGCGATGGCGACCCCATGCGGCAGCATCACGAGATCGCCGCCTTCGGCATCGCCGAGAATATCGCCGTCCTGCACGAAGTAGCGGTCCTGACCGGCACCGCCCCACAGGCGGTCCATATCGGCGCCACCGATCAGATCATCTGCGCCCGCGCCGCCGTACAGCGTGTCGATGCCGTCGCCGCCGTCGAGTACGTCGTCGCCGGCCAGCCCGGAGAGCGCATCGTTGCCTGCGAACCCGCGAATCCGGTCGCCCACACCCGTGCCGAACAGTGCGGCGTGCGCCGCGTCACGGCCGTCGTCATGCCCGTCGGTGCCGTCGATGTCGAAGCCCTGGGCCAGGATGTCGGCATAGGTCAACACCGCGCCATCAGAGAAGCGCAGTTCGGCCACGACCGGCGTCGCTAGCGGATCGTCAGGATTGAAACCCTCGATGTGGATCCGATCGAAGGCAGTGGGATCGTCGGGGTCCGCGAGGCCGAAATCGATGAGGAGGCTGCCGGGGCGGAACTTCACCGCATCGCGACCGAACCCGCTACCGAAGACGAAAATGCTGGCATCCTGTGCGTTGGCGTTGGCCGGCGTATCGACGATCCAGTCCTCGCCGTCGCCGCGTTCGAAGAGATAGATGTCGCGGCCGGCACCGCCGAACAGGAAGTCGGTGCCAGCGCCGCCGGACAGAATGTCGTCGCCGGTGTCACCGTAGAGTTGATCCGAGCCGGCGCCGCCGTCGAGGTAGTCGCCGGCAGCCGTCGCGGGCATTCCGCCGACGGAGGCGTCACCGACGAGTACATCGTTGCCATCGCCGCCCAGCAACGTGTCGGCGCCACCGTTGCCGTAGACGACGTCGTCGTCGGCACCACCATCGATGAAGTCGTCGCCCTCGCCGCCGAACGCCCAATCCGACCCTTTTCCACCGTAGATGGTGTCGCGGTCATCGGTCGAAACGTCGCGAAGCTCGACACCGGTGTACACGACGCGATCCACCGCGACGCCGTCGTTGACGCGCGTGAGGCGCTCGACGCTCCATTCCAGGTTCACCGCCACGTCCCCCGCGCCGCCATCGAGCACGTCGTCGCCAGAACCGCCGATGAGGAGATCCGCGCCGCCGCCGCCGAGGAGCACGTCCTGCGCAGTGGCGCCGATCAGTTGGTCATCGCCGGCGCCGCCGGACAGGAAGTCGCCTTTTGCGGGTGATGATTGCGCGACGTTTCCCAACTCGATGGCGGTATCGAGCCCCACGAACTCGTCGCCGTAGACCACATCATCGCCGGCACCGGCGTCGACAACGTCACCTTCTTCGCCGCGGAAGACACCTGCCAATCCGCCCTCGACGAAGTCGTCGCCGCCACCGGCATAGACGCGATCGCGGCCGGCACCGCCGATGATGCGATCGTCGTTGTTCAGAGGCCGCTGGCCGTTGAAGACCTCTTCCTGCAACGGCTCGGCGATGATCTGGAACGGGCTCATCGGGTCGGCCACGATGATGTCGTCGCCGGCGCCGCCGTCGATCCGCTCACCGGGTTGACCGGGGACCGGCACCGCCCAGGTGTGCGTTACCGGATCGATGTAGGGCCAACGGCCGAACAGCAAGTCGTCCCGTGGCGGGCCGGGTTCCTCGGTCGTCAGCACGCGGTTGAACTGGTCCCGGCCTTCCTGCACCCCGGGGACATCCGGGTTGACATCGCGGGTGGCGCGATCGCCGAGAATGGTTTCGGTGTGTTCCGGCAGCGTCTTGAGCGGGCGCAGATGGATGCCGAAATCGCCGTCCTGGAAGAGTGCGCGTGCACCGCCCGGGTCGCCCGACACAGTGAAGAGGAAACGTCCGTCGGCGCTGGACCACTTGCCGCCTTCGATCGGACGGGAAGCGTCTGCGATCACAGTCGACACCGGATTCGACTCGATACCGGATTGCGAAGTGAAGCGGAGGACACCCTTGCCGTCGATATCGAGGATCCGGTCGATGCCGTCATCGATGTCCACCAGCAGGGTATCGATGGCCCGATAGGCGTAGACGTCCAGACCGAGCCCGCCCTCGACGCGATCGTTGCCCCTGCCACCGGACAGATAGTCGGTGCCTGCGCCACCGTAGATGCGGTCGTTGGTGGAGCCGCCAGTGAGTGAATCCGAGCGCTCCCCGCCGAACGCGAATTGCCGCACGATGTTCAACGGCATCTCGTTGGCGTCGTCGTTCGGCTCCAGGACCAGGAGGTCGGTGCGTGTTTCGCTGTCGATGAACCGGGCCCTTTCACCGTCGTGGATTGTCGCGGTGGCACTGTCGTCGCGACCCGCGAGGTTCTTCCATGTCAGGAACGCGATGCGGTCGTTCAGCCAGTCGGGCGTCAATGCACCTTCGCGCGACTCGGCATCCCACAGGTCGAGGGCACCATCGGCGTTGTGCAAGTTCTCGTAGTCCGGGCCGATGACGGCGAAGGGGTCGAGTGCCGACAATGCGTAGCGGACGGCGAGGCCGCGGTCGCTCGATTCGTGGGCCAGGGCGAGGAGTTCCGCTGCGGGGAGGGTCGCGAGCGGGATGACCTCGAAATCCTCGGGGGTTCCGATGGCACTTTCCAGCAGCTTGAGGTTGCGGTGGAAGATGTTGCGTTGGGTGAAATCTGCGAAGCCCTCGTCGGCAACGACGGGTTCCATGGCTTCCAGGTCCAGGCGATACAGCCGGCCGAGGGAGCGGACGATCGTCTCCAGAGAAGCGCTTTCCGCGGTGCCGCCGGTGAGGATGAAACCCGTCGCCCTTTCGTTGGAGGCCGCCGCGAAGATCTGGCGCAAGGTGTCGGGCGTGAGGGTCGGGTCCAGACGGGTGAACAGGCGCATCACGGCGAGGGAGTCGCCGAGCAACGTGATGCTGTGGGTCGAGCCGTAGCCGCCCGATTCGAAGCGTTCGATCAGCCCGAACAGTCCGGATACATCGGGCTGGTCTTCGATGAACAAACTCTGTGAAGGGCCGTGTACGCCGGAATTGGCGACCAACTCGTAGTCGCCGTTCTCGGCGCGGCCGTACAACTGCGTGATTCGCGCGTCGGCGTTGTTGCTCAGTCCGGTGCGCGCAGGGTCCGTCAAGGAGCCGTCCGCCGTAGCGATGTCGGCGAGCGATCGGATGCCGAACCGCGCCACAGTTGCTGCGACTGCCCACGCGTTGCGCGGGTCGGAGTAAATGTCTACCGGGTTCAGCTGGTCGGATGCGACCGCGAGTGCGTACGTCCGCAGCAGGAGCCCGACCTCAGAATCCACCCCAGTCAGCGGGGCGGAAGAAGGATCTCGCAGAACCGATCGATAAAAGTCGACGATATCGTAGAGATTGCCTGTCGATGCGTCCCAGTCGCCTCGACCGGCGCCGTTGAACGTGTAGGCGTGGATCACCTCCGGATGCATTTCCGTGAAGACGGTCGCGAGGTGTCCGCCCAGCGAGTAACCCGTGACGAACAGAGGGCCCTCGGAGAAGCCAGGAACGTTCTCCAGCAGCCACGCGTAGTAGCGTTCGAGCGCGTCGATCTGCGCAAACGCGAAACCATTGAGACCCAAGCCCAGAATGTCCGACCCCAGCAGATCGCGGCCCTTGTCTCCGCCGTTGTCAGCGGTGAGGTATTCCGTGCTTCGAATCGAGAGCGTGTAGGCGCCGGTTTCGCGGTTCTGGATGAGCGTTGCGGAAAGGCCTGTGTTGGCGAGGAGTTGCTCGCCGTTCAGTTCCAGGTAGCCGGGATCGCCGGGGGAGAGGCTGCCTTGGCGGAGCGGGTTGTCGGACCATTGGTGGAGGATCTCGAATTCAGATAGGAATTCGGAGGCCTGTTCATCCGTCAGGCGACTCTTACCCAGGGGCTTGGGGTCGACCACGAAGTTCGGTCGATTGTTGCCATTCGACAACCGCACGAGTATGTCGTCGTCACGGGCAAGATCAACTCCTTCAAAGTACGCCTCTGCTGCAGCCTGCTGCAAGTAGAAGTCGTACCACGTTGGAATGACGGAGGCAGTCACTTCGCCTCTTTCGAGTCTGGCGGCGGGCGCAACACAGAGCTTATGAATCCGTATCTTTGCTCAAGATCAGGTCTTGAGTAGCGCAAATAAAACTGTGGACACACTGCCGCGTTCAGCCACCATACGTCGTCGTTTAGGAATCCTCTTCCCTGCGTCAATCCGAAGTCGCGCCAAATCGCCATGACTGCATTAGATTCGAGATTGATGACGATGACCTCGGCCCCTGATATACCGTGCTCGCGATCCCTCGGCCTACGAAGACCTCGCCACGTCACAGCATACTTGCTGGACGCAATGTCCAAGTGCTCGACTCGGGAAAGCTCAAAGGCTTTTCCGTCGTAAGTGCTGGCCCTTAGATATTTCCGAGTGGTAATGCCTGCAGCCATATCCGGCTCTTCGACGTATAGGTAGTTTCTGCCGGGTGACGAAAAGTGCCGGCCTCGCGAGCGGATGTCGTCTCGATACGCCTGGAAAGATCGTTCGAAATTTGGAGACTCGAGCTTGTAGAGATCCTTCAAGTCGAAGTCCGTCGGCCGTTTTGGCGGCCGCATAAACAAAAACCCCTCCACGTTCTCCGCCGTCTTGAACACAAACTCCCCCGCCTCCTTTTCGCACAGGTGCAGGAAGTACTTCTTCGCACTCCACCACCACCGGTATCCGCTGTCCTTGGGAACGGGGTTGGGGATCACGATCGAGTGGGCGAACTGCCCTTCCGGGGTCGACACCCATTCGGCGGGTACGGGTTCGGGTTGGCCCTTGACCTGAACGAACTCGGTCCACTTGTGCTTGGGCGGGGCGACGCCTTTGCCGACGGTGTTGTCGGCTTGCGTGACGAGTGGCAACGAGAGGGCGCAGGCCAGGGTCACGAACAGGGAGGGAGACGGACCCCTCGAGGACCACCGGCCCCCATCCCAACCTTCCCCCAACGTTGTTGGGGGAAGGAGTGCCACACGCTGGCGCAGGCCTAGGGTTCCACGCAGAAGTTCCCCCAGCATCGTTGGGGGAAGGAGTGCCTGTAGCAGGGTTCGTGGGCGAAGGGACTGCAGACGTCTCCTCCCCTGCATCGCCAGCGCAGGGCGAGAAAGCTGGTCAGCCATCGTGGGTTGCTCCCGATCGATTGCGGACCCGCCTGCTCTGTCGTCCCCCGGCTGGCTGGGTCGCTCGACCCGATTTCTACGCCTGGGCTTGGGGCTTGGCAACCCCGTCGTGCCCCTATTCCGCAGAAACCGGCAACCGGGGCAGTTTCTCCGCTATTTCATTGGCATAGCGAGCGCACGAAGCCCCGCTGAGAGCCGCCCAGAAGGCTTCATGGACAAGCGCTCGAAGCACTTCTGCTGCCATTTGGCATCCCCTTGCAGGCGGCCGGCTGCCTCACCCGCCGCCCTGACCACCACATCGCCGTAAGCGCCACGGGCAACTTCGAGGCCCTGCTTCGCGACCTCGATTCCCCATGCATCAATCATGAACGCGAGATCGATGACGTCGCGCCCCCAATACGCGTCGTCGCCGCCGCGGTCAGCGTTGGCAAGGAACTTCTCCGCGATGCATGACGATTGGTCCAGGCAGGGAACGTCCGTTCCACCGACGTACTCCTGGCCTAGCGGAATCCGGCCCTCGAATACGATCTCGAACTTCATGGGCCGGCCATCGAGGTCGAGCATTGTCCGGATGCCGTAGCGATCCAATCGAACCTCCCGCAGAAGACGGACCGGAGCCTGCACTACCCTGCCCAGCGACCATTGCGAGACTTCCGTGCGCAATGCACGGTACCCATCCCGATCCGCGCAGAGGAAATCCATGTCCTCAGACTCACGGTACTCGCCCAGTTCGAGCACGATTCTCGTGCCGCCCGCGAAGCAGCAGGCTGCTGTGCTTAGAAACTCGGCGTCAAGCAGCCCCAGCGCCGTGGCAACGGAACGATGCCGTTCACGAGTGAACCGAAGCTCACGCATTGATGACCCCATGACCGAAGGTCTGCTTCAACCTTTCGATCAACTCACGCTCCTCCGGGGCAAGGGCCTTTTCGTCGATCCATCGCCAGTTGTGTTCATACAGCGTGAAGGCTTCGGCAGCGGGAAGGAATTTGTCGCGCCGATTCCACAGGAGGAACGCGAGTTGAGGATAGTTCGCGACTTCCACGACGCAGCGGTCCAGAAAATCCGCCAGCGCCTGTTCGAAGCCCTGCATCTGAAGGGCAGCGCGCAGCTTCTCGGCCGACGCCCTCGGAAGCTTGACCTGACAGGGGACGTATCCCGCAGCTGCATCGCGGGCACGTTGCGCGCGCTTTGCTGCGAGATTCTGTGTTCTGCGTGCGGTGGCGTTCTCGGTCTTTCGAGCGAGCGCTCCAGCCATTCTGGGTTTCATTGACCGGGGCCGATTGCTGACATGTCAGCACAATACCACGGGATTCGAACCCGCCATGGCGATGTGAGACTGGTGAGCAGGTCTTGCCCCCATCCCAACTTTCCCCCACCTTCGACGGGGGAAGGAGTGCCTGCGCGTAACGGGGACGCGACGCGCCCCTACTTACATTCCCTCCCCCGGCTTCGCCGGGGGAGGGTCAGGGTGGGGGCATGCGGCGGTCGCAAGAACACCTGCCCCCATCCCAACCTTCCCCAATCTTCGACCGGGGAAGGAGTGCTTGCGCGTGACGGGGACGAGACGCGCCCCTACTTACATTCCCCCACCGTTGGTGGGAGAAGGAGAGCAGATCCGTTACGCCTTCGCGTACTGCTTCTCCACCCACTTGCGGTATTCGCCGCTCGTCACGTTCTTCACCCAGTCGGCGTGATCGAGGTACCACCGAACCGTCTTGCGGATTCCGGTCTCGAACGTCTCCTTCGGTGACCACCCCAGCTCGCGTTCGAGCTTGGCGCAGTTGATCGCATAGCGCCGATCGTGACCGGGCCGGTCGGCGACGAAGGCCACCTGGGTCGAATACGACTTGCCGTCCGCGCGTGGGCTCTCTTTGTCGAGGATGGCGCACAGGATCTTCACCACGTCGAGATTCTGCATCTCGCTGCGGCCTCCGACGTTGTAGGTCTCGCCGGGCTTGCCCTTGGCGAGCACCGTGCGGATAGCGGCGCAATGGTCTTCCACGAACAACCAATCGCGCACCTGCTGCCCATCACCATACACCGGCAGTGGCTTGCCGGCGAGCGCGTTGTGGATCATCAGGGGAATCAGCTTCTCGGGGAAGTGATACGGGCCGTAGTTGTTGGAGCAATTCGTCGTGAGCACCGGCACACCATACGTGTGGTGATATGCGCGCACCAGGTGGTCGGACGATGCCTTCGATGCCGCGTAGGGGCTGTTGGGGGCGAACGCAGTCTCTTCCGTGAACGCGGGGTCGCTCGGCGCAAGAGTTCCGTAGACTTCGTCAGTGGACACGTGCAGAAATCGAAACGATGCATCCTTGCCCAGCGTTTCGGTCCAATAGCCGCGTACTTCCTCCAGCAGGTGGAAGGTGCCGACCACGTTGGTCTGGATGAAATCTTCCGGGCCGTGGATCGAGCGGTCCACGTGGCTCTCGGCCGCAAAGTTGACGACCGCGACCGGGCGATGTTCACGTAACAGTTTGCCCACCAACGCACGATCGCCGATGTCGCCGTGCACGAAGATGTGCCCGGCGTTGCCCTCGAGCGACTTCAGGCTTTCGAGATTGCCGGCGTAGGTGAGCTTATCGAGATTGACTACCGCGCCGCGTTCGGCATAAGGCCAGTTGAGGACGAAGTTGGCGCCGATGAAGCCGGCGCCGCCGGTGACGAGGATCTTGGTTGATGTAGTCATTTCCTGTTCTCGAGAACAATCCATCATGTGAGCAATGAAACGCCGACCGCCGCCGACGCGGCCTTCAGCCGACTGTCGAACGTTGCGAGAGGGAGCTTCCTGCGTATTGCCAGTTCGAGGTAGCTCGCATCGTACGTAGTGAGATCTTGCTGTTCCGCCAGCGACATCGTTCGCATGGATGACTCACGATCGGGGCTGGCGTCGAAATCGATCGGCAGCGCGTACAAGACTGCGAGGAGATTCTTGATCTTGGTCGAATCGATGCGCGCTCGCCGGGATGCCATCAGCAGCGCATTGCCGACCTCGAGGGGCCAGAGAGAAGGGACCACTGCCCGGATCTCGGTCAACCGGCCCATCAGAAGGTCCGCTTCGGCACTGGATTCATCCGGCAGCACCCAAGCCAGCGCGACGGACGAATCCAGCACGAAAGACATCAGTAGCGATGCCCGTTGTGGGCCAGATCACGCACACTCTCGCCCGGAGCCAGCACGGCCTTCAATGTGACGCCACGCCGCTCCAGCCAAGCCCTTGCCTGCACGACTTCCGCGAGTGCCGACCTGACTGCATGGGCATCTACGGCGGACGTCGGAACGAGTTCGGCCACCGGGCGGCCGTGCTTGGTGATGACGAAACGCTCCCCCTGCTGCACGCGTTCGAGCAACTCGGCCAAGTGGGTTTTGGCGTCATAGGCACCGACTTCTGTCATCTCGCGACCTTCCATTCCGACCACTGGACGACCAGTCTACACATCGTCAGTACTTGCCGTCAACGAAGCCAGTGGTCCAATCCGTGCGTGCGGCAACTACAATCCCACCTCCATCCTCGATTACAAGCTCATGCAAGTCCTAGTCACCGGTGGCGCCGGCTACATCGGCTCCCACACCTCCATCGCCCTGCTCGATGCGGGCCACGAGGTCGTCATCGTCGACGATCTTTCCAACAGCCACGCAGTCGTCATCGACCGCATCGCCACTATCGCCGGCAAGCGCCCCGTGTTCGTGAAAGGTCGCGTGCAGGATGAAGGCGTGCTCGACCGCGCATTCAGCGGGCGCAAGATCGACGCGGCCATCCACTTCGCCGCATTCAAGGCCGTGGGTGAGTCGGTGGCGAAACCCATCGACTATTACGAGAACAATCTCGCCAGCCTGACCGCCCTCGTGCGCGGGCTGGCGCGGCACGGATCGAAGCACCTCGTCTTCAGCTCGTCGGCCACCGTGTATGGCGACCCCGACTCGGTGCCGGTGCGGGAGGATGCGCCATTACGCGCCACGAATCCTTACGGGCAGACCAAGTTGATGAGCGAGCAGATCCTGAAAGACCTGCACGTTTCCGACCCGTCGTGGAAACTCACGCTGTTGCGGTACTTCAACCCCGTTGGCGCGCACGAGAGCGGCTTGATTGGCGAAGACCCCCAGGGCATTCCGAACAACCTCATGCCTTTCATCGCGCAGGTCGCCGTGGGCCGGCGGGAGCAGTTGCAGGTGTACGGCAACGACTACCCCACCGTCGACGGCACGGGCGTGCGCGACTACATCCACGTGGTCGATCTCGCGATCGGTCACGTGAAGGCGCTGGAGCGCGCGGGCGATGGTGGATTGCTCGCGGTCAACCTCGGCACCGGGCGCGGCTACACCGTGCTCGAGATGGTGCGCGCGTTCGAGAAGGCGAGCGGGAAGAAGGTGGCGTATCAGATCGTGGCACGGCGGCCGGGAGATGTAGCTGTCGTCTACGCTGATCCGGCGCTGGCGCTGCAGATGCTGGGGTGGAAGGCGGAGCGAGGCGTTGACGACATGTGCCGCGATGGATGGAAGTGGCAGTCGATGAATCCGGAGGGGTTCAGAGGGGTGAAGTAGCGTTCTCGTCCTGCGAGAGGCGCTGCCCCCATCCCAACCTTCCCCCGCCTTCCCCCGGCTTCGCCGGGGGACGGTTAGGATGGGGGCGTGCCCTCCCTGTTCGCCCGCCTACCGCCGCGCGCCGCACCTGACTCGACCGCCTCCACCAACGCACCGGCGACCTCGAGCGCGGGATAAACCCGACGCAACGCCTCGACACCTTGCCGAAAGCGGTTCACCCACCCCGCTCCGCGACCCAGCAGGTCGACAACGACCTCACCGAGTTGCGCTCGCCGATGCATCCAGAGATAGTCAAGCAAGTGCGCCGACTGCGCGAGATCCTTGTTGGACTTGGCGCGGAAGGTACCCTTGCGCTCTGCATGCACCAGCAGCTTATGCAGTGCGAAGCGCGCCGGGTCCGGTACGTTCACCAGCACTGCCCCTTCCGGGCAGAAGAGCACGGTCTGCTCGATACCCTCCAACGAAAACTCCATGAAGGGCAACGGTTGCAGAGGAATACCCAATCGCGGATGAGGAAACGGCCGATCGCCACCACGATGCAACGTCGTGAGAAAATCCAGCCGGAACTCTGGCTCCTTCGGGATCAGATAAGTCGCCCCTGCGGCACCGCCCAGACCAGTCACGGGCAGGAATCCCATCTCGAGCGACGTGATGGCATCGTCCACTCGAGCCTCATCGTCTCCCGGCAGCACCAACGCTATCGACTTGCCTGGGTGCGCCAGATCGATATCCTGCGTGCGCTCCATCGTCGACCACTTCACGCCCAGCATGTTGCCGAACGCGAGAAACGCGTGGGTTCCGACCAGAACTCCACCCGCCCGGAACAATCCATAGTCCGCCAAGCGTCGGACAACGCGGAAATGGCGCGGGAGGATACCCGCGCAGCCCAGCGCGAGTGCCGACCGCGCCAACGGCTGCAGCGCCGCGGAGACGTTCGCTTCGGTCTTGCGTTGCATCAGGCGCTGCACCGCCTCGCCATCGGGCCCCACGTACACCTGGCGGAGCTTTCCCGAGGGCTCGGTGTACTGGAAGTACCAGTAGAGCCGCCCCTTCACCGTCTTGGCATTGAAGGAGCCCGGCAGATCGGCGACCGACCGCGCGTGCTCGGCGCCCAGACTTGCATCCAGGAGCTGGGCGTAGGCCGTCTGGGCGGAAAGGCCAAGTTCGGTAAAGAGCTGGGGCATTGAGGGAGTTATACTAACCCACGGTTGTTTCTAGTATAACCGCAACCTGAACCCCACCACGACGATTGATGGTCAGGGTTGTAATCTGCAAGGTCCGGGAGAAGTTCAGCTCTGCATCCCTTTCCCCCGGGAGAGGGATCGAGGGTGAGGGAACGCCGTGGCCGACGTACGCGAACGACCATCTCAGGCCGATCGCGCTTGGACTCACAATTCCTCACATCTTGCGCTCACCATTCATCCCTGACGCTGTGAGCCGAGACGATAATGGGGCCGTAAATGGACTCGAACCTCCGCCTTTCAGGGATCGCTCGCGAGCGGCGCCGCCAATCATGCAAAGCTCCACCAACCCGGACGTTGCCGGATCAATGACCGATACCACACATCACCCCGTGGTCGCCTACGTCGAAGACGAAAAGCAGTTCTCCGACTACTACACTCCGCTGCTCAAGAAGTGCGGGTTCGAAGTGGCGCTGTACACGAGCAAATCCTCCGCGCTGGAGGCGTTCCAACGACAGCCGCCTGACATAGCTGTCCTGGACGTAGCGCTGGACAACGATCTGGAAGCAGGCATCGACATCTGCGCGGAGATCCGCAAAGTGTCTCAAGTCGTTCCCATCATTTTCCTGACGGCACAGGCCAGCGACATCACCGAGATCCTCGGGAGGCGCGCCGGAGCGGACGACTACATCACCAAGCAAACCTCTGCAGAGCTTCTGATCGCCCGTATCCGCTCACTGCTGAAGCGCCATGCCGCCTTGACCGACAGCACCCGCTTCCAGAACGAAGGCAGTCTTCGCGTGGATATGTCACGTGACCTCATTGCCTGGAAGGGAAAACCGGTGGATCTGACGCTGACCCAGATCTGGATCACAAAGTGTCTCGCGCAGTCACCTGGTCAGGTCAAAAGCATCCGCGACCTGATGAAAGCTGCGCAAACGGTGATGTCCGACAACGGCATGGTGCAGCACATTCGGGCTATCCGAAAGAAGTTCGAGGCCGTCGACCCGGAGTTCGATTCCATCAAGACCGTTCACGCGAAGGGATACCGCTGGGTAGAAGAGAACGGCTAAGATCCGCTCAGGTACCGGCAGACTCTGAGTATTCGATCAACGGCAAGGACACCACGAACTCCACACCGGAACCATCAGGTAGATCTCTCGCCGTCAGGTCTCCCTCATGGAAGCGCGCGATCATCCGCGCGATGTACAGACCGACCCCAATGTTGGTTCCGGTCTTCATTTCTTCGGGACGCGCCGAACGGAATGGCTTGAAGAGTTCCTCCGCTGAGTCGCAAAGAAGCGGTCCTCGATTGCGCACATGAATCAGCGCGGAAGTCCGCGCTGCATCTGACTGGTCGGTAGCGCTCTGCGAGAGGATGACCTCAACATCGGCTCCCGCTTCGGAGAAATCGGCGGCATTGCTCAGCAGCTTGTCGAGCAACTGCTCGATGTGTTGGCTGCTGCATTGAACACGCAGTACGCCACATGGAATGAATCTCAGGCTCACATTCTGATACTGCGGCAACACCGATACATCGTCCACGTAGCGCCCAATCAATCGGGATAGGTCCGTCGGGAGTCGTTCCGCCGAACGCACAGCGTCCTCCAGGCGAGAAGCATCGCGTGCTGACTGAATCATCGCTGACACCCGTTCTATGTGGTGCTCCGCACGTTGCAGCATCTCCAGGGTTGCCGGGTCCGACGCCGCCATGCGGCGCGCGTCTCTCAGAGATCGATACACCACCGCCATGGGAGACTGTAGCTCGTGCCCCAGTACGTGCGACATGCTCCGCAGCCAGCTCAACCGGGCCTCCGTCGCGCTGTTCAGCTGAACGAATGCCCGCTCGGCGGCCCTTCGGGCGTAGGACGCCTCACGTCTCGAAAGGAACAGCCGCCTAGCGCCGATCTCGTTGTGTCGAGCCGCAACAAGGAGCGCGAAGTACAGGAGCACCACGTAGACCGACGCATCCTCCCGGAACTCGTGCCCGATGGCATTGACGTGGATTCCCCACAGATAGCCGACGACGGCGAGGCTATTGGTCACCATGACATGCACCGCCGGCAATCCCAGCAACAGCGCGTTGAGCAAGAGCAGCAAAGTCACCGATCCGAAGAGATAGATCGCATTTGCGTCTGCCATGTGCGCAGCAGTCAATGCAAATTGGAGCGAAAACGCCAAGACCAGGAGATCGATGATCCAAGGCAACACAAGCCGGAACCGCCAGGGCGTACGCACCCCAAGCAATAGCAGCGCTATTGCAAGCGCGGGTAACCCCACCCACCACTGAATGTGGTTGTAGAGGTCCGGTTCATCGGCGTTGGCAGCATCGCCGACGCTCCGAAGCACGATCATCACCAGCATGAACACCAGGAGTCCGCGGGCTGCAACCCCTTCCTGGGCGATCTGCCATTTTCGCTCCGCCACGGGCGAGCGAAAACGCAAGGTCACCGGATGAAGTCCCGGAGGTATCAGCAGACTCTGTATGTAGCCACGCGAGTTCATTGTCGTGCGAGAGCCAGTCCGGCCAGAGGTCGGGCGCTAGGTTAGCACTTGTTAGTGGAGCGCTGGACGTCGGCACTTGTGCCCTCGGAGCCATGGTGCCGCTCACATCTGCTCACCGAACCAGCGCAGCGCTCAGCGTAGACCGCTGTCCGGGCGGGCCTGCTCATTTCGGCCAACGAATAACAGTGTGGACTGCAAGCACCTCATCGTTTGCCTCGATCCTGGCCGGACATCCTCATCGGAGAAGGTCGAACATCAGCACCACGGATGACGCACACGCGTCGTTCGAGAACACCGCGAAACTCTCAACCCGAAAAGGAGAAGCAGATGGACACGATCAAGACGAGGACACTTCTGACCGTACTGCTGACGCTCGCCAGCTCGATTACCTACGCCAACGACGCGGCGAACCGCGAACTCGACCGCAACATGCAGGAGATGCAGAAGTTCCATCAGTCGGAGCAAGGTCGCCAGCAACGCGAGGCGATGCGCGACAAGAGTCACGACTTCCGTTACCGCGTCGACCCCAATACCTCGGTCGGCGTCGGCTACGACCGTGCACCGACCGTCGACGTGCGTCGGACGTTCTGACGCGAGCCCCGGTTCGCTGCCACTCGCGCAGCGAACCGGGTCATGCCAGTCAACAGATACTCAGGAGAGCACCTTGAAGATCAAGTTCAACGAAGTTCTTGTGGCCGCCATGGTGGCGACCTCGGCGATGTCGATCCTCGCAACGCCCGCGCACGCACAAGCAGCGGCCGTAACGGCCGACATGGCCATCAGCAACCAGATCCATAACCTGCGGGAATCGCTGAATGGCGTGATCAGCGCCGCGTCGGCATCGGTTTCGAAGAACTCCTTCGAGATCCGGCAGCACGCCGAGATTCTCCTGCAGGACCTCGACCGCCTCGGTAACGACCTGATGGGCAAGACCTTTCAGGGCATCAGCGAGGAGCAGCGGAAGGCGTTCAACAACGCCGAAGTCGCGGTGGCACAGCTACGGGATGCCCTCAGCAAGCCAGTGGCTGACATCGACGCGGCTATTGCGCGCTCCAGCGATGCCTTCGGCACC
The DNA here is from genome assembly GCA_001464695.1 of Betaproteobacteria bacterium Ga0077523. Lineage (GTDB taxonomy): Bacteria > Pseudomonadota > Gammaproteobacteria > Burkholderiales. Next base: position 1,134 of record LNDQ01000076.1, on the reverse strand, counting down.
TTGCCGTTCGCCAACCGGACGCCCCGTGTGCTTCGCGCGAGCCCCTCGTACATCGGAGTGCTGAGCGAAGAAATGGGAGATGTCAGCGTTGGCGTCGAAGGGTCGTGGCTCGGGAATGACACCCCGTCTCTGAGTTTCGACAAGACCGAATGCCGCCTCGTGAACAAGCTGGAAACAGCACTCAAGTTCTCCTGTCCGCAAGGAGTATTCGCGTCGGGCGAAAAGGTGGAGTACCGGACCGGCGTACTCAAGGTGTACGACCCCAAGTCCTTCTGGGAGCGCCTCAAGAGCACCGTGGTCAAGACCGAGAAGTTCCGCACGTACTCAATCGGGGTAACCGTCGTGCCTGCCGTCATGGCCAAGTACACGGTGACTGCCACTGTGACAGGTATCCAACGCGAGACAGTGCGCCGACGCACGCAGAAATTCTCTCACACCAATGACCACTGCAGCTCCGACCGTCACCCTGTCTGGAACGTGAATCGCACGTCCGGCTGGAAAATCGACCCTCACAGCATCCGGGTTCATGAGCACTCCCGAAGCAGCCGCAGCCTGAACAGCGGCGCAATCAATCGTGGGGAACGCGGCTTCCAGCTAGGTGGCGTGGTACGCAACAATGGCGACTGCGGGCCGTTCCTCCCTCTGACGAACCGCCGCGCGTACTACGACGGCCGCGGCTGGCTTACGGTCCATGCAACCTATGCCGAGTACCGCGACGTGCCGACGGAACAGACCGTTCGCATCACCGAGGGTGAGATGGTCTGGGGCAAGGACATCGGGATTGAACTACCGCCTGGCACCAAGGCCTTCCGCGTGGACATCCTTCAACTCGACGGCACCAAGCTCGTTGAGGTGAGCGAGCGCGCCGATCAACGCTGGTATGGTCTCAACTACAACCCCAACAACCGCAACCTGGTCATCAAACCCAAGAGCCTCCACTTGGCACTGCAGCAATCCAAGTGAGATTCCCTTCTTGAGGAGGAAGTTTGGGCTTCCCCCAGTTCTCCCGACAATGCGCTTAGGTGCATGGGTTTGAGAACTAGGGGAGTCCCGCCTGCGCTTGCCGCAGACGAGACCCACGCGCCGTGCATCCCCTCCCCCGGCTTCGCGTGCCCACGCTCGCCGCAGACGAGA